>NZ_CAHJXM010000003.1:0-600000 GCF_903645295.1 Bacillus sp. Marseille-Q1617
ACCATGCCCCAAACCTGAGTCCAATCCCGCGCCCCAATCCCCCTAAACCGGAATAATACCCGTCCACCCCCGATATGTTATAATAAAGAAGCAAGTCATACATTACAGGAGGAATTCCTCGTGAGATATATTCTGCCGTTTTTAATTGTAGTTCCTGCTTTGGAAATCGGGATCCTTATACTTGCCGGACAAACCATCGGTGTGCTGCCGACCGTTTTGATGATCATTGCGACGGGGATTGCCGGTGCATATTTGGCGAAGAGACAAGGACTTGAAACCATCAGGAGGGCTCAGCAGGACATGCAATATGCACAGTTCCCTGGTGATGTAATCATCGACGGTCTATGCATTTTGGTCGGTGGAGTGCTGTTGTTGACCCCGGGATTCGTTACCGATGCAACCGGCTTTTTGCTGCTGCTTCCCCCGACACGAAAACTATTTAAACCATTTATTTATAAGTTATTTAAAAGATGGTTCAATAAAGGGAACCTCATTATTTATCGATAATTTGAAAAAGCACCGCCTCGGCCCATGGACCGAAGCAGTGCTTTTTTTATTCAAATCTGTTAATCAAAGCTGTCGATTTTCCACTTTTATTTAGTACCCATTATAAATTTCCAAGTATCTTCAAATACTCCTGCACGCCTTAGAGTCGAAAGGATGACAAGGACGACAGGTCCCACGATCAAGCCTAGGAATCCGATCAACTTGAACCCGACGAAGAGAGCGACCAGCGTAGCTAGGGGATCAAGTCCTATGCTGGAGGATAGCACCTTTGGTTCCATGATCTGGCGCTGAACGACGACTACTAAATATAACACGGAGAGCCCGATACCGAGTCCTGCATTACCGGTAATAAATTCATATGCGATCCATGGAACAAATACCGCTCCTGTTCCTAAGTAAGGGAGGATATCCACCAAGCCGCTTACAAGGGCAATGGTTATGGCATAGTCAACGCGCAGAATGATTAACCCGATCAATACGATTATGGCCGTGATTGAAATCAAGGTGAATTGGGCCCTTATAAAACCGAACAGTGCTTTTTTCAGGTCCATGAACACGGTTCTTCCGCTCGACATTGCTTTTCCTGGTACGATTCTTTCTGCTTTTGCGGACAATTTATACCAGTCTTTGCTGATGAAGAATGTTGCTAACGCTGCAAAGATGAGTACAGATGCAGCATTCGGTATCCACGAAATAAGCTGAGGAAGCCTCTGGAAGAAGTTTTGAAGAAAATCACCTGCCGATTGGGCGATTTTGCTGCCAGCTGTTTCAATGTTTTCCAGGATGGTACTCTGCTGTCCCGCATCGAGATTTTTGAAGAGTCCAGCAATCTGGTGATAAAAAGGAATCACTTGCCCTACAATGAAGTTCTCTGCATAGGTTACGAGAGTCCGGACGTGTTCAGGCAGCACTTCTGATAGATAGTTTGCTCCTGACACAATTTCAGCAATCAAAAGGGTGATCAGCCCGGCAAACATCCCCACAATCAGAAACAGCGAAACGACTACTGCCCATACCCTCGGCAGTCTGCCCTTCGTTTCAAGCCAATTAACGAAAGGATTGATCAGTAATGCGATTCCGACGGCAATGACGAAGGGATAAGCGAGTTTCCATATGTAATACAATGCGAATAAAGAAAGAAGGATGATGGCAATCACAATAAGAAAGCGAATGGTCCTATACACATATTCCAAGTTCAACTGAGTTCCCCCTGACCTGTCTATTACTACCTATTTTATAAGAGACTGGAAATGAAAGAAAGTTCTAATTTCAATAAAATTTGTTCTATTTGTAGCAGTAGTTTAGTAGGGGGGGTTACAAGTGGACGCCCAGTTTCAGCACCCAAAAGTCAGTCAGGTTTATTTTTCTAGTAAAATAATTTTAGATAAATTCGAGCGTTATCATTCACAAATGTCAGATAATTGTTTATAATAGAAAATGTAAGCGCATCCCAAGCTCTATTTCCCTGCTGGTTATTCATCGTACAGGGAATCATTTTTTGTGCAGGGATTGAGCAATCGCTCAACATACGAAACAGAATGATTAAATGCCCTCAACAGGTAATTTACTTGCTTCTATTAAACAAGCCCGCTACAAATTTTCGTGCAGGGTTTTAAGCTCATATGAAAATGGGTAAAAGGGAAATACATTCAAAGGAGAGATTATTATGACAGCGACTCGCGGACTAGAAGGAGTTGTAGCTACTACTTCATCCATCAGTTCAATCATTGATGACACTCTTACATATGTCGGTTATAACATTGATGATTTAACAAACAATGCTACATTTGAAGAGGTAATCTATTTACTATGGCATTTGAAATTACCTACTCAATCAGAACTTCAGGAGCTGACAGACCAATTGGCGGAAAACATGGCTCTTCCTCAGGAGGTCCTGGATCACTTCAAGATGTACAATATCAAGGAAGTGCATCCTATGGCTGCATTGCGTTCTGCCGTATCTTTACTTGGATTATATGATGAAGAGGCAGATGTGATGGAAGAGGAAGCAAACTACTTGAAAGCCGTTCGTCTGCAGGCGAAAATCCCTACGATCGTAACAAGTTTTGCGAGAATCCGTAACGGACAGGAGCCGATTGCACCTCGTAAGGACCTCGGTTTTGCTGCTAACTTCCTGTATATGCTGACAGGTAAAGATCCTGAGCCTATCGAAATCGAAGCCTTCAACAAGGCGCTTGTCCTTCACGCGGACCATGAATTAAACGCTTCCACGTTCACTGCACGTGTATGTGTGGCTACACTTTCAGACGTTTACTCTGGAGTAACAGCTGCAATCGGAGCACTGAAAGGACCGCTTCATGGTGGAGCAAACGAGCAGGTCATGAAGATGCTTACTGAAGTCGGATCTGTTGATAAAGCTGAATCCTATATTTTGGACAAGCTTGAAAAGAAAGAGAAAATCATGGGCTTCGGTCACCGTGTTTACCGTCAAGGGGACCCTCGTGCGAAGCATCTAAAAGAAATGTCCAAAAAGCTGACTGAGCTTAGAGGAGAAAGCAAATATTATGAAATGTCTGCGAAGATCGAGGAAGTCTTCACAGCAAATAAAGGGCTTCCGCCAAATGTTGATTTCTATTCAGCATCTGTGTATCACAGCCTGGGCATCGATCATGACCTATTCACACCGATCTTTGCTGTAAGCCGTGTATCCGGCTGGCTTGCCCATATCCTGGAGCAATATTCAAATAACCGCTTAATCCGCCCTCGTGCTGATTATATTGGACCTGGCAAACAGAAATACGTGCCGGTTGATCAAAGAGGTTAATATCAATATTTACAAATAGTAAAAATATTGGTGTAATAAATAAGAAGGGGAATGACTTTGGAATTATGGTCATCCCCTTTGATAATGAATGAAAATGGAGGTTACATAATGACACAAGGTGAAAAGATTACAAACCAAAACGGCCAGCTGAATGTTCCAAACAATCCAATCGTTCCTTTTATCGAAGGTGACGGTACAGGTCCCGATATCTGGGCTGCAGCTCAGCGCGTATTAGATGCATCTGTTGAAAAAGCATATAAAGGTGAGCGTAAAATCGAGTGGAAAGAAGTTTACGCAGGTGAAAAAGCTTACAATAAAACAGGTGAATGGCTTCCAAATGAAACACTTGAAGCAATCCGTGAATATTTCATCGCCATCAAAGGTCCACTTACGACTCCTGTAGGCGGCGGAATCCGTTCATTGAACGTTGCGCTTCGTCAAGAGCTTGACCTATTCACATGCCTGCGTCCTGTGCGTTACTTTGAAGGTGTTCCTTCTCCAGTAAAGCGCCCTGAGGATACTGACATGGTGATCTTCCGTGAAAATACAGAAGATATCTACGCTGGTATTGAATATGCGAGCGGTTCCGATGAAGTGAAGAAACTGATCAGTTTCCTTCAAGATGAAATGGGAGTTAACAAAATCCGCTTCCCAGAAACTTCAGGAATTGGTATTAAGCCTGTATCAGAAGAAGGTACTTCACGATTGGTTCGTGCGGCTATTAACTATGCCATCACTGAAGGACGTAAATCAGTGACGCTTGTACACAAAGGGAACATCATGAAATTCACTGAAGGTGCATTCAAGAACTGGGGTTACGAGCTTGCTGAGAAAGAATTCGGCGATAAAGTATTCACTTGGGCTCAATACGATAAGATCAAAGACGCTGAAGGCACTGAAGCAGCTAACAAAGCACAATCTGAAGCAGAAGCTGCAGGTAAGATCATCGTTAAAGATTCAATCGCTGATATCTTCTTACAACAGATTCTTACACGTCCGGCTGAGTTCGATGTCGTTGCTACAATGAACTTGAACGGAGACTACATTTCTGATGCGCTGGCTGCACAAGTAGGCGGAATTGGTATTGCACCAGGTGCGAACATCAACTATGAGTCAGGACATGCCATTTTCGAAGCAACTCACGGTACTGCTCCTAAATATGCAGGAATGGATAAGGTTAACCCTTCTTCAGTCATCCTTTCCGGAGTGCTTATGCTTGAGCACCTTGGATGGTCGGAAGCAGCTAATCTAATCACTAAATCAATGGAAAAAACAATCGCTTCTAAAGTCGTGACATATGACTTTGCCCGTCTGATGGATGGAGCTACTGAAGTGAAATGTTCAGAGTTCGGTACAGCATTGATCGAAAACATGGAATAATGTAAACATCAGAAGCATTCCTTCAATAGGGATGCTTCTGTCTTACGTAAAATACAATTGATGAACAGGAGGAACCATGAATGACAATTAAACGCAGAAAAGTTTCGGTGATCGGCGGAGGTTTTACAGGTGCAACGACTGCCCTTATGCTGGCGCAAAAAGAACTTGGTGATGTAGTGCTGGTTGATATTCCCCAAATGGAAGATCCAACAAAAGGCAAGGCTTTGGATATGCTTGAAGCAAGTCCGGTTCAGGGGTTTGATGCAAACATCACCGGCACGTCAAACTATGAAGACACGAAGGATTCTGATATTGTCGTGATTACAGCCGGTATCGCACGCAAGCCTGGAATGAGCCGTGACGACTTGGTTCAGACAAACCAAAAGGTCATGAAGTCTGTAACAGAGCAAATTGTCAAATATTCTCCAAACTGCTATATCATCGTACTGACTAATCCTGTTGATGCCATGACCTACACGGTCTTCAAAGCATCGGGATTCCCGAAAGAACGGGTCATCGGTCAATCCGGCGTCCTTGATACAGCCCGTTTCCGTACGTTCGTTGCACAGGAATTGAATCTGTCTGTCAAAGACATCACAGGTTTTGTACTTGGCGGACACGGAGATGACATGGTTCCATTAATCCGTTACTCCTACGCAGGAGGAATTCCTTTAGAAACCTTGATCCCGAAAGATCGTCTCGATGCAATCGTTGAACGTACCCGTAAAGGCGGAGGGGAGATTGTCGGACTGTTAGGCAATGGATCGGCATACTATGCACCAGCTGCTTCACTGGTCCAGATGGTCGAAGCGATTCTTAAAGATCAACGCCGCGTAATCCCGGCAATTGCTTACCTGGAAGGCGAATACGGCTTCGAGGGGATCTACCTTGGAGTTCCAACCATCCTGGGAGGCAACGGCCTCGAAAAAATCATCGAACTAGAACTGACAGAAGAAGAGCAGTCAGCACTCGCAAAATCAGCCGACTCCGTAAAGAATGTCATGTCATCATTGGCGTAGAGAATAATAAAAGCCAGTTCCATTCATTATTTGAGTGAACTGGCTTTTTTATGCTTTTTATGAAAAGAAGTTCAATATCAAAAAGATATGATTGAGTGAACCCAGCTGTTGATTGGAGTGCAAGACGAAGACTCCTGCGGGAGAAGCGCGTTAGGTGAGACCCCACAGGAGCGCAGCGACGAGGAGGCTCACCAACCGCCCGCGGAAAGCGAAGTCTTGCACGGAAATCAACAGCGGTATTAGAAGGCAAATAAATATTATCCCAATAACCGCGTAAAATCCCTTTGTATGGAAAGCCTATAAATGATATTATAGTAATATACAGATAATAAAGATTATTTCTATTATTTTAAAATGTATGCGTTTACATACGGAGGTGCACCTTATGCTATTAGGTAAAAAAAGAAAACTTGGTAGAAAAATTGAGGAAATGTCGATCGGAGAAAAATTAACATTAACAGAAAAAATTGAAGATAATGACCTGCTCCTGTATCTTGGCTTGACGAATGATGCCAATCCTTTATACATCCAGCATGACTATGCTTCACAGACCCCATTTAAAAAACCGATTGTTCCATCCATCATGCTTACAGGGATTATTACATCTGCCGTTTCAAAGTACTTGCCAGGACCTGGTTCACATATCATTGAACAGAACATCGACTTTCCAAAACCCGTTTATCATTATGCAACCATTCAGTTCCTCTTTGAAGTCACAGAAGTAGAACCGGTATCCCATACCGTCACAATCAGAGTGACAGCAGTAAATGAAGAAGATGAGAAAGTCATAAATGGATTAATCAAAGTATGTCCTCCTCACAAGCTTGAAAAAATGAACAGTCATGCACTGGAGAATTTTTAATACGGAAATGGCCGCTAAGCTATAAAATCCAATTGGATTTTATAGCTTTTTTTTTATATGCATATACTAAAACTATCTTTAAGGTATGGTCAGGGCATACAATTGTATTATAATGAAAATATAATTACATAATATCGTTGGATGATGGGGTTAATTTCTTTTGTATGGAGGCACTTTAAATGAGCAAAAAAATCCTGGTAGTAGAAGATGAACAATCGATCGCCACATTGTTAAAGTACAACTTGGAGCAATCAGGCTATTCGGTCATTACCGCACATGATGGTGAAGAGGGACGAGATATGGCTGTCGATCAGCTCCCAGACTTAATGATCTTGGATCTCATGCTCCCAAAAATGGATGGAATCGAAGTTTGTAAGGAATTAAGACAGAAAAAAGTGAATATTCCCATCCTCATGCTGACAGCAAAAGATGATGAATTTGATAAAGTCCTTGGCTTGGAGCTTGGGGCGGATGATTATATGACAAAGCCATTCAGCCCAAGGGAAGTGGTGGCGAGAGTAAAGGCGATTCTGCGGCGCAGTCAAACGATTAAGGATGCCGGGGACGTCGAAGAAGAACCTGCTGATTATAAAGAAGTAGGAGAATTAAAAGTATATCCTGAGCAATATGAAGCGTATTTCCAGGGTCAATTATTAGAATTGACCCCCAAAGAGTTTGAACTACTCCTTTATTTGACGAATAACAAAGGAAGAGTGCTGACCCGCGATCAGCTTCTTAGTGCCGTCTGGAATTATGATTTCGCAGGTGATACCAGAATCGTCGATGTCCATATCAGCCACTTGCGTGAAAAGATTGAATCCAATACAAAGAAACCCGTATATATTAAAACGATCCGAGGACTCGGTTATAAGCTGGAGGAGCCAAAGGGTCGATGACGAAGTTCAGAACAAAGCTTCTTTTTGCATTGATTACGCTAATCATTTTCGTCTTGATCGGTCTTGGCCTCGTATTGGGTCAGATTTTCAAGAACTTTTATTTGGACACCTTCAATTCAAGGATTCAAAAGGAATCCAGATTATTGGCAAGCTCAATAGAAGAGAACGGCAGCTTACGTGACATCAACCCTTCCATGATTGAAGAACTCAGCGATATACTGGATGTCCGGATTACCATCCTCAATGATTCCGGCAAAGTCATTCATGATACAGAATCGGCTGATTCACTGCTTGATGTCCATCAGAAGCGGATGATCAATGAAATCGGTGAGAACTGGGATGTAAAAGATAAAAATAAAAAACTTGTGTTATCCGGAAAGGAATACCGGTATTATTGGTATCCTCTCAGAAAACAAGACGATACAATTAACGGGCTTCTGATTATGAGTGCTGAAGTAGATGCATTGGAAAAAGGAACAGGACAGATTTGGTTTGTCCTGACGGTTTCCCTTGGCCTTGCGCTGATCCTCATCATCATACTCGGTTCAAGGATCACGGTGCGCTATACCAGACCCATCGAGTCTGCAACCAAAGTGGCAATTGAACTTGCTAAAGGGAATTTCAGGGCAAGGACCTATGAGGATCGATTGGATGAAACGAGCATGCTGAGTACATCGATTAATATATTGGCGCGTAATTTACAGGAGATGGTGACTTCACAAGAGATGCAGCAGGACCGGCTGACTACTTTGATTGAAAATATGGGAAGTGCAATGCTGCTCATCGATCAGCGCGGCTTTGTCGTTTTGACGAACCGGACATTCAGGGAGTTTTTTAATCTGAAAGAAAGTCAGTTGAAGAAAGTGCGCTATCATGAAGTCATACACTACCAGCAGGTCAATAAGCTCGTTGAAGAAATCTTCATGACGGAAGACCGCGTGAGAAGGCAGATTCTCCTTCCACATCGGATTGAAAGAAAGCATTATGAAGTGTATGGTGCGCCGATCATCGGTCAAAATGATGAATGGAAAGGGATTGTCGTGGTTTTCCATGACATCACCGAGCTGAAGAACCTTGAGCAAATGAGAAAAGATTTCGTAGCCAACGTATCCCATGAGTTGAAGACGCCCATCACTTCAATAAAGGGATTTTCGGAGACGCTGCTTGATGGTGCGATGAAGGACGAGGAGACGTTAAAGTCATTCCTTGAAATCATCCTGACAGAAAGTGATCGCCTCCAATCCCTGATACAAGATTTATTGGAACTATCGAAAATAGAAAAACATGGTTTTGAGCTTTCTTTGGAAAAACAAGAGGTTTCTGAGCTTGTTGGAGAGGTGCTCCCGATTCTGAAAGACAGGGCTGAGAAGAAGGGTATAACCATCCACACCCGGTTTGAATCTAATGGAGAAGCGGAGATTGATACCTATAGGCTGAAGCAGGTATTCATCAATCTGATTTCCAATGCCATTGTTTACACACCGAAGGGCGGGGATGTCACCATTGCCATTACGGAAGATAAAGAAAAGGTGCATGTCAGCATCAAGGACAATGGAATCGGGATCAGCGAAGAAGAACTGCCAAGGATCTTTGAACGTTTCTACCGGGTAGACAAAGCAAGAAGCCGCAACTCAGGAGGGACCGGACTGGGCCTTGCCATTGTTAAACATATAATTGAAGCTCATGAAGGAAAGATTGAAGTGGAGAGTGAAGTGAACAAGGGTACAACATTCACAGTCTGCCTTCATAAAAAATTTCCTGAACACTCCTTTGGTGAAAATAGTAGAAAATAATCCAGTCTCATCCTCATTTTTTACAATCTATTTACAAAAGGTTAAACCGGGCTTAATAATGTGTTGCTACTATAATAGATGAAACCCCTTCATCCAAGGAGTTAAGAAAAGGCGAGAACCAACCCCGTTCTCGTCTTTTCGCATTGGTTCCACTTTCTCTCCGCCAACCCTCTTTCTGTCATAAATTTGAAACCTTTCTGTATTCCAATCGTATATATTGTTAATCGACCAATAGTATAGAGATAGGTTGTTTTTAAAAGAAAGGGGAGGGAGTTTATGAGTCTGAAACGCATTTATATGATTACCGGAATGGTCATTGCCGCTCTCATATTAATTCTTGTATTAATCACATCCTGGTACACCGTTGATGAATCTGAGCAAGCGCTCGTGTTGACATTCGGTGAAGCGGGCGAACCGGTAGTGGAGCCCGGTCTGCATTTTAAAATGCCCTGGCCGATGCAGTCTGTAGAGGTGCTATCTAAAGAAACATTCAGTCTTCAGTTCGGCTATGAAGAAAAGGATGGGGAAATCAAGGAATTTCCGAAAGAAACGAAAATGATTACGGGTGATGAATATATCGTCCTTGCCGATCTTGTCGTCCAATGGAAGATCACGGATCCCGAAAGTTACCTGTACAACTCGGATGATCCCAAGGAAATCTTGTATGATGCAACTTCGGCTTCTTTAAGAAGTATTATCGGAAGTTCTCTGATTGATGATGCTTTGACTTCCGGTAAAGCAGAAATCGAAGCCAATGTAAGGGATTTATTAACGGACTTAATCGATAAGTATGATATCGGCATCTCCATACTGGCAGTCAAACTGCAGGATGTGGAGCTGCCGAATGAAGAGGTGCGAAGCGCTTTTACCGCTGTTACCGATGCACGGGAAACGATGAATACGAAGATCAATGAAGCCAAAAAGTACCGTAATCAGCGTACAAATGAAGCACAGGGTGAAAAAGACGCCATTATATCAAGAGCGAAAGGTGACAAAATTGCCCGCGTAGAGCAAGCACGCGGTGATGTGGCGGTCTTTGATAAGCTATATACGGAGTACAAAAGCAATCCTGAAATCACCCGGAAACGTTTGGTCCTCGAAACGCTTGAAAACGTCCTGCCTGATGCTGAAATTTATATCATGAAGGATAATGGGGACACACTTAAATATTTCCCTATCAGACAGCTTGAAAATCAAACGCCGGTGAAACAGGAAGGGAGTGAGGAATAATGTCTGATCAAAATGTCTTTGATATTCATTCAAAAAAGAAAGATCCGGTTGAATGGAAAAGATATAAGAAGCTGGGCATCTTCCTGGTCATCCTTCTCGCGGCTCTTCTTCTTCTTTTCACCAGTCTGTACATTGTGAAAGAAAGTGAATATAAGGTCGTAAGGCAATTTGGTGAGGTTGTGAGAATCGACAAAGAACCAGGTTTGAAGGTGAAAATCCCGTTCATTCAATCTGTCACCACGCTGCCAAAACATCAAATGACCTACGATGTAACCGAAGCGGAAATCAATACGAAGGACAAAAAGCGGATCTTGATTGATAATTTTGCTGTATGGCGCATAGAAGATCCTTTGAAAATGATCAAGAATGCAAGAACGGTGGTCAATGCTGAAACAAAGATGGAAGAGTTTATATATTCGGTTGTCCGCTCAGAGCTTGGCCGCTTGAAATATGATGAGATCATCGATGATGAAAAGTCCTCGCGGGGAAGCCTGAATGATCAAATCACGAAGCAAGTGAATGAACTGCTCTCAAAGGATGGATATGGAATCGTTGTAAAAGATGTCCGGATGAAGAGGACCGATCTGCCGGAAGCCAATGAAAACTCTGTTTATACCCGTATGATCTCAGAGCGTGAATCAAAATCCCAGGAATATCTATCGATGGGAGACGCAGAGAAACAGAGAATAACAGCCGATACCGACAGGGAAGTGAAAGAGCTCCTTGCCAAAGCTGGTGCCGATGCAAATGTCATCCGGGCCGAGGGAGAATCTGAAGCAGCCAAGATCTACAACAATTCCTTCTCGAAAGACCCGGGTTTCTATGACTTATTTAAAACGTTAGAAACCTATAAGAAGACGGTAGATGATAAGACCGTGATCATTTTACCATCAGATTCACCGTATGCCAGATTGCTGATGGGCTATACGGAATGACAAGTGAGCCCTTCCGGCAAGGAGAACCCTCCCCGGAAGGGCTTAATTTTTTCTCTCGTTTCCCTCTTTTTCCTTTCTTCCTTCGACATGATAGAATAAAAGAGGATGACATAGAAAATATTCGGCCAATCTCAGGCCGGCATAAATAAAACGTTAATGTTTACTCAACCCTTTTTACAGGAGGTTCATTTATGACGAAGAAGTTAGTTTTGATTGACGGAAACAGCATTGCTTACCGGGCATTTTTTGCCCTGCCATTACTGAATAATGATAAAGGTGTACATACAAATGCAGTGTACGGGTTCACAACGATGCTGCAAAAGGTCCTGGAAGATGAAAAGCCCACCCACATTATGGTTGCCTTCGATGCAGGGAAAACCACTTTCAGACATAAGACATTCAAAGAATATAAGGGAGGAAGACAGAAAACTCCCCCTGAGCTGTCAGAGCAATTCCCATATATCAGGGAACTCCTTGATGCTTACGGCATCAAACGCTACGAAAAGGAAAATTATGAGGCTGATGACATCATCGGGACGCTTTCCCTTCAAGCTGAATCAGACGGCTATGAAGTAAAGATCTTCTCAGGTGATAAAGACCTCACGCAGCTCAGTACGAATAAGACGACGGTATGCATCACGAGAAAAGGAATCACCGACCTTGAAATCTATACTCCTGACCATATCAAGGAAAAGTGGGAGATTTCACCGGATCAGATCATTGATATGAAAGGATTGATGGGGGACAGCTCCGATAATATTCCCGGCGTTCCCGGCGTCGGTGAAAAAACAGCGATCAAACTCCTGAAGGAATTCGGTTCGGTTGAAAACCTGCTTGAATCCATCGACAAGGTAAGCGGGAAAAAGTTGAAAGAAAAGCTCGAGGAAAATAAAGAATCAGCCGTCATGAGCAAGGAACTGGCCACCATTCTCAGGGAAGCACCTATTGAAATCAAAGTGGACGAGCTCGACTATGCCGGCATGGATACAGCCAAGCTGAAAGAAGTGTTCAAAGACTTAGGGTTCAATTCACTGCTTGAAAAAATGGGGGATTCACCTCAGGAAGAAGCAAAGGATCTGGATGCGATTTCCTATGAAACACTTCAGAAAGTGGAAGAAAAACACCTGGCAAAAGAAAGTTCATTATATATCGAGATGCTCGAGGACAATTACCATCTCGGTACCATCATTGGAATGAGTCTTCATAACGATAAAGGTACTTTCTACTTTTCACTGGATACAGCACTTGATTCGGAAGACTTTAAAAAATGGGCGGAAAGCGATGAGAATATCAAATATGTGTACGATTCGAAACAGACTGTCGTTTCTTTAAAAAGATTCGGGATTGACGTGAAAGGAATCGAATTCGATTTATTATTGACCTCCTATATCCTGAATCCATCCTCTTCAGGCGACGATTTTGCAGCAATCGCGAAAGCACACGGACTTCCAGCAGTGGATACTGATGAAGCAGTATACGGTAAAGGGGCTAAACAAAAAGTGCCTTCAGAAGATATCCTTTCCGAGCACCTGGCAAGAAAAGCGGCTGCCCTTTACGAACTGAAATCCGTATGTACAAATGAGCTCGAGGAAAATGGACAATTCGAACTGATTACGGAACTTGAGCTTCCTTTGGCTCTGATCCTTGCTGAAATGGAGCATACAGGAGTAAAAGTGGACAAACAGCGCTTAACCGATATGAAAGAAGAACTTGGAAACCGGATTGAAGAGCTGGAGAAGAAGATTCATGAGTTGGCCGGTGAAAGTTTTAATATCAACTCACCGAAGCAACTTGGCGTCATCCTCTTTGAGAATCTGGGACTGCCAGTAGTCAAGAAAACGAAGACAGGATATTCAACATCCGCGGATGTACTTGAAAAGCTCCAATCAAAGCATGAAATCATTGACTATATTCTTCACTACCGTCAATTAGGAAAGCTTCAATCCACATACCTTGAAGGGCTCTTGAAGGTAGTGCATGAAGACTCAAGCAAGATTCATACACGTTTCAATCAGGCATTGACACAAACAGGGAGACTAAGTTCGATCGATCCGAACCTTCAAAATATCCCGATCAGGCTTGAGGAAGGAAGGAAGATCCGTCAGGCCTTCATCCCATCCGAAAAAGGCTGGGTGATGTTCGCGGCAGACTATTCTCAAATCGAGCTCAGGGTGCTTGCTCATATCGCAGGAGATGAGAAACTCGTCGAAGCGTTCCGGAATGACATGGATATCCATACGAAAACAGCGATGGATGTGTTCAGTGTTTCAAAGGATGAAGTGACATCCAATATGAGGCGTCATGCGAAAGCGGTCAATTTCGGCATTGTATATGGTATCAGTGACTACGGACTTTCACAGAGTCTTGACATCACACGTAAGGAAGCCGGAGAATTCATCAAGAAATATTTAGAAAGTTTCCCTGGAGTAAAAGAGTATATGGATGATATTGTTCAGGAGGCAAAGCAGAAGGGGTATGTTACGACTCTGCTGAACCGCCGCCGCTATCTGCCTGAAATCACGAGCAGAAACTTTAATCTGCGAAGTTTTGCAGAGCGGACAGCCATGAATACACCGATTCAGGGCAGCGCAGCTGACATCATCAAAAAGGCGATGATTGATATGGCAGCCCGTCTGAAGGAAGAAAACCTTCAATCACGTCTTTTATTGCAAGTGCATGATGAACTGATTTTTGAAGCTCCGGAAGATGAAATTGCAACATTGAAAAAAATTGTACCGGAAGTGATGGAAAATGCGATGGAACTCGAGGTCCCTCTCAAAGTCGATTATTCGTATGGCCCTACCTGGTACGATGCCAAATAACCAAGTCTTAGGAGGTGCCCGATATGCCTGAGCTTCCTGAAGTTGAAACCGTCAGAAAAACATTGGAGATGCTTGTCAACGGAAAAAAGATAAAGGAAGTGTCTGTTTTCTGGCCAAAAATGATCAAACATCCAGAAGCTTCCGAAGAATTCATACATGCTCTCACGGGACAAGAAATACTTGAAATGAGGAGAAGAGGGAAATTTTTGATTTTCGATATGAACGAAGTGGCACTCGTATCCCACCTGAGAATGGAAGGCAAATATGGCCTGTATGATGAGCGTGATCCAATAGAAAAACATACCCATGTCATTTTTCATTTTACCGATGGCACAGAGCTCAGATACCGGGATGTCCGTAAATTCGGAACGATGCATCTTTTTAAAAAAGGAGAAGAACTCCTGCACCGGCCCCTGCTCCAATTGGGGGCTGAACCTTTTGATAAGGAATTTACCGCTCAATACCTCCAGCAGAAACTAAAGAAAACGGAGCGGATTGTAAAAGCTGCCCTGCTGGACCAGTCGGTATTGGTGGGCCTAGGGAATATTTACGTGGATGAGGCATTGTTCCGTGCGGGGATTCATCCCGATCGAAAAGCAAAATCGCTTAAGAAAAAAGAAGTGACTGAGTTACACCGCTGCATCATAGAGACGCTCAAGGAAGCTGTCGAGATGGGCGGCAGCACGATCAGGTCGTATGTGAATTCACAGGGACAAATGGGGATGTTTCAGCAAAACTTGTTTGTATACAGCCGAAAAGACGAGGAATGCAGAGTTTGCGGCACTCCCATTGAAAAGAAAGTGTCAGCGGGCAGAGGGACACACTATTGTCCCCGCTGCCAGCAAGCTAAATAAGCCTAAAGACATTTAACATCTGATAAGCCCTTGCCATATAGTATTGTAATGATTTTTGGGAGGGCTTTTAGATGACTGAAACATTCTCCTTGTTACTGCTTGCATTTGCTGTAAGTCTTGATAGCTTTAGCACCGGTTTAACGTACGGATTACGAAAAGTGAAAATTCCTTTAAAATCAATCAGTATCATCTCCATCTGTTCGGCAAGTTCCCTTCTGGCGGCCATGATGGTGGGCAGGGCCATTCAATCATTCATTACCCCGGTTTGGGCCGGCAGAATAGGCGGGCTCATCCTTGTCGCGATTGGAGTAGCTGTCCTGTATCAGTTTTTCAGACCGCAAAAAGATTTTGAACATCACCCTTCGGAAGAGAAAACACTGATCAATTTTGAAATCAAGTCCATCGGATTGGTCATTCAAATTCTGAGAAGGCCATTGACAGCGGACTTTGACCGTTCAGGGACGATTACCGGAATCGAAGCATTCATGCTCGGGATCGCACTCTCACTGGATGCATTCGGAGCTGGAATCGGAGCGGCTCTATTGGATTTCTCCCCTCTTGTATTAGCCGTGGCGATTCTTTGCATGAGCTTTATTTTCTTATCTTCAGGCTTGAGAATGGGGCAGTTCTTTTCCCATATAAAGTGGGTCCAACGGGTCTCTTTCCTGCCGGGTGTTTTATTGATACTTATAGGGATTTTACGTTTTTAAGAGAATAGGAAGTGTAGCAATCATGGCAATCATTATAGGTTTAACAGGCGGGATCGCGAGCGGCAAGAGTACCGTATCAAGTATGCTCAAAGAAAACGGGTACACAGTGATCGATGCCGACCTTGCCGCCCGCAAGGTGGTCGAGGTCGGGCAGCCGGCGTACCTCGCGATCATCGAAGAATTCGGGAAAAGCATTCTTCACAAAGAAGACGAAACAATCGACCGTGCAACACTTGGCGATATCGTCTTTCATAATGAAGAAATGAGAAGAAAACTGAATGGAATCGTCCATCCAGCAGTACGCGGCATGATGCTCTCAGAAAAGGATCAGGCCATCGAGTCAGGAAAACATACCATCATCATGGATATTCCACTTCTATATGAAAGTGACCTGACATGGATGGTGGATCGAACGATCGTCGTATATGTAAATGAAGAAACCCAATTATCGAGGCTGATGAAACGAAACCAATTCACCGAACAAGAAGCATCATCCCGAATCGCTTCCCAATTCCCGCTCAAAGACAAAGTAGGTCTCGCCGACGCCGTCATAGACAACAACGGAACAATAGAAGAAACCGAAAGGCAGCTCGAGAAGGTTATAAATGATTGGGATTTGAGACCATAATACTTAACGTTAAACCGATGGGTTAATCCTGTCGGTTTTTGTTTTGTATTTTGTTTTTCAAATAAAGTTTCTTATCATTGTAACTAGTTCCAGCTGTTGATTGGATTGGGAGACGAAGACTCCTATCAGAAAATCGAAAGGGCTTTGAAGAGAGGCGTGCTGCATAAGACGGATCGGCCTGAAAGGCGCTCTTTGCCTTCTTGGTCGGTTTGGCTTATGACATGTGCCTCTAAGCCCTGCAGCTGGACAGTTCCTTTCCTGGGAATAAGGAAAGGAGGCCCCACGCTCGCCCGCGGAAAGCGAAGTCTTCCACGGAAATCAACAGCGGTATTGAAGTGGTATTTATTATCGTAAACGTCATTTTTCAATAGAAAACGGAATATATATTTGTCAGAATAATAAAACATTTAAAATCCGCAAATTACTTATTAACTATTTCTCTAAATATGTTATACTATTTTTAGTTAATAAACATATAAGTATAACATTAATATAGAGGGGAGCCGGATTTATGAAGGCGAAAATTGCGATTAACGGTTTTGGACGTATTGGAAGAATGGTTTTCAGAAAAGCGATTTTGGAAGAAAACTTAGAGGTTGTAGCGATTAACGCAAGTTACCCGGCTGCAACACTGGCTCATTTGATTAAGTATGACACAAATCATGGCACGTTCGATGCAGAAGTACTGACAGAAGACGATGCCATCATCGTAAATGGAAAGAAAGTTCAACTATTAAGTAATCGTGATCCAAAGGCATTACCGTGGAATGAACTGGGCATCGATATTGTCATCGAAGCAACCGGGAAATTCAATTCCAAGGATAAAGCAAGTCTTCACCTGGAAGCCGGCGCTAAAAAAGTGATCCTTACAGCTCCAGGAAAAGATGAAGATGTTACGATTGTCATGGGAGTAAATGAAAGCGCATTAAATATTGAAGAGCATTCAATCATTTCCAATGCATCGTGTACCACTAACTGCCTGGCTCCGGTAGCAAAGGTACTGGATGAGCAATTTGGAATTGAAAATGGATTGATGACAACCGTTCACGCATATACAAATGATCAGAAAAATATCGATAATCCACATAAAGATCTGCGTAGAGCAAGAGCTTGCGGACAATCAATCATTCCTACTACCACAGGAGCTGCAAAAGCATTATCGCTCGTGCTTCCTCAATTACAAGGAAAGCTGCACGGGATGGCTCTCCGTGTCCCTACTCCGAATGTGTCACTTGTTGACCTTGTAGTGGATGTGAAAAGAGATGTGACAGCAGAAGAAATCAACGAAGCATTTATCACAGCATCACTAGGTTCCCTGCAAGGAATCTTGGAATACACGACTGAACCATTAGTATCCATTGACTTCAATACTAACCCGCACTCTGCCATCATTGACGGATTATCGACGATGGTGATGGGCGACCGCAAAGTGAAGGTTCTTGCATGGTACGACAACGAGTGGGGCTATTCCTGCCGCGTCGTAGACCTCGCTAAATATGTGGCATCAAAAATGGATGTCAAAACTGAAGTGAATGTTTGAAAGAACCAAGAAAAACAATAAGTAAAATCACTCGAACGTCCTCCCGGGGGCGTTCTTTTCTTTTGATTAGCTATTTCCATTTATGTTTTGAAATGACCAAAATATTTAGAGTTAGCATTTATAAAAGGTTAATGGATTTAGGTGGTTCCAGCGGTTGATTGGAGTGCAAGACGAAGACTCCTGCGGGACAAGCGAGACAGGTGAGACCCCGCAGGAGCGCAGCGACGAGGAGGCTCACCGGCCGCCAGCGGAAAGCGAAGTCTTGCACGGAAATCAAAAGCGGCGGAAAAGGTTCCAAAAAAGTTTTAATAAATTTATTGCAAAAGAATATTAAACAAAGTATACTATTTTTCGTGAACTTCTTAATGGCAGATGAATACTGATTTAGCTACTTAAAGGGTTAGGACCTCTTCGGACTAACTTTCCCCCGTGGTAGTTAAGATTTTGCTGAGGGATTCGTTCATTTTGACGAAAAAAACTATGTCAAAGGGGGAAACGATCAATGGAAACAATGGGTCGTCATGTAATCGCAGAACTATGGGGCTGTGATTTCGAAAAGCTAAACGATGTTGTAGGAATCGAAAAAACGTTTGTAGATGCTGCACTTAAATCAGGTGCTGAAATCCGTGAGGTAGCCTTTCATAAATTTGCTCCTCAAGGTGTGAGCGGTGTTGTGATCATTTCTGAATCACACTTAACCATCCACAGCTTTCCTGAACATGGTTATGCAAGTATTGATGTTTATACGTGCGGTGATTTAGACCCTAATATTGCTGCTGAATATATTGCAGAAGCTCTTGGCGCAGATACTCGTGAAACAATCGAGCTGCCTCGGGGAATGGGTCCTGTTCAAGTGAAAAAATCACAGGCTCAAGCACTTTAATAGCGATAACGTAAAGAGATGCATGATGGTGCATCTCTTTTTTGATGTATTCACACACATCCTTCAAAACCCTCAAAGCACCCCGCCTTTCACATCACCAATTTCCATCTCACCATTTTTCGTGTAAAATAAGGATAAATAAAGGGAGGCAGTTAAATGAGTGGATTGAAAACCCTGTTAAAAAGATTCCAATCAGAATGTGAAACATCCGATCAGCATGAAGATCCGGAATTACGTTCACACTATTATAAATCAATGCATGGCGCTGCATATAATGCTGTTCTTGACTTATTTTCTTCTTCAGAGTACGAGGTCATTTCAGAATCAAAAGAACGAGGAGAAATCACGGTCCGTAAAAACGGGACTCCGCGTCTTTTTATCGTCGCAACCGTCATCACTGTCCGGCCCCTTGAAACAGCAGTCGACTTCAAGGTGAGTGCGGATAAGGGAAAGATTTTTGGTACATATACGGTATTGAAAGCCCAAATCAGACATTATTACGGAAGACTGAACAGTCATTTGACAAAGGTAAAATAACGGTAATACCGTCATTTGCTTGTTTAAATGGCAGCTTTTTAATAAGATAAAAGTAATAGTTTGTTAAAACGGAGCTGATATTATGAAATGCCCGTCATGCCAGCATAATGGGACCCGTGTTGTCGATTCCCGTCCCGCTGACGAAGGACGCTCGATCAGAAGACGAAGAGAATGCGAAGACTGTAATTTCCGGTTTACGACATTTGAAAAAGTGGAAGAGCTTCCGTTGATTGTCGTAAAAAAAGAAGGCGTTCGCGAGGAGTTCAGCCGCGAAAAGATTCTCAGGGGATTAATCAAGGCTTGTGAAAAGAGGCCTGTACCTCTGGAGAGCTTGGAGAAAATCTCGATGAATATTGAGAAGGAGCTCAGAAACCAGGGAACGTCCGAAGTGGAATCTGTCAAAATCGGCGAAATGGTGATGGATGAGCTTGCAAAAGTCGATGAAGTGGCGTATGTGCGTTTTGCATCTGTTTATCGACAATTCAAGGACATCAACGTATTTATAGATGAATTAAAAGAGTTAATAAAAAAAGAGTAAAGTGGTGAGCTGAAGAGTCGTTCTTTAGCTCTTTTTCTCTTATTCTTTGGCTCTTTTACATACACTTATTATTTTGAAAGGTAGAATCAGATGATGAAGAAGCATTGGAATGAAATACAGCCGATCGATCACTACACCGTAGCGACAAATGGAATGCTTCAGGACTATGACCGGAAGATTGTCACGTTTCTTTATCAGCCGTTAATCGGTGCAGCCCCCTACAGCCTGTTCATGAGTCTGTGGGGTGAGGTAGAGGAAAATAGGCTGTGGTCCATGGAATCTGCTCATTATCATTTAATGAACGTTCTATCCGTGAATCTCCAGGAAGTATATGAGGCAAGGCTGAAGCTGGAGGGTATCGGTCTTTTAAAGGTATATGAGAAAAAAAGCGGCGGGGAGCGCAGATTTGTGTATGAATTGCAGAGACCGCTATCACCCCAGGAGTTCTTTCATGATGGAATGCTGAATGTGTATCTTTATCAAAAAATCGGCAGAACCCATTATATGCGTTTAAAGAACTTCTTTACCGATCAGACTGTCGAAAAGGATCAATACAGTGAGATCACCCGTTCATTTCAGGATGTTTTCACTTCAGAACAAAATATAAATTTCCTTCAGCATGATGCAAATGCGGATGCTGAAACTGACTCAAGCAGGCAGTTCATACAATATCAGGAAGGATCCGGGCTGCCGCTGGATGAGGTGGATTTTGATTTTCAATTACTGCTCTCGGGCCTTTCAGAAGCAATGGTACCGAGAAAGGCTTTTACTGTGAAGGTTAAAGAAACGGTCATTAAGCTAAGTTATTTATACGGGATCGATCCAATTCAAATGAAGAACCTTGTATTAAGCTCCATGGATTCGGAAGATGAAATTGACCTCGAAATGTTAAGAAAAGCAGCGAGGGACTGGTATCAGCTTCAAACAGGGGATCAGCTTCCAGATTTGGCTGCACGCGTTTCGTCTGCAAGAGAGGTTAAAAAAACGGACAAGCCGCTTTCTAAGGAAGATGAGCTTCTCGAATATCTTGAAACGACTTCACCCAAGGATGTATTGGCCGATATTTCAAACGGAAGCAATCCTTCCAAGTCCGATCTTCAAGCAGTGGAAGAAGTATTGATGTCACAGAAACTACCGATCGGGGTCATGAATGTACTCATCCAGTATGTGTTGTTGAAAACTGATATGAAGCTCACCAAAGGGTATATGGAGAAAATTGCTTCACACTGGGCGCGCAAGAAAGTGACGACAGCCGGACAAGCAATGGAGCTCGCGAAAAGAGAGCATCAGCAATACCTTGAATGGGCACAGGGGAAAAAAGAAAACAAAACGAAGAGAAGAAAACCGATTCGTACAGAGAAGCTTCCTGAGTGGTTCCAGGAAGGGGGAAGCACGGGTGAAAAAACTGCTTCTTCGGACAATGATGATTACGATTTTGAAGCCGAAAAGAAAAAGCTTGAAGAAGAATTGAAAAAATTCAGGAAGTAGGTGAATGACAAGATGGAAAAAATCAATAATACGCTTAAAAAACTGGCGGCTTCGAGTTCATTTCAGCAGCGCTATGAAAAAATGAAAAAAGAAATCCTTGAAAATCAGGATGTGAGAGATTTCATCAGCAAGCATCGAGATCAAGTCACATCCGACATGGTGAATGAAAGTCTGATGAAACTGTATGAATACATTTCCCAAAGTAAGGAGTGCAGGGATTGTCCCTCTCTTCAGGAATGTAAAAATATGATGCAGGGCTATGATCCTCATCTCGTCATTCGTGGAAACACGATTGATATCGAATACCACCGGTGCCCGCGAAAAGTTGTGCACGATGAAAGAACAAGTTCTCAAAAACTGATAAAGAGTCTATATGTACCGAAAGATATTCTGCAAGCTTCATTTTCCACTCTCGATCTTGATTCGAAGAGCCGGCTGGAAGCCGTGCGGCTGGCGAAGAATTTCGTGGAAAATTATTCACCTGATGTGCGGTTGAAAGGGTATTATTTTTATGGAAAGTTCGGTGTAGGGAAATCCTATATCCTGGGTGCGATCGCAAATGAGCTCGCTCAGAATAAAGTGGCTTCCATGATTGTATATGTTCCCGAGTTCTTCCGTGAAATCAAGCAATCACTTGGAGATAACTCGCTTAACGAAAAACTTGAGGCAGTCAAAGCGGCACCTGTGTTGATGCTGGATGACATCGGAGCGGAAACCATGTCCAGCTGGGGCAGGGACGAAATCCTCGGGACCATCCTGCAGTACAGAATGCTTGAAAACTTGCCTACCTTCTTCACATCAAACTTCAACTTCGACGAGCTCACTCACCACTTGACCTACACACAACGTGGCGAAGAAGAGAAACTGAAAGCTGCTAGAATCATGGAAAGAATAAAATACCTCGCCAAACCCGTCCACATCGACGGCCGGAATAGAAGAGAATAGAATGGTTTAATAAAAGAAAAGGCGCGAGTAACGGGTTCTGTTTTAAGGTGAAAACTATAAAAAACAATGGAAAAAGGGTAGCAAATCGTCATGATTTTGCAGCCCTTTTTTTATTGGATATAACAAGATTTTGGATGCATAGGATACCTTAGCCTCTATAGAGTAACTAAATATATAAATAAGGGGAAATTTTCCCGTTAATCTGCTGAAACTCGCTTGGATAGGGGTAAATAAGGGGAAAATTTTCTTTTAATCTTGCACAGATCCCCAATTTTAATGTTTTTCAAGTAAATAGAAGTAAAACTTCCCTTTATTTTAACGGTTTTCAGTTCCATTTCTTCATTAAGGGAAATTTCTCCCCTTATTTAAACATCCAATGTCTCACGGGCTACCCGCGGAAAGCGAAGTCCTGCACGGAAATCAATAGCGGTGATAAAGAACAAAACTAATGCAATTAATTTCACAAACAAACTTCTAATTCATACAAGCCCCCCATATATATAAAGCAGGGATTCCGGCTTTAAGGAGGGGAGCAAGTTTGATTGAATTCATTTTCAGACAGAAAAATGATGCATTAAAGCTTCAACAATGCCTGACCAAGTATGATCTGCAATCATGGTTTCATGAAACGCTATTTCAACATAAAACCCATTATAACCTTACTATAGATATTTCAACTCCGTATAACGGAAAAGAACGGCTGACGAAAGGAACAACAGATTTCATTCTTTTTGATAAGTGCATCGACTGGGCAGAAGATATTCTGCGGAACCAATTCTATTACGAAGATGTCCATGAGATTGAACAGATACTCGAAATCGTTTCCGACATGAGAATGGGGGAACGGCCCGAACTGGATCAGCTCCTGGAAGAATGGGACGAACCGTCCTTTGTCTTTGAGAGTCTTGATCTGTTAATTGATGGGAATACACCTGTGTCATTTGATTCCTTCAGTACATTCAGACTGAAAAAGCTGCACTTCCGGATAACGGAAATGGTGGAACTTGCGATTGATGAATATAAAATGGAACAAGAATATCAGATGTTCATTCATATGCTCAGGGAATATTTAGCATCAAGAGAGAAGAAGCTGGATACGATTCATCTTTACTCCACAGGTTTCGGATTTCGATTTTTTGATGAAAATATGAAGGAAGTCTCAAGAAAAGAACTCACACAGTTCATTGATAAGCGGCTTTTGTCCAATCATCCGCTGTATGTGGATTCCTATACGATTGCGCCGCTCTTGTCCATTGCGCCTGAAAAAATATATGTCTATGGGAGCGGGGAGCATAATCTGGTAAGAACACTTCAAAATATTTTTGAGGAGCGGATCGACCTTCTTCCTCTCCACTATTTTCCTGAAACAATCCTGTATCCTTCTATTGATATCGCAAATGAATAGGAAGTCTAATTTTGCCTTTTAGCCCTTGCTTTTGCCAGCATAACCGATTATAATACCTACATAATAAGTCTATAAGGTAAAGGTTATGAAGAGGACAACAATATTCCTATTCGATTCACAGAGAGGGAAGTCACGGCTGCAAGCTTCCTAATTCGACAGTAATATTTACCGCCTCGGAACTTCAATCCTGAAAAGGCAGCAGTGCCTCGTTAAGGGTTGACGGCTAAATGTCGTTATTCTTTTTCAATGAAGTCATCCTCCTGCATTTTTTGCAGCGGATGAGAAGTTGGGTGGAACCACGAGTGTATCTATTAACCTCGTCCCTTCAATTATGAAGGGGCGGGGTTTTTTATCTTTCCCGAAAAATTCAAAGGAGTGAACACAAATGTCTGAACAGATTAAAATTACGTTCCCTGACGGAAATGTGAAGGAGTTTCCCAAAGGGACAAGTACTGAGGACATAGCTGCATCAATCAGCCCGGGCCTGAAGAAAAAGGCGATCGCCGGTAAAATAAATGACGAATTGATTGATCTGCGTACTGGAATCGAGGAAGATGGAAAAATTGAAATCATCATGCCGGACAGCTCAGACGCACTGGAAGTTCTGCGACACAGTACGGCTCACTTAATGGCTCAGGCGATCAAACGCCTGTATCCGGAAACAAAGCTTGGAATTGGTCCTGTCATTGAGGGCGGCTTCTACTATGACGTCGATTCTGAACATACTTTTACTCCTGAAGATCTTCCTCTTATTGAAAAAGAAATGAAGAAGCTTACAGGTGAAAATCTTGAAGTGATTAGAAAAGAAGTAAGCCGTGATGATGCGAAGAAAATTTATGAAGAAGTCGGCGACGAATACAAACTTGAACTTCTAGAAGCCATCCCTGAGGGTGAACAGGTTTCGATTTATGAACAGGGAGAGTTCTTTGACCTTTGCCGTGGTGTCCATATCCCATCCACGAATAAAATTAAAGAATTCAAGCTGTTGAGCATTGCCGGTGCCTACTGGCGCGGAAACAGCGACAATAAGATGCTTCAGCGTATCTACGGGACTGCTTTCTTCAAGAAAGCGGATCTGGACGAGCATCTTCGCCTTTTGGAAGAAGCGAAAGAGCGTGATCACCGTAAAATCGGTAAAGAACTGAACTTATTCATGAATTCTCAAAAAGTAGGTCAGGGCCTTCCGATGTGGCTTCCAAAAGGAGCGACCATCCGCCGCATCATCGAACGTTATATCGTTGATAAAGAAGAGCGCCTTGGCTATGATCACGTTTATACTCCTGTCATGGGGAGCGTGGACCTTTATAAAACTAGCGGACACTGGGATCACTATCAGGAAAACATGTTCCCGGTAATGGAAATGGACAACGAAGACCTCGTTCTCCGTCCGATGAACTGTCCGCACCATATGATGATTTACAAAAATGATATCCACAGCTACCGTGAATTGCCGATCCGTATCGCGGAGCTTGGTTTGATGCACCGCTACGAAATGTCCGGAGCACTTTCTGGACTTCAGCGCGTTCGGGGCATGACATTGAATGATGCTCATATCTTCGTCCGCCCTGATCAGATCAAGGAAGAATTCAAGCGTGTTGTCCGCTTGGTTCAAGAAGTATACAAAGACTTTGACTTGAAGGACTATTCCTTCCGCTTATCGTACCGTGATCCGGAAGATACAGAGAAGTACTTCGATGACGATGAAATGTGGAATCGTGCACAAAGAATGATCAAGGAAGCGATGGATGAACTGGATCTTGACTATTTTGAAGCAGAAGGGGAAGCGGCATTTTACGGACCGAAGCTTGATGTACAAGTGAAGACAGCTCTTGGTAAAGAAGAGACGTTATCCACTGTTCAGCTTGACTTCCTTCTTCCTGAGCGTTTCGACTTATCTTACGTCGGAGAAGATGGTAAACAGCATCGTCCGGTCGTTATCCACCGCGGTGTTGTATCGACAATGGAACGCTTCGTTGCCTTCCTGATCGAAGAATACAAAGGGGCATTCCCGACTTGGCTTGCACCTGTACAGGTTCAGCTGATCCCTGTTTCCCCTGATGTTCACTTCGACTATGCAAAAGAAGTGAAAGAGAAGCTTCAGGGTGAAGGCCTTCGCGTTGAAATCGATGACCGCAATGAAAAAATGGGCTACAAGATCCGTGAAGCACAGATGAGCAAAGTGCCATACATGCTTGTACTTGGTGATAATGAGATTTCGGACCGTGCTGTCAATGTCCGCAAATACGGCGAACAGAAATCAGAAACCATTTCACTGGATCAATTCGTAGAAAACATTGTGAAAGAAGCAAAGCGATAATAGATAGTTGAGGGACGGACCTGGTTTCAGGTCCGTTCTTTTTCTAGAGAACAATCATTAAAAAAACTATTGCACTCCACACCTATGTCTGCTATTATAAGAAACGTTGTGACATCAGAACGATTGTTTGACATCGCATATGTCATATGATATATTATCTAAGGTGAATTGAATACAGTTTGGTACAAGAAGAAGCTACCCGCTTCTCACCTGAATGACGCTTTTAAAGCAGTTGCCAGGTATGATAATGACTATTAAAGCTTTTTTATAGATGCTTTATAATCAGATGCGGGTGTTTCGACACCCGCATCTTTTTTTGTGCAAACAAAAACGTGCGGGTGCCTGAGACCAAAGCCGTTGTATTCTCTTAATAAACCTTGGAGGTGGCTAATTATTAGCAAAGACATGATCTTAAACGAAACCATTCGTGCCCGTGAAGTACGTCTTATCGATCAAAATGGCGAGCAGCTTGGAATCAAATCCAAGAATGAAGCCCTTGAAATCGCTGAACGTGTAAATCTTGATCTTGTTCTTGTTGCTCCAAATGCTAAACCACCCGTTGCCCGTATCATGGACTACGGAAAGTTTAAGTTTGAACAGCAAAAGAAAGAAAAAGAAGCGCGTAAAAATCAAAAGATCATCAATCTTAAAGAGGTGCGCTTAAGCCCTACGATTGATGAGCATGATTTCAATACTAAGCTTCGCAACGCCCGCAAGTTCCTTGAAAAAGGAGACAAAGTAAAGGCGTCGATCCGATTTAAAGGCCGTGCGATCACGCACAAAGAAATTGGTCAACGTGTACTCGATCGTTTCTCTGAAGAGTGTAAAGATCTTGCAACTGTTGAATCAAAGCCGAAAATGGATGGTCGCAGCATGTTCTTGGTGCTAGCACCAGTTAACGAAAAATAAAGGACCCGAGGAGGAAAAGCACATGCCAAAAATGAAAACTCACCGCGGCTCAGCTAAGCGTTTCAAGAAAACAGGTTCTGGTAAACTTAAACGTTCTCACGCTTACACAAGCCACTTATTCGCAAACAAATCTACTAAAGCGAAGCGTAAACTTCGTAAAGCAGCTGTTGTCTCTAAAGGAGATTTCAAACGCATTCGTCATATGCTTGACAACCTTAAATAAAAAGCACGTAAGAAATAGGAGGGAATTATTATGCCACGCGTAAAAGGCGGAACAGTAACACGCAGACGTCGTAAAAAAGTTCTTAAGTTAGCAAAAGGTTATTTCGGTTCAAAACACACTTTATATAAAGTAGCAAACCAACAAGTCATGAAATCATACATGTATGCTTATCGTGACCGTCGCCAGAAGAAACGTGACTTCCGTAAATTATGGATCACACGTATCAATGCGGCTGCTCGTATGAACGGTCTTTCTTACAGCCGTTTAATGCACGGTTTGAAGCTTGCTGGTATCGAAGTTAACCGTAAGATGCTTGCTGAGCTTGCGATTGCTGACGAAAAAGCATTCAACCAATTAGCAGAAGCTGCTAAAGCTCAACTTAACAAATAATATCTGCTTGCCTCGTGCAAACAGATTAAAAGGACTGGCCTTCTGGGTCAGTCCTTTCTTTATAAAAAACATATTGTGGTATGTGACTGTTAATTACCGCTATTGATTTCCGTGCAGGACTTCGCTTTCCGCGGGCGGTTGGTGAGCCTCCTCGGCAAGCCTGCGGGAAGAAAAGCGGAAGGGCTTTGTTCAGAGGCGGGTGGCATAAGGCGAATCGTCCACGAAGGCGTTCTTTGCCTTCTTGGGCGAGTTGACTTATGACATGTGCCTCTAAGCCCTGGAGCTGAACAAGTCTCACATAAGCTGCTTTTCCCGCAGGAGTCTTCGTCCTGCACTCCAATCAACCGCTGGTGACATTCGAATACTAAGAAAGAACTAAATTAAGTATTATTTTTAGTTGAACCTTTTCGCCTGAATATCAGCCACTACAACAAATTTTTTGTTTAGATTTATTGAAAGATACTGAGTGTATTGGAGCGGAAGGCACTTGACTCCGACGGGAAATAGAGGAAAAGTTGAGACCCCGCAGGCGGAACGCCGAGGAGGCTCAACTCCTCCCCGCGGAAAGCAAGTGCCTGGAGCGAAAAGGAACGGAAAGTATTGAAACTATAATCAATTTTTAAAGAGAAATATTTAATAACACAACTTGATTGAAAGAAGGTATCCAATGGAGTCCATACTAAATCTCCTATACATATATATCCTGGTAATCAATATCATCGGATTCGGTCTCATGGGAAGGGATAAGAAGAAGGCGCAGAGGCAAGAGTACAGGATCAGTGAACGGACATTATGGACCGTCGCCATCATAGGTGGAAGCATCGGTTCGTATATCGCCATGAAAGTCTACAGACATAAAACGAAGCACAGATTATTTGCGATGGGCTTTCCGTTCCTTGTCATCGTTCACAGCGTCTTGTTTATATGGGTCAATCAAGGGATTTAATGAAGGTGTGAATGTGATTTCCTTCTGTACCTTCCCTAAGGTGGACAAACTCCGGTCCGCCCTAAATATTCTCCTTTTGTCATACAGTGTAGACAGTATGTATAAACTGTAGAGAATAGAGGTAACAGAAGGAGGTCTGCATTAGCTATGGACGACCGATTAGTAGCAGCATTCGCCATCATGGAAGCTAGTGGGTATATCGCTCCTGTTCTGTTTATATTGTTTCATGTATTGAGGCAGTTTCTTTTCATTCCTGTCGCCCTGGTGTGTATGGCTGGAGGTATTCTTTTCGGCAGTATTCTCGGTACGTTGTACTCGCTGATTGGATTAACGCTTTTATCCATCATTTTTTACTTTGCCATTAAAAGTTTCACGTCATTTTATGAACGCCTGTTGAGATTAAAAGAAAAGTGGTTCGGGAGAAGCGCAGATTTGACAACGGGGCAGATTGCAGTATTACGGCTGATTCCCTTTATACACTACCAATTACTCAATCTCTGTTTGATGCAGAAAAATCCACAGTTCAAGCCTTTCGTTCGCGCCACTGTCATTTCCAATATCCCTCTCGCTTTTTTCTACACAGTGTTCGGCCAATATATCAAGCAATTCTCCCCTCCCATCCTTGTCATGATTCTCCTGGCTTTGGTTGTACTTTTTTATCTGTTAAGAGAGAAAGTAAGAGTCATTGGGTGGAATGAGTTTTTTCCTGAAAGAAGCCGCATGTAATCAATATATCACTGAGTATCTAACAAGCATGCAAAAAGGGAACCTCCCGGGGTTCCCTTTTATCGTGTGCGTCTTTATTAATAACAGCGGTCATACCTACTCAACTCATTGATTGGATTTTCTCATGAACTCATGAATCGGGCTCTTCCAGTCGATTTTTGCGTTTGGGTAGCGTTCTTTAATTTCGTTTTGGACGTAATGAAAATCTTCATACCCTAGACCTTTCAATGATGAAATATCATTGGCCCATACAAAGATCGACACCACTTCAAAGGACCTCTCCGTTGTCCCCAGATATTTTTCACCTTCAAATAAAACGCCTTTATACGTTACATAAAAATTCTTTCTGACGTTTTCCTGATCATCGAGGAAATAGAAACGCTTCTGTTCCTGGGCAAGCTCAAGCTTCCGTTTTGGATCGATGATATACTTTATACTGCGGTAAAAAAGGTAGAGGATAAGGACAAGAATGAATAAGCGAATGAGCCATAGCATGTAAATTACCTCCATAGGCATAGATCTTCTAATATTATTTACGGCATAAAAATAAAAAGGTTTCATTTTTATTTAAAAAATATGAAAAAGTTTGTCATACTAAACTAAGAAGGCAGAAACGAAAGGAAGAGGAAATCATCATGAATATTGAAAAGCTATTACATATGCAAAAACAACTGGATCAACATATTGAAAGTGAGCATGGACTCGAAAATGAGGATTTAGTCGATAAAAAGATATTGGCTTTATTGGTGGAAACAGGAGAGCTTGCAAATGAAACGAGAAGCTTCAAGTTCTGGAGTAAGAAGTCACCATCTGAAAAGGATGTCATTTTGGAAGAATACGTTGATGGCATTCACTTCATCTTGTCCCTGGGTCTCGAAATGGGTCTGAAGGAGATTGACCTGGAAGAAAATCATACTCCAAGCGGAGACTTGAATGAGCAGTTTCTTAAGGTGTACAAAGCGATTATCGATTTGAGGGAAGAGCGCTCGGTCCGGCACTTTTTTACGTTGTTTAATCAGTATTTATCCCTCGGGGAAATTTTGGGCTTTTCCAGCGGAGAGGTATTTGATGCTTACGTGGAAAAGAACAACGTGAATTACGAGCGTCAAAAAGAAGGATATTAAGATTGATTTTGAAGTATTGGCAAGATTTTAGTATAATGGGAATAGTTTAAACATTTAGGGGGTCGAAAGAATGACAAAGTTAGACGAAACATTAACCATGCTTAAAGATCTGACAGATGCAAAAGGAGTCCCGGGTAATGAAAAAGAAGCAAGGGACGTAATGAAACGATACATAGAACCATTTGCAGATGAAATTACTACTGATAATTTAGGCAGTCTTATCGCGAAAAAAGTGGGGGATGAAAACGGCCCTAAAATCATGGTGGCAGGCCACCTTGATGAAGTCGGCTTCATGATCACACAAATTGACAACAAAGGCTTCCTGCGTTTCCAGACCGTCGGCGGCTGGTGGTCACAGGTCATGCTGGCACAGCGTGTGACAATCGTGACAAGTAAAGGGGATGTAACCGGAGTGATCGGTTCCAAGCCTCCTCATATCCTGCCTGCAGAAGCACGCAAAAAGCCTGTTGATATTAAAGATATGTTCATCGATATCGGCGCATCAAGCAGAGAAGAAGCCCAGGAGTGGGGCGTGAAGCCGGGGGATATGGTCGTTCCATATTTCGAATTCACAGTGATGAACAACGAAAAGATGCTCCTTGCCAAAGCCTGGGATAACCGGATCGGTTGTGCGATTGCGATAGACGTCCTGAAAAACCTTAAAGATGAACAGCATCCAAACGTCGTATATGGCGTGGGTACAGTTCAGGAAGAGGTTGGCCTGCGCGGGGCAAGAACGTCTGCAGCCAAGATCCAGCCTGATATCGCATTTGGTGTCGACGTCGGCATCGCCGGGGATACACCTGGTATCTCGGAGAAAGAAGCACAGAGCAAAATGGGTGAAGGCCCGCAAATCATCCTTTATGATGCCAGCATGGTCTCACATAAAGGACTTCGTGATTTTGTGACGGATACGGCGGACGAGCACAATATCCCTTATCAATTCGATGCGATTGCAGGCGGCGGAACGGATTCAGGTGCCATCCACTTAACAGCGAACGGTGTACCTGCCTTGTCAATCACCATCGCCACTCGCTACATTCATTCACACGCTGCAATGCTTCATCGTGATGATTACGAAAATGCAGTTAAATTGATTACAGAAGTAATTAAAAAGTTGGATAAAGACACAGTTGCTAAAATCACTTTTGATTGATCATTAAAAAAAGACCCTGGCTGCAGGGTCTTTTTTATACAATTAAAATTCTATCCCGGTCGATTCGGTCATATCGGCATCGATCGTTTTATTGATGATATGAATGGCGCTGTCATTATCCTCCTTTCGTTCGGAGGCGATACAGTCACTCGGGATGGTCACCCCGTATTCTCTCATATAGGCATCGTTTGCCGTAAATAGGACGCATATATCACCCGCGATTCCAGTCAGGATAAGATGGTCGACATCCAGCTGATGAAGGAGGATTTCAAGCTGGGTGCCAAAGAAACAGGAATGCTTCGGTTTTACAATGAAGAAATCATCTTCATCAGGATGGATTTTTTCAATGATGGACTTACCCTTCCCGTCTTTACACTTGTTGATGATATCATTCATATTATCCTGCCAAAGACCGTAGTTGTCATTGACATAAATGACAGGTATATCTGCTTTTTTCGCTTTCTTCTTTAACTCCCTGATGGGATCCACGATGTCTTCTGTATTTGAAAGTAATTTTTCTCCCCCGTTAAAATCGAATGTATTGATCATGTCGATGATTAATAATGCCTTCTTATTACTCATTGCCCCCTTCACCTTTCTTCATAAACGATTTATTCTTTTCTTTACCACTTAATCACGCGAGGTAAAACAATAATAAAGAAAAACGGGCGACCCTGCTGGGTCACCCGCTTCATTATTGCTGTTGTTGCTGTAATGACTCTTCTAACGTTTCAAGCAGCATTTGCTGTTCTTGAGGATCGGCATTTTGCCAGAAGACTTCAAGCAGCACGCCTAAACCCGGAAGTGTTTTTTCTTCTCCGCCTTGAATGGCATCGACGATTGTATCTTTAATTTCTTCCTGGCTGTTTCCAGAAACGTTGTGTATAATCGCTTTTCTCAAGTTAAGGTTCATTACGCATTTCTCCTTTTGCTTTAGGATGAGGAATTCATTGTTATCTTGTCTCAAATTGAATTTATTATGTATGTAAGTTAGGGTATAATGAAAACTTGAAATGTAAAATGAAGGAGCGGGTACGATTGAAGTATATTCAATCCTCTAAGAACCCTGTCGTGAAGCAGTGGAAAAAGTTATTGACCAAAAAGGGAAGAGATCAGTCCCTTACATATATTGTAGAAGGCTTTCATCTGGTTGAAGAAGCATTAAAGCAAGACGATACGGTGATGGAGCTGATTTTTGTCGAAGGCGTCGAAGTTCCACATAAATGGAATCTTGATGGCGTCGAGCTGATACAGGTTTCACAGGAAGCGGGAAAAGAACTGGCTGATACAGAAACGACTCAGGGAGTGTTTGCGGTATGCAGGCAGAAAAATAGGGCATCCATTGAAGAAAGCAAGACCTTTTTACTGCTCGATGGGCTTCAGGATCCGGGAAATATCGGTACCATTATCCGTACGGCAGAAGCTTCCGGTATCGATGCAATCATCCTTGGGAAAGGAACCGTTGATCTATATAATCCGAAGGTACTCAGATCAGCACAGGGAAGTCATTTTTACTTGCCGATCATCAAAGGTGACCTGACAGAAGTCATTTCTTTACTTAAAGAAAAAGGGATACCTGTATATGGGACGGCACTCGAGAATGGCGAAGAGTATACGACCGTCAAGCCGAGGGATTCCTACGCACTGATCGTCGGGAATGAAGGAAACGGGATGAGTCCTGAAATCCTTTCACAAACCGATCAGAATCTGTATATTCCTATATATGGGAAGAGCGAATCATTGAATGTCGCGATTGCGGCAGGCATCTTGTTATATTATTTTAAAAATGGGCAATAATTTTTCTTAAAAGGTTTGAATTATCGGGAATAATTCACTATAATTATGCACATATACTTTTAAAAACGAAGACAGAGGAAAGTAGCGCATGATGATTCTTCAAGGGAGAGAATGCCATTAGGACTGCAAGCATTCTTAAGAAAACATGACGTGAACATTTCACCTCTCGAGTTGGCATCGGGACCATTTCATCATGAAATGTAAAGATGCACCGGCAAAGCCGTTATCCGAATCAAGTGAGTGTATCGCTATTAGATACGCTTATAAGGGTGGTACCGCGATCACAACCTCGTCCCTTTCCAGGGATGGGGTTTTTTTGTTTTTTAGAAGGATCTGTTATTTCCGTTTGGCTAGGGGTCAATTTGCTCGTTGCATTGGCTGAGTATAGCTGGGCTCTATGTTCCTCCCTGATGCTCGATGCTAATGCACAGAGTGGAATGGAGCGGAAGGCACTTGACTCCGACGGGAAATAGAGGAAAAGTTGAGACCCTGCAGGTGGAAAGCCGAGTAGGCTCGACTTCCTCCCCGGGGAATCTTATGCCTGCAACGGAAAAGAACGGTGCTTGTATTAACACTTTACTACCGACCATAAAGGAGGAAGAAACATGGAGGATAAATTACGATCCCTTCAAACCGAAGCAATTGAAAAGATTAACGAAGCACAGGATTTAAAAGAACTGAACAACATTCGTGTTGCCTACTTAGGAAAGAAAGGTCCTGTAACCGAAGTATTAAAAGGAATGGGTAAACTTTCCGCAGAAGAACGCCCTAAAATGGGTGCACTTGCGAATGAAGTACGCGGTGCCATCACCGAAAAAATTGAAGCGAAGCAGGAGAAGCTTGAAAAAGAAGCAGTGGAGAAGAAACTTCAATCAGAAACGATCGATGTGACACTGCCGGGCAGACCTGTCAGAAAAGGGAATCATCATCCGCTTACGATGATCATCGAAGAAATTGAAGACCTATTCATCGGGATGGGGTATACGGTTGCAGAAGGCCCTGAAGTTGAAAAGGATTACTACAACTTCGAAGCACTGAACCTTCCGAAAGGACACCCTGCCCGGGATATGCAGGATTCCTTCTATATTACAGAAGAGACATTGCTCAGGACCCATACCTCACCGGTTCAGGCTAGAACGATGGAGCATGCAAAAGGCAAAGGGCCTATTAAAATCATCTGCCCGGGTAAAGTATACCGCCGTGATACGGATGATGCGACGCATTCGCATCAGTTTATGCAAATCGAAGGCCTTGTCGTGGATAAAGACATCCGCATGAGTGATCTGAAAGGGACGCTGAATGTGTTCGCAAAGAAAATGTTCGGCGAAGACCGTGAAATCCGTCTGCGCCCTAGCTTCTTCCCATTCACGGAGCCTTCCGTCGAAATGGATATTTCCTGTAAGATCTGCGGGGGAGAGGGCTGCCGCGTATGTAAAGGAACCGGCTGGATTGAAATTCTTGGAGCGGGGATGGTTCACCCGAACGTTCTCGAAATGGCAGGATTCGATCCGAAAGAATACACAGGTTTTGCATTCGGAATGGGGCCTGAACGTATCGCGATGCTGAAATACGGTATTGATGATATCCGTCATTTCTATACGAACGATACCCGATTTGTAACACAATTCAACGTGACCGAGTAAGGCAACACTATTATCGAGCGGAGGTAAAAACATGTTTGTTTCATATAAATGGTTAGAAAATTATGTAGACCTGTCAGGAGTCACTCCTGAAGACCTGGCAGAAAAAATTACAAGAAGCGGAATCGAGGTTGAAGGCATCGAAAGAATCGGTGCAGAAATCAAGAATGTCGTAGTCGGGCACGTACTGGAGTGTGAACAGCATCCGGATGCGGATAAACTGAATATATGCAAAGTTGACGTTGGCGAAGAAGAGCCGGTTCAAATCATCTGCGGTGCTCCGAATGTCGGTAAAGGTCAAAAAGTGGCTGTCGCTAAAGTGGGCGCCGTGCTTCCGGGCAATTTTAAAATCAAAAAAGCGAAACTTCGCGGAGAGGCATCCCATGGGATGATCTGTTCACTTCAAGAGCTGGGCGTCGAAGGAAAGCTTGTACCAAAAGAACATGCAGAAGGGATCTACGTCTTCCCTGAAGGTGCAGAGGTCGGCAGCAATGCCGTTGAACTGCTGAACCTGGATGACGCAATCCTTGAATTGGGCTTAACGCCGAACCGTTCTGACTGCTTGAGCATGCTTGGAGTCGCTTATGAAGTGGCTGCCATCCTGGACCGTGAAGTGAAGCTTCCTGAAGTCAAGGAGACAGACGGAAACGAAAAAGCATCCGATTACATCACCGTGAACGTGGAAGCAAAAGAAGATAATCCGCTGTATGGTGCGAAAATCATTAAAAATGTAAAAATAGGTCCTTCACCTATTTGGATGCAGAATGCACTGATTGCTGCAGGGATCCGCCCTCATAATAATGTGGTAGACATCACGAATTATATTTTACTGGAGTATGGCCAGCCGCTTCATGCATTTGATTATGACCGTCTCGGATCTAAGGAAATCCTTGTCCGCCGTGCCAAAGACGGTGAAAAATTTGTCACGCTTGATGATACGGAAAGAACTTTATCTTCAAATCATTTGGTGATCACGAACGGAGAAGAGCCGGTTGCCCTTGCCGGGGTAATGGGGGGAGCCGATTCCGAAGTCCAAAATGATACAACGACTGTGCTTCTGGAAGCCGCATACTTCACAGGTGCCATTGTAAGAGGTGCGTCCAAGGATCACGGCCTGAGAAGTGAAGCGAGCACCCGTTATGAAAAAGGTGTAGACCCGGACCGTGTGCTGAAAGCAGGCGAGCGTGCAGCTGCACTGATGGCAGAATACGCAGGCGGGGAAGTCCTTGAAGGAACGGTTCTATTCGATGAATTGAACGTCGAGCCTGCTGTCGTGGAAATCACTCTTGAGAAGATCAATGCTTCATTGGGCACCGCGATTTCGGTTGAAGAAGTGAAAGATATCTTCCTCCGTCTTCAATTCGATGTAAGTGTCGATGGAACGTCTTTCACAGTCACTGCCCCGACAAGAAGGGGAGACATCACCATTCCGGAAGATCTGCTTGAGGAAGTCGCCCGCCTATACGGCTATGACAATCTTCCGCTTACACTTCCGAAGGGTGAAAGCACACCGGGTGGATTGAATAGTCATCAATTGAAACGCCGTACAGTCCGCCGTTACCTTGAAGGTGCAGGTCTTCTGCAGGCGATCACGTATTCATTGACGAATGATGAAAAAGCCGCTAAATATGCACTTGATGTGAAAGACCCGGTTCGTCTATTGATGCCGATGAGTGAAGAGCGCAGCAATCTTCGTTTAAGCATCATCCCTCAGCTTCTGGAGGTGGTCTCATATAATAAAGCACGCCAGAATGATTCTCTTGCTTTCTATGAAGTGGGATCTGTCTTCTTGAAGGAATCCGGTGAAGAGCTTCCATTGGAAGAGGAGCATATCGCAGGGGCGCTGTCTGGCTTATGGTATATGCATCCTTGGCAAGGGGAAAAGAAAGCGGTCGATTTCTATGTGGCTAAAGGCATTCTCGAAGGTCTGTTCGAGGAACTGGGTGTCACCGAAGCTGTATCGTTCCGCCAGGCAGCAGCTGACGGCCTGCATCCTGGAAGAACAGCTGAAATCCTCCTGGACGGAGAAGTAATCGGGATTATCGGTGCGATTCATCCAGAAGTGGAAAAAGAGCTTGACCTGAATGAGACGTATGTATTCGAACTGAAAGCGAAGCCGGTCTTCCATTATGAAAAGCCGGCATTAAGCTACTCGCCGATTCCGCGTCACCCGTCCATCACAAGGGATATCGCACTTGTTGTAGACACGGAAGTAAAAGCAGGTGAACTGAAGGCCGTGATCAAAGAAGCTGGAGGCAAACTTCTTAAAGAGGTATCTGTATTTGACCTTTATGAAGGCGAACATATGGAACCTGGCAAGAAATCACTTGCATTCTCGCTGAAATACTTCGACCCTGCGAAGACCCTGACTGATGAAGAAGTCGTTAAAGTACATGACGGCGTCCTTGCAGCAGTGAAGGATAAAGCCGGGGCTGAATTACGCGGATAATGACAGAAGAAATTTGATAGGGTGTCAGACCTGGGATATGGTCTGGCATCTTTTTTTGTTTTTCTGGAAATACTCCGATGTTTTTGGTGGTTTTTATAGGAATGTACAGGGGGATGGGCAAATTATATGGTAATCTGGGTGCAGCCAGGGGCTGGAAGGGTCAGATGAGGGCCTGGTTTACCATTTATGATCCTATATGGAAATTTATGATCCTAATTCGAAAAATACAATCCTGATCAGGAATTTATGATCCTAATTTCAAAAATACGATCCTGATCAGAAATTTATGATCCTTTTGTCGAAAAATCGTTAAAAGTGGCTTCCCTCCGCCTAAATATCTGCCCAGCATATCTTCACCTGTACTCACATGGACAATCGTAAATAAAAACCCCCGCCGTGATTTAAAATGCGGGGGTTCTTTCCTATTTTCCGGCAAGCTTGATTGCCTTTTCGCTGTTAGCAAAATGCCACTTCGTCATTGACTTCAGTTCTCCAATCCCTTTTCGCTTGATGATTTTAGCAGCGGCTACATCAACCTGCTTGCCCGCCCCTTTCGGAATCTCGACACCTGCCCGGGCACTAAGTTTATCCATTTCCTTCAGGAAAGCATACCTTGCAATGATGGATGCCGCAGCGACCGCAATGTGAATGCTTTCCCCTTTTGTGCTGAAGTAGACACGGTCACGCTGGATCTTCTTTTGGGCATTGATATGATTGAAATATGTGTTTTTCTCGACAAACTGATCGATCAGAATGCCTTCAGGCTCTTCCGGCGCCATTTTATCGAGTAAATGAAGGATGGCCTGGTTATGGAGAATGGCCTTCATCTTTCCTTGTGTCATCCCTCCGCTCTGGAGGGAATTGTATTTTTCATTATGTAGAACGAGTAAGCTGTATGGTATGGTCTCGATCAAATCTTTCGCAATCGAGATGATCTGTGAATCGTTCAGATTCTTGGAATCCTTCACGCCGAGCTCTTTCATTAGAGGGATTTGCTCTTTCTTTACAAAGGCACTTACTACTGTGATGGGACCGAAGAAGTCACCTGTTCCGACTTCATCCGATCCTATTACGGACCAATCTGCAAAGTTTTCAGGCAGGGTGGTTGTTCCTTTGGAAGGTGACTTCACCTTTGGTGCCTGGGCACTGCCCCATTTCTTTGCTTCCACTTCCCCGTTCGCTCCCTGGAACAGGACTTTTCCAGATTTGTAAGCCGTCACTGTGCAGCCGGCCGGTTTTGCAGAAAAAACGGCACCGGGTGGAAGCTTGCTGACAAGTGTATCCTTATAGTAATCTTTCATCTTTGCTGTTAATCCACTGTTTGCTTGAATGACTGTATTCGCCAAATGAACCTCTCCTCAAGACAAAATTCTATGATATAACAAAAAATTAGACTATAACTGACAATTTCTTTTCAAAACAAAAAGATTTCATGGTATGATATTGTTTAGGATTCTTATGAACAGGGGGTACTCGTATTGTCAGATGAACAAAAAAATCGCACCAATGTAGACATATATGGTCAACAATATACTATTGTCGGTACTGAGTCGACAAGTCAAATTCGATTTGTTTGTTCGAGAGTCGATGACAAAATGAGAGAAATCAAATCTATGAATCCATCTCTTGATACTGGTAAGCTCGCTGTGTTGACAGCCGTTAATGCAGTCAATGATTATATCAAACTGAAAGAGCAGTTTGAGGAGCTGGAAAGAGAAATTAAACGCTTAAAGGGTTGAAAATGACATGCTTGATTTAGTTTTACTGATTATCCTGTTAGCGGGATTCTTCACCGGTCTAAAACGCGGTTTTATCCTGCAGGCTGTCCATATGACAGGTTTTATCGTTTCTTTTATTGTAGCATACATATATTATGATCAGCTTGCACCGAAACTCACACTCTGGATTCCATATCCGGTGCTTGATGAACAATCAAAATTAAATATGATCTTTGAAATGACCAATATGGATCAGGCGTATTACCGCGTGATTGCATTTGCCATGATTTTCTTTGCGGTTAAGATCATCGTTCATATTTTTGGATCAATGCTCGACTTCGTCGCACATCTTCCCGTCCTGAAACAATTGAATGTTATTGGCGGTGGAGTCCTGGGGTTGATTGAAACGTATCTTATCATTTTTATACTATTATTTATTGCCGTACTGCTGCCAATCGATACGGTACAGTCTTTCATTAACGATTCATTTATTGCACAGGCGATGGTCAAGCATACTCCTGTATTCTCTGAAATGGTTAAAGACTGGTGGATTGAAAACGCAGGATGATTATAGAAGCTGACTTGAGAAGGTTATATGATTGATGTTAAGGAGAGACCTTAACCTATCGTCCTTATTAAGTCAGCTATTTTACTGTATGAGTCCTGATTTTTGGCTTATTCCGCCAGTATGGAAAGAACCTGAAGCATAAATGCATTTATGCTTCAGGTTCTTTCCATACTGGCGACTTTTCAGCAAAGCTGAAAATCGAGTGAAACGATCGTTTCACTCGATAAGCCAAAATCAAACGGATTCCAGGTGCATCGCTTTCTTTTTTTGGTTATTTTGCTACTATATAATAAGAGAAGTATGACGGGATTACCTATTTATATAGAGAGAAGCAGGTGAATGGGATGAATAAGAAGGATATTATCAAATTATTGGAAACGATTGCGATTTATATGGAACTTAAGGGTGAAAACTCTTTTAAAATATCAGCATATAGAAAAGCGGCCCTTGCGCTGGAAAATGACGACCGCAGTTTAACTGACATCAGTGACTTTACCAAACTGAACGGAATCGGCAAAGGAACAGCGGGGGTCATCGAAGAGTACATTAACGAAGGTTCGTCTTCTGTGCTGGAGGAACTGAAGTCAGAAGTACCGGAGGGTTTGATTCCCCTTCTTCAGCTTCCCGGACTCGGAGGCAAGAAGATCGCCAAGCTTTATAGTGAGCTTGGCGTGGAAGGGATCGAGGATTTAGAAGAAGCCTGCCGATCGGAGAAAGTTCAGGGACTCCCCGGTTTCGGCAAGAAGACAGAGGAGAAGATACTGGCTGCTATCGCTCAGGCCGGTAAACGTCCGGATCGTCTGCCTATTGCGTTCATGACGGGCATAGCTGGAGAAATCGAAGCACATTTATCCACTATAAAAGAAATCTGCACCTATTCAAGAGCGGGAAGTTTACGAAGGATGCGGGAAACCATTAAAGATCTGGATTTCATCATTTCAACAGATGAACCGAAGAAGGTAAAGGACGAATTATTAAAGCTGCCCAATATTGTTGAAACGATTGCAGCCGGAGAGACAAAAGTTTCGCTGACCCTTCAATACAGATGGGATGTAAGCATCGATTTCCGCATCGTAAAACCGGAAGAATTCGCGACTACGCTCCACCATTTCACCGGATCTAAAGAGCATAATGTCCGTATGAGGCAGCTGGCAAAAGAACGCGGTGAGAAAATAAGTGAATACGGAGTAGAAAATAGTGAAACCGGAGAGGTCAAAACATTCGAGACAGAAGAAGAATTTTATGCTCACTTCAACCTTCCGTTGATTCCACCTGAATTAAGGGAAGACGGGAAGGAAGTCGATGAGTATCATAAGGGCTATGACTTGATAGATCCTGAGCATATCAAAGGTGATCTGCACTTGCATACCACATGGTCGGATGGAGCCTATTCCATAGAAGAAATGGTACAGGCATGCATGGCCAAAGGCTATCAGTACATGGCCATCACCGATCACTCAAAATATTTACGTGTGGCAAACGGCCTGACGGATGAACGCCTGTTGAAACAAATAGAGGAAATCAAGGAAATCAATAAGAAATATGACGAGATTGAAGTACTTTCCGGCATCGAAATGGATATCCTTCCGGACGGATCCCTTGATTACAGCGATGAAATCCTTGAAAAAGTCGATGTGGTCATCGCATCCATCCATTCAAGTTTTTCACAATCACAGGAAAAAATCATGGAACGCCTAACAAATGCGCTCCGTAGTGCGCATGTCGATATCATCGCCCATCCGACAGGCAGAATCATCGGTCGGAGAGAAGGGTACGATGTAGACATGGATCTGCTTATCAAACTGGCAAAAGAAACGGATACGGCGCTGGAGCTTAATGCGAATCCAAACAGGCTCGATCTCTCTGCCGAAAATATCCGGAAAGCGCAGGATAGCGGCGTGAAACTATTTATCAATACCGATGCACACAGTCATGAGCATCTTGAGTTCATGAATATAGGTGTGGCTGCGGCAAAAAAAGGCTGGATCAAGAAAGAAACCGTCATCAATACATGGGACAAAGATAAACTACTGAACTTTTTAACACGGAATGATTGATTTTTAAAAAAGGTGGAAGAAGCTTGTGAATTCTAAAGTACTGAAAACACTGGAATTTGATAAAATAAAGGAATTGTTAAAAGAGTTTGCTGCATCCGCACTCGGTCATGCAAGGGTAACAGCCCTGGCTCCATCGATTGACTTTGAAGAAATCACGGGCATGCATGAGGAAACGGATGAAGCGATGACCATACTCCGCTTAAAGGGCCATGCACCTTTAGGGGGGATCTTTGATATCCGTCCCCACGTGAAGCGGGCCGGAATCGGAGGCATGCTGTCTCCGGGGGAATTGGTGCAGGTAGGCAGCACAATCCGCGCGAGCAGGAAGCTAAAGACGTTTGTTGAAGAATTAGTGGATGAAGAAGTTTCCATCCCCCTTCTGCAGGCTAAGTTGGATACGGTAATCCCCCTGCCTCATTTAGAACAGGAAATTCGCAATGTCGTGGATGATAACGGTGAAATCCTTGACTCGGCGAGCGACACATTGCGCACGATCCGTACACAGCTGCGTGCGAATGAAGGAAGGATCAGGGAGAAGCTCGAACGCATGATCCGTTCTTCCAATGCGGCCAAGATGTTATCAGATGCCATCATCACCATCCGAAATGACCGTTATGTCATACCTGTAAAGCAGGAATACAGAGGACACTATGGAGGGATCATCCATGATCAGTCGTCTTCCGGACAGACGCTCTTCATCGAACCGGAGGCGATTGTGCAACTAAACAATCAACTTCGAGAGCTGCGGTTGAAAGAACAAAATGAGATTGAAAAAATCCTTCTTGCCCTTTCTCAAAAAGTACAGGAATCAGGGGAAGAATTACTACTAATCGTAAGAGTCTTATCGGATATAGATTTTATGTTTACAAAAGCAAAATTCGGCCAATCCATCAAGGGGACGAAACCGGTCATCAATAACGAAAGGCGTATCAGATTAAATAAAGCCCGACATCCGTTATTGCCGATAGAGGAAGCAGTGGCCAATGATATCGAATTAGGAACTGAATTCTCATCCATCGTCATTACAGGTCCGAATACGGGAGGGAAAACAGTCACCCTTAAAACGCTGGGGCTCACGAACATTATGGCGCAGGCAGGACTCCCGATTCCGGCGCTGGATGGCTCAGAGGTGGGTATCTTCCGTTCCATTTATGCAGATATCGGAGATGAACAATCGATTGAACAAAGTCTTAGTACATTCTCCTCCCACATGGTCAACATCGTGGAGATCTTAAATAAAGTGGATCATGAGAGCCTTGTCTTATTTGATGAGCTCGGAGCAGGTACCGATCCCCAGGAAGGTGCCGCACTTGCCATCTCCATCCTTGATGAAGTCCACGGCAAAGGGGCAAGAGTGGTGGCGACGACTCACTATCCTGAACTAAAGGCATACGGCTACAACCGGGAAGGTGTCGTCAATGCAAGCGTTGAGTTTGACGTCGAGACATTGAGCCCGACTTATAAACTTTTATTGGGTGTCCCTGGAAGAAGTAACGCGTTTGAGATCTCCAAACGGTTAGGTTTGCCAGAAACGGTCATCCATCGGGCTAAATCACATATCGGTACAGACAGCAAAGAAGTTGAAAATATGATTGCCTCTTTGGAAGAGAGCAGACGCCAGGGTGAAAAAGAACTGGAAGAAGCTCATGAGCTGTTAAAGCAAGCAGAGAAGATGCATAAAGACATGCAGAAGCAAATGATGGAGTACTACGAAAAGAAAGACCACATGTTTGAGAAAGCTCAGCAAAAAGCCGAATCAGTGGTTGAAAAAGCGAAAGAAGAAGCGGAGCAGGTCATTAAAGACTTACGAAGGATGCAGAAGAAAAAATCGGCTCAAATCAAAGAGCATGAACTGATTGAGGCAAGGAAACAACTCGAGGAAGCAGCACCGTCCCTTCCTCAGTCATCCCGACAAAAAAGGAAGGCAGCTCAGAGCGCAAAACGTGAACTGCATCCGGGTGACGAAGTGAAGGTACTCAGCTTTGACCAGAAAGGCCACCTTGTTGAACGGGTATCCGACAAAGAGTGGCAGGTTCAAATGGGCATCATGAAAATGAAAGTAAAAGAATCCGACCTCGAATTCATCCAAACCCAGCAAAAGGTTGAAACCAAGCCGCTGGCTGTGGTTAAAGGAAAGGATTTTCACGTGAGTGTCGAGCTTGATTTAAGAGGGGAACGATTCGATAATGCGATATCCAAGGTCGAAAAGTATATCGATGATGCCCTTCTCGCCGGCTATCCTCAAGTGTCAATCATCCATGGTAAGGGAACCGGGGCTCTGAGGCAGGGCGTACAGGAATACTTAAGAAATCATCGGGCTGTCAAAGGAATACGTTTCGGGGACGCCGGAGAAGGCGGTACAGGTGTCACGGTAGTGATGTTCAAATAAGGAAGAAAAGGGAGCGGAGCAATGGAGAATTTTTGGGAGAATGAATACATTCAAACGGCCGGGAATTATAGTGTTGTCATACTATGTCTCATCCTTTTCTTAACGGTATTCGAACTGGTCACTAAATATAAAAATTGGGAAGAAATCAAAAAAGGCAACCTGGCCGTGGCAATGGCTACGGGAGGGAAAATATTCGGGATTGCGAATATTTTCCGGCATTCCATTCAGCAGCATGAAACCATCCTCGCAACGATCGGATGGGGAGTCTTTGGTTTTTTCCTGCTGCTGATCGGCTATTTCATTTACGAGTTTTTAACCCCGAAGTTCAAAATAGATGAAGAAATTGCAAATGATAATAGGGCGGTCGGATTCATTTCACTCGTCATTTCAGTCGGATTATCATTTGTCATAGGAGCAGGGATTTCTTAAGGAGAGAAATTATGGAAACATTAGCGAAAGTATTACTCGTTTTATGTGCAGGATTCATTCTGGTCGGTGTTATTTATATGGTGTTTTTTGCTTAGCAGGAGGGCTGTCTCGTTGGATGAGGCAGTCTTTTAAGTGCAGGCTTTTATTACCGCTAATGATTTCCGTGCAAGACTTCGCTTTCCAAGGGTGACCCGTGAGCCTCCTCGTCGCTACGCTCCTGCGGGGTCTCACTTGTCCAGCTGCAGGGCTTAGAGGCACATGTCATAAGCCAAACCGACCAAGAAGGCAAAGAGCGCCTTCCAGGCCGATTTGACTTATGCCACCCACCTCTGAGCAAAGCCCTTCCGCTTTTCTAATTGGCCACTTCTCCCGCAGGAGTCTACGCCTTGCACTCCAATCAACCGCTGGAACAAGCAAAAAACTAAACTCACATAAGAACAAAACAAATAAAAACCCCGAACTAATTTGAATCCTAGGATGTAAATTAGTTCGGGGATTACTTAGACTCAAACACTTTTGTTCAATTACTTTATTGAATTGAAAAAACTTCCTTCTCAAGCAGCTCCTCAGGGTTCTTTCCAATTGGATCCTGATGGAAGTAATCGCGGATGACTCCGTCTTTTAGGTAGTTTGCGATTGAGACCATGATCATGCCTTGATCGAGAGCAAGGTAGGCTTTTGCGATTTCACCTGTTTCGACGTTGACGGAATCATAGAAACCGTATTTTCCGTAAGTATTCATTTCTTTTAGCGCTTTGATGTTTTTCCGCACTTCATCCGGAGCATAATCTAGAGCCAGGAATGTTGCATGAGCTGTGACGGTTGATTTGTCAGCATATCCGGAAGTACCAAGCGGCGTAGCGGCAAATTCGCTGTAGCCGTCCGGAGTGGCAGCTGGTGAGAACCCCCATGCTTTGTACCCTTTATCTTTGGCATACTGGATCTGAAGTTCGACGTGGCGTTGATTATTCAGCCCCAGAGCCTGTTTGCCCAGTTCTTTTTCTTTTAATACGATGCCCGGCATCAACCCTTCGAACATACTTCCTCCCCAGCTAGGAACGAATTTCACACCATTGTATTCATAGTGGCCTTCAAAGACGGAAACTCCATCATATTCAACATACTCACCCTCTGGGACTTGAGCCTGCCAGTCCCATGTCTCTGGCATTGTGCGATACATTTTCCACCAGTGTTCGCTTGGGACATCGCCTTTACCGATTGAAATATAACTTGCCACACGTGGTTCTGTATAGAGGAGACCATAATGATGATCAGTCAATTTTCCCTGCACCGCATCATATCCTCCGCGGAATTGCCCGACTTCAGGATCATAAAGGGTGCTGTAATCCATATTCTCAACCAATTCGCTTGTCTGGTCATTCAATTCATCATATGCCTGTCCGACTACGATCAAGCCTGCAGACAGCCATCCATTATCGACCTGGGAGATGAATTGTCCCCAATCAGTTTTCAGGGAACCGTCTTCAGTATAGTACCAGTTATAAAATAAGCCGTTCCATTTTTTCAATGATTCCAGTGTTTTTAACGTAACCTGGATGCGGTCGACCGCTTCTTCTTTAGAAATGATCCCCATCTCCTGGGCAGATACCGTACTCATCATGTACATACCGATATTTGTCGGTGAGGTATGTGCTGCATTTTTCTTACCTTCTTCGGTGTAGCGGGTTTCATCGAACGTAAGACCGGTATCTGGATCTGTGTGGTCCTCATAAAATGTATATGTTTTCTTTGCAATCGCTTTCAACTCTGCCCGCAGAGCAATATCCTTGCCATCTACTCCTTGTGCTGAGACAGCAGGGGTGTACAGGAGACTCGTTATCAGACATAAAACAGTGAACAGACTAATTTTCCTTTTCAAACTTCATACCCCTTTCAGAATTGGAATCGAAACGTTTCACCAACAGTGTAACATGTTTATCCTCAAAAAAAAGCCGATTTCTAAATATTCGGTCATATGGTACAGGAACCTGCAGTTTGGTAGGTAATTAGGCAGGGGGAATGATAAAATGCGTGCCAGGCATGTGGGAAAAGCCCTTCATCATATCTTTAAATGAAAGGAACTTTTCAAAACTTGTCCTTACATCCTCTAACCATTGAGTAGTAATTAAGTCGTGGTTGAAAGGTAATTCAAATTGTAACTGTTGTCCCCTTATATTATAATAGTAAAAAGAACTAAATTTTCTAAAAATTCTGGAGGAGGGATTACAAATGACTAAACCTTGGCTTACAGAGTACCCTGATGAAATTCCCGGTGAATTGAATTTGCCGGAAAAGCCATTGCATTCTTTTTTGACTGAGGCCGCAGGGCTTTATGAATCCAAACCGGCCATCCATTTCATGGGGAAAGAATTGACGTACCGGGAAGTTTACGAATCGGCATTGAAGTTTGGCAATTACTTGAGAAAACTGGGAATTGAAAGGGGGGACCGGGTCGCGATCATGCTTCCGAATACACCTCAATCAGTCATCGCATATTACGGTGTCCTTTATGCAGGGGGAGTGGTGGTGCAAACCAATCCGCTGTATACGGAAAGGGAAATAGAATATCAAATGAAGGATTCGGGTGCTAAAGCGATCCTCACATTGGACATTCTTTATCCGAGGGTATCAAAGGTCATGAAAGAAACAGATCTTGAGCACATTATTGTAACCGCTATCAAAGAATATCTTCCATTCCCTAAAAATATGATTTACCCATTCATTCAAAAGAAGCAGTACGGAATCGTCGTTAAAGTGGAACCGTCCGAGCAGAATCATTTATTTCCGGACATCATGGCTTCTTCTTCATCTGAACCGATTCCGGGTGAATTTGATTTTGAGAATGATATAGCCCTTCTGCAATACACGGGAGGAACAACAGGATTTCCAAAAGGGGTCATGCTCACCCATAAAAACCTCGTGGCAAACGCTGCGATGTGTGATGCATGGCTGTATAAGTGTAAAAAAGGCGAAGAGAAAATCCTCGGCATCCTTCCTTTCTTCCATGTGTACGGAATGACAGCCGTAATGATTCTATCCATCATGCAGGGATATAAAATGATATTGCTGCCGAAATTCGATGTTGAAACGACATTAAAAACAATTCAAAAACAGAAACCCACACTGTTCCCGGGTGCCCCGACGATTTACATCGGTATCTTGAATCATCCAGAACTGAAAAAATATGATCTGTCATCCATTGATTCATGTCTCAGCGGCAGTGCCCCACTTCCAGTAGAGGTGCAGCAGAAGTTTGAAGAAGTCACCGGAGGGAAACTGGTGGAAGGGTACGGTTTGACTGAATCCTCACCTGTCACTCACGCAAACTTTCTTTGGGATAAAGAAAGAATCAAAGGAAGCATCGGACTGCCATGGCCGAGTACTGACAGTGCAGTTTTCTCGCTTGAAACAGGCGAACCACTGCCCCCAAATGAGATAGGTGAGATCGTTGTAAAAGGTCCGCAAGTGATGAAAGGATATTGGAACCGTCCCGAAGAAACCGAGCAGACGTTAAAAGACGGCTGGCTATTGACCGGGGATCTTGGGTATATGGATGAAAGAGGGTATTTCTACGTCGTGGACCGTAAAAAAGATATGATCATAGCAGGAGGCTTTAATATCTATCCGAGGGAAATAGAAGAAGTTCTATATGAACATCCGGCCATTCAAGAAGTGGTGGCAGCGGGAGTTCCTGACCCATACCGGGGAGAAACGGTCAAAGCTTATGTGGTGCTTAAAGAAGGGGAGACCCTCACAGAAAAAGAGCTGGATGAGTTTTCAAGGAAATATCTAGCAGCTTATAAAGTACCAAGGATCTATGAATTCAGAAAAGAACTACCTAAAACCGCGGTCGGAAAAATCTTGCGAAGAGCGCTTGTTGATGAAGAACGGAAAAAGATAGAAGAAGAACAGAAATTAAGTTAATATTAAATAGGGAATCTTCAAATAGATTCGCTTTCTTTTTTAACAGAATTGGACAAGGGTCCTTCTTGACAATTAAACTCAACCATTTTATTATAAAAATATGAATGACCATTCATTCATATTTCAATAAGGCAGGTCAACTATCTATGAAACGAAATAAACCGAAATACAAACAAATCATTGATGCTGCCGTCGTCGTTATAGCGGAAAATGGATATCATCAGGCGCAAGTTTCGAAGATAGCCAAACAAGCCGGCGTCGCCGATGGCACCATTTATCTTTATTTTAAAAACAAGGAAGACATTCTGATTTCTTTATTCAGGGAGAAGATGTCCATCTTCGTTGAAAAAATTGAAGAAGTTATAGCAGGAAAACAGACGGTTTCAGAGAAGTTATATGTGATGGTGGAAAATCACTGTAAGCTTCTATCAGAAGATCATCATTTAGCCATTGTCACGCAGCTCGAGCTCCGCCAGTCCAATAAAGATATCCGGGTGAAAATCAACGATGTGTTAAAAGGATATCTTCAATTGGTTGATAAAATCCTGATTAGCGGAATTGAGGCAGGTGAGCTTCCCGAAGACCTCGAAGTGCGGCTTGCCCGTCAAATGATCTTTGGGACACTGGACGAAGTGGTCACAACCTGGGTAATGAATGATCAAAAATATGATATAGTGGCTCAAGTCCCTGCTATACACAAGCTATTACTTCATGGATGTGGCGGCAGGAACTAAACACGTTTAGGGGGATGAGAGATGGAAAATTTATCATTGACATTAGAAGGAAGGGTAGCGCATGTTACCATTCAAAGGCCGCCTGCGAATGCACTGGCAAGCGGTCTGATAAGAGAAATCGATGCCATCCTTGACGAACTTGAAGGAAATCCGGAAGTCCGGGTCATCCTGCTGAAAGGCGAAGGCCGATTCTTCTCTGCCGGAGCGGATATAAAAGAATTCACAACGATTGAAACAGGAGAAGAATTTTCTCAGCTTGCCAAAAAAGGACAAGATGTTTTCGAGCGGATGGAAAACTTCTCGAAACCTATCATCGCAGCCATTCACGGTGCTGCATTGGGAGGCGGCCTGGAGCTCGCGATGGGCTGTCATATCCGGCTTGTCACAGAGAACGCAAAACTTGGCCTTCCAGAACTGCAATTAGGACTTGTCCCTGGTTTTGCAGGATCGCAGCGTCTTCCTAAACTTGTCGGCAGGGCAAAAGCAGCAGAAATGCTTTTGACGAGTGAACCGATCAGCGGTACGGAAGCAGTCCAGTGGGGACTTGCCAACAAAGCATACAAGGAAGACGAATTATTCGCCAAGGCGGAAGAAATGGCGAATCAAATCGCTAAGAAGAGCCCTGGCGCCATGAAAGCTGCAATCGAGCTGCTGAGCTATACAAAAGATGACAGATTCTATGAAGGGGTCATGAGGGAATCCGACCTTTTCGGAGATGTCTTTGTGTCCGATGACGCCAAAGAAGGTATTTCCGCTTTCATAGAAAAGAGAGAACCTGATTTTAAAGGGTAGTAAACATTCTATTAATATAGTAAAATCAAGATAAGGGCAGTGTGAAAACGTTATCATTTTATGCACTGCCCCTTCAAAAGGGTTAAATTTTCAAAATCTTTTTAAGGGAAAGAATGTTTTCAATTATTAGGAGGGACTTAGGAATGAACATCTATGTACTTTTGAAAAGAACGTTTGATACTGAGGAGAAAATTTCGATCCAAAACGGTCAAATCGCAGAAGATGGGGCTGAATTTATTATAAATCCATACGATGAGTATGCGGTCGAGGAAGCCATTCAAGTCCGCGATGCCCATGGCGGGGAAGTGACAGTCGTGACTGTCGGCGGAGAAGAAAGTGAAAAGCAATTAAGAACAGCTTTGGCAATGGGAGCAGATAAAGCTGTGTTGATCAATACAGAAGATGATCTTGATTATGGAGATCAATTCACAACTGCATCGGTTCTATCTCAATACTTAAAAGAACAGGAAGCAGACCTGATTCTTGCCGGAAACGTAGCAATCGACGGAGGATCCGGTCAGGTTGGACCACGCGTGGCGGAACAATTGGATATTCCATATGTTACAACGATTACAAAACTTGAAATCGATGGTGAAACGGTAACGGTCACACGTGATGTAGAAGGTGACTCTGAAGTAATCGAAACTTCACTGCCTTTATTGGTGACAGCTCAGCAAGGGTTGAATGAGCCTCGTTATCCATCTCTTCCTGGAATCATGAAGGCAAAGAAGAAGCCTCTTGAAGAATTAGAACTTGATGATTTAGATCTGGATGAAGATGATGTAGAAGCGAAGACAAAGACGATCGAAATCTACTTACCGCCTAAGAAGGAAGCAGGAAAAGTATTAGAAGGCGAGCTGGATGCACAGGTTTCAGAGCTTGTACAGCTTCTTCGCAACGAAGCGAAAGTAGTATAATTCCGGATCAAGTCTTTAGTAACGTATCTAATCACAATCAACTAACACTCAGGGGGTATTTAACATGGCAAGAAAAGTATTGGTACTAGGAGAAGTCAGAGACGGGTCATTGCGTAATGTATCTTTTGAAGCGATTGCTGCAGGGAAAACAGTTGCAGAAGGCGGCGAAGTCATCGCAGTATTAGCCGGCAAAAGTGTAAGCGCTTTAGGACAGGAAATGATCCAATACGGTGCAGATAAAGTCATCGTTGTTGAAAACGATAAGCTTGAACAATATACTTCGGATGGATATTCACAGGCATTGCTGGCCGTCATCGAGCAGGAGAAGCCGGAAGGAATCATCTTCGGTCACACTGCATTAGGTAAGGATCTGTCACCAAAGCTTGCGAGCAAACTGAGCACAGGACTGATTTCGGATGCGACTCACCTGGAAGAAGCGGGTGGAAACCTTGTCTTCACACGTCCGATCTACTCCGGAAAAGCATTTGAAAAGAAAATCGTAACAGACGGTTTGATCTTTGCTACAATCCGTCCAAACAATATTGAACCTTTGGCAAAAGATGAATCCCGCTCAGGAGACGTTTCCTCTTTGTCTGTTGATGTCAAAGACTTACGTACGATCATCAAGGAAGTCGTGCGTAAAGCAAGTGAAGGGGTAGATTTATCCGAAGCGAAAGTCATCATTGCGGGCGGACGCGGAGTTAAAAGTGAAGACGGATTTGAGCCGCTGAAAGAATTGGCTGACGTCCTTGGAGGAGCTGTAGGTGCTTCACGCGGTGCCTGCGACGCGGATTACTGTGACTACTCTTTACAGATCGGTCAGACTGGTAAGGTTGTCACTCCTGACTTATACATCGCATGCGGAATTTCTGGAGCTATCCAGCATCTCGCAGGTATGTCCAACTCTAAAGTGATCGTGGCCATCAATAAAGATCCCGAAGCAAACATCTTCAATGTTGCTGATTACGGAATTGTCGGTGACCTATTCGAAGTCGTTCCGATGCTGACAGAAGAATTCAAGAAGCTTAAAGTCGCTTCATCTTAATCGATTCGTTTAAAAAGCAGATGAACGGGTAATTGAATACTATAAGAATAAAATAAGGGCGTAGCCAAAATGGTTACTCCTTATTTTTTTGAAGGTTTGAATAGAACGTAAACGGAAGGGTATATTACCTACGAGCAGATTTATAGCATAGCATTGTTATCGGTGATATACTTACGCTATATTCATTGAAATTAGGAGGCATATACTTATGGCAATTACAAACGCGACAGACCAAAATTTCGTAAGTGAAACGGACTCTGGACTAGTATTGGCAGATTTCTGGGCACCTTGGTGCGGACCATGCAAAATGATCGCTCCGGTATTAGAAGAGCTTGACAGTGAAATGGGCGACAAAGTAAAAATCGTCAAAGTTGATGTAGATGAAAACCAAGAAACAGCTGGAAAATATGGTGTAATGAGCATTCCGACACTAGTTGTCCTTAAAGACGGAGAAGTAGTGGATAAAGTAATCGGATTCCAGCCGAAAGAAGCACTTGCTGAATTATTAAATAAACATGCTTAATGTGAATTAATCGATTATAAAGCCGAGGCATGGTGCCTCGGCTTTTCTTATTCCATCAGTTAATATAGAAGGAGAGAGGGGGGATACCGTGAATTCAGTCATAACTAATAAATTGGCTTTACTGCCCAGCCAGCCTGGATGCTACCTGATGAAAGACAGGCAGGGTACAATTATTTATGTCGGTAAGGCAAAAGTGTTGAAAAATCGGGTCCGTTCTTATTTCACAGGTTCTCATGATGCAAAAACACAGAGGCTTGTGGGGGAAATAGAAGACTTTGAATATATCATGACTTCCTCGGACCTGGAAGCTCTTGTGCTCGAGATGAATCTGATTAAAAAATATGATCCGAAATACAACGTGATGCTGAAGGATGACAAAAGCTATCCTTTCATAAAATTGACTAATGAACGTCACCCCCGCTTAATTACGACCCGGAAGGTGCAGCGGGGAAAAGGGAAGTACTTCGGGCCATATCCGAATGTCGGTGCAGCAAATGAAACGAAAAAACTCCTCGACCGCCTTTATCCATTGCGAAAATGTACAACCATGCCAGACAGAGTCTGTCTCTATTATCATATGGGTCAATGCCTCGCCCCTTGTGTGAAGGAAGTGAGCAAGGATACGTACAGGGAAATGACCGATGAAATTGCCAGATTCTTAAACGGGGGATACAAAGAAATCAAGAATGAACTTTCCGAAAAAATGAAGGAAGCTTCTGAAAACCTTGAGTTTGAGCGGGCAAAGGAATTCCGTGATCAAATCCTTCATATAGAAGCAACGATGGAAAAACAGAAGATGACGATGACGGATTTTACCGACCGTGATGTGTTCGGTTTTGCGGTTGATAAAGGATGGATGTGTGTACAGGTGTTTTTTGTGAGGCAGGGGAAGTTGATTGAACGGGACGTTTCTCTGTTTCCGCTGTACAACGAACCGGAAGATGAATTTCTTACGTTTTTGGGCCAGTTTTATTCAAAAGCAAACCATTTCAAACCGAGAGAAATCTTTCTGCCCGAATCAATCGATGAAGAACTCGCTATGAAACTCCTTGAAGTGAAGGTCACGCAGCCAAAGAGAGGCAAGAAGAAAGAGCTGGTGAAATTAGCGGAAAAAAATGCCAAGCAGGCGCTTGATGAGAAATTCGCCTTGATCGAGCGGGACGAAGAGAGAACGATCAAAGCGATCGAAAGACTGGGCGAACAGATGGGGATTTACACCCCATTCAGGATCGAAGCTTTTGACAACTCAAATATACAAGGCTCGGCCCCTGTGTCGGCAATGATTGTATTCATAGACGGAAAGCCTGCAAAGAAAGAATACCGTAAATACAAAATAAAGACCGTCAAAGGTCCGGATGATTATGAATCCATGCGCGAAGTGGTGAGAAGAAGGTATTCAAGAGTATTGAAAGACGGACTCCCGCTTCCTGACCTCATCATCATCGACGGAGGGAAAGGCCAAATCGAAGCGGCCCGTGAAGTGCTGGAAAATGAATTGGGACTTGATATACCCTTGGGCGGTCTCGCGAAGGACGATAAACACCAGACATCGGAACTCCTATACGGGAATCCATTGCAGATCGTGCCGCTCGAAAAACGCAGCCAGGAATTTTACCTGCTGCAGCGGATCCAGGACGAAGTCCACCGGTTTGCCATCACATTCCACCGCCAGCTCCGCGGAAAGGGTGCATTCCAGTCCATTCTTGATGAAATCGACGGGATCGGACCGAAGCGGAAGAAGCAGCTTCTGAAGCATTTCGGTTCCATGAAGAAGATGAAGGAAGCAACGGTGGTAGAATTTCAGGATATCGGGATTCCGGAAGCAGTGGCGAAGGTTTTGCGTGAGAAACTGCAGGAATAGGGTCCCCAGGATAATTTTTGGCTCATTCGGGTGAAAGTTCGTTTCACTTGCTTTTCAGCTGAAGCTGAAAAGTCCCGGAAAAAAGAAGAGAGGCAGTCCCAAGCTTGCTTGGTTCCGCCTCTCTTCTTTTTTCCAGGAAATGAGCAAAAAATTAAAAGGAAAAATTCTTGAAAAAACTCATTGCTTCCATTTTTTTCGTGTGCTATAATTATCGATAATTTAAAACATTATCACTTTAAATAGTGGTGATAGAGGTGCGAGCTTCAAGAGTACAGGCAAAGAGGAGTATGGGCTCTGTTGAGATGTCTGGAAAGGGGAGATTCGCCGAAGTGGTGTTAGGCTCATACTAATTCCGCTGGTCCTGCGTTTAAGAAATGCAGGATTGTCAAGATGAATCAATCTTGGAGAGCTATCTCACAATGCCGATGAACGACTCAGTATTATTACTCTAAGTTCATAAAGCAATGAGATATCCGTCTCATTGCTTTTTTTGTTATCAGGCATGAGACTGCAGGTGTTTAGATCATTCAGCCGGCAGCGGGATTTGTGCAGTAGTCAGATGATTCTCTTCAGAAAAAAGATTCCATTTCTACACTCAAAGAGAAAGAAGGAGAAGCTGTGAGTATTATCGTTCAAAAATTCGGTGGAACATCAGTAGGTTCTGTTGAAAAAATTCAAAATGTTGCGTCAAGAATTTTGGAGGAGAAGAATCGGGGAAATGATGTGGTGGTTGTCGTGTCCGCAATGGGGAAAACAACTGATACATTAGTCGGTTTAGCAAGGGAAATCACTTCTCACCCAAGCAAAAGAGAAATGGATATGCTTTTATCCACGGGCGAACAAGTGACAATCTCTCTCTTGACGATGGCATTGCTGCAAGCCGGTCAGGAGGCCATTTCGTATACTGGCTGGCAGGCCGGGATCGAGACAGAATCCGTTCATAGCAATGCACGCATCACCAATATCCATACCGAGAAAATGACAACACAGCTTCAAGGCGGAAAAGTCGTGATTGTAGCTGGGTTCCAAGGAATGACGCCATCCGGTGAAATCACCACACTAGGACGCGGGGGATCCGATACGACAGCTGTGGCAATCGCTGCTGCGTTGAAAGCTGACCGCTGTGATATTTATACGGACGTCGACGGCGTCTATACGTCTGACCCGCGTTATATTGAAGGTGCACGAAAACTGCCTTCCATCTCGTATGATGAAATGCTGGAACTCGCCAATTTAGGTGCAGGTGTCCTGCATCCGCGGGCGGTTGAATTTGCAAAGAATTATCAAATCCCATTAGAAGTGAGATCGAGCCTTGAAAAAGTGGAAGGTACGTATATTGAGGAGGAAGCAAGCATGGAACAGAATTTAGTGGTAAGAGGTGTCGCATTCGAAGACGAAATTGTACGGGTGACTGTGTTTGGACTCGGAAATGCCCTGACAGGCTTGTCATCAGTATTCACCACCCTTGCTAAAAATCATTTGAACGTGGACATCATCATCCAGAGCCAGACAGACCGTAATACCACGAATCTATCTTTTTCAATCAAGGAACATGACCTGGATGATGCATTGGCTGTATTGGAAAAGAACCAGGGAGAACTGGGCTTCACTCATATCGAACATGAACGCGACCTTGCCAAGGTATCCATTGTCGGATCCGGGATGATTTCAAACCCGGGAGTGGCTGCAGAAATGTTCGAGGTCCTGGCTCAAAATGATATTGTCGTCAAAATGGTCAGTACGTCTGAAATCAAAGTGTCGGCTGTGGTCGATCAGGAAAATATGCAGAAAGCTGCCGGAGTCTTACATACGGCGTTCAAATTGGATGCCGTCCAAGTTGAAGAAGTGACGCTTTAACCAACAAAGGGTTGACTCCTCATCCGGAGTCAACCCTTTTCATTCATCTATTTCGTTCGTGCCCAGCTATTCTACTTTATCTTTTTCATCCCAGCGAGCGGTGATCTTCACGGATTGATTACGTTTATGTATCTCGTCTGCAGCTTCAGTCGTGCATTTCTTTTGGAGCTGGATCTGCTCAGCAAGAAAACCGGCTTCCAATTTAAATGTAACATCTGACTTAAGTGATAAGCGTCTCTCAACAAACGAACCGCGCAATTCAAAGGTCATTTCGTTTTTCTTTTGTTCGACAACCGTCAGCGTTCCCCAGCCTGCCTCATCAAAAAAGGATGAGCATTCATCCATTGATTGAAGGGGAAATTTTCTGGAGAGCTGCTTGCCTCCCCAATATAAAATCTCGGGAGTGTGCTTTCCTAAAATATCCGGAAGCAGGATGTCCCTTATCATTTCATAGCCGAAAATTGGAACGGTTGGTTCATAGATTTCTTCTTTTTTCTGTTCCAAGTAAATCCCCTCTTTCTATAAAACTATTATATACATGAAAGGAAGAATTATCATCCCAAACATGTAAAATGAAAGTTGGGATATTTTGGCGGTATAATGTTTTTGTTTAATAATTAGAATTTTCAAACTTTTAAACACATATTTAGTCAGTTTTTTTCTTTATCTTTATATTAAAAATATTTTAGCGATATTGTCGAATTTATGTATACGTTTTCTTGACGCTTACACTCTATGGGAGTAAAATGAAACTTGTCACATAATTGTTACAACATAAAATATGTATCGTAGTCTAATGAATATGTTGGTTAGAAAACGGCCTCATATTTTATGATTAAGGGGGGTAAATCATGGCTGGAAATCGAGAATTCAATTATCGCAGGCTTCATTCATTACTAGGTGTTATTCCAGTTGGATTATTTTTAACTCAGCATTTAGTCGTGAACCATTTTGCAACAGGCGGGGAAGAATCATTTAATCAAGCGGCACATTTTATGGAAAGTCTGCCTTTCCGCTATTTCCTTGAAATCTTTATCATCTTCCTACCATTGTATTTCCATGCGATCTATGGAATTTACATTGCGTTCACATCTAAGAATAACGCCACCAAGTACGGTTATTTCCGTAACTGGATGTTCCTGCTTCAGCGTGTTTCAGGGGTAATCACATTTATCTTTGTGACCTGGCATGTATGGGAAACAAGGGTTGCTGCCGCATTTGGAGCGGAAGTGAACTTTCAAATGATGGAGAACATTTTATCTAATCCATTCATGCTTGTGTTTTATGTTATTGGTGTACTTTCAACGATTTTTCACTTTGCCAATGGCATATGGTCATTCTTGGTAAGCTGGGGAATCACCGTTTCACCGCGTTCTCAATTAATAGCTACATATGTAACGATCGGAATATTTGTAGCGTTATCAGTAGTTGGTATGCGCGCAATCTTCGCATTCGTATAAGAGAAGAAAATATAGAAGTCTGATAGAAATCAGCTGGCAACTTTGGTAGGAAAAGGAGTGAGTCACGATGAGTAAAGGCAAAATCATTGTAGTCGGCGGCGGATTAGCCGGCTTGATGGCCACAATCAAAGCAGCAGAAGTTGGAGCGGAAGTAGATTTATTCTCACTTGTACCCGTTAAACGTTCCCACTCTGTCTGTGCTCAAGGTGGTATTAATGGAGCCGTAAACACGAAAGGGGAAGGGGATTCTCCTTGGGAACATTTTGATGATACTGTGTACGGAGGGGACTTCTTAGCGAATCAGCCTCCGGTTCAAGCGATGACAGAAGCAGCACCGGGAATTATCCACCTGCTTGACCGTATGGGGGTTATGTTCAACCGTACACCGGAAGGACTGCTTGATTTCCGTCGTTTTGGAGGAACTCAGCATCACCGTACTGCGTTTGCCGGTGCGACAACAGGGCAGCAGCTTCTTTATGCGTTGGACGAGCAGGTCCGCCGTCATGAAGTAGCAGGTCTTGTGAACAAATATGAAGGATGGGAATTCCTCGGAGTGATCGTCGATGACGAGGGAGTTGCACGAGGAATCGTTGCCCAAAACCTTCAAACCATGGAAATTAAATCATTTGCAGCAGACGCTGTGATCATGGCGACAGGTGGACCAGGAATTATCTTCGGTAAGTCCACCAACTCTGTCATCAATACCGGATCTGCGGCATCCATCGTTTATCAGCAAGGTGCCTACTATGCAAACGGGGAGTTCATCCAAATTCACCCGACAGCAATTCCGGGAGACGACAAACTGCGCCTGATGAGTGAATCTGCACGTGGTGAAGGCGGACGGGTATGGACGTATAAAGATGGTAAGCCTTGGTACTTCCTTGAAGAAAAGTATCCGGCATATGGAAACCTGGTACCTCGTGATATCGCAACGCGTGAAATCTTCGACGTCTGCGTAAATCAGAAGCTTGGTATCAATGGTGAGAACATGGTATACCTTGATTTATCTCATAAAGATTCCAAAGAACTTGACATCAAACTTGGCGGAATCATTGAAATCTATGAAAAATTCATGGGTGATGACCCGCGTAAAGTACCGATGAAAATTTTCCCTGCCGTTCACTATTCAATGGGTGGACTATGGGTTGATTACGATCAAATGACTAATATACCTGGTCTGTTTGCAGCTGGTGAGTGCGATTATTCCCAGCATGGTGCAAACCGTTTGGGGGCTAACTCCTTACTATCAGCAATTTATGGAGGTATGGTTGCAGGCCCTAACGCTGTGAAGTATATTTCCGGACTTGAGAAATCAGTCGAAAGCGTACCTTCTTCTGTATTCGACCGCTATGTTAAGCAAGAAGAAGAAAAGTGGAATAACATCATGTCCATGAATGGTACTGAAAATGCATACGTGATCCACAAAGAGCTTGGTGAATGGATGACAGATAACGTAACGGTTGTACGTCATAATGACAAGCTGAAAGAAACAGATGCCAAAATTGTTGAGCTGATGGAGCGCTATAAAAATATCAATATCAATGATACGGCTAAATGGAGTAACCAAGGGGCTATGTTTACCCGTCAGCTGTGGAATATGCTGCAGCTTGCGCGTGTCATCACGATTGGGGCACTTAACCGTAATGAAAGCCGCGGCGCACATTATAAGCCGGAATTCCCTGATCGTAACGATGAGGAGTTCCTGAAAACGACTATGGCAAAATATAACGCATCCACGAATTCACCTGAATTCCATTATGAAGATGTCGATACATCCATGATCGCACCTCGTAAGCGCGACTATTCTAAGAGTAAAGGGGGAAATAAATGATGAGTGAAAATAAAAGAGTCCGTTTTATCATTACTCGTCAAGACAGCCCGGAAACAGCCCCTTATGAAGAAGAGTTTGATTTAGCTCATCGTCCGAATATGAACGTGATTTCCGCTCTTATGGAAATCCGCCGTAACCCTGTCAATGCAAAAGGGGAAGCGACTACGCCGATCAACTGGGACATGAACTGCCTCGAGGAAGTCTGCGGTGCTTGTTCAATGGTCATTAACGGGAAGCCGAGACAATCTTGTACGGCTCTTGTCGATCAGCTTGAACAGCCGATCCGCCTGGCGCCTATGAAGACATTCCCGGTCGTGCGCGACTTGCAGGTCGACCGCAGCCGGATGTTTGACAGCCTGAAAAAGGTAAAGGCTTGGATTCCAATCGACGGCACATACGATCTGGGACCTGGTCCGCGTATGCCGGAGAAGAAACGTCAATGGGCGTATGAATTATCCAAATGCATGACGTGCGGTGTATGCTTGGAAGCATGCCCTAACGTAAACAGCAAATCCGATTTCATCGGGCCTGCCCCGCTTTCCCAAGTCCGTCTTTTCAATGCGCATCCAACAGGTGCCATGAACAAAGACGAACGTCTGGAATCGATCATGGGAGACGGAGGTCTTGCCAACTGCGGTAACTCACAAAACTGCGTGCAATCTTGTCCAAAAGGTATCCCTTTGACAACATCAATCGCAGCACTGAACCGCGAAACATCCTTCCAAATGTTCAAAAACTTCTTCGGAAGCGACCATATGGTAGACTAATAACAAAAGCACTTTCCTTCGGGGAAGTGCTTTTTTCTTTCGTTTAAATTAAACAGGTCTTTAATATAGTCTGTTCGAAATCTCAGACCGTTTCTTTCCGCTGCAGGCATTTGCTTTCCGCGAGGAGGCTCACCAACCGCCCGCGGAAAGCGAAGTTTTGCACGGAAATCAATAGCGGTGATGAATGGAATCAAATAAGTTTAGAAGTCGAGATAAGCTTCTCTATTTAGGGTTGCCTAAAAACAAATCCAAAATCAGAGTGGAGTGAGTATCTTGACGGTTTCGTTCATTTCAGGCGGCTCTCCGCTAACCACGCGGAAAGCGAAGCCTTGCACGGAAATCAATAAGCGGTATAAATGGATCAACCCATTGAGAAGTTTTTCGAGCTTAACGGTTTCTAAATCGAGAAAAAACAATTATAATAAACAAAAAAGAATGAATATTCATTCATTTAAAAACTGCTCATAAGGAGGACCCATTTTGAAACATATTACATACATTAAAGATATAGACACATGGCAAAAAGAATTTCATTTCTCCATAGAGGTAAAGGTTCGTTTTTCCGAGACGGATATGTTTGGACATTTGAATAACACGATTCCATTTACATATTTTGAGGAAGCGAGAACCGACTTTTTTAAATACAAAGGATTCATGCAGGATTGGGTAAGCCCTGATCATGATACGATTCCGGTTGTAGCAGATCTGCAGTGCGACTTCATGAAACAAGTATACTTCGGCGAACGACTGAATGTATTTGTCAAAGCAGCCAGTGTGGGTAATTCTTCAGTTGATCTGCATTATATGGGCGTAAATGAAAAGCAAGATGTCTGCTTCGTTGGCAGAGGAACGATGGTACAGATTTCACGTAAGACGGGTAAAGGTGTTCCTTGGACAGAAGAGATGAGAAAGAAATTTGACTGTCCTTCAGTCATGTCCCCATCATCTTAAATCGTGTGTGAATGAATCACTGCCTATTTTTTAATTTACTTCTTCTCTATGTCACTCTAAACCGTACCTTCACATATGATATTCTGACGACCGACAATACCCATCCCCGCGGTTTAAAGCTGGCGAAGGCAAGGAGGGTTACCATAATTGAAGGACAATGATTTTACACACAAACCGTTGCTCACAAAGAGAGAAAAAGAAGTATTCGAACTGTTAGTCCAAGATAAAACAACGAAAGAGATAGCAAGTGATTTATTCATCAGCGAGAAAACAGTTCGAAATCATATTTCCAACGCCATGCAAAAGCTTGGAGTGAAGGGGCGCTCACAGGCAGTTGTAGAGCTTCTTCGCATGGGGGAACTCAAGCTTTAAAGTAAGGGACTGATTCTTAAGAACAATTTACCGGTTATCACAAACCGTTATTGTGCCATTAAGAGTCAGTCTCTTTTAGTTTGCTTGGTATATTGAACCTATTACTGAACTTTTCTTGAAATTTCCCTTGAAAAAGGAGAAAATGCTAGTAGGTCGAGTTGCGAAAATAACAAGAAACAGATAACGTTCACTTCATGATAAGTGATGATATTAAATAAGTACTAGTCAGTCAAAGGAGAATTATTATATGAATAAAGAAGAAGTCCAGCTGAAATCCGATCTGCAGGTGGTAGCGGATATTGAAAAAGACTTAAGATACATATCTTCCATCATTAAACAAAAGGGACGCGAGATCCTTAGTCAATATACACTTACCCCTCCTCAGTTCATTGCTCTTCAATGGTTATTTGAATATGGAGACATGACGATCGGGGACCTTTCCAATAAAATGTATCTCGCGTGCAGCACGACGACGGATCTTGTAGACCGCATGGAGAAAAATGAATTGGTTGAAAGGGTCAAAGATGAAAATGACAGACGGGTCGTCCGCATTCATATGTTAAAAGAGGGCGAAAGAATTATTGAAGAAGTTATTGAAAAAAGGCAAAATTATTTGCAGAGTGTCCTCGGGGATTTTTCAGAAGAAGAGGTACTCGGATTGAAAAGTAATTTAGCTAAACTCCATCAAGAAATGAAACCAGAGTGAGGGAATAATGTGATTCAACCAATTGGCATCATTGATTCCGGTGTTGGCGGATTGACGGTGGCAAAAGAAGTCATGCGCCAATTACCAAAAGAAACGATCTATTATCTTGGTGATACCGCAAGATGTCCATACGGCCCCCGGTCAGCCGGGGAAGTGAAGAAATTCACGTGGCAAATGACGGAGTATCTCTTACAATATGATATGAAAATGCTTATCATCGCCTGCAACACGGCGACCGCAGTCGTGCTGGATGAAATCCAGACTCAATTGGATATCCCGGTCATAGGTGTAATCCACCCGGGAGCCAGAGCTGCGATCAAGCATACGTATAATAAGAAAATCGGAGTGCTCGGGACCGTCGGGACGATAAACAGCGGTGCGTACGAAGAAGCGCTGCATTCGCTGCATGGAAGCTTGGAAGTAAGTCCCTTGGCCTGTCCTAAGTTTGTCCCTTTGGTTGAAAGCGGGGAGTATAACAGCGCTACGGCTGATTCGATCGTAAAGGAGACGCTTGCTTCCATGAAAGAAACAGACATCGATACACTGATCCTGGGCTGCACCCACTATCCGCTGCTGCAGTCAAAAATACAGGCTTTCATGGGGAGTGAGGTCAGTGTCATCAGCTCCGGCGATGAGACTGCCAGGGAAATCAGTACGATCCTGGACTATTACAACCTCCTATACCGCGGAGTCAGAGTGCCAGAGCACAGATTCTTTACTACAGGATCATCATTCTTATTTTCACAAATCGCCTCTGATTGGCTGAATATAGGGAAAGTCCATGCTGAAACCATCCGGCTTCAAGACTGAGTGTCTTGGCTGGATGGTTTTTTATTTCTTCCTGAAAAAGTTTGTCTGCTTTTCTAAAAAGTTTCGGTCTATTTCATAGCCAAGGCTCGTATACATGTAGTACAAACTGTCTTTTAGGAGGTTTCGCGATGTCAAAAAAAGCGAAAGTGTCAATTGCTGTAACGGTGTTAGCATCTTCAGTATATCTTTCAGGTTGCGGACTGTTGAGTTTTGGGGATAAAGAAAAGATCGATCCGCCGCAGGAAGTTTCACATTTAAAAGAAGGTGAAAAACTGGATACGGCAAAGAACGAAGAAGGTAAAGAGACGGCAAGCAATGATGAAGCTGTAGAAAAAACAGTGATGACAGAGCTTTATTTGATCGACAAGAATGGCTATGTGGTTTCCCAATCGTTACCTCTTCCGAATAATGAAAGTGTCGCCAAACAAGCGCTTGAGTATCTGGTGGTTAACGGCCCTGTTCAGAATGTCCTTCCAAATGGATTCAGAGCAGTCCTGCCGGCCGATACCCAAGTCACAGTCAACATCCAAGATGGAAAAGCTATCGCTGACTTCTCACCAGAATTCAATAATTATCAGCCTGAAGATGAACAGAAAATCCTTCAATCGGTCACATGGACGCTGACTCAATTCGATTCGGTCGAAAAAGTGGAGCTGCGTGTAAACGGCTATCCGTTAACGGAAATGCCGGTTAACGGCACGCCGATCGACGAATCCGGCTTATCCAGAAAAATGGGTATCAACGTCGATGCTAGCGGAGTGGCCGACCCAACCAGTACAAAACCGGTAACGGTCTATTATGTGTCGCAGACGGATTCTTCGACGTACTATGTGCCTGTAACAAAAAGGGTAAGTTCAAACGAAGCGGATGAAGTGAAAGCGGTCGTACAGGAACTTATCGAGGGACCTGGATACGGTACGTCCCTTGCCAGTGACTTTACCGGAGCGGAACTATTGGAAGACCCATCTCTGAAAGACGGGACTGTTACCCTCAATTTTAATGAAGCCGTGTATGGAAGCCTGGAAGAAAAAATGGTTTCCGAGCATATGCTGAATTCACTGGTTCTATCCTTGACGGAACAAAAAGGGATCAAAGGTGTGTCAGTTCTGGTAAATGGTGAAGCCACCACAGTAAGCAAAGACGGAGAACCGGTCACAGAACCTGTCACTCGTCCCGAAAATGTGAATGCAATTAGTTTTTAAATGATCATTTTTTGATATACTATTATAGAATCATGAAAAAGAGGTTGGCTGATGCCGCCTCTTCTCTTTTTGAGATGGACAATTTACATATGAATGAAAACGAGTATAACAGGAGGATAAAATATGAGAGCTGATGGAAGAGAAAAGAATCAATTGCGTGAAGTGAAGATCGAAACAGGATATGTCATGCATCCGGAAGGGTCTGTGCTGATCACGGTAGGAAATACAAAAGTGATTTGTAACGCAAGTATCGAAGAACGCGTACCTCCTTTTATGAGAAATAGCGGTAAAGGATGGATCACAGCAGAGTATTCCATGCTGCCGAGAGCCACCGAAACAAGAAATATCCGTGAATCTTCCAAAGGGAAGATTTCCGGCAGAACGATGGAAATCCAACGTTTGATCGGACGTGCTTTACGCGCGGTTGTTGACTTGGACGCCATTGGGGAGCGTACGATCTGGATCGATTGTGATGTCATTCAGGCGGACGGCGGTACAAGGACCGCGTCCATTACAGGAGCCTTTGTGGCAATGGCCCTGGCACTTGGAAAATTACAGGATAATAAGAAAATTTCACGTTTTCCCCTTAAGAGCTATTTAGCTGCAACGAGCGTAGGTATCATAGAGGATCACGGCTCGGTGCTCGACCTTAATTATATTGAAGACAGTAAAGCCCTGGTGGATATGAATATCATCATGACCGGAGAAGGGGAATTTGTAGAACTCCAGGGAACAGGAGAAGAAGCTACTTTCACCATGAACCAGCTGCATGAAATGCTGGAGCTGGGTCAAGTTGGAATCCAGGAACTATTCGAAATGCAAAAAAGTGCGCTTGGCGAATTGGCGCAAAGAATTCGATAAAGGGATGACACAGTTATGACTAGAAGTGTAATTATTGCGACAAAAAACAAGGGAAAAGCAAAGGAATTTCAAAATATGTTTGCTCCCTATGGATATGAGGTACAAACATTACTAGACTTGCCTCATATAGAGGATGTTGAAGAAACGGGAACGACTTTTGAGGAAAATGCCATATTGAAAGCTGAAACAGTAGCGAAAGAATTGGGTGTACTGGTGATTGCTGACGATTCAGGTTTGGCAATTGATGCACTGGATGGCAGGCCGGGAGTTTATTCCGCCCGTTATGCCGGGGAAGAAAAAAGCGATGAAGCCAACATAGACAAGGTGCTCGGGGAATTGAAAGATGTTCCTAATGGCGACAGGAGCGCAAGGTTTCACTGTGTACTTGCCATTGCAGGTCCAGAAGTGGAAACACGCACAGTAAACGGCACCTGTGAAGGACAGATCCTTCAGGAAAGACGAGGGACAAATGGATTTGGTTATGATCCGATTTTCTTTGTTCCATCCCTTGGGAAATCGATGGCGGAACTCTCACCGGAAGAAAAGAGCAGCATCAGTCACCGGGGCAGCGCTCTGAAAAAATTGGGAGCAATGATTACAGATTTCGTTTAAGAGGGTGAGGAAATCATGAAGCTTTTAGTTGTCAGCGACAGCCACGGTTCGAAAAAGGAAATTACAGAACTGGCTGAGAAATATGATGGTGAAGTAAACGCGATGATCCATTGCGGTGACTCAGAACTAAGTGCCGATGATGAAGCACTGTCAAACTATTTAGCGGTTCGCGGAAACTGTGATATGGATGCCCGTCTACCGGATGATTTGATAGAAGAATTAGATGGAGACACCATTATCATTACACACGGCCATTTGTACGGCATCAAAATGTCATTGATGAAACTTCGCTACAGAGCAGAGGAAGCCGGTGCTAAATTTGTCTTCTTCGGACATTCGCATACACTCGGAGCGGAAATGGCGGGCGGGACGCTGTTTTTAAATCCAGGAAGCATTTTGCTGCCCCGTGGAAGACAGGAGCGGACATATGCTTTGGTGGAGGCTTCGGAAGAGATGGTCAAGGTGCAGTTTTTGGCTCATGATCATGAAGTGGTTGAGGAGCAGGAGTTCACGCTTTAGAAATTGATTTTAAATGCATATGAACGATCATTTAAAGAACCTTCTATTTAGAGGGTTCTTTTGCTTTTCAAACAGGAAGACAAAGGATATAATAAATTGGTAGAGAAGTTAGCGATCAGGTTAACAGTATTCTAGAAAACTTTTTTTGAAAATGTATTGACTTCTTTATGCTATGTGAATATAATAAATATTGTCCTTAACAAAACATGTCCCAGTAGCTCAGCAGGATAGAGCAACGGCCTTCAAGTATAGGAGCCTCTATTAGGGAAACAGAAACCTATAGAGTGGACGACACTATATCGGTGAAGCCTTAACAGGTAATGCTGATGGTAATACCGAGGAAACTTACGACCAACTGGTGAAAGAATTTCGAATGGTATAACGGTAGAAATTCTGTATTATGCTTATAGCATCGTGAGGTTCCGTAGAGACTACACGTGTCGCACCTGAAACGGTGAAGATATAGTCCAGACCACAAACAGCGACTCCAAGCTGGTGCCGAAAGTCATAGTGGTAAGCTAAGCCGTCGGTCGGGAGTTCGAATCTCTCCTGGGACGCCATTATCATTACATACATACCTTGGTTTAACAGGGTTTTGAACAGATAAGGGATACTGACACAGATAATTAAAATGTGCCGGTATCCCTTTTTAAATTTGTATAATGCAATCCTTTTTAATTAAGAAGAAAACAAAAAGTTTGAAATTAGATAATGTCCCAGAAGCTTTCAAATATTTGAGCTTTATTAGGGAAACAGAAACCTGTAGAATTAGAATGGACAACAAGTTATGCAAAAGCTAATACCGAAGATGCCAAAATCTTCTGTGAGGTGATTAATGATGAACCATCACACAAAAGACAAAGGGGATTTAGGGATATTAAAGGCTCAAGTTGACTTATTTCAAAAAGGATATATGATCCTTAATCCCGCAACTGAACATGCACCGTTCGACATCGTTGTCTATAAAGGTGGGGTGTTTAAAAGGGTTCAAGTGAAATACAGAGACCTTAATAGTAAAGGGACACTGGAAGTGAGATTTCGCTCTAATTATTCAACTGCTAAAGGTGTTAAATCTAAAGAAGTTAATAAAGACGAGATTGATATCTATTGTATATATTGTCCTCAAACAGATGAATGCTATTACTTTGACCCGAAATCCTTTCTGAAATCACTGACTTTAAGGGTGGATGTCCCGAAGAATAATCAAAAAGAACATATTCATTATGCTTTGGATTATCGTGATATTCCATAGAAAATACAAATGTCTAACTTGTAGCAGTGAAGATATAGTACCGATCACAGCCAGCGACTCAAAAGGTGCTTCTGACATTGAACTCTTACCAATGAATTTTAATAATCAGCCTGTGGGAGTATTCTTTTTTATAAATATATTGCTTGATAACTTACAGACACTGAGTTATCCTGTTTAATAGACTATGTCCCAGTAGCTCAGCAGGATAGAGCAACAGTTTCCTAAACTGTAGGTCGGGAGTTCGAATCTCTCCTGGGACGCCATTGAACCTACATACATCGAGTCTGCCAATCGGCAGGCTTTTTTTCGTTCTTCATATTATTGAAGTATAGAGCGGCTCCTTATAATCTTTGTTTTCTCCAACCTCTCATGCTACACTATTACCATCTTTAATACGTATAGGCGGGGACAAAACATGACAAAGAAAAACAATGAGGAAAAAGGAAAGATCCTGCAATTTCCGGGATTGAAGGAGAGGCTCCTTGAAAAAGGGGTTCAGTCCCTTGAAAACGGCGATATTCAGGAATCGGCCGACCTTTTGACTCAAGCGTATGAAATGGATCCGAAGAATCCTGATATCAACACGGCGTTGGTACTTTCCCTTTATGAAAATAAACAATATGATGAAGCAAAAGTCATCTGCAAAGAAATGCTTCTTGAAGGGATCGGGGAGTATTTCGAGGTGGTCGATATGTACCTGATGATCCTCATCCAGCTTCATCAGCATCAAGACGTGATTGATACGATACACGCACTTTTTGACGAAAAAGAGGTGCCCATTGAAAAGGAAGAGCATTTCAAGAAGCTTCTGCACTTCAGTGAAAAGGTAAGAGATGGAAAAGAACCCGATATCGAGACGAAAAGAACTGCTGACAGTCCGGTGACTTCCATCTTGAGAGATAAGAGCCTCGAGGAACAGACCCTGATTGCAGCTCAGTTGGTCCATCAAAATATCCGTCCTTATCTGCCTGAGCTCCTTTCTTATTTAGGGGACAGGGATTCTCATCCTTTTCTGCAGTCCATGATTCTGAATGTATTACGTGAACATGGATATGATAAGGAGATTTTAATAACGAAGCTGAATAAAGAGGTGCCGGTCACTCCATCCTCCCTGCAGGATGTATTTGAAACAGACTTTTTTATGGAAGTATCAGAAGAGCTTGAAGACCTATTATCACAGCGGAATCCAACCTTATATCAACATGCCCTCGAATTGGTAAAAAGGCATTCTTTCCTTCTGTATCCTTTGGAACTGCAGGGGAGCCCTCACAGTGCTTCCATCGTGTATGCGTACTATACAGCGGAAATGTTTGCCGACACGATCCACCAGGAGGAATTGAAGGGGGAAATCGAGGAAAGTGAGGAACGCCGAAGCCTGCTTGCGCAGCTGAAAGAGCTAGAGGAAATTTCTTCACCGATAATTTAAATGCTCTCTGTTGAAAGAATGAGGCTGTATGTTATAATATAATGGTTGCAATAGAATAGATTTTTATATATTTACGATGATAGTGCTAGATTCACACAGGACTATCTACTACTATGCGTAAAAAATTAGAATCAAATATAGATTGTTGGAGGGAACAGTATGTCTGCAAAATGGGAAAAGCAAGAAGGTAACCAAGGAGTACTTACAATTGAAGTAGAAGCTGCGAAAGTAAACGAAGGTTTAGACGCTGCGTTCAAAAAAGTTGTAAAGCAAGTCAATGTACCAGGATTCCGTAAAGGAAAAATGCCTCGCGGTATGTTCGAAAAGCGCTTCGGTGTAGAATCTCTTTACCAAGATGCATTAGACTTCATCTTACCAGAAGCTTATGCACAAGCTATCGAAGAAACTGGCATCGAGCCAATCGATCGTCCGGAAATCGATGTGGAGCAAATGGAAAAAGGCAAAGAGTTGATCTTCACTGCGAAAGTACAAGTAAAGCCTGAAGTGAAACTTGGAGACTACAAAGGTCTTGAAGTAGAAAAAGTGGATACTGAAGTAACTGCTGAAGACGTAGAAGCTGAACTTACTTCACTTCAAGAAAAGCAAGCTGAGCTTGTTGTGAAAGAAGATGGAAAAGCTGAAGAAGGCGACACAGTAACAATGGATTTCGAAGGATTCGTTGACGGTGAAGCATTCGAAGGCGGACAAGCTGAAAACTATTCTCTAGAACTTGGTTCAGGACAATTCATCCCTGGATTCGAAGAGCAATTAGTCGGAGCGGCTGCGGGTGAAGAGAAGGAAGTAGAAGTTACATTCCCTGAAGAATACCATGCTGCTGAGCTTGCAGGAAAAGCTGCAACATTCAAAGTGAAAATTCACGAAATCAAAACAAAAGAACTTCCAGCGTTGGACGATGAATTCGCGAAAGATGCTGATGAAGAAGTTGAAACATTAGCAGAGCTAAAAGAAAAAATCGAAAAGCGTCTTCAAGAATCCAAGAAGAACGAAGCTGAAACTGCAGTTCGTGAAACGCTTGTAGAAAAAGCTTCTGAAAATGCAGAAGTTGAAATCCCTGAAGTAATGGTAAACAGCGAAGTAGACCGTATGATGCAGGAATTCGGTCAACGTCTTCAAATGCAAGGTATGAACCTTGACCTATACTTCCAATTCTCTGGTCAAACAGAAGAAGATCTTCGCGGTCAAATGACAGAAGATGCAGGCAAGCGCGTACGCACGAACCTTACGTTAGAAGCAATCGCTGCAGCTGAAAATCTTGAAGTGACTGATGAAGAAGCAGAAGAAGAAGTAAGTAAAATGGCTGAACAGTACAACATGTCTGCTGACAACATCAAGCAAGCCCTAGGCGGACTTGACACACTCAAAGCGGACCTGAAAGTACGCAAAGCAGTAGAATTTCTTGTTGATAACAGCAAAGAAGCATAATAATAAATAGAAACAAGGCGCGATTCGCGCCTTGTTTTGTACAATTAAAAGAAGTCATCTTTAGATAGTATGAGATAAAATAAGGTGTATTTCATACATAACATATTTTGAAGCATCTGATTGTTATTTAGCCTTACTAGCTTTTGATTGGAGTGCAGGACGAAGACTCCTGCGGGAGAAGTGGCCAAAGTGAGACCCCGCAGGCAAAGCCGAGGAGGCTCACGGGTCACCCGCGGAAAGCGAAGTCCTGCACGGAAATCAAAAGCGGCATTAGAAGGACAAAATTTTTTTCACACACAGTAAGAGAATAATAACCTGCAAATATGGATAAACCTTAATAGCAGGGACAAATTTTCAAAAACATACTTGCAACTCTTCTTTTACTGACCAATACATAAAAACATCTAAGTAAAATATTTGCTAAAATGTCCGATACATAATAAGATGATTCTTAAGAATCGTATAATTTTTTTACAAACATATACTGTGCTAAAATGCAATACATAACTTAGTGGTGAGAAGAAGCAAGTACTCGGTCGTCCATAATCAATTTATGATTGATTGAAGCAGTATTTATGAAGGGGTGAAATGCATTGTTTAAATTTAATGATGAAAAAGGACAATTAAAATGTTCTTTTTGTGGAAAAACGCAAGATCAAGTGCGTAAATTAGTAGCAGGACCAGGTGTTTATATATGTGATGAATGTATCGAGCTTTGCACTGAAATCGTAGAGGAAGAACTCGGTACCGAAGAAGAAGTTGAGTTTAAGGATGTTCCAAAACCAAAGGAAATCCGTGAAATCCTCGACGAATACGTCATCGGACAGGATCAGGCTAAAAAATCTCTTGCCGTTGCTGTTTACAATCATTACAAACGAATCAACTCAAGCAGCAAAGTGGATGATGTAGAATTGTCTAAAAGTAACATTGCGATGATCGGGCCTACAGGAAGTGGTAAAACCTTACTTGCTCAAACACTTGCCCGCATCCTTAATGTTCCATTCGCAATTGCGGATGCTACATCCCTTACGGAAGCAGGTTATGTAGGTGAAGATGTTGAAAACATCCTCTTAAAGCTGATTCAAGCTGCCGATTATGATGTGGAAAAAGCCGAAAAAGGCATCATCTACATTGATGAAATCGATAAAGTGGCAAGAAAATCAGAAAATCCTTCCATCACAAGAGATGTATCAGGAGAAGGTGTACAGCAGGCGTTATTGAAAATTCTTGAAGGGACAGTTGCGAGCGTGCCTCCACAAGGCGGACGTAAGCATCCTCATCAGGAATTCATTCAAATCGATACGTCGAATGTCCTGTTCATTTGCGGAGGTGCCTTTGATGGGATCGAGCAAATCATCAAACGCCGCCTTGGCCAGAAGGTCATTGGATTCGGTTCCGATCCTAAAAATGCTGAAGTAAAAGAAGATAAGTCACTTCTATCCAAAGTGGTACCAGAAGACTTATTGAAATTCGGTCTGATCCCTGAATTCATCGGGCGTCTTCCGGTCATTTCAAGTCTTGAGCCGCTTGATGAAGAGGCATTGGTTGAGATCTTGACGAAGCCTAAAAATGCATTGGTGAAACAATATCAAAAAATGCTTGAACTCGATGATGTGGAATTGGAATTCACAGAGGATGCCCTTCTTGAAATCTCGAAGAAAGCAATCGAGCGAAAAACGGGTGCCCGCGGACTTCGCTCCATCATCGAAACGATGATGCTTGATGTGATGTTCGATCTTCCTTCACGTGACGATATCAAAAAATGTATCATCACAAAAGAAACGATTCTTGAAGATGCATCTCCACAGCTCGTACTCGAAGACGGCACAGTCATCGATCCAAACGAAGAAAAAACATCTGCTTAATAGCTTCTCAAAGCCCGGAATGATTTATCATTCCGGGCTTTGTTTTATGTATTTATAATTTCCTGTTAAATAAATGAGAAATAACAAAAAAATTAGTGAGTTATACTCGATGTATAAATAGTAGTACGGAGTTGAGCGGAAATCAACGGACTTTGTAGAAACGATAATGCATTTTTCTCAGCCTTAAGTCATAAATTTTTTTGTTTATTCCCACAACCTCAAGGAGATACTAACCCGTAACAACTTGTATCTACTTGGAGGGAGACGAATGAGCTTTACTAGCATCGCATTATTTATCCAATTGTTCTTCGGAATCATCATTGGATTGTACTTCTGGAACCTTCTCAAAAATCAACGTAATCAAAAAGTGACCATCGACCGTGAATCGAAAAAGGAAATGGAAGAACTGAGAAAAATGAGATCCATCTCTCTTACAGAGCCCCTGGCTGAAAAGGTAAGACCGACGAGCTTTGATGATATCATCGGGCAGGAAGATGGAATAAAAGCATTGAAGGCAGCCCTGTGCAGCCCGAATCCCCAGCATGTGATTATCTATGGCCCTCCGGGGGTTGGGAAAACGGCAGCTGCCCGCCTGGTGTTGGAAGAAGCCAAAAAGAATGTTAAATCCCCTTTCAAATCAAGTGCAGTATTTGTGGAATTGGATGCTACCACTGCCCGGTTTGATGAAAGAGGCATTGCCGATCCTTTAATCGGTTCTGTCCATGATCCCATCTATCAAGGTGCCGGTGCCATGGGGCAGGCCGGGATCCCGCAGCCGAAGCAAGGAGCGGTAACGAATGCACATGGCGGTGTACTATTTATTGATGAAATAGGAGAATTACACCCTATTCAAATGAATAAACTATTAAAAGTATTGGAAGACAGAAAAGTTTTCCTGGAAAGTGCTTATTATAACGAAGAGAATCATCAGATACCCACACATATACATGATATCTTCAAAAATGGCCTTCCAGCCGACTTCAGATTGATCGGGGCCACTACCCGGACTCCAAATGAAATTCCTCCTGCGATTCGTTCACGCTGCATGGAAGTGTTTTTCAGGGAGCTTGAGCAGGAAGAAGTAAAGAAGGTGGCTGCGCGGGCAGTGGATAAAATCAATATGAAAATCAGTGATAAAGGTCTGAATACCCTTGCCTCTTATTCCCGTAACGGACGTGAAGCAGTCAATATGGTTCAGATAGCAGCAGGGGTTGCCATCAATGAAAATAGAAATGAAATGTATGATCATGAACTGGAATGGATCATTCAGTCCAGTCAGTTGACACCGCGCTATGAAAAGAAAATCAAGAATGAAGAGGCAACAATCGGGGTTGTGAACGGATTGGCTGTAACGGGTCCGAATACCGGGTCGCTGCTGGAAATCGAAGTGACCGTTATTCCTGCACAGGAAAAAGGACAAATCAATGTGACTGGTATCGTAGAAGAAGAAAGCATCGGGGATCGGAGTAAATCCATCCGCCGCAAAAGTATGGCAAAAGGATCGATTGAAAATGTCATCACCGTCCTTCGCTCTATGGGGGTTCCGGCCGATCAATATGATATACACGTGAACTTTCCGGGTGGGATCCCTGTGGATGGACCATCTGCTGGAATCGCGATGGCACTCGGTATTTACTCGGCCATTTACCGAATACCGATCAAACACAATCTTGCTTTGACCGGGGAGATCAGTATCCATGGATTTGTTAAACCTGTCGGAGGAGTTTATCCGAAGGTGAAAGCGGCGAAATTAGCAGGTGCCGAGGTCGCAATCATTCCAGATGAAAATCAGCAATCCATGATGAATGAAATCGAAGGAATTGAAGTCATTCCGGTTAAACACTTGAAGGAAGTGCTGGATCTGGCTTTACTGAAAGATCAATTAAGCACAAGCGAGACAGCATTGTTAAACGAATCGAATAAGAAAAGCGTATAGACTATGGCCGATTCGGGTCTATCCGAATCGGTTTGTCTTTGAGTATAATGTGCCTTGTGACGTACCTATTTAATAGACACTACCTAGTAAATAAGTTAGAATTGTACAAAGGCTAAGAGCCTAATTTTGGAGGTGTTAGATTTGGCAAAGCAAAATAAAATAACGGTTCCCCTCCTTCCATTAAGAGGCTTACTCGTATATCCGACAATGGTCTTGCATTTAGATGTAGGACGTGAGCGCTCCGTACAGGCTTTGGAAAAAGCCATGATGGATAACCATTTAATTTTCTTAACAACCCAAAAAGATATGAATATAGATGAACCTGAACAAGAAGATTTTTATGAGATGGGAACACTGACCAAGGTAAAGCAGATGCTTAAGCTGCCTAACGGGACGATCCGGGTTCTTGTGGAAGGGTTGAATCGTGCTTCGATTGCCGCATTCACAGAGGAAGAAGAGTATTATGAAGTAGAAGTGGAAGAGCTTCATGATCCTGTCGAGAAAGAATCCGAAACGGATGCATTGATGAGAACACTCTTGAATTATTTCGAGCAATACATAAAGTTATCGAAGAAAGTATCGGCAGAAACATATTCGACGGTCTCTGATATAGATGAACCAGGCAGGCTTGCCGATATCGTCGCTTCGCATCTGCCTTTGAAAATGAAGGAAAAGCAATCTGTGCTGGAAACGCTGGATATCAAGAAGCGCCTTCAGATGGTGATCGAAACCATTAATAATGAAAAAGAAGTATTAAGCCTGGAAAAGAAGATCGGCCAGCGGGTAAAACGTTCAATGGAACGCACCCAAAAAGAATATTATCTGCGTGAACAGATGAAAGCAATCCAAAAAGAGCTTGGGGATAAAGAAGGTAAAGCCGGTGAAATTGATGACCTGACCTCGAAGATCGAACAGGCCGATATGCCGGAAGAAGTGGAAAAGACGGCTCTAAAAGAGCTGGCACGCTATGAAAAGGTTCCTTCAAGTTCTGCGGAAAGCTCTGTCATCAGGAACTACATCGAATGGCTGGTTTCACTGCCATGGTCGACAGAAACAAAGGATCAGCTGGACATCAAACGTTCAGAAGCCATCTTGAACCGCGACCATTATGGACTGGAGAAAGTAAAAGAGAGAGTATTGGAGTATCTGGCTGTTCAGCAGCTGACGAAATCATTAAAAGGACCGATTCTCTGTCTTGCAGGCCCTCCCGGCGTCGGAAAAACGAGTCTTGCACGCTCTGTAGCTGAGTCACTCGGAAGAAATTTCGTCAGGATCTCACTTGGGGGAGTCAGGGATGAGTCTGAAATAAGAGGCCACCGCCGTACTTATGTAGGCGCCATGCCGGGAAGGATCATCCAGGGGATGAAAAAAGCAGGCACGGTCAATCCGGTCTTCCTTTTGGATGAAATCGATAAGATGTCCAGTGATTTCAGGGGCGACCCTTCTTCTGCGATGCTCGAAGTCCTTGATCCTGAACAGAACTCCAATTTCAGTGATCACTATATCGAAGAGACGTATGATCTATCGAAAGTCATGTTCATTGCGACGGCGAATGATCTGTCCACGATCCCAGGCCCGCTCAGAGACCGTATGGAAATCATTACGATTGCCGGATATACCGAGCTTGAGAAGATGAATATCGCAAAGCATCACTTATTGACCAAACAGATCAAGGACCATGGTCTGACCAAGAATCAGATGCAGGTAAGGGATGAAGCAATTGTCGATATCGTCCGTTATTATACGCGTGAAGCAGGTGTCCGAAGCCTGGAGCGGCAGCTGGCTTCCATATGCAGAAAAACGGCAAAAATCATCGTATCGCGCGACAAGAAACGCGTCGTGATTACAAGCAGCAATATAGAAGACTTCTTAGGAAAGAAAAAATTCCGCTACGGACAGGCGGAAGTGGAAAATCAGATCGGCGTTTCTACCGGTCTTGCTTATACATCCGTGGGAGGAGATACGCTTCAAATTGAAGTGTCGCTCGCCCCAGGGAAAGGAAAGCTGGTCCTTACAGGGAAGCTTGGGGATGTCATGAAGGAATCTGCACAGACAGCTTTCAGTTATGTACGTTCGAAAGCGAAAGACCTCGGAATCGATGAAGAATTCCATGAGAAATGGGATATCCACATTCATGTGCCTGAAGGAGCGGTCCCGAAAGACGGCCCTTCAGCAGGAATCACGATCACTACAGCCCTCGTTTCTGCCCTTACAGGTAAATATGTAAACAGAGAAGTGGGAATGACAGGTGAAATTACCCTCCGCGGAAGAGTCCTTCCAATCGGAGGTCTAAAAGAAAAATCATTAAGCGCCCATCGTGCTGGAATCAAAACGATTATCCTGCCGAAGGATAACGAGAAGGACATTGAAGATATTCCTGAAAGTGTAAGGGAAGAATTAACTTTCATTCTTGTATCCCATATAGATGAGGTCTTAGAGAAAGCATTAGTAGGTGAAAAGAAGTGAAAGTAAATCAAGTTGAATTAGTAATCAGTGCCGTCCGTCCGGAGCAATACCCGGAGGGAGACCTGCCTGAGTTTGCACTGGCGGGACGCTCGAATGTAGGGAAATCATCCTTCATTAATAAAATGATCGGCCGGAACAGGATGGCAAGGATATCTTCCAAGCCGGGTAAAACCCAGACGCTTAACTTTTATAAGATTGAAGAAACGCTCTACTATGTGGACGTTCCTGGATACGGCTATGCGAAAGTATCCAAGAAAGAGCGTGAAGCATGGGGGAAAATGATCGAAACGTATATCACTTCACGGGAACAATTGAAAGCGGTCATCCTCATCGTCGACCTTCGCCATCCGCCGACAAATGATGATATAGTCATGTATGACTTTCTAAAGCATTATGGCATTCCCTGTATCGTGATCGCCACAAAAGCTGATAAGATTCCAAAAGGGAAATGGCAAAAGCACCTTAAGGTAACAAGAGATACACTCGAAATGGATCAAGAGGACGAATTAGTCTTATTCTCCTCAGAAACGGGCTTAGGAAAAGACAAAGCATGGTCAGCAATCAAATCGTTTTATAAATGATCCTATAACATAAACTTTGTTAAAGGCACTTGTTGATATTTAATCCTCTCCAGCGGTTGATTGGAGTGCAAGACGAGGAGGCTCACCGGCCGCCCGCGGAAAGCGAAGTCTTGCACGGAAATCAATAGCGGTGTATCACAGCCATCAACTCTTTGTCTAATAAAAAAGAACTGCTTCAATAGTGAAAGACAAACTATTGAAGCAGTTCTTTTTTGTCTATAGAGCATTAAGAGGGCAGAAGTACCTAAGTGATCGGAGTATTATAAAGCATATAAAAGGAATATGACGCATACTTGTTTATACCCAAGCTCAGTTCATGTCACCTTTAATTATGCGTCATTATTAATAATTATAAGGATATTTGAATTTTGAGAATTTTCTCTTTTGTTGATACAATTGTGAAAGATATACACAATACATACTAAAGGGGGACTTCAAAGAGTGAAGAAATTATCAGGTTTATTAGTATTGGTACTCGTGCTTATCCTTTCTGCATGCGGAGGGAAAGCGACAACCGAGAGCGGAGCAGAGCTAGTTGAAGAAGGAAAGCTGGTTTATGCAGCTTCAGGAGAATTTAAGCCGTTCAGTGTAACCGAGGGTGACGGTACGATGTCAGGGTTTGATATCGAGGTCGCTGAGGCGGTTGCAAAGGAACTTGGGCTCGAGCCTGAACAGAAGAAATTCAAATTTGCCGGAATCGTTGAAGGGGTCAAGTCTGGCCGATTTGATGTAGCAGTAGCAAGTCATACGATCACAGAAGACCGTCTGAAGGAAGTAGATTTCTCTACTCCTTACTACTATTCCGGACCGCAGATTTTCGTTCGTCCAGACAGTTCAGTAGAGACGCTATCTGACCTTGAAGGGAAAGAAATTGCTGTTTCCAAAGGTTCTACTTATGCAGATACTGCGAAGGAAGTAACAGACAGTATTCAACAATACGACAGTGATGTAGTCGCACTTGAAGCATTGAATAAAGGCAAACATGATGCCGTCATCACCGATTTCGTCACAGGTAAAGAAGCGATTGCTTCGGGATTGAAGCTGGAAGCACGCGAACTGATCGGGCGCAGTGAACAGGCAATCGCTGTTGGAAAAGAAAACGAAGCATTGCTGGAAGATATCAATAAAGCACTTGAAAAGCTGAGAGAAGATGGAACACTGAAGAAAATCAGTGAAAAGTACTTTAATACAGACATCACAACAGACCCGGAAGAGTAAGCGCAGCATGATGGAAAGCGAATGTGCTTCGTGTGCACATTCGCTTTTTTTATCCCATGCTGCTTGGTCTTAAGATACCGCAAATAGTTGAATGGAGGGACATTCATGCATTTTCTCGAAACCTTTGCAGATACATATGACATATTTTTAAAAGGGATGCTGTTGACATTCCAATTGACGATCGTATCAGTACTGATCGCCATTGTAATCGGACTATTTTTTGCCTTTTTAAAGATTTCCAAGGTGAAGCCGCTGGAGCTTTTGGCGGATTTATACATTTTCGTCGTCCGCGGTACGCCGTTGATCGTACAAATCTTTATTTTCTATTTCGGACTGACCGCCCTGCACATTTCAGGATTCTGGTCCGTCGTGTTAGGTCTTGCCTTCCATAACGGGGCCTATATTGCGGAAATCTTCAGGGGAGCCATTCAATCCATTGACCGCGGTCAAATGGAAGCGGGCCGTTCCCTCGGGATGTCCAATGGTCTGACAATGAGAAGGATCATCCTGCCGCAGGCCTTCCGAAGAGCCCTGCCTCCTTTGGGGAATCAGTTTATCATCGCGCTGAAGGATTCATCACTTGCTTCCTTCATCGGAATGTTTGAGCTCTTCAGTGTCGCCACGACATTGGGTTCAAATAACTTCGATTACATGACATACCTGCTGATCGTTGCAGTCTACTACCTGGTTCTTGTCCTGGTATTCTCAACGATTGTGAACATCATCGAAAAACGTATGTCTGTCAGTGATTAAATCGATTCTGGAGGGATGAATATGAGTCAGGAAATGATCAAGGTTGAAAAGTTGAATAAATCCTTCGGGGACTTGCACGTACTGAAGGATATCGATATGAGTGTGAGGGAAAGTGAAGTTGTCTGCTTGATCGGTGCGAGTGGATCAGGCAAAAGCACCCTGCTTCGCTGCCTGAACTTCCTGGAACTGAAGGACAACGGCAAAGTGGTTTTTGAAGGGGAAGAAGTCAATCAGGATACACATGATTTAAACAAGATCCGTCAGAAAGTGGGTATGGTGTTTCAGCACTTCTACCTTTTTCCGCATATGACTGTTTTGGAAAACGTAATGGAAGCCCCGGTTCACGTTAAGGGTGTGCCGAAAGCAGAAGCGAAGAAGAGCGCGAAGGAATTATTGAAAAAAGTTGGGTTGGCAGAAAAAGAAAATGTCTATCCTTCTAAACTTTCAGGGGGACAGAAGCAGCGTGTTGCCATCGCAAGGGCCCTTGCGATGAAACCTGATATCATGCTGTTCGATGAACCCACATCCGCACTCGATCCTGAACTGGTCGGCGAGGTGCTGGCTACAATGAAAGAGCTTGCCCTTGAAGGGATGACAATGGTCGTCGTCACCCACGAAATGGGGTTTGCCCGGGAAGTGGGAGATCGAGTTGTATATATGCATGACGGGAGAATCGTGGAAGAAGGATATCCGAAAGAAATGTTCTCCAATCCTAAACAACAAAGAACCAAAGAATTTTTGGATTCTGTACTATAACGCGATTGAAGAGAAGCGCCTCAATTAAATTGAGGCGTTTTTTCTATGGAATAAAACAATGCCTAATCCCTGGGATATGGAACATCGGTCTTAGGTGACTCATACTTCGTCTTACTCTCATTTTCTAAGTGGACATGCATAAGATGGTATAAATACCTGAAAGGAAATATTGAATATGAATAAGGCGACTATCGCCGCATCTTTCTATGCAGCGATTTCAATTAGTTTCTGGGGAATCTCGTTTGTATCAACCAAAGCTGTAGTCGATACCATTGAGCCATATACCCTTCTCGCACTCCGGTTTGCAATCGGTGCACTATTTTTATTAGCAGTACTTGTCATAAAACGTTATCCTTTGACCCTTCCATTACGCTATATCCCGCATGTGATTGTGCTTTCTGTATTGGGGGTTTTTATACATCAGGTCATACAGGCAACGGCCTTATTATCCATAGATGCATCTGCTGCCGGATGGATGATATCTTTTTCGCCTGTCTTCACTGTCATCCTGTCGATGCTTTTTTTACATGAAAAAATGTCGTGGCTCCGGTCGGCGGGTATGCTTATTGCCATCATCGGGGTATTGATGGTCACAAGTGCAAGAAGCGGCCAGTCTCCGGGTTTTGAAGTGAATTTCGGCTATATACTGATGGTCCTCAGCACGTTGAATTGGGCTGTATATTCCGTCTTGTTAAAAAGGTTGAGAGTTCCTCTGCCTTCGCTCATCGTCACTTTTTATATGAGTCTGCTAGGATGTCTGTTGAGCGTCCCTTTTCTGCTGAGGAGCAAGGGGTGGGAAAACATGACTTTCCTTACTAATACAGAATGGGCACATATATTGTTTCTTGGGATTTTTGTCTCAGGTGTCGGATATTGGTACTGGGCAAAAGCACTTGAAGTGATGGAAGCATCGAGGGTTTCTATGTTTCTTTATTTGGAGCCGCTGGTCACGTTCATTGCGGCAGTCCTTCTGCTGCATGAAAAGATTCTTTTCATAAGTATATTGGGAGGACTCATAATCATATTAGGAGTGATCATGGTGAATGGTCAATTTGTATCCGTTATTCGCCGCTTCATTTGGGCAAGGAAGTAATCCATGTTCACCCTGAAGAGTGAGCAGTATGCAGGAGTTTTCAGCTCAATCCATCTATGTATGAGAGGAGAATATCTATGACATTGAATGAACGTAATGTGAGTATTTTGGATGGAATAAAGTCCCCTTCCGCACTGCAGCTGAAGGAAGCACTGGAATCGTTGGAAATCAGTCTTGAAGATTTGAGGCCGTTTCTTCAGTCACCGGAAGGAAAACCATATTACCGCCGCTTATTGTATAAGAATGAAGAGGCAGAGCTGCTGGTCATGAATTGGTCGGATATCGAATGTGCCCCGCATGATCACGGAAGCTCCTTAGGCTGGATTAGAGTCATGGATGGAGGGGCATTGAATATAGTCTATGAAGTGAAGGAAGGTTTTCTGCCGAGAGAGTTATTTACCCGAACCTATCAAAAAGGTTCATGCTTTTTTGCACCGAAAAGGGGAATTCATAAAATGCAGAGGGGAGATGTTGAAAATCTTGTCACGCTCCATTTGTATGCTCCCCCTATAGAAGGAATGAAGGTTTTCGATTTAGAAACATGTGCCGCGTGTGTCGTTTCCAATGAATGTGGTGCATGGTGGCCGGACCATCAAAAACAAAAATTAAAGGATATCAAAGTGAGTAAATACTGAGGGAGGGCCCATTAATGTTGCAGCCAGCATGTCCCCTCCCCTTAACAACGAAGGGTCAGCCACTTTAGTACCGAATATGAGATGAATGATGGATAAAGCGCTATTTTTTTCTTATAAATAAGAGGTATACTCCAATCGCAATGATGAAAATCGGCCAGAACTCCCAAGCTGAACCGACGCTTCCCTCAATCAGCCCAAGCCAGCCAGCTGCCTTATCAGAGAATAGGAGAATAATAGAAAGGACGAGAAAAAGAATGCCGTGGAACAAGCCGTTTCTTGTCTTCTGGTAACGCAGTAAAAAACCTAGTGCTATGATCAGGATGAAAGTCCCCATATGATCAGGCCATATCTCCAATTTATTCACCACGTGAAAATGAAGTCCGAAGCCGACAAGGATCGTTCCCGGAAGTATGGCTTCATTTTCACGCCCCTTATATCCCTGCCCGAGAAATGCAATCCCTACGATGATCAGAAGTGTAGGCCATGTAAAAAAATGCTGAAATAAGACAATATTCGCCTGCTGAAGATAAAAGTATAATCCGAATCCTATCAAGATTAAACCAGGGAAAATTCTTTGCTGTTTCATGTTATTCCTCCATTAAAGCAGTATTTCTGTGTAGAACATGGTACAAAGGAAGCTATATGAACTGGTGTTACTTCAACCCTGCCAATTGCAAGGAAAGCTGAATCCAGTTTGCAGATCTGCGTAAAAAAACAGTTAGAGGTTCCCCGTTCTCATTCGCAATGAACAACATAAGAGTTGGGGGATGAGAGCCAATAATGTTATTAAATCATATTCTCCTCGATCCAGAGTGAGGATTAAGGTTTATTTTATCGGGATTGAGGAAAAATGAAAGATAAGAGCTTTCCTCATACTATATACGCCGAAAATAGTGTGAATCCTTTCCATTACTTGATTCTTTCAGCTTGTTTTGATAACCTACATTAGTAGGAAATGTCGAATTTTAAGAGAAATGAAACGGTTTTCATGTGATGACCTTATGTATGGTCAACAATCGTTGATTTTTATATGGTACATCATAACACAGCCATGTTTCAATTTCTGTTCACATTTACGGGTAAATGAACTTTAAGGACATGTTATAATAAGGGTAATGATTTTATTGGGGGTGTAGTGCATAGCATGTATACGATTGTCGTTGGCTTAAATTATAAAACGGCCCCTGTTGAGATTCGTGAGCGTTTATCATTTAATGAAACTGATCTGCCATTTGCTATGAGAGCATTGAAGGAAAAGAAAAGCATTCTGGAGAATGTGATCGTTTCCACTTGTAATAGAACGGAAGTATATGCAGTAGTCGATCAGCTTCACACAGGTCGTTATTATATAAAAGATTTCTTATCACAATGGTTTGATATTGATAAAGAGGAGTTCACCCCGTATTTGTTCATTTATGAACAAGAAGGAGCGGTCGAACACCTTTTTAAAGTGTCTTGCGGTCTGAACTCGATGGTCCTTGGTGAAACGCAGATACTTGGCCAGATCCGTACAAGCTTTTTGACTGCACAGGAAGCTGGAACAACAGGAACGGTATTCAATCATTTGTTCAAGCAGGCTGTGACCGTGGCGAAAAAAGCCCATTCAGAGACTGAAATCGGTTCGAATGCTGTGTCAGTCAGCTATGCAGCGGTCGAGCTTGCCAAAAAGGTATTTGGCAGTCTTGAAAACAAGCACGTACTGATTCTTGGGGCAGGTAAAATGGGAGAGCTTGCAATCAAGAACTTACACGGCAGCGGAGCTACAAAGGTCACCGTGATCAACCGGACCTTTGAAAAAGCCCAGACGCTTGCCGGCCGCTTTGAAGGAAAGGCGAAGACGCTCCAGGAATTGAATTGTGCACTCGTTGAAGCTGATATTCTGATCAGTTCCACAGGCGCAAAGGACTTCGTCATTTCAAAAGAGACGATGTCTTACGTGGAGCGCATGAGAAAAGGGCGTCCACTTTTCATGGTGGATATTGCCGTGCCCCGTGATTTAGATCCTTCCATCGGTGAACTGGAAAGTGTATTCCTTTATGACATCGATGACTTGGAAGGCATTGTCCAAGCCAATCTTGCTGAGCGTAAAAAAGCAGCCGAACAGATCGAATTGATGATCGAAGCGGAGATTGTTTCGTTTAAAGACTGGCTGAATATGCTTGGGGTCGTACCTGTCATCTCGGCTCTTAGACAAAAAGCATTGTCAATCCAGGCGGAGACGATGGAAAGCATCGAGCGTAAAATGCCGGACTTGACCGACAGGGAACGGAAAGTATTGAGCAAACATACGAAGAGCATCATTAATCAATTGCTGAAAGATCCGATTTCACAAGTGAAAGAACTTGCTGCCCTGCCTGATGCCGAGGATAAATTGGATTTATTCGTTTCGATTTTCAACATCGAGCAACAAGTGCAGGAACAGACACAACTTAAAGCAGCCAATGAAAAGAGTGAGAGCAAAGAGAGCTTCACTCCACAACCTTCTTTTCATGCGTAAGTGAGGTTATTGTCTATGTTTGAACAAACGATGACTAGGCTGCACGAACTGATGATTGTTCTGTATGCTATTAGTATCCTGTTTTATTTTATAGATTTCTTAAACAAAAACCGGAAGGCAAACCTTTTTGCCTTCTGGTTACTTGCAATTGTTTGGGTCCTTCAAACAATTTTTTTATTTCTATACATGATCAATACCGGCAGGTTCCCAGTCCTCACGATCTTTGAGGGGCTTTATTTTTATGCCTGGGTATTGATTACGCTGTCATTGGTGATCAACCGGCTGCTGCGGGTTGATTTCACTGTCTTCTTCACCAATGTACTGGGATTCATCATCATGGCCATACATACGTTTGCACCCGTGCAGGTGGAGTCACGCGCGATGGCTGAACAGCTGGTGTCGGAACTGCTTTTGATCCACATCACGATGGCGATCCTTTCGTATGGGGCCTTTTCATTGTCCTTTGTCTTTTCGCTTCTCTACTTATTGCAATTCAAACTTTTGAAAGAAAAAAAGTGGGGGGAGAGATTATGGAGGATCAGTGATTTGTCCAAACTTGAGAAGATATCTTATATTTCGAACTCGATCGGGGTCGCCATGCTTCTTCTCAGTCTGATCCTGGGCATGCAGTGGGCCTTTATTAAATTACCAAACTTCATTTTGTATGACCCGAAAATTATAGGATCATTCATTCTATTAATTTTATACAGTACTTACTTATATCTGAGAATTAAGAAGAACGTATTTGGAAAATCACTGGCAATGCTTAATGTAGCGGCTTTCTTGATCATCTTGATCAATTTCTTTTTGGGGAGCCGGCTTTCATCCTTTCATTTCTGGTATTCATAAGCTTTCAGGAGGTTATTATGAGAAAAATCATTGTAGGTTCAAGACGCAGTAAATTAGCACTTACACAAACAAATTGGGTGATCGACCAGCTGAAGGCAATCGATCCCTCTTATGACTTTGAAGTAAAGGAAATCGTGACAAAAGGGGATCAAATCCTGGATGTCACACTTTCCAAGGTAGGCGGAAAAGGCTTGTTTGTAAAAGAAATCGAGCAGGCCATGATGGACAAAGAAATCGACATGGCTGTCCACAGCATGAAAGATATGCCGGCTGTTCTGCCTGAAGGCCTTACGATCGGATGTATACCAGAACGTGAAGATCACCGTGATGCGTTCATCAGTAAAAACCATGTTGCCCTGAAGGACCTTCCTTCCGGTGCCATTGTCGGCACAAGCAGTCTGCGAAGAGGGGCACAGATTCTTTCCGTGCGTCCCGACCTGGAAATCAAATGGATTCGCGGGAATATCGACACACGTCTTTCCAAGCTTCAAAATGAAGACTATGATGCCATTATCCTGGCGGCTGCAGGGCTTTCACGCATGGGCTGGACAAGTGATGTCGTGACTGAATTCCTTGATCCGGATCTTTGTCTTCCAGCTGTCGGTCAGGGGGCACTGTCAATCGAGTGCCGAGAAGATGATGAGGAGCTTCTGGATTTATTGAATCAATTTGCTGATGAGGAAACAACTCAGACCGTTACGGCCGAAAGAGCCTTTCTGCATAAGATGGAGGGCGGATGCCAGGTTCCTATTGCCGGATATGCGGAGCTTAAAGACAACGGTGAAGTGGCGCTGACAGGCCTTGTGGCTTCTCCTGACGGCCACACAATCTATAAGGAATATATGACAGGGACAGATCCTCAAACTGTTGGTGAAAAAGTAGCGGAAAGCTTGACGGAGCTTGGTGCCAAAGCACTCATTGACAAAGTGAAAGAGGAGCTTGATCAATAATGAACGGTGAAAAGCCTTTAGATCAAATAAAGGTACTCATCACCAGGGGAAAAGAGGGAGCCAAGGATTTGAGCTCCCTTATTGAGGGCAATGGAGGGGTTCCTGTAGTGATCCCCCTCCTGGACTTCAAATCATATGATGATCCACGGGGAACGTCGCTGTTATCATCAATACATAACTATGAATGGATCATATTCACCAGTAAAAATGGAGTGTCATTTTTTCTGGATCAATTAGAAAAACACAATATAAAATCATCTTCGCTGTCTGCCAAATTCGCTGCAGTCGGGACTAAAACAGAAAGGTACTGTGAAAACCGCGGTCTGCCCGTTTCATTTGTGCCGGAAGATTTTACAGGGGATGACTTTGTGCAGCCGTTCATTACCAAGGGGAAGCCTGGCGGTAAAGTGCTGATTCCAAAAGGGAACCTGGCGAGAGATGTCATTGCAAAAGAGTTGAACGCGTCGGGGATCCACTGTGATGAGTGGATCGTGTACGAAACGATCTTACCGCAGGAAAGCATCGGAAATCTTAAAGAAGTGATCTCGGAAGGAAGCGTTGACATCCTTACCTTCACCAGTTCATCCACCGTCCATCATTTTATGAAGGTGATTGAAAGATATTCCCTTCATGCGTATATTCGGAACCTTCCGGCAGCATGCATCGGCCCTCTCACCAAAAAGACGGCAGAAGAGTACGGATTTCATGTAAAAATTTGTCCAAACACGTATACTGTAGATGATATGGTCGCAGAAATCATACAGTATGCGGCTGCAGCCAATGATAAATCATGATCATACCGATCCCACTGGAGGTATTAAAATGAAAGAAGTAACATTTAATCGCCATCGTCGTTTAAGACAATCAGAAAATATGCGTTCCTTAGTAAGGGAAACACATCTTAGAAAAGAAGATTTAATTTATCCTTTATTCATTGTAGAAGGCGAAAATATCCGGAATGCAGTTCCTTCCATGCCTGGAGTATTCCATATTTCCATGGATAATCTGAAAGCGGAAATGGATGAGATCGTCTCATTGGGAATTAAATCCATCATCCTGTTCGGTGTTCCTGCTGAAAAAGATGAACTTGGGCAACAGGCTTATCATGAGCATGGAATCGTTCAAAGAGCGACCCGCTTTGTAAAAGAACATTATCCTGAAATGGTTGTCGTCGCAGACACTTGCCTATGTCAGTACACAAGCCATGGTCACTGCGGCATCGTAAAAGAAGGAAAGATCCTGAACGACCCGACTCTTGACCTGCTTGCAAAAACAGCCGTGAGCCAGGCGGAAGCGGGAGCGGATATCATTGCCCCTTCGAATATGATGGACGGTTTTGTGGCTGCAATCCGTCATGGCTTGGATGAAGCAGGTTTCACGGAAGTACCGATCATGTCCTATGCAGTGAAGTACTCTTCAAGCTTCTACGGACCTTTCCGTGATGCAGCGCATTCCACACCTCAATTCGGTGACAGACGAACGTATCAAATGGATCCGGCAAACCGATTGGAAGCATTGCGCGAAGCACAATCCGATATCGAAGAAGGAGCAGACTTCCTGATCGTCAAACCAGCTCTTTCCTACATGGATATCATGAGAGAAGTAAAAGACCGTTTCAATGCACCTGTTGTTGCCTATAATGTAAGTGGAGAATACAGCATGGTCAAAGCTGCAGCAGAAAATGGCTGGATCAACGAACAGGAAATCGTGATGGAAAAACTGACAAGCATGAAGCGTGCCGGGGCAGACCTGATCATCACGTATTTCGCAAAAGACGTTGCAGGCTGGCTGTCTTAAAAACCAGTTCAACATTCCTGAATATTCTTAAAGGAGGAGATCGGACTTGCGTTCATTTGAAAAATCACAAGAAGCGTTCAAAGAGGCAAAGAAGTTAATGCCAGGCGGAGTAAACAGCCCTGTCAGGGCATTTAAATCAGTCAAGATGGACCCCATTTTCATGGAAAGAGGAAAAGGATCCAAGATCTATGACATCGACGGAAATGAATATATCGATTATGTACTTTCATGGGGGCCGCTTATTCTCGGTCACAGCAATGACCGTGTGGTGAAAGCGATCAAGAAGGTGGCGGAAAGCGGGACAAGCTTTGGTGCACCCACTGAAATCGAAAATAAACTGGCTCAGCTGGTTATCGACCGTGTTCCGAGCATAGAGATTGTCCGTATGGTGTCATCAGGAACGGAAGCAACCATGAGTGCACTCCGCCTTGCCCGCGGGTATACGGGCCGGAATAAAATCATCAAATTTGAAGGCTGCTATCACGGCCATGGCGATTCGCTGCTGATCAAAGCCGGTTCCGGTGTAGCAACCCTTGGTCTCCCTGACAGTCCGGGAGTACCTGAAGGAGTCGCGCAAAATACCATCACCGTTCCATACAACGATCTAGAAAGCATCCGTTATGCCTTCGAACAGTTCGGTGACGATATTGCAGGAGTGATCGTCGAGCCTGTTGCCGGAAATATGGGAGTCGTCCCACCTCAGCCAGGCTTCCTTGAAGGTCTGCGTGAAATCACGGAGCAGCACGGTTCCCTCTTGATCTTTGATGAAGTCATGACAGGATTCCGTGTAGGATACGGCTGTGCACAAGGCTATTTCGATGTGACCCCTGACCTGACTTGCCTTGGTAAAGTGATCGGCGGCGGCCTGCCTGTGGGAGCGTATGGCGGAAAAGCCGAAATCATGGAACAGATTGCACCGAGCGGTCCGATCTATCAAGCGGGAACCCTGTCGGGGAATCCGCTGGCGATGACGGCCGGTTACGAGACACTCAGTCAACTGACGCCTGAAAGCTATGAAGAATTCGGACGCAAAGCGGATCTTCTTGAAGACGGCCTGAAGAAAGCGGCTGAAAAATTCGGAATCCCTCACACGATCAATCGTGCAGGCTCAATGGTCGGATTATTCTTCACAAATGAAGAAGTGAAGAATTACGAAGGGGCAAAATCCTCCGACCTGGAAATGTTCGCAGACTACTACCGCGAAATGGCAAACCAAGGAGTATTCCTGCCGCCTTCCCAATTCGAAGGACTCTTCCTCTCCACCGCCCACAGCGACGGAGATATCACTAAGACGATTGAAGCTGCTGAGAAGGCATTTGAGAAGATTAGTGAAAAAAAATAAAACGAGAAAGCCGACCTTTGATTTTAGAAGGTCGGCTTTTTTTATTAGGAAATGGGCAGAAATGATGGAATATGCCACTATGAAACACAATATTCTTGATGACTTTTTAGCATGCATGTAATGCCTACGTAAAGGAACTATCCAGCTATTGATTGTAGTGCAAGACGAAGACTCCTGCGGGAAGAGTAGCTTATGTGAGACGTGTCCAGCTCCAGGCCTTAGAGGCACATGTCATAAGCCAAACCGACCAAGAAGGCAAAGAGCGCCTTCCAGGCCGATTCGTCTTATGCCACCCGCCTCTCTTCAAAGCCCCTCCGCTTTTCTTCCCGCAGGCAAAGCCGAGGAGGCTCACGGGCTACCCGCGGAAAGCGAAGTCATACACGGAAATCAAAAGCGGTGTTTGAAACTCAACCCCCTTTTTATCAAAACTTCTGCATCCTTATCATATTTCTCCAATCCAAATCATAAAGTGATAATGACATTGTCATATATTTCTTTGGCTTGGAACTTGAAAGGAGGAATTTCTTTGTCACAAGATCAACAATCGTGCCTGCGATTTTCTTTGGAAGAATCAATTTGGTTCAAAAAAGGACAGGAAGTTGAAGAATTGCTATCTATCTCCTTAGATCCACATATAACGATTCAAGAACAGGAACAATATGTACTCATCAGGGGGACACTTGATTTATCCGGTGAATACCTGCCGAGCACCCTCAGGGATGGTGAAGGTGTAGATGAGTTCGAAGCGAGCGGTAAATTCGTTCAGGCAGTAGAAAAAAGGGAAAAAGGCGAGAATGAGTTTGTCCACCGATTCCCTGTAGATGTGACAATCCCTAAAAACCGGATTGCCAATTTAGGGGACATTGATGTGTATGTGGAATCATTTGATTATGTCGTCCCTGAAAATGCCTGTTTAAAACTGAATGCAGATTTGACCATCACAGGCATCTACGGTGAACAGCAGACGCATACACCACTTGAAGTGGAATACAGCGAAGAAGAGCTCTATGCCCCTCTGCACCGCTCCGCTGACGTCCTGGATGCACCTGTTGAAGAAGAGGAAGAAGATAGGCCTCCATATTACGATAATGATGATGATGAGAATGAATCTTATGAGCAGGACGATTATGAATATGATCTCGCTGAAGATGAATCAGCAGATGCTCCTGAGGATGACGAGTATCAGCCATTCTCGCTTGAAGGAAGGACCCCTCCTGCCGGGGAAGAAGATGAAATTCCTGTTCACATCCAGTATGATTCACATTCTGCACAGGAAGAAAATTACTACAGGAAGGAAAATATGTTTGAACTTCCTGAGCATGAATTAAGCGAGTCATCGCAGGAGCAGGAAGTGACGCAGCCTGCCAGTGAACAAATGAATATGCAAAAACCGGCGCCGGTCCAGGAAGAACAGGAGGAAGAAGAATCTTCCTCGATGGAAATGGAAATGGAAGCTGAAAGTGAAGAAGCGGCGGATAAAAAGAAAAAATTCAAAGGCAAAAAGAAATATGAATCTATCTCCCTGACCGATTTCTTCGCACGTAAAGAAGAGGAACGGGCCGCAAAGCTCAGAGTCTGCATTGTTCAAGAAGGGGAGACCCTTGATAACATCGCGGAAAAATATGATCTGACGATTGCCCAGCTGTTGCGGGTCAATCATTTAGAAGCGAATCAGGATGTTTACAGCGGCCAGGTTCTTTACATCCCGAATGAAGAGCCGGTATTCAAGGTATAACATAAAAATGAAGCAGAACGATTGAATAATGACGATGAATCAGGACTGACACCAACCTACTGGCGCCAGTCCGTTCTTTTTTTACTCGGAGGATTTTATGGTGTAAAACCAGTGGAATGCCAACGAATATTTGCAGTAGAAATATAGTACTCTTTTAAAGAAACGGGTGTTGATACTTAGTAAAACGGGGAGGTGCAAAAAATCATGCAAACCATCGATAGTCTAAGACCTGTGCTGCAGCCGTATGGTGTAGAGCCTTTTTTTGTGGAAGACACAGGGAAAGTAAGCAAAGTGTACTCAAACAAAGGGACCCTTGCAGTAAAGCATATATCCGCCCAGACCGGAGTTGATTTCGTCCGGAACGTCCAAACTCTGTTTCAACGGGGGTACAACCGGATCGTGCCCATCTATCCGACAATGGACGGCCGTTATGCTGTCTGGCATCAGGGGGAACTATACTATGTGATGCCATGGCTGAACAACCAGGAGAAGGAAAACCGATTCGAAAAACATCAGAAGCTGTTCCGTGAACTTGCCAGGCTGCATACAATTTCTTCACAGGATGTGAAAATTAACAAAGAAGAAAGAGAATCGCATTATGAACAGCTGACTTCACGCTGGGAGAAGGAACAACAGTTTCTGGATGAATACGTTGAGGAATGCGAGAAAGCTGTTTATATGTCACCGTTTCAATATCACTTTTGTATGTTTTATAAGGATGTGTCCCAGGCTCTAAAGTTTTCAAGAAAAATGCTGGATGAATGGTATGAAAATACGAAGGATCTTGAGAAGGTCAGAACGGTCATCATTCACGGCAAGCTGTCAACAGAGCATTTCTTATACGATGACAGGGGTCTGGGGTATTTTAATAACTTCGAAAACTCTAAAGTCGCTTCTCCTTTTCATGACTTGCTGCCGTTCCTTTCAAGAACGTTGAAAACATATCCCAAGTATTATGAGGAGTGTGTAGAGTGGCTTGAGACATACTTTCAGCATTTTACTGCCCGCAGCGAAGAGAGGCTCCTGTTTATGTGTTATTTAGCCTACCCAAGCTCCGTGATCGCCATTGTAGAAAAATATTTTCATACTCCGAAAGGCAAAAGGAATGAGCGTAAATCTCTGAAAAAACTCCAGCGTCATTACTGGCTGCTGAAAAACACGGAATATGTGGTCATGCGGCTCGACGAAATCGAGCGCAAGAAAAAAGAAGCAGCCGAGGCGGAGGCTGAGGCATAAAGAAAGGACTGACGAAAATCGAAAGTCCATGTTTCGTCAGTCCTTAAATCCAATCAAAGTAGATGGCAAGGGCGATGCCGATGAAAAGGGTCAAGAGAAGAACATCAAATGTGGTGGGGAGCAGAATGGTCCGGATGGCTTGAAACACAGAAAAAGGGATGATGAATTGCTTACAGATCAAGCGAACATTACGCAGCCATGGAGGCAGGGTGTATGGATTGTACTTTCGCATGCGTTTCACTCACCTTTCTGGGTAGATTCACTACTATATCCTATGAAAAGAATGAAAATTGGTTCTTGTGTTAACCATAGAGGAATAAAGAAGAATATTTTTCATGAAAATGGGCGATAATGATTGACGAAAGTTTAATGAATCCTATACTATAATGAGTACATAAATATTTTCAAAAGCGTTGAACAGGAAGAGTACATTGCCCCCCGCTTTCAGAGAGGAAAATCGTTTGCTGAGAGATTTTCCAAGCGAAGACGATGGAAGGTCGCCTGAAGAGCTGCTTCTATGAAGACAGTAGTAGAAGCCGGTTAAAAGCCGTTATTGTTCATTGAGAGTTCAGGGGTCTGTATGGCTTCTGAGAAAAAAGGTGGTACCGCGAAACGAATCCTTCGTCCTTTTACAGGGCGAAGGATTTTTTGTGTTCTATAAAATCACTTGATTAAAAACCTATATCGATTAAGGAGGATATACAATGGAAACTCAAGATCAATTATCGATGCCGACTAAATATGATCCCAATGCCATTGAGCAGGGAAGATATAAATGGTGGCTGGAAGGAAAGTTTTTTGAAGCGAAAAGCGAAAAAGAAAAGGAACCGTATACGATCGTCATTCCGCCGCCGAACGTAACAGGGAAACTCCATCTCGGCCATGCATGGGATACAACGCTTCAGGATATCCTGACGAGAATGAAGCGTATGCAGGGCTACGATGTATTATGGCTCCCAGGAATGGACCATGCAGGTATCGCCACACAGGCAAAGGTGGATGAAAAGCTGCGCAGCCAAGGAATTTCACGCCATGACTTGGGCCGTGAGAAATTCGTTGAAGAGACTTGGAGATGGAAAGAAGAGTACGCTGAGCATATCCGCAAGCAGTGGTCAAAGATCGGCCTTGGCCTTGATTACAGCCGGGAACGCTTTACGCTTGATGAAGGCTTATCCCAAGCCGTTCAGAAAGTTTTCATCGATCTATATAATAAAGGCTTAATCTACCGCGGTGAATACATCATCAACTGGGATCCCGCGACGAAGACTGCCCTGTCCGATATCGAGGTTATTCACCAGGATGTCCAGGGTGCCTTCTATCACATGAGATATCCGCTGGCAGATGGAAGCGGACATATCGAAATCGCGACAACACGTCCTGAGACAATGCTTGGTGATTCGGCTGTTGCTGTACATCCTGAAGACGATCGTTACAAGCACCTGATCGGTAAAAAGGTCATCCTTCCTATCGTTGGACGCGAAATCCCGATCGTCGGTGACGATTACGTAGATATGGAATTTGGTTCTGGGGCAGTGAAAATCACCCCTGCACACGATCCGAATGACTTTGAAATCGGGAACCGCCACAATCTTGAACGCATCCTTGTGATGAATGAAGACGGCAGCATGAATGAAAAGGCAGACAAATACAACGGCATGGACCGCTTTGACTGCCGCAAGCAGATCGTCAAAGACCTTCAGGAATCTGGCGTATTGTTCAAGATCGAAGAGCATATGCACTCAGTAGGACACTCCGAGCGAAGCGGAGCGGTAGTTGAGCCGTATCTATCGACTCAATGGTTCGTCAAGATGGATCCACTCGCTCAGGAAGCAGTCAAGCTGCAGGATAAAGAAGGGGAAAAAGTGAATTTTGTTCCCGACCGTTTCGAGACTTCATATATGCGCTGGATGGAAAATACCCGCGATTGGTGTATTTCCCGTCAATTATGGTGGGGACACAGAATCCCGGCATGGTATCATAAGGATACCGGTGAAGTATATGTAGGAAACGAAGCACCAGCAGACAGTGAAAATTGGACCCAGGAAGAAGACGTCCTCGATACCTGGTTCAGTTCAGCACTGTGGCCGTTCTCAACAATGGGCTGGCCGGATACGGAAGCGGAAGACTTCAAAAGATACTATCCGACGAACACGCTCGTAACTGGCTACGATATCATCGGGTTCTGGGTATCGCGCATGATTTTCCAAGGACTTGAGTTCACCGGTGAACGTCCATTCAAAGATGTCCTGATTCACGGTCTTGTCCGTGCAGAAGACGGACGAAAGATGAGTAAATCGCTCGGCAATGGAGTCGATCCGATGGATGTCATCGAGAAATATGGTGCCGATTCACTTCGTTACTTCTTATCAACAGGCAGTTCACCTGGTCAAGATCTGCGTTTCTCATTTGAGAAAGTGGAATCTGTTTGGAACTTTGCCAATAAGATCTGGAATGCATCCCGATTTGCATTGATGAATATGGCCGGTATGACCTATGAGGAAATCGATTTGAGCGGAGAAAAATCCGTTGCAGATAAATGGATCCTTACCCGTTTGAATGAAACGATCGAAAACGTGACGCGTCTTGCCGACCGTTATGAATTCGGTGAAGTAGGAAGAATTCTTTATAACTTCATCTGGGATGACTTCTGTGACTGGTATATCGAGATGGCGAAGCTTCCTTTATACGGGGAAGACGAAGCGGCCAAGAAGACGACCCGCTCGATTCTGGCATACGTACTCGACAACACAATGCGACTTCTGCATCCATTCATGCCGTTTATTACCGAGGAAATATGGCAGAACCTGCCGCATAAAGGCGAATCAATCACGACGGCAGCATGGCCGGAAGTGAATGAAGACCTGACCGACGCCGGTGCTTCAGAAGAAATGAAGCTCCTTGTAGAAATCATCCGTGCCGTACGTAATGTCCGTGCAGAGGTGAACACGCCGATGAGCAAGCAGATCAAGCTCATCCTCAAAGCGAAAGATGAAAAGATCCTGAATATGCTGGATAAAAATAAAGCATACATCGAAAGGTTCTGTAATCCGGAGCAGTTGGATATGGGGACGGATATCACCCCTCCTGAAAAAGCGATGACTGCAGTTGCGACAGGAGTAGAGTTATTCCTGCCATTACAGGGACTCATCAATATCGATGAAGAGATCGCCCGTCTTGAAAAAGAACTTGAAAAGTGGTCAAAAGAGGTAGCGCGTGTACAAGGGAAGCTGAATAACGAAAAGTTTGTAAGCAAAGCTCCTCAAAAAGTCGTAGACGAAGAAAAAGCCAAAGAAAAAGACTATCTTGAAAAGCAGGCAACGGTTAAATCGAGAATAGAAGAATTGAAAACCGTATAAGAAAGAAATGTAGAAGGCTAAGGAGCAGGAGTCTAATTGTAAAGGGAACCACCCCTTAAGCAGCTAGGCTCCCCTCCGGCCTTTTTTTGATGGGAGTGAAGCAAACATGATGACATATGAAGAAGCAGTAGGGTGGATCCATGCCAGGCTGAGATTGGGAATCAAGCCCGGGCTCCAGCGGATGAATTCTTTATTAGAAGAGCTCGGGAATCCCCAAGAGAAAATAAAATCCGTCCATATCGCCGGAACAAACGGGAAAGGATCAACGGTCACGTATTTACGCAATATCCTTCAAGAGGCAGGCTATACGGTCGGTACATTTACATCCCCTTACTTCGAACGTTTCAATGAGCGGATCTCTGTAAATGGAATTCCCATTCCCGATGAGGACCTCACTTCACTTGTTTCCCTTATAAAACCGATCGCAGAGGGGATGAAAGACAGCGAGTGGGGAGAACCGTCCGAATTTGAAGTGATCACGGCGATGAGCATGGTATATTTTGCTGAGACTGCAAGGCCGGATCTTGTTTTATATGAAGTAGGACTTGGAGGAAGGCTGGACTCAACCAATGTAATCACTCCCCTTGTTTCAATCATTACAAGTATCGGAATGGATCATATGAACTTTTTAGGGGATACGATTGAGAAAATTTCGTACGAGAAGGCCGGGATCATCAAAAGAGGTGTTCCGGTGGTATCCGGGGTTTCACAGCCTGAAGCAATAAAGGTCATTCGTAAAGCGGCAAGGGAAAATGGAAGTCCCGTTTATCAATCAGGGAAGGACTTTCTAGTTCACAGGGAGGCGGCTTTGGATCATGGAGAAAGATTTCATTTCGAATCCTCCGCACAAAGTGGTACTTTTGAAATTTCCATGTTGGGGGCGCATCAGGTACAAAATGCAGCGCTTGCCTTAAAAGCAGCGGAGTTACTTCGAACCCAAAATGAAATCACTTATACTGAACTGCACCTAACTGACGGATTAAAAAAAGCCTACTGGCCGGGCAGGATGGAAGTGGTCAGCGAAAAGCCGGCTGTCATTCTGGATGGTGCACATAATCCGGAAGGGATCAAAGCCCTGGTGACGACGATCAAGGAACGATTTTCAACCAAAAAAGTGACGATCCTTTTTTCCGCTTTGAAGGATAAAGAATTGAAACACATGATAGGGATGCTGGAAGAAGCTGCTTCGGCGATAAGCTTCACCTCTTTTTCTTTTCCGAGAGTAGCTCGTGCAGATGAATTATTTGCCTTGTCCGATCATCCCGAAAAACACAAAGCAGGGGACTGGCAGCTTTATATAGAAGAAAAACTGATGTCGATGGATGAAGATGAAGTGGTGTTTATCACAGGGTCGCTCTACTTTTTATCAGAGGTCAAACCAGTGCTTCTTCAAAAGTTAGAAAATTCTAGAAAAAACAAGTGACTTTATCCTTTTACTCTGATAAAATATTCTTAAACTTGTGACTATTTAACTATTTTTAGTATATGCCGCAGATGAAGGGGGATAGATATGCAGCTTTCACTTAAAAAGAGACTTTGGCTCCTATTTGCATGGCTGGCGATTGTGCCTGCCGGATTGTATTATACATATCAATTCTATCCTCCTCAAAATGTGGAAGGAAACGGTTGGGAACTGATCACACTCGTAATATTCGCCACATTCATCCCGCTCATGCCGATCGTCATCAATGGGTCCACCATCTTCTTTATACAATGGGTGACCCTTGTGGGATTTTTGAAATATGGATTGTTTGTGGAAATCGTTTTAATGCAATTTTCGATTATTCCTTTGCTTCTGCGCATCAGGATGGCCAGGTCTGATTGGCACAGAGTGCCTTTGAACTCTCTGATGTTTTTTATCGTTTCCGTTTCAAGCGGTTTGATTTATTTTCTGCTGGGCGGAGAAATCGGAGCGCGAAATATAGGTGAAATCCTGCCGGCAGCCTTAAGCTACCAGGTTGTATCCATCATGATCAATCAATTTGTACTATTAGCCTATCAGCGTTTTGTTGTCGTAAATGATATCCGTTTTTACAGCAAGGATTTCATCTGGGATTTCATTGCGAATATGATCATGTTCCCGATGTCGCTTTCACTGTACTTCCTCACATTCCAAATAGGTCCATTCGCCTCGCTTTTGATAGGTATTCCATTCATAAGCTTATCGATGATATTGAAAATGTATAATTCGTCTGAAAAAATTAATGAATACCTGCAAAAAGCAGGGGAAATCGGGCATCAGCTGACAGAGAGTCTGAAGGTGGACGAGGTTCTCGATATCTTTTTGAAAAAGATCATCGAAACTTTGCCTGTAGAATATGCATACATATTGGATTGTAAAGGAGATGAGCTGGTCCTTTTAAGAAGGGTCGAAAGCAAGGAGAAAAACGTGCACAGGTTTCCAGCACTGAAAAAGGGCCGCGGCATCAGCGGCATGGTATGGGAGTCAGGGAAGTCGGTCATATATGATTCGCGCTCTGAATGGGGAGCACTCGCAGACGGCTATATGCCTGAAGGGGTGGAAAGCGTCCTGTGCGTGCCTATTGTAAGAAGCCAGAAGGTAAGGGGGATCCTCCTCCTGGCTTCTTCGAAAAAAAAGGCTTATGAAAAATTCCAACTGATGATCGTAGAAATTCTGTGCTCTTATTTCGGTGTCGCCATTGAAAATGCAAGGCATCATGAAAAAACAAAGCAAAACAGTGAAAGATGTGCGCTCACGAAACTTTATAATTACCGTTACTTCGAAGACATGCTGTCCCTTGAGTTCAATGAGCTTGAAAAGGGTGGAAGATCATCCTTATCCCTGATCATGCTCGACATCGATCACTTCAAAGTCATCAACGATAACTACGGTCATCAGAGCGGAAACGAAATCCTGATCCAGCTCGCTGACCGATTGTGCAAGCTGATCGGAACAAAAGGCACGGTGGCTCGGTATGGCGGTGAGGAATTTGTCATTCTCCTCCCGGATACAGAAAGAGAGGAAGCCCTTCCGCTTGCGGAACGTGTGAGAAAGATCATCGCCAACCGACCATTTGTCCTCCACGATTCGCTGCAGGCATCCAACAGGAAATTAATGGTCAGGATCACCGCTAGTATTGGAGTCGCAACAGCCCCTCAAGATGCCGATGATACAATGGCCCTGATCCGCCATGCCGACAGGGCGCTGTATACAGGTGCAAAGCAGGCCGGACGCAATCGTGTGGCTGAATACGTGAAATAGAAACACCTTCCTTTGCAGGGGAAGGTGTTTTTTCCTGGCTGATTTCGTATTTTTGTATAAACAATGACGAAATTCCTATTTTTCTCACTCCTAATGCAATCATATTGTTTCAATTTTAATTACTTTGTAATAAACTAGTAATAGTCGAAATTTGTACGAATTCAGCGATTTTAGTCTGAAAGTAGGAGGTCTGTGATGAACGCTTTACTATTTGCTGCCGGTGCCTATCTCCTCTTGCTTCCGTTCCTGATATTCATCCCTGTAAATCTAACGTTTAAACAGAAAGTAACATTGTCTTTCACCGCCTTTTGCGTAACCACACTTGCTTTATTGGGAAGTGAGTTTCTTCCGTTTATTAGTGTGCTTGCTATAGTGGTTCTATTAATAGGCCTGACTGCCTATATAGCACAGTCAAGAATTCAGGACGGGAACCCTTCCCGGCACGATGAACCATACCCAGAACCTCTTCCTCCAGCCGCCCAGGATCGTGAACCCAAAATCTATCAAACTACCAAAGAACATAATCCCGATGAGTCTGTGGCTGAAACAGAATCAGAAGCAAACCTCGATAAGGAGAAAGAGGAGGGTTTTATTCAGGAAGATCAGCAGGACTACATAAAAGAATTGGACTGGGAAGACATACAGCCCGTGGTTACATATGAAGCGAAGGTGCCAGACGCATTTGAAAATCAAGAGTCGGCCGCGGAAAAAGAACTGCCGGCAATCACGGACAGGACACCTGGTCCTGTAAACGATCCTTCTTCTTTTCAAAGGGATGAAGAGGAAGAAGAATATAACCGCTTATTTTCCGGGATAAAAAGGTAAATCACAGTCGGAGAGGAGGTCCCTCATTGAAAACATCAATTTATACCATTAGCGTTTTTTTAGTGTTATGCACAGTATATCTATTCGGCTTTGCGTATGCAGGGACCTATTTGTATGACCGTGTTTTCTCTTCGGAAGATGGTACCTCAAAAGAAACGAAGAATGTTGAGGAGAAGGAACCGGAGCTCGAAGACAAGTTGAACAGCCCTGAAAAAATGCAGGTATTGGCTGAGAATGAGATTGGGTCCGTTGAAGCAACTCCGGAACTTGAGGATTTTTTCTCTTCTTTTTCAGAAATCGATATCGAACCCGTCTCAACCTTTTCAATCTTGAAATTCGTTGAAGACCAGCATATAAGCAGCCTGACAAATCAGGAACTGAGCTTGATTTCCACTGGATTATATGAAATCCTGCTTCACTCCGACATGGAGATCGTACAGCGTCATCATGGCCATACACTGCCTGATTTTGCTGAACTTGGCTATGAAGCAAGAGTGGACAGGGAGCTGAATCAGGATTTCATATTTGCAAATCCGGACAGCAAATCCTACAAAATACGCTTTCAGATGACTGGGGATTCTCTATTATTTGTGTTAGAAGGAACACTCCCGTATGAAGTGGAAATTTCGCTGCAGAATAAGCAAACGGTCAAACCGCGGGTGATCAAGCAATACACCCCTTACCTCGACAAGGGTCAGACTAAAACAAAGACCGAGGGGAAAGCGGGTGTCCAAATTGAGGTATGGAAGAGCATGCTCGATTCCACTGGTGCAGTGTTGAAGGAAGAATTGATTTCACGTGATTATTATCCGCCTGTACACAGGGAGGAGCTCGCCAGCCTCCAAGACTATACCGACAGCAGCAATGTGGCCCGTGGAACAGAAGGGGAGGCTGCCGCCGGTTCACCTGTAACGAGTGAAGGAGAGTCAGGGAATTCCAATCACCAGGAGAAAGATGAGACTGTCAGCGATGAAACAGACCAGGATGTACAAACAGATCCGCAGCAGGCAAGTCCTGATACGGAGCCTTCAACAGACGGCGAAATTCACAATCCAAATATGAAGTAACAGTCATAAGAAGAGGGTGTAATGAAAATGGCACAAGTACGGAAACGATTGGGTGACTTATTAGTGGAAGCAGGACTCTTGACCGAGGAAAAGCTTCAGCAGGCTCTTAAAGAGAAGAGCAAGGATCAAAAACTCGGTGATGCCATCCTTCAGAAGGGGTACATCACGGAGCATCAATTGATCGAGGTGCTCGAGTTTCAGCTGGGAATCCCTCATGTAAGCTTATTCCGATATCCGTTTGATCAAAAGCTATTTCACCTGATTCCTAAAGATATGGCGAAGCGGAACTTGATCATCCCCTTGAAAAAGGAAGGGGACAAGCTGTTTGTCGCGATGGCAGACCCGATGGATTTTTATGTGATAGAAGATCTTCGGCTGTCCACAGGTTTTTTCATTGAAACAGCGATTGCAACCAAAGATGACATTCTCAGGTCGATCAATAAATTCTACGACATGGATGAGAGTTTTGAAGAGCTGAAAGGATTGGGTAACGAACCCCAGGGCGACCAGGATGAAACGATCATGGATCAGGATTCGCCGATTGCCAGGCTCGTAAATCAGATCCTCTCGAATGCGATGACCCAGAAAGCAAGTGATATACATATCGACCCACAGGAAACGAGGGTCGTGATACGCTATCGTGTTGACGGTATCCTCCGGACGGAACGGGCGATCCCGAAACATATGCAGAGCATGCTGACAGCCAGGATAAAAATTATGTCCCAGCTGGATATCACTGAGCACAGGGTGCCCCAGGATGGACGGATCAAGACGAATATCGACTTCCGGCCGATCGATCTGCGGGTTTCGACGCTGCCGACTATTTATGGCGAAAAGATGGTTCTCAGGATCCTGGACTTGAGCTCTTCGCTTAATGACCTGACCCAGCTCGGTTTCAATACGCTGAATATGAAACGATTCCAGTCCCTGATCGAACGGCCGACAGGCATCGTCCTCATCACCGGGCCGACGGGATCAGGTAAATCGTCAACTCTTTATGCAGCTTTGAACAAGCTGAATAGTGAAGAAGTCAACATCATCACCGTCGAGGATCCGGTCGAGTATCAGCTTGAGGGAATCAACCAGATCCAGGTGAATGCAAATGTAGGACTGACATTTGCCAAAGGACTGCGCTCGATCCTGCGACAGGATCCGAATATCATCATGGTCGGGGAGATCCGGGATAAAGAAACGGTGGAAGTGGCCATCCGTGCGTCATTGACAGGTCATTTGGTCATGAGTACGATTCATACCAATGACTCGCTGACGACGGTCACCCGGCTTCTCGATATGGGGGTGGAGCCGTTCCTGGTGGCGACTTCGCTCAGCGGGATCGTTGCTCAGCGTCTGGTCCGGAAGGTGTGCCGTGACTGTGCAGTTGAAGAAACTCCGACGAGGAGGGAATTCGATATTTTCAAACGCAGAGGATTGACTGTCGAGAAAATCAACCGCGGACAAGGCTGTGCTGCCTGTAATATGACCGGTTATAAAGGCAGGCTTGCCATTCATGAAGTGCTGGTCATCAATGAAGAAATGAAAAAAATCATCATGAACAATGAACCGCTGTCAGCTTTAAGGGAAGCAGCGTACAGATCGAAAACGATCTTTCTATTGGATGATGGCTTGCTGAAAGTGAAGCAGGGGATTACCACGACAGAAGAAATTCTCCGGGTTGCAATCGAGTAAAGAAGGTGATCACGATGAAAGAACGCATCGATCAATTGTTAAGAGCAGCATTTGAATTAAAAGCTTCCGACATCCATCTTACCGTCGGATCCTCTCCCGTGTTCCGCATACACGGTGATTTGAAACGGTACGGGCAGGATGTCCTGAAGCCCCATGATACAGAACAAATGGCGAGGGCCGTCATCCCAGAAGAGCTTTGGGGTGACTTCAAAGAACGGGGAGAGCTTGATCTTTCTTACGCGATTCCGGGAGTCTCGCGTTTCAGGGTGAATGCGTACCATCAGCGCTCCTGCATTAGCATCGCACTGCGTGTCGTTCCGACGAAAATTCCCACGCTTGAAGAATTGAATCTTCCGGATGTACTGATGAGGATTTCCGAAAAGCCTCAAGGTCTGGTGCTCGTGACGGGACCGACGGGAAGCGGGAAATCGACCACCTTGGCTTCAATGATTCAATACATGAATCAAACGATGAGAAAGCATATCATCACACTTGAAGATCCGATCGAGTATCTCCACAAGCACGGCTCTTCGATCATCGATCAGCGGGAAGTCGGCTTTGATACGAACTCATTCGCAAATGGACTTCGCAGTGCTTTGAGGCAGGATCCAGACGTCATCCTGGTTGGGGAGATGCGTGACCTCGAGACGATCCATACGGCGATCACGGCCGCTGAAACCGGTCACCTCGTCCTCGGTACACTGCATACATCCAGTGCGGTGTCTACGATTGAACGGATCATCGATGTCTTCCCTTCCGTCCAGCAGTCGCAAATCAGGGTGCAGCTCGCATCGGTCCTTCAGGGGATCATCGCCCAGCGCCTTCTGCCGACTGCAGACAGGCAGGGGCGGGTGGCTGCAACCGAAGTGCTGCTGAATAATTCAGCTGTCGCAAACCTGATCCGTTCTGAAAAGATCCACCAGATCCCAAGCGTCATGCAGACCTCGAAGGCAATGGGAATGGAGCTTCTTCATTCGTCCGTCAAGAGATACGTGGACATGGGGATGGTCTCACGTGAAGCCGCTCAGCCATACATGCAGGAGACCGTTTCTGTATGACGCGGTTTAAATATGAAGGAAGAGACCGGAGCGGCAGGAAGCGGGGAGTCATTACAGCCCCTTCAAGAAAAGAAGCAATGATGAGACTGAAGAATCAGGGTATCCGGGTCATCTCTGCCGAAGAAGTTCCGGAGACGCTTCTTACGAAAGAAATCACACTTGGAAACCCAGTGAAGCTTCAGCAGATGGTCGTATTTTTAAGGCAGTTTTCCACGCTCTTAAAAGCAGGCGTGACCGTCGTTGATGCAACGAGGATCCTTTCCGCTCAAACAAGCAGTAAAGCCCTAGCAAAGGTACTTGGTGAAGTGGAGCTGGAATTGAAAGAGGGGAATCCGCTGTCAGAAGCTTTTGCCAAGCATCGAAAGGTCTTTGAGCCTTTATTCATCAATATGCTGAAGGCCGGTGAAGCAACGGGGAGCCTCGATGAAACGCTCGAACGCCTCGGCGATCACTACGAGAAGCAGCATACGACCCGGCAGAAAGTCATTGCAGCACTCTCTTATCCTGCAGTGGTCGGGATGATCGCAATCGGCGTCGTCATCTTCCTGCTGCTTGCCGTCGTCCCGACCTTTGTTGACATGTTCGCCGATATGGGAAGCGAGCTGCCGTTGATCACACGGGCAGTTCTTGGCGCCAGTGAGATGGTGCAGAAGTATTGGTATATCTTGTTACTGCTCGTGATTTTGGCAGCTGTCGGGATCACCTTGCTAAGGCGCAAGAAGGAAACGAAATATTATCTGGATTATGCGATTTTACGGATTCCGATTTTCGGCAGCCTCATTCAAAAAGCGGTGCTTGCAAGGATGACAAGGACGTTCAGTTCATTATTTTCAAGCTCCGTCCCCATCCTTCAATCCATGGTGATCTTGGAGAAAGTCGTGGGGAATGAAGTGATTGCCCGAGTGATCATGGAATCAAGGGACTCCCTTGAGAGCGGGGGATCGCTCACTGAACCGATGAAAGATCATTGGGCGATACCGCCCCTCGTTTCACATATGATTTCCATAGGGGAAGAGACGGGGTCGCTCGACGGCATGCTCTCAAAAGTCGCCGACTTCTATGAAAAAGAAGTGGAAAACACCACTGATCAATTGAAATCACTGATCGAGCCGCTGATGATCGTCGTGCTCGCAGGCCTGGTAGGGACTATTGTCACAGCCATCATGGTGCCGATGTTTGAAATGTTTAACAATGTTCAAAATTTCTAGCATTTCTGATAAAATTTTACACATTCTTACTATTTTTTTGATGGTTCTGCTGTATAATGAAAGTAGATTGATAGAGTACTAAAGTACTACATAAAACAAAAACGGGAGGAAGAAAGATGTTGAAAAAGTTTTTGAAAAATGATAAAGGATTGACCCTTGTCGAATTGCTTGCTGTTATTGTGATTTTGGGGATTATTGCGGCGATTGCGGTGCCGAGTATTGGGAGTATAATTGAGAAGTCTAGAGCGGATGCAGTAAAGGCAGAAGGACTTCAGGTTTTAAATGCTGCAAAATTATTTGTTGCATCTGAAGGCGTTCCAACCACTGATAATGCTACCACAGCAAATCAATTAACTATTGATGATTTAGAAAACTATCTTACAGAAAATGTTACTGATAGTATTTGGTCTGATGCAACAATTGTTAAGGTGCCAGATACAAATACACTACAGTTAAATGGCGCTGGAACCAAAGGTAGTGTAGTTATTAATTTTAATGATGCAACAATTTCACAAATTAATGAATATGAGTATGATTCAGATGATGAAACACATACTGTTCCTGTTCCAACGGAATAGGTAATTATCGATAATTAGATGATAACACTTATATTGATATACGCACTCCTCCTAGGCTCCTTCTACAACGTAGTCGGCCTGAGGGTGCCGTTAAAGAAATCAATCGTAAAACCAAGGTCGAGCTGTCCATACTGCCGTCACCAATTAACGGCGATGGAGCTCATACCTGTAGTTTCATATCTCATCCAAAAGGGGAAATGCCGCCAGTGTAAAGGGCGCATTTCTCCTTTATATCCATTTATGGAAGCTTTGAACGCTGGGCTATTTGTACTAGCTTTTCTGCAGCTGGGAATGCAGTGGGAACTCCTGGTCGCATGGACCTTGATTTCTATGCTCGTCATCATTACAGTGTCCGACCTGAAATACATGGTCATCCCGGACAGAGTCCTTCTCTTTTTCCTGGTACTGATCATTTTTGAACGCCTCTTCATCCCCCTTTCGCCATGGTGGGACAGCCTGGCAGGCGGGGCGCTCGGATTCGGCTTGCTTCTGCTTATCGCAATCATCAGCAAAGGCGGGATGGGCGGAGGAGACATCAAACTCTACGGAGTCATCGGTCTGGCAGTCGGGATGAAGGTAACCATCCTCTCCTTTATGATCGCCACATTCCTGGGAGCGGTCATCGGACTGACGGCTCTTGCATTCAAGCTGATCGAAAAAGGAAAGCCAATTCCCTTCGGCCCCTTCATCGCTGCCGGGACAATTCTGGCTTATCTATTCGGTGACGCCATTATTTCTATTTATCTATCATTATTCTATTAAAGTAATGCAAAGAAAGGATCTCATCCATGGGTTTTCTATCGTTTCTCTCAAGTTCTCATAAAACCGCAAATATTGTATTCACCGACCATTGCATTCGATTTCTCGAGTTGAAACAGACTTCCCCTCCGCTGGTGGCTTCGATGGATGAGCGTGCGCTCCCGGATGGTGTCATCAAAGGGGGGAGAATCGTCGATGAGGAAACCCTTCTGTTCATTTTGGAAGAGTGTATCGACGAATGGAAAATCAAGCGCCGTTCTGTCCGATTCGTGGTGCCGGATCCGTTTGTCGTCCTGAGGAAAGTATCGATCCCTTCTGATATAAGAGAAGATGAAATGGAAGGTTATCTCTTCCTCGAAATAGGATCAAGCATACACTTGCCGTTTGAAGATCCGGTATTTGATTATTCCATATTGGGGAAATCAGGGGAGAAACAAGAAGTGTTATTGGTTGCATCACAGGAAGAAATCGTCGACAGCTATAAGGATTTGCTTGAGGAAGTGAAGGTGAAGCCTGTCGCCGCCGACATTGCGCCTCTTGCCTTATATCGCTCTGTTCTCCATGAAGGAAAGGCATCGCCTCACGAACACACGATGCTGCTTCACATGGATGAGCAGCTTCTGACGGTCTCGATCTTTCATAAACATGAACCCATTTTCACAAGACCGATCGTGTTGGAAAGTGAATTGGAAGACCGTGCACCGGAGGATGGAATTCCAGTGAATATGCTTCAGGATGAGATAAATGAAATCGAGAAAGTAATGAATTTTTACCGCTACTCCTTGAATAAAGGTGAGCAATCGGTAGAGAAGACGGTTGTCAGCGGAGGTCATCCCCGCTTGCAGCTTCTCAAAGAACAGCTGCAGGAGAGGATTCCGATACCGGTTGAATTGCTTCAGTTGAAAAATGTCCCGACACTCGAGGATGAACAGGTGCCATCAGGATACGCCATCGCATTAGGTCTTGCTTTAAAAGAGGTGCAGCTCAGTGAAACTTATTGATATCAATCTATTACCTCAAAAAGAAACGAAACGAAATGCTTTTACATATAGTGTCCTCGGTACTGCAGGGATGATCATCCTCCTTGCCGTTTTCATGATGCTGTCATGGCAGGGCACCATCACCGAAACGAAAAGGACGGATGAAAAGATCGAGAATACCAAAAAAATCATCGAGGTCCAGCAGACGAAAGTCCTCGGGGCAGAAGCGTCCAGCAGCATCGGTGAGCTGAACAAAGCGGTCGAGGACATGGTGGACTATCCAGTGAAAACCGTTCCTCTATTAAATGAACTGATCTCTCTATTACCAGAGAGAGGATTTATCCAGGAATTTGAGTATAGTGATAGAACGATCATCAATCTGTCCGTACAGTTTGATTCATCCAGGGAAGCAGCGTACTACCTCTCGAGATTACATATGGTGGAGTGGCTCGCGGAAGCCGAGATCCTTGAAATGACGACTGAAGAAGCAGGGGAGTCAGAGGAAGAGACGATCCTCCCGAGATACTCCGCCGTATATGCCCTTCACTTCGACTCAGAAAAGCTTGCAGCAATTCTTTCTGATGAGGGGGAAGAAGAATGAGAATGGATTTCACAAAAAAACAATGGACAATACTGATAAGTCTGATAATCACCGGAATGGTCATCTTAGCGGGGGTAAACTTCTTTGCGTTGCAGCCGGCGGAAAAAAGACTGCAGTACAAAAAAGATGAGCTGGGGATTCAGGTGAAGTTACAGGAAGCGGTCGAGGCAAAAGTAGACAGCATCCAGGAAAATGAGACACCGGATTCCGCCTCCCTGCAAAAGAAAATCCCTGTGGAACCATTAACCGAGCGTATCATATTGGATCTCGAAAAAGCAGAACTGCTCTCCGGGAGCACCATTCAGTCCATTAACTTTGAAAAAACCGACGGAGCCCTGGCTCCAGATGAAAGTGAAGAGACAGAAGCGGCACCAGCCGGCGAAACCCAGCTTCCTACTCTATTAAAAAGAATCCAGATGACGATGATGGTAGAATCACCTAGCTATTTCGAAATGGAAAAGTTCCTGGATGAAATCGAGAACCTTGAAAGAATCGTCGAAATCAACGGGCTGTATTTCGAAGGGGAACAAGAACTGAAAGAAAACATGGAAGGCTATACTGAAGACACCATCACCTTTGAAGTAATCGCTTCCACCTTCTACATCCCGGAACTAAACGATCTTAAAAACGGACTACCAGTAATCGAAAGCCCATCACCCTCCCTGAAAAAGAATCCCTTTCCTCAATTCCCAGAGGAAAAGGAGAAAGAATAACCAATTTTTTTAATAGTTTAAAGCTGGAGACCAATAGATAAAGCTTGAGTGTAATGGAGCGGAAGGCGCTTGACTCCGACGGGATAAAGAGGAAAGGTCGAGACCCCGCAGGAGCGCGAGCGACGAGGAGGCTCGACTTCCTCCCCGCGGAAAGCAAGTGCCTGCAGCGCAATGAAACGGACTAGGTTATAGCAAGAATCAACAATATTGGAAATCAGTTTTCTATTAAAAAATTTGACGAAAACCTCTTAGGACGAGACGACAAAAGTCTTGTTCTTTTTTTTATGGTATGTGATAGCATGGAAAAAAATAGATGAAGGAGGGTGGCGATGGTGGACAAACCTAACGGCAATAAAAAAATCTCCATCAAAATAAATGGTGAGAGTACAAAGTTTGAAGAAGACTTCCGCGTACACGATTGGAAGCTGGGAAACGCGGAAACGGCAGCGGGTGAAGAGAGACTGGAAGATCAGGGCTTTGATTGGAACCTGCCGGACGAAACTCCTCAGCCTCCAAAGGAATACAAAAAAATCAATTATGTTGGCGGCAAGACCAAGAAAAAGAAGAATCGGAAATCATTCAAAAATCCTTTCCATGATTCGGTCAATCTTCTCATGTCCATTATCGGTGCGGTGGTTGTAGGTGCCGTACTTGGGTTCGGAACGTTGAAGGTCATCACAAATACAGACGGGGGAGCTGTGCCTGCTGCTACCTTGCAGGATGATACAGCGGCTGACGTGACAGGAGGAAGCGAAGCGGCAGGGACTCTTCAATTGAAAGAGCTTTCGACGGCGGTACTGCAGGGAGGGGTCTTTTCATCACAGGAGTCACTTGCCGCGATGCAGGACACTCTGACCTCCAAAGGAGTCAAAAGTGCCTCCATCGAAAAGGACGGTCAGTGGTTCCTGTTGCTAGGGGTATCGGCTGATGTCGAGACTGCCAAACTTCTCGGGGAGGACATGAAAGGAAACGGAGTCGAGGTATACGCCAAAGACTTCCAGTTTGGCGTCAAAGAAATAAAGGCGACTGATGGGGAAAAAACGTTTCTTGAAAAGGCAAACGGCCTATTTGCCATCCTTGCCGAAGAGAGCAGCAGCGGAGTATTGGAAGGGAAAGTGAATGAATCTGCCGCCGGCTCCATTGAAACCAGCCTGAAAGAAATAGAAGGGATCAAGGTGAAGCATGAATCGATTGTACAAATGAAAGAATCTATTGAGAGGGCAGCTAGTCAGACACTTTCCCTCAAGACGTCAGAGGATGCTGCGGTTGTCCAGGGAGAACTGCTGGGATACCTTGAAACATACAGCAGTTTACAATAAGTACTGATTTACGACTATTTTCTAGGAAATAATTGATGGGGCGACAAGTATCGGACTGCTTGTCGCCTTCTGCTTGTTTAAGGAGGCAGGATTTGGTACTATTATTTTGTATCTCCCAATCTATACTCCGAAAGGACTGGTATGGTATGTCCAACCTCATACTTGCTTCACAATCTCCTCGCCGAAAACAGCTTCTTCAACAGCTTCAACTTTCTTTCACCACCATTAGCAGCAATGTCGATGAAACGGTTGCGTCTCATCTGAAACCCCACGAAGTGGTCACGGAACTCGCGCTCAGAAAAGCAAAAGAAATTTCAGCAATGCATCCTGATTCATACGTTTTGGGATCGGACACTGTGGTAGCCCACGGGGATTCCAGCCTTGGAAAGCCTCAATCAGAGGAAGAAGCCAGAGAGATGCTCAGCATGCTGTCCGGCAAAACGCACTCGGTATATACGGGTGTCGCGATTCTTAAAGGTGAGAAACAAACTCTATTTTATGAAAAAACAGATGTTACGTTCTGGGAGTTGACACCTGGAGAAATCGACGATTACATCGCTTCTGAAGAGCCCTTTGATAAAGCGGGGGGATACGGTATTCAGGGACTCGGGGCAAAGCTGGTAAAGGAAATCACGGGGGATTATTTCTCTGTGGTCGGCCTGCCGATCTCCAAGGTATACCGGGCCCTCCGGGAAATGGGCTGCCTTCAATAAGAATGGCTCCTTTAACTGACAAAGGAGGACCTATGGAAAAAACAGTGGAAAAACAGAACAAGCTGATGATACGTGATTACCCTCAGGATGAGAGGCCGAGGGAGCGCCTCATCCAAAGCGGGGCTGCCAGTCTCTCCAATCAGGAATTATTGGCGATCCTTCTCAGGACAGGTACGAGATCGGAATCTGTCCTTCAGCTTTCGAACCGGCTCCTGACAAGCTTTGACGGTCTTAATCTATTAAAGGATGCATCCCTGGAAGAAATCACGAAAACAAAAGGAATCGGACTTGCCAAGGCTGTTCAGATCATGGCGGCGGTCGAACTGGGACGCAGGATCGGCAACCTTGCTTTCGATGACCGCTACAGTATCCGGTCCCCTGAAGATGGAGCGAATTATGTCATGAATGACATGCGTTTTTTAGCTCAGGAACACTTCGTTTGTCTTTACCTCAATACCAAAAATCAAGTGCTCCACAAACAGACCATTTTCATCGGCAGTCTGAATGCTTCGATCGTCCATCCGCGTGAAGTGTTCAAAGAAGCCTTCCGCCGGTCGGCAGCATCGATCATCTGCATCCATAACCACCCGTCCGGTGACCCGACCCCGAGCAGGGAAGATATCGAGGTTACAAAGAGATTGGTAGAATGCGGGCGGATCATTGGTATTGATATCCTCGATCATCTTATCATCGGTGAGAAAAAATTTATCAGTTTAAAAGAAAAAGGGTATTTATGACACTAGGATTTTTTTAATGGTTACGATATAATTATGCTTATGATTTTTACTCACAATATGCTGATTCATTAAGCGTAGCTCATTGAAAAAAGAGTCGTTCTCTAAAGAATGAGTCTTTTCGTTATGTCATGAAGTGTCAACTATTGTAAAAAATTCGAGGATGAAGAGTTTGGACAACTCTCCTGTTTATCCAAATAGAGACCAGCCAATTTGTATCAGAAAGGGAGATACCATTAATGTTTGGAACGAAAGATTTAGGAATTGATTTAGGCACAGCTAACACGTTGGTGTACGTTAAAGGAAAAGGCATCGTTGTACGGGAGCCTTCCGTTGTTGCACTTCAAACTGACAATAAACAGATCGTAGCTGTCGGAAACGATGCGAAGAATATGATCGGAAGAACACCTGGGAACGTAGTGGCTCTGCGCCCGATGAAAGACGGAGTCATTGCAGACTACGAAACGACTGCTACCATGATGAAATACTACATAAAGCAGGCGACCAAAAACAAAGGTCTATTTTCCAGAAAGCCATATGTGATGGTGTGTGTACCGTCCGGAATCACAGGTGTCGAAGAGCGTGCCGTCATTGACGCGACTAGACAAGCAGGAGCAAGGGATGCCTACACAATAGAAGAGCCTTTTGCAGCTGCCATCGGAGCCAACCTCCCAGTCTGGGAACCGACGGGAAGCATGGTCGTTGATATCGGGGGCGGAACGACAGAAGTTGCGATCATCTCTCTTGGCGGGATCGTAACAAGCCAGTCAATCCGTGTAGCCGGTGATGAAATGGATGACAGCATCATCAACTACATCCGTAAAACATATAACCTTATGATCGGTGACCGCACGTCTGAAACCATCAAGATGGAAGTCGGTTCAGCGGGAAATCCGGAAGGGATTGAATCGATGGAAATCCGCGGGCGCGACCTTTTGACAGGACTTCCGAAAACGATTGAAGTGACGGCTGCTGAAATTTCTTCTGCCCTTCATGATACGGTATATACAATTGTTGATGCCGTTAAGAGTACCTTGGAAAAAACACCTCCTGAACTTGCAGCTGACATTATGGATAGAGGAATTGTGCTGACTGGCGGAGGCGCATTGCTTCGCAATATGGACAAGGTGATCAGTGATGAAACGAAAATGCCTGTCCTTATCGCAGAAGAGCCGCTCGACTGCGTAGCAATCGGCACAGGTAAAGCACTTGACCATATCCATCTTTTTAAAAACCGTGGTAAATAATCAACTTAAATGAAGTGGGGACTGTTCCTTAAAGTACTTCACCATAGTACATTAAGGCGTCCCCCTCTTTTTTCGCTTCCTGAATGTCGAAAAAGTAAATAATTTGGAATGATATCAATATCAAATAGATTTTGATATAGTATTTAATAGAATTAGGCTCTGTTAAAGCTTACAGTTGTTATCAGCTCGATCTAGCTGTTGATTGGAGTGCAAGGCGGAGACTCCAGCGGGAAAAGCGAGACTGGAGAGACCCCGCAGTTACGCAGCGACGAGGTGGCTCACCGGCCGCCCGCGGAAAGCGGAGTCTTGCACGGTAATGAACAGCGGTATTTAACAGGCTAAGAATTAATAAAGGTTGAGGTGTACAGCATGCCACAATTCTTCCTGAACAAACGATTAATCATCCTGCTTGTAAGCATCATCGTTCTCGTAGCATTGATTGGATTTTCGTTACGTGAAAGAGACAGCATCAGCTGGCCCGAGCAGTTCGTGAAAGATATGGTAGGATTCGGACAATCATTGATCTCCAAACCTGTCAATTATACAGGCGGAGTCATCGAAAACGTAAAAGATCTTCAAAATACATACACAGAAAATGAAAAACTGAAATCCCGCCTTGACGAGCTCGTCAAGCTTGAAACGCAGGTAAGGGACCTTAAACAGGATAATGAAGAGCTGAGAGGCGTATTAGAGAAAAAAGAAGATTTAAGAAGCTATGATACGATTCAAGCAACGGTCATTGCCAGAAACCCTGACAGATGGCAGGAGCTGATAACGATCGACAAAGGTGAAGTCAACGGGATCAAATCCGATATGGCCGTCATCTCTTCTGCCGGATTGATTGGAAAGGTCAAAAGTGTGAATGAATTTTCATCAACCGTGGAGCTCATCTCTACCAACAACACGAAGAACCGCATCTCCACCGTCATACAAGGAAAACAGGATATCAATGGCTGGATTGAAGGTTATGACAGTGATAAAAAAGAGATCCTGGTAAAACGGATTCCGAATGACTTGAAAGTGGAAAAAGGATCCAAGGTCATCACTTCGGGACTGGGCGGGGTATTTCCTAAAGGGCTGGTAGTCGGTGAAGTAAAAGAAGTGAAGCCGGATCAATATGGCCTGACACAAACAGCACATGTCAAACCGGCAGCAGATTTCTATCATTTGGAGCATGTGATGGTGATCGACCGTGAAATGAAGGGTGTCACCGAGGCACCGCCGGAAGAGGATAGCGGGGAGGAAGAGCAATGATCAACAGGCTCATCCTTCCTTTAGTGACCCTTCTTATCTTTTACAGTGAAAGTCTTTTTGTCATTCTTTTTCCCAACTTGGAAATGATCGATCAGCGTATTCTGGTGCCTCATTTCCTGATCATTTTCATCCTATTTATATGTGGTTTCTTTCAATATAAAACCGCCTTATTATACGGATTCATCTTTGGCTTCCTTTTTGATATCTATTACACGGAAATCAACGGGATTTATTTAGTATTCTTTCCATTCGTCGTTTTTCTTGCGCATGCCATGATGAAGGTCCTGCATAATAATTTGTTCGTGTTCGCACTTATTGTACTGGTGAATCTGTCGGTGCTTGAGTTCCTTGTCTATCAAATCAATGTCATCATACAGCGCACAGATATGACGATCATTCAGTTTGCCGATTTGCGCCTGTGGCCGACACTCGCGCTGAACGCGATTTTTTATATTATCTTTGCCTATCCCTTCAAAGTGTTTCTGCAACGGAAACAGAAGCAGCTTCTTGAAGATTGATAGAAGGATTTTGAAAGAAAAAGAGAATTCGTATTTGTGCTTGATATTCGCGAAAATTGTCCTATGAAAAAAGGATATAACCATGCTTATGTCGAATTTATAGACGACTGAGGTGAAAAATTGCGCCATGAAAAAGAAACCAAATGTAATGATCAAGGGTACTAAAGAAGGACTCACCCTTCATCTCAATGATCAATGTTCGTTTGATGAACTTAAGAAAGAGTTGGACGAAAAGCTGTCAGCACATTACCGTGAAACTGAGGGAACCCCTTTGCTCACTGTAAATATCCAAACGGGGAACCGTTATCTGACAGAAGATCAAGTTGAAGAGCTGAAGGAAATTGTCAGGCAAAAACGCAATCTCGTAGTAAATGAAGTATGGAGTAATGTCGTCACAAAAAATGAAGCAGAGAAATTAATGAATGAAAGAAATATAGAAACCTTAACGGGTGTCATTCGCTCAGGTCAAGTGATTGAAACACCGGGGGATCTCCTGATCGTGGGGGATGTGAACCCTGGGGGAAGGATCCTTGCAGGAGGGAATATCTACATATTAGGTGCTTTGAAAGGAATTGCCCATGCAGGGTGCACAGGGAAAGAAGAAGCGGTCATCGTCGCTTCGAAAATGCTCCCCACACAGCTTCGTATCGCCGACTGTGTGAATCGAGCCCCTGATCAGCCGCTCGATGAAGATCAGCATGATATGGAATGTGCTTACATTGATGAGCACGGGCAGATCGTGGTTGACCGTCTTCAGGTATTAAAGCATCTTAGACCAAATATTACGAGTTTTAAAGGAGGAAGCTAATGTGGGTGAAGCCATAGTTGTTACTTCAGGTAAAGGTGGAGTGGGTAAGACGACTACTTCTGCCAATGTTGGTACAGCATTAGCTCTACAAGGCAAGAAAGTCTGTCTGATTGATACGGATATCGGTCTCAGAAACCTCGATGTGGTCATGGGCCTCGAAAACCGAATCATTTATGATTTAGTCGATGTCGTGGAAGGGCGCTGCAAAATTCATCAGGCGCTTGTGAAGGATAAGCGGTTTGAAGACAAATTGTTCCTTCTGCCAGCCGCACAGACAAGTGATAAGTCAGCGGTGAATCCTGAACAGATGAAGAAACTGGTCCTGGATCTAAAACAGGATTATGATTACATCATCATCGACTGTCCGGCAGGAATCGAACAGGGCTACAAGAATGCGGTAGCGGGAGCGGACCGTGCAATCGTCGTCACAACTCCGGAAATCTCCGCAGTGCGTGATGCAGACCGCATCATCGGACTGCTTGAGAAAGAGGACATCGAACCGCCTAAACTGATCATCAACCGCATCCGAAGCCATATGATGAAAAATGGTGAGGCGCTGGATGTAGACGAAATCACTGCACATCTGTCAATCGACCTGCTCGGGATTGTCGCGGACGATGACAATGTCATCAAGTCCTCCAATAAAGGAGAACCAATCGCCCTTGATTCCACCAGCAAAGCTTCGATTGCGTATCGGAATATAGCAAGGCGTATCCTGGGGGAATCCGTCCCTCTTCAATCGCTTGAAGAAAGTAAACCAGGCATGTTCTCGAAAATCAAAAAACTTTTCGGCGTTAAAGCTTAATAGATTTATAGAAACCGAAAGAGACCTGATCAGTGTTCATTTGAATGCCGAACAGGTCTTTTTTATATGGATGAAGTGTTTTGAGCCAGGCACAAATGATTCGCTTTGTGCCAGGCACCCACTCCCCTCATCACCATATATTTTGTTTTCTTTCATGAATAATCCCTTCGGACAAGTCATACATTGTAGCATGTGAATAGAACAGGCTCGTTTGGCGCGGAGCCGGACAATACCTTAGAAAAAGGAATGGTGTTCATGGGGAATCGAGCGGATGAAATAAGAAAGCGAATCGCGAAAAGAAAAAAAACAAATAAGATGACCACGCAGCGCGGCTATCCAAACAATTCTTATCTTCTGCCGAGTGATGAAGAACGATACGGGGCAGAACGGTATTCAAGCTTTGAAGGCGGGCCACCTCCGGAAGGGTTTCATCCGTTGTTCAAAAAAGAGACCTTCATGATGAAGATTTTGGGTGCGGGCATCATGGTTTTGATCACTGCGATCATGTTCAAAAGTCCTTCACCCGTTTTCGACGAAGCGAAAACGGTGGTCAACCGTACGATGGAGACAGAATTTCAGTTTGCCGCCATCTCGTCCTGGTATGAGGATCAATTCGGAAAACCCCTTGCCTTGCTTCCTGGAGGGACGGAGGAAAAAGACTCTTCATCCGCCGACACCACTAAAGAATATGCACGGCCAGCTTCAGGCAAGGTCGTTGAGAACTTTAAAACGAATGGACAGGGGATCATGCTTGAAACCGGTTTTGGCGAAGATGTGGCCGCTATGAAGGGAGGGCTGATCATTTTTGCCGGAAAGAAGGATAAGCTCGGGAATACCGTTGTCATCCAGCATGAAGATAAATCGGAATCATGGTACGGCCATCTCGAATCAATCGAAGTGAATCAATATGAATTTGTTGATAAAGGGTCTGCAGTCGGGAAGGTTTCAACGAGCGGGGAAAGCGATGTCTCCGGGGAATTTTATTTTGCCATTAAAATGGGTGATGAATTCATCGACCCGATACAGGTGATATCATTTGACTAATATTACTTCGGCAGTAAAGAAACTCTATATTCATCCATTGCTCTGGCTTGTCATGGCCATCGGTATAGCGACGGCTCATTTTCTTGAATTGATCATGCTGCTACTGATCATCACCATCCACGAATTGGGCCATGGGGTGACCGCCCACTATTTTTCGTGGAGAGTGAAAAGGATTGCGCTCCTGCCCTTTGGGGGAGTTGCTGAAATGGATGAGCATGGCAACCGCTCCCTTCGCGAGGAGTTCTGGGTGATTGTTTCAGGGCCGCTTCAGCATGTCTGGCTCGTTGGGGCAGGATGGCTCTTGATGAAAGGAAGTTTGATCAGCGGGGACTTATTTACGCTGTTTCTTCAATTAAATCTTATGGTCCTGCTGTTTAATCTGCTGCCGATCTGGCCGCTTGACGGCGGGAAGCTGATTTCATTATTGCTGTCGCTCAGGTTCAATTATTTGAAAGCATATGAAATGACGCTGATCAGTTCATTTTCACTCCTTATCCTGTTTCACTTAGCGGTCCTGGTGATTGCCCCGCTTCATTTGAATCTCTGGATTGTGCTTTCGTTTCTTTATTTTTCATTATGGATGGACTGGAAGCAGAGGAGGTATAACTTCATGAAGTTCCTGTTGGAGCGTTATTACGGGAACAGTCATCAATTCGCTGATTTGAGACCTCTGCCGATCGAAGGAGAAGACACGCTTCTGACGGTAGTGGAACGATTTCATCGCGGTGTGAAGCACCCGCTCGTCGTTCTTGAGAAGGGTACTGAAGTCGGCAAGCTTGATGAATATGAACTCCTTCATGCTTTCTTTGCTGAAAAAATGACAAATGCAAAAACAAAGGATCTTCTCTACCTTTATTGACGAATGGGGAGAGACTGTATAAAGTGAATAATAGAAAATACACAAAGGTTTGACGCCGCGTCATTCCTTTTCTTTTTGTCCGAGAAAAATGACGTGTTCATATAGAAAAGAGGGATCCTCCGGTGGAAGAAATCATTGTGCACGGAAAAGGCAGAGAAAAACGATGGGTTCTGCGTAAAGATCAGAAGGTCGGCGGGCTTTACACGTATCAGCCGCAGGAAGAAACGCTGACAGGAAATATTTATTACGCCAAGGTGGTCAAGGTACAAAAAGGGCTTAGTGCAGCATTCGTGGATATCGGCGGGGATAAAAACGGTTATCTTCATGAAAAAGATTTTCCCCAGAACGTTGCAGCCTATCACACTGGCGATACGGCTGTGCCGATTGCGAAATGTGTACATGAAGGCCAAAAAATCCTTGTTCAGGTAACAAAAGATGCAGTGGGAACCAAAGGTCCGAAATTGTCTGCCGTCATCGAACTGAAGGGCGAGCATCTTGTTTATATGCCGGAGGGACATTACATCGCCGTTTCCAAAAAACTCGATGAATCGAAAAGGCGGGATCTGAAACGTTTCGGGAAAGAATGGAAAACCGAAGAGGAAGGGGTAGTCTTCCGTACCAATGCTTCAAGCGCTGAAAGTGACGTTTTGACTGAAGAGCTGAATACATTGAGAAGCCGTTTTCAGGATCTCGAGGGATTGAGCAGGAGAAGCAAAGCTCCCGCCCTTCTATTTAAAGAGGATGCCTTCTATAAAGATCTTTTTGACCGATTGAAAACAGGCGAAGGCGGACAAGTCGTGGTCGATGACTCTGAGACCTTCCACCATATAAAAGGATGGATCGATGCTCATTACAGCGGCAAATGGAGAATGGAACTGTATCAGGATAGAGAGAATATCTTTCAGCATTTTGGGGTCTCGTCTGTTTGGAAAAACGCGATGAAAAAAGTGGTGTGGCTTGATAATGGGGCGTTCCTGCTAATCGAATCGACAGAAGCCCTTACGGTGGTGGACGTCAATTCGGGTAAATTCACAGGCAAAGATGATCTTTCTCAGACCGTATTGAAGACGAACGTATTGGCCGCCTTGGAAATGGCGAGGCAACTGGTCCTCCGTAACATCAGCGGCATCATCCTGATCGATTTCATTGATATGAAAAAAGAGAGTCATCAGGAGGAAGTGTTATCAGCGTTCAGAGATGCCCTTAAGGATGATTCACAACGCACGACCATCCTGGGCTTCACTTCACTTGGCGTCCTGGAGCTGACGAGAAAAAGGACCAGGCCTTCATTAAATGAATATGTAACCGTCCCTTGTCCTGTATGCAGCGGCACCGGCCGGATCATTAGTCCCGAAAGCAAAGCGTTTCAACTGGAGAGAGAGCTGTGGGAATATCAGGGCACAGACACATCACAAATCATAATAGAGGGAACGAAAGATGTGCTCGACGTATTTGCCGGAAGTGATAAGCATCATCTAAAAAGATTGGAGAAAGCTTTGAAGGTGAAGCTTGATCTACATGTCATCGATCATTCACATCCTTTTTATCAAATCACAAAGTTAATATGAATTTCTCGATTTATATTGACACCTCCTCTCAAATTGTGATAGGATTCTAATGTTATTGATTGTAGCACCCGTGCTACAACCGCTCAGAACAGGTCTTAAAGTGTGGAGTGATCCAGCACCTGTGATTGGCGAGTCTGAGTTTATTAAGGAGGTGCGATTATGTACGCAATTATCGAAACAGGTGGTAAGCAAATCCGTGTAGAAGCTGGTCAAGCAATCTACATCGAAAAGCTAAACGCAGGTGAAGGTGATACGGTTACATTCGACAAGGTTCTTTTCGTTGGAGGCGACGATGTGAAAGTAGGAAGTCCATTAGTGGATGGGGCTACTGTAACAGCGAAAGTTGAAAAACAAGGCCGCGCGAAAAAGCTTGTAGTATTCAAGTACAAGCCTAAGAAGAACTACCGTCGTAAGCAAGGTCACCGTCAACCTTACACAAAAGTTGTAATTGACGAAATCAACGCGTAAGGCGTGATTGAATGATTAACGTTTACGTTGAGAAGTCCGGCGGAAGGATTCGTTCTTTCTCAATGGACGGTCATGCAGATTTTGCCGAACATGGGCAGGATATCGTATGTGCCGGTGCCTCTGCTGTTTCATTCGGAAGTGTCAATGCCATTATGTCATTGACCGGAATAGAACCCGATATCGAGCAATCTGCCGATGGGGGATATTTCAGCTGCGTCTTTCCAGACGGCTTGCCTGAAGAAACGGATATGAAGGTCCAGCTCCTGCTGAATGGTATGGTGATCAGCCTGCAGACAATTGAAAGAGACTATCGTGATTTCATTAAAATAACCTTCAAAAAGTAGGAGGTGGAACAGATGTTAAGATTAGACCTTCAGTTTTTCGCGTCTAAAAAAGGAGTAGGTTCGACTAAAAACGGACGTGACTCTATTGCTAAGCGTCTTGGCGCTAAGCGTGCAGACGGTCAAATGGTTACAGGCGGATCTATCCTTTACCGTCAACGCGGTACAAAGATCTATCCAGGATTGAACGTTGGCCGTGGTGGTGACGATACACTTTTTGCTAAAACAGACGGTGTTGTTCGTTTCGAACGCATGGGTCGTGACAAGAAAAAAGTGAGCGTATACCCTGTTGCGAATGAAGCTTAATCGCATATCTTTAACGAAAACTCTAACCGACTTTCGGTTAGAGTTTTATTTTTTGCCAATGAGGTGAAAGGCTCGTTCCGAGTGGCCGGAAATGCAGCACCACTCAAGCAGCAACCCTGCCCATTCCCCGCCCTTTCGACACTTTTTTCATAAACAATATACTCGGATACCTATCTTTGATATACTAACTAGTAGCACTTAAAGTATAGGAGTTATTATATGAGCGAAAATTGGGGTATTTTGGACGCACTGAGACATGCTCGTCATGATTGGATGAACGATCTTCAATTGATCAAGGGCAATCTTGAATTAAATCGAGTCGAGCGTGCGAAGCAAGTCATAGACACCATGGTTCTCACGGCGCAAAATGAATCTAAGCTATCGAATCTAAAACTTCCATTATTGGCTGAATGGATTTTAACATATAACTGGACCACGCATTTGGTGAAACTGGAGTTCGAAGTGGGGCAGACCGAGTATACGCACAAGCTTCATGATCAAAAGCTCGTTTCCTTATGTAAAGAGGTAATGGAACTTCTTGAAGCCAATACAGAGGCCAGCGCAGAAAACCATCTCTCATTAATCATCAACTTTTCTGAAGAACATCCCCGTTTTATATTTGATTTCACAGGTATACTAAAAGAGACGAATGTTTTGGAAGAATGGATAAAGAAAAAACAAAGTAACGGACAAAATATAGAAATAGAACTGCTTCAAAAAGAAGCATTTGTGATTCATCTTTCTGTTGAATAACATTGAATGTACATAATGATGTCAACATGATGGATAAGTTAGGAGTGAAAGTATGTTTGTCGATCAGGTCAAGATCTATACAAAAGGCGGAGACGGCGGTAACGGAATGGTTGCTTTCCGCCGTGAAAAATATGTACCGAAAGGCGGCCCTGCAGGCGGGGACGGCGGTCATGGTGCAGATGTCGTGTTTGAAGTGGACGAAGGTCTCAGAACGCTGATGGATTTCCGTTATCAGCGCCATTTCAAGGCGCCGCGCGGGGAGCACGGCATGAGTAAGAATCAGCATGGAAGAAATGCTGAGGATATGGTTGTCAAGGTGCCGCCGGGCACGGTCGTGAAAGACGATGATACCGGCGAAACGATTGCTGACTTAACGCAGCACGGACAACGCGCAGTCATTACAAAAGGCGGACGCGGAGGACGAGGCAACTCGCGTTTTGCGACTCCAGCAAACCCAGCACCTGAGCTTTCCGAAAAAGGTGAACCGGGCCAGGAACGCTATATCGTCATGGAATTGAAACTGCTTGCCGATGTCGGACTTGTCGGATTCCCTAGTGTGGGGAAATCCACATTGCTATCCGTCGTATCTGCAGCAAAACCGAAGATCGCTTCGTATCACTTCACGACAATCGTTCCGAACCTCGGAATGGTCGAAACGGCTGATGGCAGAAGCTTTGTCATGGCAGATCTGCCGGGATTGATCGAAGGGGCGCATGAAGGAGTGGGGCTCGGCCATCAATTCCTTCGCCACATCGAAAGGACCCGTGTCATCGTCCATGTAATCGATATGAGCGGAATGGAAGGGCGCGACCCTTACGAAGATTATCTGACGATCAACGAAGAGTTGAAGCAGTATAATCTCCGCCTTACGGAACGCCCGCAAATCATCGTGGCGAACAAGATGGATATGCCGGAAGCGGAAGAAAATCTGGAAGTGTTTAAAGAAAAGCTTCAAGATGATTATCCTGTATTTCCGATATCAGCATTTACACAGCAGGGCTTGAAAGAGCTGTTATTTGCAGTTGCTGATAAGCTGGAGACCACAGAAGAATTCCCGATTACGGAAGAAGTTGAGGAAACAGGTATTCATCGTGTCGTTTACAGACACGAAGAAGATCAGCGAGATTTCGAAATCACGCGTGATCCTGATGGTACCTTTGTGGTCAGCGGAGCGAAGATCGAACGTCTATTCAAGATGACCGACTTCTCCCGCGAGGATTCTGTCAGACGTTTCGCAAGACAGCTCCGTTCTTACGGTGTGGATGATGCACTCCGCGAGCGCGGTGCCGAAAACGGCGACACGATCCGATTATTGAAATATGAATTTGAATTCGTTGATTAAGCCTGGTCATATTGGGGGAGTAATCATTGGGAAAAAAATTTCAGGACGGTAAATTTTATCTGGTCCGTGAAGATGTCCTGCCGGAAGCGATGAAAAAGACGCTCGATGCCAAAGAACTGATCGAAAGAGGAAAGGCTGACTCGGTATGGGAAGCCGTGAATCGAGTAGATTTGAGCCGGAGTGCGTTTTATAAATACCGTGACACAGTCTTTCCTTTTCATACAATCGTGAAGGAAAGGATCATCACGTTATTCTTTCATCTTGAAGATCGCTCGGGAACGCTGTCACACCTTCTAAGTGAAACAGCGAAGCACGGATGCAATATATTGACCATTCACCAGACAATTCCGCTTCAGGGGAGAGCAAATGTAACGCTGTCCCTGAATGTGACGGATCTTACCGTCGGCTTGGAAGAATTATTGGCACGGTTAAGACGACTGGAATTTGTCGAGAAAGTAGAAGTGTTGGGCTCAGGGGCCTGACACTTCTTTTTTGATAGCACTCTCCACACATTTAAAATGTTCGCAATATAACTTTTTAAAAAGATGTATATACAAAACCATTCATCACATGTTAGAATGTTCAATAAATTTGCCGAGAGGAAGTTGACCAATTGAAAATTGCTTATCTAGGACCTCAGGCTTCTTTCACGGACCTGGCCGTGAAGAAGGCTTTTCCCGAAGAACAACAAGTACCATGCGTGACGATACCAGATTGCATTGAAGCGGTCATTGAAGAGGATGCCGATTATGCGGTGGTCCCCCTGGAAAACGCACTGGAGGGATCTGTACATATCACGGTGGATTATTTATTTCATGAAGCGGACTTATCCATCGTCGCTGAACTTACTTCTCCGATTCAGCAGCATTTGATGGTGCACCCAGAACACCGAGGCAGTGAAAGCAAGGTAGAGAAGATCCTTTCGCATTCCCATGCACTGGCTCAGTGCCATAAATTTCTTCATCACCATTATCGCGGGACTCCGCTGGAGCAGACGACCTCAACCGCGGCTGCAGCCAAATACGTGAGCGAGCACCCCGAGGAAAAGCTGGCGGCCATCGGGAATGAACTGGCCGCACACGAGTACGGATTAACGATCATCGATGAGAGTATCCATGACTTTGCCTATAATCACACACGTTTCATTGTACTGCATAAGCAGAGTAATGCGCTTACGATTGACCATAATAAAACGTCAGACAAAACGACGCTCATGGTGACCCTACCAAAAGATCGTTCCGGAGCTCTCCACCAGGTTCTCTCCACGTTTGCCTGGAGACAGCTGAATTTAAGCAAAATCGAATCAAGGCCCTTAAAGACCGGTCTGGGTGACTATTTCTTCTTGATTGACGTTGCTCATGGAATGGACGAGGTGCTGCTTCCGGGAGCAATCAGCGAGATGGAGGCGCTCGGCTGTGAAGTGAAGATGATCGGGACGTACTCATCTTATTTGCTGGATAAATAAATGGAAAAGACAGCCCCTTTTTGAGAAAAGGAGCTGTCTTTTTTTCATAACCAGGAATCATTCAAAAGCATTTCGTCTCCGGGTGCATGATGCAGGGGTATTTGTAAGTGAAAAAGGAGACTGAAAAAAGTTTTTGCTCGATGCTCTCAGATATTTGCTCGAAGAATCTATTTAAATGCTCGAAATTCCAGATATTTGCGCGAACCCGAATCCATCCCCTTCCCAAAACACCCAACCGTACTCACCGAGGCCAGCCATACAAAAAGCACCCGTACTTAAATCAGGCCGGGTACTTCCATCAGATCAGCTATAAGACTTCATCAAAAACCCAGCTTCCTTAAGTGCGTTTTCTGCATGAATCAATGTTTCCTCATTGTGGGCCATCAGCGTATGTAAATGCACGCCGTCCGTTAATTCGGATAAATATGCCGCTTGGGTTTTTTGGATTTTCGTTAAAAATTGTTCCACTTCTTTCCGATTGGAGACCATGATGGATGCTGTCAGATCACCATAAACGCCATGTTCGATTTTCACGTCCTTCACCGTGACGCCATGATCGACCAGTAGCAGCAGTTCCTCTTCGGCTCTGTCCGGAGAGTGCTGACAGGCAACGATCCGTTCCACCATCGAATCGCGATTCGAGCTTGGCATATAGAGGTATCCCTGACTCGTAGCGATGATCGGCTCTCCTTTTGCCTTCAGCAGGGTAATGTCACTGACGATGACCTGCCGGCTTACATTGGCAAGCTTTGCAAGGTCGCCTCCTGTTATCGGGGCTTGTTTTGTTATGAGGTGATCGAGAATGACTTGTCTTCTCTCTTCACCAAGTATTTTCTTCCCTGCCACTGCTATCTCCTCCGTACTTTTTTATATAGGAAATCATATCACACCTGCTTCATCAAGTTAAGAAATGTATGCTTCCTGATGAATATGTGACAGGACCTCTGCAAGTTCTTCGATATGTTCGCGGGTTGTGTCCCGTCCAAGGGAAATCCGGATGAACTCTTTTCCTTCCCTTTCTCCAATTCCCATGGCATCCAAGGTTTTTGGAATCGAATGTTTCCCTGTCTGACAGGCACTTCCCGTTGAAATATGGACGCCTCTCCGGTTGCACTCGAGCATGAGCCACTGGCCTTCCACGCCGTTGATCCTCATTCCGATTACATGAGGAAGCTGGTTGGCCTCCGGGGCACCATAGGCTGTGTAATGTTCTCCTAAAGAGCTGTGCATCGTCTTGAAGAAATGGTTTCGCAGCCCTGTATAGTGATGATGTTCCTCAATTGGTTTTGCTTTTAATGCCGCAGACACGAAACCGGCAATCCCGGGGAGGTTCACGGTGCCTCCCCTGAATCCATGTTCATGCGTCTGATGCGGCATGAAAGGATGGATATCGGATTGCGGATGAATATAGACGGCACCGGTCCCTTTTGGACCGTAGATTTTATGAGATGAGATCGTAAAGCTGTCCACGATCGAAGCAGTTTCCTTAATATCAAGCTTGCCGAAGGATTGCACCATATCACTGTGTAATAAAATATCTTTGCCTTGCAGCAGTTTCTTTATCTCTTGAATCGGCTGGATTGTGCCGATTTCACCATTAACATGGCAGACGGAGACGACCGTCGTTTGATCTGTAATGGCCGCTTCCAGGCATTCAAGGTTTATGAGTCCTTCGGAAGTATAAGGGATTTTTGTTACCCTGAATCCCGCCTTCTCCAGAAAAGCAGCAGTACTTTGAATGGACGAGTGTTCAGCTCCGCTGATGATGATATCCCTTCCCTTCTTTTGATAACTGAATGCCAGTGAGAGAAGAGCCAGATGATTCCCTTCCGTTCCACCGGAAGTGAAAGATATCCCCTCATGAGGGACACCGAGTACTCCTCCAAGCCTCGTTCGGCAATTTTCAAGAAGAAGCTGAGCTTTTCCTCCTGTATCATGAAGGCTGCTGGCGTTTCCCCAATAGTCTTCACTGACTTTCGAATAAATCTGTAAACACTCCGGATCGACGGGTGTGGTTGACGCATAATCGAAATAAAGCATCTGTCATTCTCCTTTTATACTTTCCAAAGTTAGCAATCTATAAGGCTCTTAACACAAAACTTGCTGTTTTCATCACGTTTTTTGATGGTACACAACTCCGGACACTCTGGGGGTGAGTTGGTATAGACGCGTGAATGCAGCCATTAAATTAGCCATCTATAAAAAAACTCTTGTCATTAGTTTAATAATGTGTAAATATATGTGTCAAGACACCTGTAAATAATCAGGAGGATTTTAATATGATGAGCACCGATGTAATCATTGTGGGAAGCGGTATCGCGGCATTACAGCTTGCCCGTCAGCTTCAGGAGCATTTGAATGTGATAATTATCACAAAGAATAAAGTGAAAGACAGCAATTCGTATCTTGCCCAGGGCGGGATTGCGGCACCGATCGGTATACTTGATAAAATTGAGCTTCATACAAGAGATACGATGACAGCAGGCTGCAACCATCAGTCCATAGAGGTAGTGAAGAACGTCATAAGGGATGGCAAAAGAATAATAGAATACTTGATTAATGACGGGGCTCCTTTTGACAGGAAAGCCGATGGGGACCTTGCACTCGGGATGGAGGGAGCTCACAGTATCGCGCGCATCCTCCACAGCGGCGGTGATCAGACAGGGAAATACATCGTTGACTATTTATTGGATTCCCTTACCGGTAAAGTCAGATTCGTTCAGGAGGAAATGGTCTGCGAACTCTTGAGAAATGAACGGGGTCATTGCTGCGGGGTGAAAACAATGAAAAGTGACGGCTCCATCCATCACTATTTTGCCCCTCATGTGGTGCTTTCCACCGGAGGCGCGGGATCAATCTATTCACTGAGCAGCAATGCACCGTCGGTTACGGGCGACGGCATGGCACTGGCTTTCCTGGCGGGGGCTGCGCTGTCCGATATGGAATTCATTCAATTTCACCCGACTCTTCTGTCTTTAGGCACAACTTCAGGCGGACTCGTTTCAGAAGCAGTCCGGGGAGAGGGGGCCCTCCTTATCAATGATAGGGGAGAAAGAATCATGGAAGGGGTGCATCCACAGCTGGAGCTCGCCCCGCGACATATCGTGGCAGAGAAGATAAACAGTGAGCGGAATGAAGGGAAGACGGTCTACCTTGATATCACTCCTGTAAAAGAGTTTAAAACGAAATTTCCTTCCATCACCAAAATGTGTGAAACCCATCATGTCTCCTTATCAGATGGGAAAATTCCAGTCACTCCCGGGTGCCACTTCACAATGGGGGGAGTGGTGACAGATGAAGAAGGAAAAACCACGGTCAATGGATTATATGCAATCGGGGAGGTTGCCTGTACTGGATTGCATGGAGCGAACCGGCTCGCCTCCAACTCCCTGCTTGAAGGTCTGGTGTTTGGAGAAAGACTCGCACATCATCTGATAACTGCCAAAAAAAATGCCGCGTCTTTCACAGCAGCTTATCATGTTTCGAAATCCAGAGGAACGGCCCCGGAAATTACTTTTGACCCAGCTGAACTTAAAGAGCGGATGATGACGGATGTTGGGATCATACGGAATGAACAAAGTCTAACGAATCATTTGAACTGGTTGAAGGCTCAATACTTACCATATAATGCAGACCTCGATCGTTTGTCTCAAGACGAGATCCAAACATACTTAATGTGGGTGGTCAGTATGATGATCACACAGTCCGCCCTCTTGAGGACGGAAAGCAGGGGCGGACATATCCGTTCGGACTATCCTGCAGAAAACAATACAGATTGGTTTAAACGAAGGATTCTTTTAATAAATGAAAATCATCAACTGAAGGTGGTACATGATGAACAACATAAAATTGAAATCTATGCTTGAAGAATTTTTAAAAGAAGATCTCGGTGACGGTGATCTTTCATCAGAAAGTGTATTTACAGAAAGCGATAAAGGGACGTTCTACTTAATGTCAAAAGAAGAAGGGATTTTTTGCGGCAGGAAAGTGATTGAAACGACGTTCACATTATTGAGTCCGGAAGCAGCGGCCGAGGTGCACGTTGAAGATGGAGATTACGTAAAAGAAGGGCAGCTGATTGCCAAGGTGAGCGGGAGCATGAGGGCTCTTCTCCAGGGTGAGAGGGTGGTATTGAATCTTATTCAGCGGATGAGCGGAATAGCGACATCCGTACACCGTGCCGTACTGAAAACGGAGGGAACCGGGGCGAGGATCTGCGACACCAGAAAGACGACGCCGGGGCTCAGGATGCTGGAGAAATACGCTGTGCGAACAGGCGGAGGCTTCAATCACCGAAACGGTCTGTATGATGCCGTCATGTTGAAGGATAACCATATTTCATTTGCAGGATCGATTGCCGCTGCCGTAAAAAAAGCGAAACAGCACTGCGGTCATACAGTGAAAATTGAAGTGGAAATCGAAAGTGAAGAGAGTCTGATAGAGGCGGTCGACAGCGGTGCAGACATCATCATGTTTGACAATTGCAGTCCCCGGCAAATAAAGGAGTGGATCCACCACGTCCCTCCTCAGGTTGTGACGGAAGCTTCAGGGGGGATTACGGAAGAGAATCTGAAAGAGTACGCCCACACAGGGGTCGGGTACATTTCACTCGGATACCTGACGCATTCAGTGAAGTCATTGGATATCAGCGCAAGAGTATTAAGGCAGGAGGGAATCTATAATGGGATTACTTGAAGAACTGACAGTTGAAACAGGCGTCCTGCCTGAATCAATCACCACCCTTACAAAAGAAGAAATGGAAATTCGGGTAAGGGAAATCAAAAGAATTCTGGGGAAAAAACTTTTTATACCGGGGCATCATTATCAGAAAGATGAAGTCATACAATTCGCCGATGCTGTGGGTGATTCCCTGCAGCTTGCGCAAATCTCATCCGAAAACCGGGAAGCGGACTATATCGTGTTTTGCGGCGTCCACTTCATGGCAGAAACGGCCGATATATTAACCCAGGAATATCAGCAGGTCATTTTACCAGACATGAGAGCAGGCTGCTCCATGGCGGATATGGCCGATATTTATCAAACGGAAAAAGCCTGGTCCAGCCTGCAGGGATTATTCGGAGATACCATCATCCCCCTCACCTATGTCAACTCAACGGCCGCCATTAAAAGCTTTGTCGGAAAAAACGGCGGCGCGACTGTCACTTCATCCAACGCACACAAAATGGTGGACTGGGCATTGGGGGAGAAGGAACGGATTCTTTTCCTTCCTGATCAGCATCTGGGAAGAAACACAGCTGCAGACCTTGGGGTTGCAAAGAGTGAAATGGCCGTTTGGGACCCGATCCGGAATGAGTTGATCTATGAGGGGGAACTGAAGAGTATTAAAATCATCCTTTGGAAGGGCCACTGCTCCGTTCATGAAAATTTCACGGAAAAGAACATCGAACATGTACGCAGTTCACACCCTGAAATGAAAATCATCGTCCATCCTGAATGCCGCAGGGAAGTCGTTGAAAAATCAGACTTGAACGGTAGTACAAAGTTTATCATTGACACAATCAAGAATGCGCCAAAGGGTTCTTCATGGGCAATAGGCACAGAAATGAACCTTGTCAAACGGCTGATCGGGCAGCATCCCGACAAGCAAATCATTTCTCTCAATCCTTATATGTGTCCATGCCTGACAATGAACAGGATCGATTTGCCGCATTTGCTTTGGTCGCTCGAAAAGATAATAAAGGAAAAACCACACAATATAATAAAAGTGGAGAAAGATATTGCTGCTAATGCCACGTTGGCATTAGACCGAATGTTAGCCAGGGCATAAATTCCCTCATTTTTATGTGAAAACCGCTCTTCAAAAATTTTATGGTAAAAGCAAGCAGTTGGGAAAAAATCTTTTTCTGCTTGCTTTTTTGTTTAAAGAAGAGTGTTCGCACCTGTTGGGAGGTATATTTTTTTTCGCCCAATCATAAGTTTTTATGTAGATGATTAGCAATTTGCCTATCTTGTCATAGGATATATAGACTTATGCCTGAGGAGGGAAAAAGAGTGAAAATCCATATTGTTCAAAAAGGGGACACTCTTTGGAAAATCGCCAAGAAATATGGTGTGAATTTCGAAGAGGTAAAGCAGATGAATGCCCAGCTATCGAACCCTGATATGATTATGCCGGGTATGAAAATCAAAGTTCCGACAACAGGGGGATCCGTAAAAAAAGAAGCACAGATAAAGTTCGGATCTAAAGAAGCTCCTAAAAAAGAAATGCCGATGAAGGAGATGCCTAAAGCTGAGCATCCTTTTAAAGAGCAGAAGCCGATCACGCAGCCTGTTGCCGAAGAAAAGCCAAAGGAAGCACAAAAACCGTTTACTCCGAAGATGCCGAAGCCGGTCATCCCGGAAATTGATATCAATAATTATTACATGATGAACATGGCGAATATGCAAATTCAGCAGCCTATGCAAAAACCGATGCAAAAACCGGTCCAGCAGCCCAAACCGCAGCCCAAACCACAGCCTAAAACTCAACCTAAAGCGAAAGCTCAACCAAAAATGCCGCCTAAACCTTCCAACATTCTTCCACAAGCCAAAGATATGAAACCACCTAAAGCAGAAAAACCTAAGCAAAACAATGTAAAAGGAATTCATGATGATGATGAAAGCTTACAAATGCCGTCTCAACCGGCACAATCAGCACAACCACAAGGAGGGTACAATCAGCCTATGTATTTCAACCCGTATAATTGCGTACCTGTATCACCAGTAATGCCAGGATCCGGATTCGGCGGACCTCATGGAGGAATGCAGCCTGGTTATGGAATGCCGATGGGGCCGGGAGGTCAGGTCCAAGGTGCGATGATGCCTGGAATGCAGCAAATGCCAATGATGCCTGGAATGGGCTATGATGATGAATCTTCAATGATGCCATACATGCCGCATCAAAGTCCGATGGGTCAGCCGTCCGGAGTGATGGGAGCCCAGTCACCAATGGGTCAGCCATCCGGAGTGATGGGGGCACAGTCACCGATGGGTCAGCCGTCCGGCGTGATGGGGGCACAATGGCCGATGGGTCAGCCATCCGGAGTAATGGGAGCCCAGTCACCGATGGGTCAGCCGTCCGGAGTAATGGGAGCCCAATGGCCGATGGGTCAGCCGTCCGGCGTGATGGGAGCCCAGTCACCAATGGGTCAACCATCCGGCGTGATGGGTGCTATGGATGACGAAGATGGATATCCTACTGTTCAAATGCCTTCACAAACAGCTCCAGGTCAATGGATGCCGTATGATAATTGCTACCCGGTATCCCCGGTCATGCCGGGATCAGGATTCCCTGGGGGCATGCATGGTCAGCCGATGTGGCCAGGTCAGGTTCAAGGAGCGATGGATGAGTCACCTTCTTCAGGACAATGGCCGATGGGTCAGCCATCCGGGGTGATGGGAGCCCAATCGCCAATGGGTCAGCCATCCGGAGTGATGGGAGCGCAATCGCCGATGGGTCAGCCGTCCGGAGTGATGGGAGCGCAATCGCCGATGGCTCAGCCGTCCGGGGTGATGGGAGCGCAATGGCCAATGGGTCAGCCGTCCGGGGTGATGGGAGCCCAATCGCCAATGGGTCAGCCGTCCGGAGTAATGGGAGCGCAATCGCCGATGGGTCAGCCGTCCGGGGTGATGGGAGCGCAATGGCCAATGGGTCAGCCGTCCGGAGTGATGGGAGCGCAATCGCCGATGGGTCAACCATCCGGAGTAATGGGCGCTGCCGATAAAGATGACTGCGGCTGCGGAGGACCTAAGGGATATGGTGCGATGCCACAAGGAATGCAGGCTCCATACGGGTATGGTCCTGGAATGCCGGGTCAGGGGATGCCGATGGGTCAAGGGATGTTTGGACCAAGAGCATTCTCCATGCCAAACTTCCAAGATGATGATCTTGACAGCTGATATCCACCCGGGAGGAGACGATTATACGTATCGTCTCCTTTCTTTTTTAAAATACAAATTAAATGATTCATCCGCATCCCTGAAGAAATTAAAAGAAGGTAAATGGGTTTTATATAGTAATGGAAGAAAGTGGTTTGTCAAAAAATATTCCAGCCAGAGCAGGTTTATCATGCAGGAAACGTTGGTTCGGATGTTAGTACAGCAGAATTTCCCTCATGTCCTTCAGTTTCACCCGATACATCAAAGAGAGATGCTCATATTCGAAGGTCATCCAATCGGATTGACGATTTGGCTTGAGACCGGTGAACCAATCAACTATGGAAATACACAAGACAGGATGGACGTATTAATTGTGTTAAAAAAATTTCATGCCTGCACCGGGAAAATGCAAGGTAAATGGCTGGATGAACTTCCAAGATACAAGTGGTTGAAGAAGTGGAAAAAACGATTGAATCAATTTGAACATAATATCCCCTTTCTTCAATCATTCATCCAGCCATATTATCTCTATACTTATTTGGAATGGGGAAAGCGCGCTGTTGAACAGCTGGAAGTACTGGGCATGATGGAGAAGCCTGTATGCATTACACACGGGGACGTAGCGCATCACAATTTTTTAAGAGGTAAAAACGGGAATGTCTATTTGATCGATTTCGATTTGATTGCTTTCTCTACGCCTTTAATGGATGACTTGCAATTTTGTAACCGCATCCTCCCGTTTATCGATTGGTCGCTGAATGAAATAAAACAATTGAATGTTTATCACCCTTATCTCAATCAGCTCATCTTTTACGTGGGATTACTATACCCTACAGATATTTTCAGGGAGTGGAATCGATTCCTCAGGGAAGATTACAATTATAAACAGAGGGCATGGAACTATCTCATTCATTTGACCATCCATCAATTCCCACAAAGAATGCAATTTTCTCAAGAGGTGCATCATGAAATGAACCGTCTCCTTAATCCATAATGTAGGAGAAGTCTCCAACTACTTGAAGGAATGAAGACTGCCGCACTTTCACAACCTAATGATGAGCATGTAATATGCTCAATCAGCGGGTTGAAGGAGGAAGCACCATTGAATAAAAAATTATTCATGGTACCATTGGCAGCCGTCATGACGATGGGTCTGGCAGCTTGTAATACAGGTGAAGAAGAAGCTCAGAACCGGTATACAGATTCCTATGAACCACTCGGTTTCTACTCCAACGAAGGCCACGGTGGAGATGAGCGGGACGAGAGGGATGGTCCACTGACCGAAATGTATGACCATTCGCCGATTGGCAGGGAAGGACAGGATATCCGCCAGAAAAAACGTGAATACCTTCAAGTCAAGGACGAAAACGGAAATCCAAGGAACCCTTCCGCTCCACTGGCGAATTATGATAAAAGCTTCCTTGAACAGGATGGCCGTGCCAGTCATGGAGATGCAAATTATCATGGTCATTTAGATGATAATACCCGAAAAGCCAACAGATCTTACTACACTGCTTACGAAGGGGACCTTGCCGAGAAAATTGGGGAGGTTACCGGTAAAGTGGATAACGTAAGTGATGTCCGTGCAGTTGCCTACGGTACGGATGTGCTGATAGCAGTTGAACTCCAAGATCACAGCAGAGACAAAGAAGAAGAAACAAAAGCAAAAATTAAGAAAGCTGTTAAACCATATCTTAACGGCCGTTCAGTAAAGGTTGTTGCCGACGAAGGAACGTTCAGCCGAGTCAGAAATATCGATAATGACCTGCGTGACGGCGGGCCGTTTGAAGGGATCAACTTAGATATCGACAATATGTTCAAGGCCCTAAAGAATAATGATTGAAATAAAGGTCACTAAAAGAGTATCCCTCTTTTGGTGATCTTTTTTTGTTTGGGCAGGCAGACAAAAAAAGTAAATGATATTGGATATTCTTAGCAGGGTTTGGCAACACTAGTTATTGAAGAAGGCTTCGGTTATTTTATCCGTAAAGAGCCTTGAAGTACGACATTAAACGAGTACGAGGTGATCACGATGACGATGAAGATTCGAATCGTGTTTATGGTAATGCTGCTTTTTGGTGCATTTTATTTCACTTTCTTTTATACAGAAGAAAAACAGGCCGCCGATCGAGAAAACGTTCAGCAGGAAGACCCGGTTGATGTGGTTTCAGCGCATACTGTTACAGTGAAATTGGAAAGAGTGTACCTGGATGGGGAAATCAGTGAAGAAATTGTCCAGGAGACAATCTGGAGTATGGAAGATTTCTGGGCAGCCTATGCTGACTGGCAGCTGATTGATATGACCGAGGAGGAAGTCGTTTTTCAAAAACAAGTGGACGATATTTCGCCATTGTTAAAAACGAACGGCTATTTCGGCATATCAGAAAATGGGGTTCTGTCCATCTTTAATGGAAAACCCGGCCAGGCAGAGATCATACAATCTTTTTTTCAGATTGATGTCGAAAAGCTTGAAAGTAACAGTCATGAGACTTTACTAAAAGGTATCCCTGTGAAGTCCAAGCAGAAATTCGAAGAAGTTTTGGAAAGTTTTAAACAGTATTCTGTGCCGGAATGAAGAGCGTTTAAAGTTGCATCACGGGTAAAGTTAAAAACTTAATATACTATATTAAATTAAACAACCAGAATGGGACGGAATTCTGGTTGTTTTTTGTATATAGGACCACATAATTATGATAAGGAGGCACTATAAAAGATTGTAGAGGTACATAAATACTCAATTTTTAAGGCTGACATAGAGGGTATAGCAGGTGCGGACGGGGGTGTTTTTTTTGTTTAAGGGCGGTATTCTTTACATAAGGGCGAAATTTTGATTATTTGGGCGAAATTATCAATTTAAGGGCGCTATCCCTATTATAAGGGCGAACTGTCGATTACTAGCCACAACCTCATCGGAAGAAAGAAATATCCGTCTTTAACTACAATCAACAGCTGGAACCAACAAAATATATATTCCTTTCCCAATTTGCATTCACAATCAGTAAATCTTTGATAAAATAAGAACAGATGTTTCGCTGAGAGGCGCGATTTTCCGCTCTTATGCTGAAACATGTGATACAATGAATATTTAAGATAGGTGGCGTATGTCCATAGCGTCAGGCCATTTCCTGCCGGCTGAACGAACCGCCTCCGCTTTTATAGACAGGGAGAGAACTCAATGTATGAATATATAAAAGGGACTGTAAGCCAGGTGGGTCCCGAGTATGTAGTAGTAGAAAATAACGGGATCGGCTATCAGCTCTATACGGCCAATCCATTTCTTTATTCAAAATACCAAAATCAAGAGATGCAGATTTTTACATATCAGCATGTGCGGGAAGATCTCATTGCTCTTTATGGGTTTCTCGCATTGGAAGAAAAATTATTATTTATGAAATTATTGAATGTATCAGGAATCGGTCCCAAGGGTGCTTTGGCCATTTTGGCATCGGGTGCCCCGCAGCAGGTCATTTCCGCGATCGAAGAAGAAAATGAAAGCTTTCTGACAAAGTTTCCGGGGGTCGGGAAGAAAACTGCCCGCCAGATGATCCTTGACTTGAAAGGCAAACTCCAGGATGTCGTACCGGATTACTTCCCGAATCTGTTCAATGAACATGAAGGAACTCAAACAGGATCATCAGATAAAGATGAAGCATTTGAAGAGGGGATCCTTGCTCTTAAGGCCCTTGGTTATTCGGACAGGGAGATCAAGAAGGTGACACCAAAACTAAAAGGGCAAGGCTTATCGGCGGATGAAATCATCCGGAAAGCCCTTCAGCTGCTGCTTAAATAAAGATTTCAAGAAAGGAGGAAGGCTGGATGGAAGAAAGAATTGTATCAGGTGAATCTGAATTCAATGAGGATTCCTTCGAGTATTCATTGAGACCTCAGACGATAAAACAATATATCGGTCAGGACAAAGTGAAAAACAATCTGGAAGTGTTTATCGAAGCGGCAAAAATGCGCCAGGAAACCTTGGATCATGTTCTTCTTTACGGGCCGCCGGGATTGGGGAAGACGACCCTGGCAGCGGTCATAGCCAATGAGATGGGTGTGAATCTGCGGACGACGTCCGGACCGGCAATCGAAAGGCCGGGGGATCTTGCCGCTGTCCTTACAGCACTGGAGCCGGGTGATGTACTGTTTATTGATGAAATTCACAGGCTCCCCCGTGCAATTGAAGAGGTATTATATCCCGCCATGGAAGATTTCTGCCTTGATATCGTGATCGGCAATGGCCCAAGTGCCAGGTCCGTCCGCTTAGATCTTCCGCCTTTCACGCTTGTCGGAGCCACGACGCGGGCAGGTGCTCTTTCAGCACCGCTCAGGGACAGGTTTGGAGTTTTGTGCCGTTTGGAATACTATAATGAAGAGCAATTAAATGAAATTGTTCAGAGAACGGCGGCGATACTGAATACGAAGATCGAAGCGACCGCATCAGTTGAGCTTGCGAGACGTTCACGGGGAACCCCGAGAATAGCGAACAGATTGCTTCGCAGAGTGAGGGACTTTGCGCAGGTCAAAGGGAACGGTGATATCACCACAGAGCTTTCAAGGGAAGCGCTCGAACTTCTTCAAGTCGATAAACTGGGACTCGATCATATCGATCATAAGCTGCTCCGCGGCATTATTGAACGCTTCAGGGGAGGACCTGTCGGACTTGATACCATTGCTGCAAGTATCGGTGAAGAATCCCATACGATCGAAGATGTGTACGAACCCTATTTGCTGCAGATCGGCTTCTTACAGCGCACTCCAAGGGGGAGGATCGTTACGCATCTTGTATATGAACACTTTCAACTGGAGGTGCCGGCCAAGTGACAGGACTGCCGAAGATGTTGATGGTCATCGGAGGAATCATATTGATCATCGGATTCCTGATGCAGTTTATCAAAATAGGGAAACTCCCTGGTGACATCGTCATCAAAAAAGAAAACACAACATTTTATTTTCCACTTATGACTTCTATTTTGTTAAGTGTTATACTTTCACTTGTCTTTTATATCATAGGACGATTTAAATAGACCTCATATGTGAGATTGAAAAGCTGGGTGACATGAAGTGAATGTAGAAGATTTTGATTTTCATCTGCCTGAGGAATTGATCGCTCAGACACCGCTTGAGCATCGTTCCGAAAGCAGATTGATGGTATTGGACAAAGAAGATGGTTCCATAGAACATTATCGTTTTAAACATATCGTTGATTTCCTGAAGGAAGGGGACTGCCTTGTTCTGAATGATACAAGGGTCTTGCCGGCGCGGCTTTTCGGACAGAAGAAGGATACAGGCGCCAATATCGAAGTGCTTCTATTGAAGCAGGAAGACGGGGATCAATGGGAAACACTCGTAAAGCCTGCGAAGCGGGTAAGAGTCGGTACGGAAATCATCTTCGGCGATGGAAAGCTGAAAGCGGTATGTGTCGGGTTGAAAGAACATGGGGGAAGAATACTCGAATTCCAGTATGATGGTATTTTCTATGAAGTGCTGGATGAGCTGGGAGAAATGCCTCTGCCTCCGTATATACGGGAGCGCCTTGATGAACAGGACAGATATCAGACTGTGTTCGCAAGGGAGAGGGGATCTGCGGCAGCGCCGACAGCAGGCCTTCATTTTACAGAGGAGCTCTTGGAAGAACTGAAAGCAAAAGGGATACATATTGCCTTTATCACTCTTCACGTAGGTCTTGGAACGTTCAGGCCTGTTTCAGTGGATAATATCGAAGAACATGACATGCATGCGGAGTTTTATCAGGTGTCAGAAGGTACAGCGCGCTTGTTGAATGAAGTGAAAAATAGCGGCGGGAGAATCATCACTGTCGGGACTACATCGACACGGACGCTTGAAACCATTGCTTCGAAGCATGGGGAATTCGTCGAAGAAAATGGCTGGACCAATATCTTTATCTATCCCGGTTATGAGTTCAAGGGGATTGATGGGCTGATAACGAATTTCCATCTCCCTAAATCCACCTTGATCATGCTTGTCAGTGCGCTGGCCGGAAGGGAGAATGTACTGAACGCTTATGAAACGGCAGTAAAAGAGAAGTACAGATTCTTTAGTTTCGGCGATGCAATGTTTATAAAGTAATCATAAGCTTTACCTAATTTGGAAGGAGAATCACCACCTTGACTGCAATAAAATATGAATTGATCAAAACGTGCAAACAGACCGGGGCGAGACTCGGACGTGTTCATACACCGCATGGATCCTTTGAAACACCGGTCTTCATGCCGGTCGGGACACTTGCCACTGTGAAAACGATGTCCCCGGAAGACCTTAAGTCAATGGATGCAGGAATCATACTCAGCAACACGTATCATTTATGGCTCCGTCCCGGACATGAGATTATCAAAGAGGCAGGCGGCCTTCATAAATTTATGAATTGGGACCGCGCCATCCTCACAGATTCCGGTGGATTCCAGGTATTCAGTTTGAGCAAGCTCCGTCAAATCGAGGAAGAAGGGGTTCATTTCCGTCATCATCTGAATGGTGATAAATTATTCCTCAGTCCCGAAAAAGCGATGGAAATCCAAAATGCGCTTGGTTCTGATATCATGATGGCGTTTGATGAATGTCCTCCATACCCTGCGGAATATGAGTATATGAAAAGTTCGGTGGAGAGGACTTCAAGATGGGCTGAACGCTGTCTTGCAGCTCATCAGAGACCGCAGGACCAGGGGCTTTTCGGAATCGTTCAAGGGGGGGAATACGAAGAACTCCGTAAACAAAGTGCGCGGGACCTCGTTTCCATGGACTTCCCGGGATACGCTGTCGGAGGTCTTTCAGTAGGCGAACCGAAAGATGTCATGAATCGCGTTCTCGATTTCACGACCCCTCATCTGCCGACGGATAAACCTCGTTATTTAATGGGAGTAGGGTCGCCGGACTCGCTCATTGACGGTTCCATCAGAGGAGTCGATATGTTTGACTGTGTGCTTCCGACACGCATTGCGCGTAATGGAACTCTTATGACGAGTGAAGGGCGCCTTGTCGTGAAGAATGCAAAATACGCTAGGGATTTCCGGCCAATCGATGAAAATTGTGATTGCTATACGTGTAAAAATTATAGCCGTGCATATATCCGTCATCTCATCAAATGTGATGAAACCTTTGGGATACGCCTTACGACTTATCATAATCTTCATTTTCTGTTAAACTTAATGGAGCAGGTCAGACAAGCGATTCGAGAAGATCGACTGGGGGACTTCAGAGAAGAATTTTTCGAACAATACGGCTTCAACCGTCCAGATGCGAAAAACTTCTAAGCTATAAAGAATGGAAAGGAGGGGAAAAGGAATGGAAGGTTTAGGTACGATTTTACCGTTGATCCTTATGTTCGTACTATTCTACTTTTTGCTTATTCGTCCGCAGCAGAAGCGTCAAAAAGCGATTTCGAAAATGCAGAATGAACTGGCGAAAGGTGACAGAATCATTACGATCGGCGGGTTACACGGAACGATTGATGCCATTGAAGAAGGCAAGGTAGTCATCCTGTGCGGAGACGGAAGCCGACTTACATATGATCGCAATGCAATCAGGGAAGTAGTCAGTGTATAAAGAACCATAATTGAAAAAGCTGCTCCAATATGTGCCAAGCACATAGGAGCAGCTTTTTATTTATGCTTGCTGTGTTTCCTGATTTAATCCCCTGCAGGGCCTCCGCTTAAGTTTACTCCAAGAATGCCTCCCATCATCGCCGTCAGGATGTAACAGCCATGATAAACCATCTGTTCGACTGAAAAAAGGCTGTCATATCCCAAGTATTGAAATAAGAACACGATGACCGTGTAAATCAGTCCGGTCGATCCCCCAAGCATCCAGCCTTTCGTTTTCCCTTTTCCACCGGACATGAACCCGCCGATGAATAATGCCAAAAATGAGATGATCGTGACAAATAACGATATCGAACTCTCGGTAAGTTCGGTAAATCGAAGCATTAATGAAAATACAAGACTTGCCACAACTGCTATAAGAAAAATGGTTAAAGTTCCGTAGAATACGGCACCTCCGATTTTTTTCGCTTCGATGATGGTCCTCCCCTTTCTGCCTCTCTTATTTAATTTTCTACTAGTACAAGCATATTCACGGGGATTTGAAAAAAGACTAGAAATTTTTCATGGTCAAGCCTCATAGACTTATTATGAAACTTGACTTCGGGCAGAAGGAGCTTGATTATGTCACCGACTCTCGTTCTTATCGTTTTTATCCTTGTATATATTCTGTTGATCTCAGAAAAATGGAACCGCGTCCTGGCAGCGATGGCAGGAGGGGCTGCCATGCTTTTGATAGGGGCATTCCCTATAGAAAAAGCTCTCTTTACCTATATTGATTGGAAAACCATCGCTCTCCTGTTTTCCATGATGCTCATTGTCACGATGACAAGTAAAACCGGTTTTTTCGAATATATTGCGATTCGTCTGGCACAGTCCGTAAACGGGAACGGGCTGGCCCTGCTCATTCTTTTCTCGATGCTGGCTGCAGTGGGATCCGCATTTTTGGCAAATGTGACGATTGCGATGCTGCTTGTCCCCATTTTGTTTAAGCTTACTAAGTTACTTGACCTTCCCCCGATACCGTATCTGATCATGACCATACTCGCCTGCAATATAGGTGGGACCGCGACACTGATAGGGGATCCGCCTAATATGATGATCGGGCAGGCAGTAAAACACTTTACTTTTAACGCTTTTATTGAAAACCTTCTTCCGGTGGTGGCGATTGTGTATGTTGTCACACTATTGATCATGGGGGTGGTGTACAGGGAGGTCCTTCATGTGAAGGAAGACCGAAAACTACTTCTCAAAGGTGTAACTGCAAAGGATTATCTGAAACGAAACAATGGTTTATTCCAATCGATTGCCGTGCTTTTGATGGTACTCACAGGTTTTTCGTTATACCCTATGTTCCATCTTGATGTGACAACTGTGGCCATTGCAGGGGCGGTGCTCTTGATGCTGCTCCTTGAAAAGATTTACCCTCCGGAAAGTATTTTGAGAGAAGTGGAGTGGGGGACATTATTCTTCTTCATAGGGCTGTTCCTGCTTGTAGGAGGGATTGAAGAAGCGGGATTCATCGATGAAATCGCACGTGAAATCATAAGGGCGACAGATGGTGATATGCAGAAAACATCATTTGTCATTCTATGGGGTACGGGAATCCTTTCAGCCGTGGTGGATAATATTCCGTTTGTGGCTGCCATGATCCCTGTCATCCAGGAATTCGGTGAATTTGGTATGGTCAATATGGATCCGGTTTGGTGGTCGCTCGCTTTGGGAGCATGTTTGGGAGGGAACGGCACACTGTTGGGGTCTTCATCGAACTTGGTCATTGCGGGGCTTGCATCGAAAGAACATGTACATATCAAGTTTTATCAATATTTGCTCATTGGCGTCCCCATCACCCTGATTTCGCTGGCTGTTTCAACCGTGTATGTTTACTTTAAATATATCCGCCCTTTCCTGGGTGGATAAAAATTCCTCCGATTATTTTTCCAGGAACGTTCATACTACTAGGTGAAATGTTTTTTTGAGGGGGAAAAGTTGTGGAGGAATATGGAGTCATAATAATACGCACACTTTTTCTTTATTTATTGATTACATTCATCTTTCGAATCATGGGAAAACGGGAGATAGGGGAGCTGAGCATATTAGACTTGGTTGTCTTTATCATGATTGCCGAGATGGCTGTATTGGCCATCGAGGAGCCGTCAGATCCGATCATTCACACCATACTCCCCATCGGTGTAATGGTGATCGTCCAATTTATTTCTGCCTGGCTTTCTTTACGGTCGAAATCGTTCAGGGAGTTTGTCGATGGAAAGCCGACCGTACTGATCCATAATGGGAAAATAGATGAAAAAGAAATGAAGAAACAGCGGTATAATTATGATGATTTATTACTCCAGCTGCGTGAGAAGGATATCTTCAACCTGGCAGACGTGGAATTCGCCGTTCTTGAGCCGTCAGGAAGCTTGTCAGTTCTGAAAAATGAAAAGAAAACCCCAGGCTCATTGACACTCCCGCTGATCCTTGACGGGCAAGTCCAAAGCAACCATCTGGAGATGATGGGGAAAACCTCATTCTGGCTGAGGAAAGAGCTGCGTCAAAGGGGATATAAGGAAATTTCTGATATATCTTTCTGCAGTTTTCATAACGGACAATTTTATATTGATTTGATTGATAAATAATATCTTAGTTGCTTAATAATTAGTGATAGCCGGTTCATTTTAATTATAAAAACCAGTTTACCTTCTGGTGGTTGCAGGGCTTCTCTGCAAGTTAGCCAGTGGGCAAATCGAAAAAGCCCCCATTCTGATTTCGACTTCATCAGGAAGGAGGCTTTTTGCATTTCCTTTGATAAGACTAAGTGTTGTTATGGACTGGATCCAGCTGTTGATTGGAGTGCAAGAAGCAGACTCCTGCGGGAAAAGCGAGACAGGTGAGACCTGTCTAGCTGCAGGGCTTAGAGGCACATGTCATAAGTCAAACCGACCAAGAAGGCAAAGAACGCCTTCATGGCCGATTCGCCTTATGCCACCCGCCTCTAGGCAAAGCCCCTCCGCTTTTCTAACCCGCAGGAGCGTATGCGACGAGGAGGCTCACAGGCCGCCCGCGGAAAGCGAAGTCTTGCACGGAAATCAACAGCGGTGATTAAAACGAAAGATTATGTCAAACAATGAATCTGCGCAAAAACGGAATCCTGGCCAAGTCATTTTTCACGATGAGCTTCAAGGCGATGGAAAGGCCGGTGTACACAATCGTTGTGGAAATGACTCCAAACAGCAGCCTCCACATAAGGCCTTCATTCGTAAACAGCGTCAGGAATGAATAATGACCCCACAACCCCGAAGCAGCGAGGACCAGGATGATTTTTACATAATCCCTGAGATAAATGGTCATCGGTATATATTTGAGAATGGTCATGAAATGAAGCAGGGTGACCAGCATGAAGCCAGTGACGATTCCTAAAGCGGCTCCGTTGATCCCAAAAGCCGGCTGGGAGGCAAGAATGAAAATCACCGCGGTCTTTACGACTGCTCCGATCAGGCTGTTGACCATGGCTGCCCGTGCAAGATTCAAAGCCTGCAGCACCGCTTGCAGCGGTCCTTGATAATAATAAAACAGGAAGAATGGGGCCATGATCATGAGAAATGCCGCACCGCTTTCACTGCCATACATGACCTGCATGAGAGGCTTAGCGTATATATACAAAATGACGACCGAGATACCCCCGGTGATCAGGCAAAAACGTAACGCCTGTTGCAGCCTGTGTTCAATCAACGAATAGTTTTTATTCGAATTTGCTTCACTGATCGCAGGCACCAATGACTGGGACAGGGATAACGTGACGAATGATGGCAAAAATAGGAGTGGGAGTGCGTAGCCTGTCAGTGAACCGTACTGTTTTGTAGCCATCGACGCTGCCACTCCTGCAATGGCAAGGCTGTGAGCGACGACGATGGGTTCAAAAAACCAGGCGATCGACCCGATCATCCTGCTTCCTGTTGCAGGAAGGGCAACACTCATCAATTCATTGAAGGTGTGCCGTCCGTCTTTCATCGATTTAAAGAAGTTCTTCCTTATTTTAAATTTCTTTCTTAATTTAAAACTGGCAAACAAATAAAGCAGTGAAGCAAGTTCTCCAAGTACGGAAGCCGCCATGGCCGCAGCTGCAGCATATTCGATACCATATGGAAGGAATGTCTTCGTCAATACGGCAATGAATGTGATGCGGACTACTTGTTCGATGACTTGTGAGATGGCAGACGGTTTCATATTCTGTCGGCCCTGGAAGTATCCTCTGATAACAGAAGAGATGGCCACGATCGGGATGATCGGGGCGATGGCGACAAGAGGATAATAGATACGTTCATCCGTGAACAGTGTCTCAGTTAAATAGGGAGCCAGTAAGATTAGGGCAGGGGTGAATATCAAAGATAGGAGTAAAGTAGTGGATAGGGAGACAACCAAAATTCTTTTGACTTTCCGGATATCTCCTTTGGCTTCCGCCTCTGCAACATTCTTGGATATGGCTACAGGGAGTCCCAGCTGTGTGATGGTGATGACAAGAATCAAGGTCGGGAATGCCATCATGAATAGCCCTACGCCTTCTTCACCGATAAACCTGGCGACGACGATGCGATTGACAAAACCCAATATTCTTGTAATAAAGGCTGCAACCATGAGGATGATTGTACCTTTAAGAAACTTTGACATAAAATTCCCTGCCTTCTCAAAATTGGTATTATCGTATACAATAATGTATATGCAGGCATGTGGACAAAGCATGACAAGTTGTACATAATTCTGGCTAATTGTGATAGGTTAGCCCTAGGCGGTGACGAGGAATGAAAGCAAATCAGCATCCTTACGATCGTTTTTATGATTCATTAGAACCAGCACTTTCAAGTAAAGTGGAAGAGTTCGAAATATTGGGATATGGCAAGGCGAACGTGGAACGGCTTTGGGCTTATTTGACTAAAAAGAAGTGGAAGAAGCCTGAGGTGGACGTGATGCTTTTTCAATTGGTAAGTGACGTCCTGTCAGTCAAGCCGGGAGAATACATGAGCTTTGAAACGGTGGAAGCGTACCGTTCCCCTAATTGGTTCGAGGATATCAATGAAGAGGAATTAAATGCACTTTTGCGTCCAGGGAAGAAAAGGTAAATTGTCTGAAATTTAATTGACACTCCTTTGATTCTCATAGATAATGAGTATGGATTTATCGGGAATATAATAGAGTCATTTTTATCATGTGGTGAAAAACGGCAAGGAGGATTTATACATAATGGTAAAGCGCGGCCGAATAATCGCCTTCTTTTTACTTGTGTTTTTACTTGCAGGTACTATGGGAGGAACAGCAAAAAGCATCCTGGACAACATTAAATTAGGGTTGGACCTTCAGGGTGGTTTCGAAGTACTATATGAAGTCCAGCCCCTTAAAGATGGGCAGAAAATAACGAAAGAAACAGTCTCGAATACTGCAGATGCACTGGACAAGCGTATCAACGTCCTCGGTGTCAGTGAACCGAATATCCAAATTGAAGACGGAAATCGGATCCGTGTTCAGTTAGCTGGTGTAGAGGATCAGAATCAAGCGAGGGAAATCCTGTCCACGCAGGCAAACCTCACGTTCCGGGACGTAAATGACAAGGTCCGCCTTGATGGTTCCGATCTGGTCTCCGGAGCGGCAAAACAAACGTTTGATGAACAGAACAATCCGATCGTTTCCCTTAAATTAAAGGATCGTGAAAAGTTCTATCAATTGACAAAAGATATTCAGGGAATGGCTCCTGAGAATCAACTGGTCATCTGGCTTGATTATGAAGAGGGGAAAGATTCTTATAAAGAAGAAGCGGGTAAACAAGATCCCAAGTTCTTATCCGCTCCTGCAGTAAGCAAACCAATCAACTCAGATGAAGTCATCATTGAAGGTAATTTCACAGTGGAAGAAGCACAGAATCTGGCATCCCTCTTAAATGCAGGTGCACTACCTGTTAAATTGGATGAAATCTATTCCACTTCCGTCGGGGCACAATTCGGTCAGCAGGCCCTTGATAAGACAGTACTGGCGGGGATTATCGGAATCTCGATCATTTTCTTATTCATGATTGCTTATTACCGTTTCCCTGGTCTGATAGCGACCATCACGCTGTCGGTTTACATTTATCTTGTTCTGTTGATTTTTGATCTAATGAACGGGGTATTGACGCTGCCGGGTATTGCAGCCGTCATTCTCGGTGTCGGGATGGCAGTCGATGCGAATATCATTACGTATGAAAGAATAAAAGAAGAGATGAAAGTGGGTAAACCGATCCGTTCGGCTTTCCAGGCAGGAAATAAATCTTCCTTCTTAACGATTTTGGATGCGAATGTAACCACCATACTTGCTGCTTCTGTACTATTCATGTATGGGACTAGCTCTGTAAAGGGATTTGCGACGATGCTGATCGTCAGTATCCTGACGAGCTTTATTACAGCTGTTTGGGGATCACGTCTATTGCTCAGCCTGTGGGTCCACAGTAAATTCTTTAATAAAAAGCCGGGCTGGTTCGGAGTGAAGAAGAGTGAAATCAAGGATCTGGCTGAGAACTATGATACACTCGACCTCCCTACCAAGTTTGACCGTTTCGATTTTGCGAAGCAGCGCAAGAAGTTCTTTGCTTTTTCAGGAATTTTGATAACTGCGGGTATCCTGATTCTCCTCATTTTCAAGCTGAACCTTGGAATTGACTTTATCAGCGGATCTCGAATGCAGATCCTTGCAGAGGAAAGCCTGACAACTGAAGAAGTAAAGAAAGAATTGGAAGAAGTCAAATTGTCTTCTGATGATATAGTGATTTCAGGGGATAAGCAGAATGTTGCAGTCGTCCGTTATACGGAAGATCTCAGTAAAGGTGATATTGCCAAGTTGAAAGATCATTTCAATGGTCTTTACGGTGCAGAGCCGAGCATCAGTACGGTTTCACCTGTCATTGGTAAGGAACTTGCCAAAAATGCGATGATTGCAGTTGCCATTGCATCCATCGGCATCATCATTTATGTAACGTTCCGTTTTGAATGGAGAATGGCTTTGGCATCCATCGCGGCACTCTTGCATGATGCATTCTTTATCATCGCTTTCTTCAGTTTGACAAGGCTTGAGGTAGATATCACATTCATTGCAGCGGTCTTGACGATTGTGGGGTATTCGATCAATGATACGATCGTTACCTTTGACCGTATAAGGGAAAACCTCCATAAAAAGCGCCGCTTGAAATCAGAAGAAGATATCGAAGATGTGGTCAACCAGAGTCTGCGCCAAACGATGGGCCGCTCAGTAAACACCGTCTTGACCGTAGTCTTCGCTGTCATTGCGCTCCTGATTTTCGGAAGCGAATCGATTCTGAACTTCTCGATTGCATTATTGGTAGGTTTGATTGCTGGTACCTATTCTTCAGTATTCATTGCATCCCAATTGTGGCTGGTCATGAAGAAAAAGGAACTGAAGAAAAAAGGGACGATCAAAACAGTGAAAGAAAAGAAAAAGTGGTCGGACGAACCACAAGTTTAATAGCAATAAAAGCAAAGATCCAGGGCATCCCTGGATCTTTTTCTTTGGCGATTAAGTCGCGTTTTTTTACGGAGTTAGGTTACAATAGTAAGGTAGTAGAAGGAGGTTACTTCATGAATCCTGAAGATCGTTTTAAAAAAGCTGAATTCGCTGCTATGGTTGGAATTGTCGGGAATATACTTCTTGCCCTTATCAAATGGTGGGCGGGAGCAGCCGGAAACAGCCGTGCGCTGATTGCAGATGCCGTTCATTCTGCTTCGGATGTAGCGGGATCCCTGGCTGTCTATATCGGTCTGCGTGCAGCAAAGCAGCCTCCTGACAAGGATCACCCCTATGGGCACGGAAAAGCGGAATCGATCGCAGCAATCATTGTCGCAGTCTTATTATTTTTAGTGGGCATTGAAATCGGCAAATCGTCCATCGAATCATTTTTTCATCCCTTGACTCCTCCTGGGATGATTGCGATTTATGCTGTCATATTTTCCATTATAGTAAAAGAAGCGATGTTTCAATATAAATATCGTTTGGGTAAAAGGTTAAAGAGTGATGCCTTGATTGTGAATGCATACGAGCACCGCTCAGACGTTTTCTCTTCAATAGCTGCTCTAATCGGGATTTCAGCTTCCATCCTGGGCGGGAAACTGGAGATCGGGTGGCTGGTATATGCAGATCCGGTAGCAGGGTTGTTTGTCGCACTTCTCGTGCTGAAAATGGCCTGGCATCTGGGCAAGGAATCCATACATAATACACTGGATCACGTCCTCCATGAAGAGGATATCGTTCCTTTACGGAAAATCGTTGAAACCGTGCCCGACGTAAAGGAAATAAACGAATTGCATGCCAGGGAGCATGGACATTATGTCATCATTGACCTGAAGATCAGTGTAGATCCCTCTATGACAGTCGAGGCCGGGCATCGGGTAGGAAAAGCCGTGAAGAAGAAACTGATGGAAGAATCAAATGTAAATGACGTATTTGTTCATATCAACCCATATAATTCAACAGAAGGAGACTCAGGGGATTCGGTTGACTTAATGTAGGAGGAGATAACATGAAATTTCAATGGACATTACTTTTGGGGATATCTTTTGCACTGATCGTTGCGGTATTTGCGGTCATCAATGTCGATCCGGTTACCGTCAATTATTTATTCGGCGAGGCTGAATGGCCGCTGATCCTCGTTATACTAGGATCTGTCCTGATGGGCGGCATCATCATCGGTTCCGTCGGTCTTTTCCGGCTGTATGTCGTCCAGCGTAAAGTCAAAGCATTGGAAAAAGAGAACCTCCTTCTAAGGGAGCAGGCAGAAAAGAAGCATGTAGAAAAAAAGAAAGAGACTTCTTTAAAAAAGCAGGCACCGGATTCGATAGGGGAAACCGGAGAATAACAAAAGAGACTGGGACGGAAGTGTTTTAGTCTAAGTAAAACCCGAACTAATTTGCAATTTAGGAAGCAAATTAGTTCGGGTTTTTAATTTTTTCAAATGTTCATATAGATTTAGGTCTTCCCAGCGGTTGATTGGAGTGCAAGACGAAGACTCCTGCGGGAAGAGTAGCTAATGTGAGACCCCGCAGGAGCGAAGGCGACGAGGAGGCTCACGGGCTACCCGCGGAAAGCGAAGTCTTGCACGGAAATCATTAGCGGCATTAAGAGTCTATACTGAAATTGTTTGTTTTTTATGATGGTTTTTTAGTTTGTCCCAGCCGCATTTTTGTTTTGTTTTCCTAAGTTGGAGAGATTGAAACACCTCCCTCATTTTTGTATAATAAGTAAGGCTGAGGAGTGAACGTATGTTAAATTCTAAAACACGCTGGATGATTGCAGAATCGGACCAGCAAAAGATAGAAGAACTTGAAAGAGAATTAAAAATACCATCGCTTGTTGCGAAATTATTAGTGAACCGAGACTTGAAGAACGTAGAAGAAGCTCGGGATTTTTTGTTTGATACAGGTGATTCTTTTCATGATCCATTTTTATTCAATGATATGAAAAAAGCAGTCGAACGCATACAGAATGCAATTGAAAACCAGGAAAGAATCCTGGTATACGGGGATTATGATGCCGATGGAGTCAGCAGTACGTCTGTGATGATGACTGTTCTTCGTGATATAGGTGCCGAGGTGGAATTTTATATTCCAAACCGCTTCAGTGAAGGCTATGGTCCGAACGAAGCAGCATTCCGCTGGGCAAAGGATGAAGGGTTTACGGTGATCATTACGGTCGATACTGGGATATCAGCCGTACATGAAGCAAAAATAGCCAGGGAATTGGGTGTTGATTTGATCATCACGGACCACCATGAACCGGGTCCTGTCCTGCCTGAAGCACATTCCATCATCCACCCTAAGATAGAAGGCTCAGAATATCCATTCGAAGACCTTGCAGGAGTAGGGGTAGCCTTCAAGCTTGCCCATGCTTTATATGGAGAACTTCCCGCCCATCTCCTTGATCTTGCCGCGATTGGGACGATTGCTGATCTGGTGCCGCTCCGCGGGGAAAATCGGATCCTTGCTAAGCGGGGAATCGCAAAGCTCCGTGTAACGGAACGCAAAGGGATAAAAGCTTTATGCAAAGTGGCAAATTCCCACCAGCATGAAATGACGGAAGAGTCGATCGGTTTTATGATTGCTCCCCGCATCAATGCGGTTGGACGTTTGGGAGACGCAGATCCTGCAGTGGATCTCATGTTAACGGAAGATGAAGAAGAAGCGAAAGCCCTGGCTGTAGAAATCGATTCGCTCAATAAGGAAAGACAAGCCATTGTGACTGAGATGACACAAGAAGCGATAGAGATGGTGGAGAATGATTTTCCTCTGGATGACAACTCTGTACTCGTGATCGGCAAAGAAGGATGGAATTCCGGGGTTGTTGGGATCGTGGCATCAAGATTAGTAGATAAATTCTATCGTCCTACTATTGTGTTGAGCTTTGACTCTGAAAAAGGGATGGCAAAGGGCTCCGCCAGAAGCATTGTCGGCTTTGATTTATTTAAAAGCTTATCAAAATGCCGTGATATCCTGCCGCATTTCGGCGGACATCCGATGGCGGCCGGTATGACATTGGAGCTTGACCGCGTGGGTGAGCTTAGAAATAGACTCAATGAAATTGCTGAAAGTGAATTGACGGAAGAAGATTTTATTCCCGTCACGGTAATGGATGCAGCAGTCAAAATGGAAGAGATTACAATCGAATCGATCGAGAAGCTCTCGCTTCTCGCTCCGTTTGGGATGCAAAATCCCAAACCAAAGTGGGTCATCGAAAATGTTTCGATTGAACACTATAAAAAAATTGGATCGAATCAAAATCATCTTAAAGTAGTGCTGGGGGATGAAGCCAATAAATTGGACGGCGTCGGTTTTGGTCTGGGAGAACTCGCTGATCATATCACACCGTTTTCAGATGCCTCCATCATTGGTGAATTATCGATCAATGAGTGGAATAATCGGAAGAAACCCCAGATCTTCCTGCATGATATTAAAATCGATCAATGGCAGCTCTTTGATGTACGCGGAATAAGGCAAGTCGATAAATGGGAAAAGCATGTTCCCGGAGAAAACAAAAAGATCTTTTGTTTCCATTCATCAACTCTTGAGAAGCTGAATATGAAAGATCGGAAGGACATTCATCTGGTAGAAGATGCTGAATCACTGAATGAGGTATCGATTGATGGTGGAAGCGTCGTGTTCCTGGATATGCCTGCCTCAATGGACCTGGTGAAAGCCATCGTTGGAAAAGGCAAGCCTCACCGCATTTATGCCCATTTCTTCCAGGATGAAGATCATTTCTTCAGTACGATGCCCACCCGTGACCATTTCAAATGGTATTATGCCTTTTTAACAAAGCGGGGCTCGTTCGATTTAAACAAGCATGGCGATGATCTTGCAAAATATAAAGGCTGGTCGAAAGAAACAATAGATTTCATGTCACAGGTGTTTTTTGAATTGAAGTTTGTTACAATAGACAATGGATTTATTTCTCTTAATCCTGTTAAAACCAAGAAAGACTTATCAGAGTCCACGGCGTATCAGAAGAAACAGCAGCAATACGAACTTGAAAACGAGTTGTTATATTCTTCTTACAACGAGTTGAAGGCTTGGTTTAATGAGAGGATAAAAGAGTCCGTTACATTTGAGGAGGAAGTAGAAGCATGGACTTAAAACAATATGTTACAATCGTTGAAAACTGGCCTAAAGAAGGGATCAAATTCAAAGATATCACCACACTCATGGATAATGGTGATGCTTATAGATATGCTACAGACCAAATCGTAGAATACGCAAAAGAAAAACAAATCGACCTGGTAGTGGGACCGGAAGCAAGAGGATTCATCATCGGATGTCCGGTAGCATATGCGTTGGGCGTAGGTTTTGCACCGGTACGCAAACCGGGTAAACTGCCTCGTGAAACGATCAAGAAAGAGTATGGATTGGAATATGGCAAAGATGCTCTGACGATCCATAAGGATGCGATCAAGCCAGGTCAGCGAGTACTTATCACAGACGACCTCCTTGCAACAGGCGGTACGATAGAAGCAACGATCAAGCTTGTTGAAGAACTTGGCGGTATCGTGGCAGGATGTGCATTCCTCATTGAACTCACATACCTAGACGGCCGTGATAAACTCGAAGGATATGACGTCCTTACACTAATGCAATACTAATCGTTTACATTCTTTCATCACCGTCAATACTACACATAAACGAATCCATAAGGGACTGGCATGCCGAAATGTCAGCCCTTTTTTATATATTTGATTATGTTTTCAAAAATAAGATTGATAAAGTCTATGCTTTTATTACGCAGATAAAATATTTGATGGGTACATTCTAAATTCAACTATGCTTATGATAACTTCAATATTTAGTACTTCCAGCTGTTGGTTGAAGTGCAAGACGAAGACTCCTATCAGAAAAGCGGAAGTGCTTTGCTCAGAGGCATATGACACCTGCCTCTAAGCTCTGCAACTGGACAGTTAACTCTCCTTACGAAGCGACAAGGAGGCTCACGGGTCACCCGCGGGAAAGCGAAGTCTTCCACTGAAATCAAAAGCGGTATTAATAGTGATTGAATTCGACTTATTTCGACAAAATTAGATGAAATCTGAGAATTTTACCCTAAACACTTTACAGAACCTTAATTTTTTTTGATAATAGTAACAATCATTAAAATTGAAACAGCACTGAAAATTTTTAAATATAAAGGTGATTTTGATCATGTCCAAAGATCAAGTACTAACCCCTGAACAGGTTATCGATAGAACAAAAGAATATTTGAATGATGAGCACGTGCAAATGGTACAGAAAGCCTATGATTTTGCCAAGGAAGCTCATAAGGAACAATACCGAAAATCCGGTGAACCTTATATCATCCACCCGATTCAAGTTGCCGGAATCCTGGCAGATCTGGAAATGGATCCGTCAACTGTCGCTGCCGGGTTTCTTCATGATGTAGTGGAGGATACCGATATCTCACTGTCCGAGATTGAAACGGCCTTTAACGCAGAAGTGGCCATGCTCGTGGATGGGGTTACAAAGCTTGGTAAGATCAAATATAAATCCCAGGAAGAACAGCAAGCTGAAAATCACCGGAAAATGTTTGTTGCGATGGCCCAGGATATCAGGGTCATCCTGATCAAGCTTGCCGACCGTCTGCATAATATGAGGACACTGAAGCATCTGCCTCAGGAAAAACAAAGAAGGATTGCGAATGAGACGCTGGAAATCTTCGCTCCCCTTGCCCACCGGCTGGGGATCTCTAAAATCAAATGGGAGCTCGAAGATACTTCCCTGAGGTATTTGAATCCTCAGCAATATTACCGGATCGTCAACCTAATGAAGAAAAAGCGTGCAGAACGTGAAGAGTATCTGGATGATGTAGTGAATGAAGTGAAGGACCGCCTTGGTGATGTACAAATCGAAGCGGAGATTTCAGGACGCCCGAAACATATTTACAGCATCTACCGCAAGATGGCTCTTCAAAATAAGCAGTTCAATGAAATTTATGACCTTCTGGCCGTCAGGATCGTTGTGGACAGCATCAAAGATTGTTACGCGGTGCTGGGAATCATCCATACTTGCTGGAAACCAATGCCTGGCAGATTCAAGGATTATATCGCCATGCCTAAACCGAATATGTATCAATCTCTTCACACAACCGTCATCGGACCCAAAGGAGATCCTCTCGAAGTTCAGATCAGGACGCTTGAGATGCATGAAATCGCTGAGTACGGGGTAGCAGCCCATTGGGCTTATAAAGAAGGTAAAGACATCGATGATAAAGTTTCATTTGAAAAGAAACTTTCATGGTTCAGGGAAATCCTTGAGTTCCAGAATGAATCGGCCAATGCTGAGGAATTCATGGAATCTCTTAAAATCGACCTTTTTTCAGATATGGTGTTTGTGTTTACGCCAAAAGGGGATGTTCTCGAGTTACCGTCCGGCTCCGTTCCGATCGACTTTTCCTACCGCATCCACTCTGAAATCGGAAATAAGACGATCGGTGCCAAGGTGAACGGAAAAATGGTGACGCTGGATTATAAATTAAAGACGGGTGACATCATCGAAATCCTTACGTCAAAACATTCGTATGGACCGAGTCAAGATTGGTTGAAGCTTGCCCAGACTTCCCAGGCCAAGAATAAAATAAAGCAATTCTTCAAAAAGCAGAGAAGAGAAGAGAACATTGAAAAGGGCCGCGATCTGGTTGAAAAGGAAATTAAAAATCAGGACTTTGATTTAAAAGAGATCCTGACTGCAGAAAACATCCAGCGTGTCTCTGAGAAGTTCAATTTTTCTAATGAAGAAGATATGTATGCCGCTGTCGGCTACAATGGGATCACGGCTGCCCAAATTGCCAACCGCCTGACAGAGAAAGACCGTAAGAAACGTGAACAGGAAGATAAGCTCGAAGAAACAATGAAGGAACTGAACGCCGCTCAGCCTACTAAGAAGAAGAAGGATGCCGGGGTACAAGTGAAGGGGATCGACAACCTGCTGATCAGGTTATCTCGATGCTGCAGTCCCGTACCCGGGGATGAAATTGTCGGTTTTATTACAAAAGGCCGCGGAGTTTCTGTACACCGGGCAGATTGTACGAATGTCCAGACGGAAGAAGTGGGACAGCGCCTGATTCCGGTTTCCTGGGAAGGGGACGGACAGGATCGGAAGGAATATAACGTTGATATTGAAATATCAGGCTATGACCGCAGAGGTCTCTTAAATGAAGTGCTGCAAGTAGTAAATGAAACGAAGACAAATATTACTGCTGTCAGCGGTAAGTCAGATCGGAATAAAATGGCAACCATCAATATGTCTATTTCGATACAGAATATCTCGCACCTACACAGGGTTGTCGAGAGAATCAAACAAATTTCTGATGTATATGCTGTTCGCAGAATTATGAACTAGGGGAGGTTTCTTTCATGAAAGTCGTCCTGCAGAGAAGTAAAGAAGCCTCTGTGACTGTCGGGGGAGAAGTGACCGGAAGGATTCAGTCAGGCTTTGTTCTGCTTGTGGGCATCACCCATGAAGATACAGAAGAAGACGCCCGCTATATAGCGGATAAAGTGGTGAATCTAAGAGTATTTGAGGATGAAGACGGAAAGATGAATCACTCCCTGCTTGATGTAGAGGGTGACATTTTATCCATTTCTCAATTCACATTATATGGTGACTGCCGAAAAGGCAGAAGACCGAATTTCATGGAGGCAGCAAAACCCGATCATGCTCTCCCACTTTATGAACATTTCAATCGATTGTTGGAAGAAAAAGGTGTAAAGGTGCAAACAGGTGTGTTCGGTGAAATGATGGATGTCAAATTAACAAACGACGGACCTGTCACACTGATCCTGGAAAGTAAATAACTAATGAAAAAGCTGCTCCGTGTGGGGCAGCTTTTTCATTTATTGGTATCGAGGCTCAGGACCTTCAATTAGAGAAATAGTCATTCAGCCCATGATAGATGGCTGTTGCAGCCAAATCTTGATAATAATGTGAAGTCATATTCGCTTCTTCGGCAGGATTGCTTAAAAATCCTAATTCGAGCAGGATGGCAGCCTGTTTATTTTCGCGGATGACATGATAATCGCCTAAACGGACACCGCGGTCTCTTGATGGCAGCCGGCTTGCAAGGCTCTCATGCACGTCGTAAGCCAGATCCTTTTGATAGCTTTTATTATAAAAAGTAGTATGCCCTGCGACACTTGTGTCATAGATGCTGTCGAAGTGGATGGAGATAAACGCATCCGAATCATAATAATGTGACAGTGATACACGCGACGGAAGTGACACATATTCATCGTTTTTCCTTGTGAGGACGACTTCCGCACCCGCGCTTCTGAGCTTATCGGCAAGCAGTTGTCCCGTTTTCATTGTAATCAGCTTTTCAAGCGTCCCCCGTGTACCGATCGTACCGCTGTCACGGCCTCCATGTCCGGGGTCGATGATGATGACTTTGTCATTTATCCCTCCGCTTGTGTTTCTGGAAGGGGAGCTCTCAGAGCCATTGCCCGTTCTTATGGATACGATCCATCCAGCCACATAAGCGGTCGTTCCATCTTCCATTTTGATTTCATACCAGTCCCCTGTTTTGTCTGTGACAGGAAAGGTTTCTCCGCTGTTCGCCCGCTTGACGACTCCAGACTGAACATCGGCACTTCTTCTGATATTTGTCCCATTATGGAGTATGGTCACTTTTTCACCTGCAGACTGTGAGGCGGAGCTCGATTTTTTCTGTTCTTCAGCAACGGTTTTTTGAACGAACCAACCGGCAATCCAACCAGATTTACCGCTGGAAAGTTTGATTTGAACCCAATTATTCCGGTCATTCAATATAGGGTATTTCTCCCCTTTATTCACTTTGCCGATGATGCTGCCGTTTAAAGAAGCCTCACTTCTTACATTTAACGAATTCACAGTTATCATTCCTGTAAACTCTGAAGAAGAGGAAGGTGCTGCTGCTGGAGTGCTGGATATTTCAACGTAGTTATCAGATATCCAGCCTTTCGCATTTCCAAATTGAATTTCGTACCATCCGGAGACACTGCCCGTGATCGATATGGTGTTGCCTCTGTGGACTGCCCCCGCAATGGGGCTCTGAAGTGATGGTGATTTTCTGACGTTTAATGTGCCCGCAGTAATCACTCCCTGCTTCGCTTCCTGTTTTTTTGGGGAAGAAGCAGATGAACTTGATTGGCCGTTCAGATCCACGTAATCATTATGGACCCATCCGTCTGCATTCCCGGATTTTACGGAAAGCCAGTTTCCTCTGGATTCGGAAATTGTGACCTTGTCCCCTTTGTTCAGTACTGTGACGACTGCCTCGGAGGTGCTCGGACCTTTTCTTAACCGCAGACCATTGGTACTTACGGTTCCATGCTCACCCGATTCATTTACAACGCCATTCGATACACGGGTGACGAGCCAATCCGCCACCCAGCCCTCTCCATCTTCTGTAGAAATCTTGTACCAGTCCCGCTTCGTTTCAACAATATTGAACGTTTGATTTCTATGTACTTGTGTCAGGACTGGATAACTAAGGCCAGGACCGGTACGGACATTCAGCGTTGCCGTACTAATGGACACTTTTCCTTCCTCGGCATGAACGTAGGAATCAGTCAACGGTTGAAAAGGGAAAATCAATAATAATGCCAGGATGACTGCTGTTATTCTTTTAATTGCCTTCACCACCTTCTGTTGATTTTTCTTACTCATTTATTATCGGAGATTTTTCTGCAACTTTTATTTCATCCGATGAAAATCCCCATTACCGTTAAATACGATAAAAAAATTAAAATTCCTCCATGACGAAAGAAATTTGGGTATTTGGAAATGATAGTAGATATGAATGGTTGAAAGGATGGTCTGCATGAGGTCCAGTGATAAAAACTTTATGAGTGCCAATGGAGAAAATCAGTTGTTCGGGGTGAATTTTCATCATTTTGTAGAGCGGGAGAAAGATGCGATGAACGTGGAGCTCGCTTCTGAATTCGGTCTTTCCTTAAGGGAAGTCAAGTTATTGAAAAAGAAATTGGAAAGATCCTGAGAGAATTTTCATTCAGACTCTTGACATGAACTTGTGCCATACGTATCATTATAGAAATAAAATAACATTTTATAAAACCGATGATCGAGAACAGTAACTAAGCAAACACTTGGATAAGAGAGGAAATGCCGCGGCTGAAAGCATTCTGCAAAGTGCCTTAGTGAATGAACACTCGGGAAGGTTTCGCTCTGAACGGATACTAGTAGGAGATGAACGTACCAGGCGTTAACTGGCTTAAGTGGAGGTCTTTATGGGACCTCAATTAGGGTGGCACCACGGGAATAACAGCTCTCGTCCCTTGTTATTTATGACAAGGGATCGAGGGCTTTTTTTATTTACATAAAAAGTTAGTTTCATTGAAGGAGGAATTCAACTTGTCCATTCAAATACCAAGAGGCACACAGGATATTCTGCCTGGAGATGTGGAAAAGTGGCAGTACGTAGAGGAAGTGGCGAAAAATCTATGTCATGCCTATCAATATAAAGAAATTCGCACACCCATTTTCGAATCAAGTGAACTATTTACAAGAGGCGTCGGGGATACGACGGACATTGTTCAAAAAGAAATGTATATGTTCGAAGACAGGGGGGGAAGAAGTCTTGCACTTCGCCCTGAAGGAACGGCATCTGTCGTAAGATCCTTTGTCGGTAATAAGATGTTCGGGAATCCGAGCCAGCCCGTGAAGCTATATTATTCAGGGCCGATGTTCCGATACGAACGACCTCAGGCTGGACGCTACCGGCAGTTCGTTCAGTTCGGCGTCGAGGCTCTTGGGAGCGAGGATCCGGCAATCGATGCGGAAGTGCTCTCCCTGGCAATGAGCATATACAAAGAACTAGGGTTGAAACAGTTAAAGCTGGTCATCAACAGCCTCGGTGATTCAGGAAGCCGAAATGCTCACCGAGAGGCCCTTATCAATCACTTCAAACCAAGAATCGATGAATTCTGCGGAGACTGCCAGAACAGACTTGAGAAAAACCCATTGCGGATATTGGATTGCAAAAAAGACCGTGATCACGAATTGATGGCGACAGCCCCGTCAATCCTTGAATATTTAAATGAGGAATCGAAAGAGTACTTTGAGAAAGTTCAGCGCTATCTGAAAGACATGGATGTAGAGTTCGAAGTGGATCCGACACTTGTACGGGGACTGGATTATTATAATCACACGGCATTTGAAATCATGAGTAATGCTGAAGGTTTCGGGGCAATCACGACGCTTTGCGGAGGCGGGCGGTATAACGGACTTGTACAGGAGATAGGCGGACCTGAAACACCTGGGATCGGCTTTGCATTCAGTATTGAAAGACTATTGTCGGCTTTGGATGCTGAAGGTGTGGAACTGCCAATTGACGAAGGAATCGATCTCTTTATCGTGTCCCTTGGTGATGAGGCAAAAGACTATGCAGTGAAGCTGCTTCACACTGTAAGAAGAGAAGGTATTTCTTCAGAGAAGGACTATCTTGACCGCAAGCTGAAAGCCCAGTTTAAAGCAGCAGACCGGCATCAGGCCAAATATGTCGCAGTCATCGGTGACGATGAGCTGAAAGAAAACAAGATTAATTTAAAAGATATGGCGACTGGAGAACAAGAAGAAGTCAGCCTTGACCAGTTTGTCGATACGATAAAAGAAAAATTATCCTAATAGAAAAGGATGAAGGAATTCATCAAGGAGGAGAACAAGATGACAAAAAGAACAGCTTACTGCGGTGAAATAACGGAATCGTTCATCGGTGAAAAAGTGACCATCAAAGGGTGGGTCCAAAAGAGAAGAGACCTGGGCGGATTGATTTTCATCGACCTTAGGGACAGAGAAGGAATCGTACAGGCTGTATTCAATCCGGATCTATCTGAAGAGGCGCTTGCTCTTGCAGAAAAAATCCGTAATGAATATGTTTTGAGCATATCCGGTACGGTAGTGGAAAGAGCAGAGGGTACAGTCAACCCTAATCTGAAGACCGGTAAAGTCGAAATTCAGGTTGATAAGGTAGAAATCATCAATGAAGCGAAAACACCTCCATTCATGATCGATGACCAAATGGAAGTGTCGGAAGATGTCCGTTTGAAATACCGCTATATCGATCTTCGACGCTCTGCTATGGCCGACACCCTTAAGATGCGTCACAATGTCACGACATCTTTCCGTACATTTTTAAACGATAACGGCTTCTTGGATATCGAAACACCTATTCTGACAAAAAGCACTCCAGAAGGGGCTCGTGATTATTTAGTGCCAAGCCGGGTACATCCAGGAGAATTCTATGCACTCCCTCAGTCTCCGCAGATCTTCAAACAATTACTGATGGTATCCGGGTTTGACCGGTATTATCAAATTGTTCGCTGTTTCCGTGATGAGGACCTTCGGGCAGACCGCCAGCCGGAATTCACTCAGATCGATATGGAAATGAGTTTCATGGAGCTGGATGAAATCTTGGCCCTGGTCGAAGATATGATGAAAAAGCTTATGAACGACGCAAAAGGTGTAAACATTGAAACACCATTTCCGCGTATGACATATGATGATGCGATGAGCCGTTATGGTTCGGATAAGCCTGATACCAGATTCGCAATGGAACTTATCGATGTGTCGGAAATCGTGAAGGATTCCGGATTCAAAGTCTTCTCCGGTGCCGTCGGATCCGGCGGTCAGGTAAAGCTGATTAACGTCAAGGGTGCTGCATCTCAGTATTCACGTAAAGACATAGATGCATTGACTGAATTCGTTTCCCGATATGGTGCGAAAGGACTTGCGTGGCTCAAAGTCGAAGATGAAGGCTTGAAAGGCCCGATTTCCAAATTTGTGAGTGGAGAAGATGCGACTCAAATTTCTGCTGCGGCTGAGGCTGAAACAGGAGACCTGCTTCTATTCGTAGCTGATAAAAAATCAGTCGTTGCTGATGCATTGGGTGCGTTGCGTTTGAAATTAGGAAAAGAGCTTAAACTGATTGATGAGAGTAAGTTCAATTTCCTATGGGTGACGGATTGGCCGCTTCTTGAGTTCGATGAAGAAGAAAACCGTTATTACGCAGCACACCATCCGTTCACAATGCCGGTCCGTGAAGATCTCGAAAAATTTGATTCCAACCCTGCAGAGGTCCGTGCTGAAGCATATGATCTTGTTCTGAATGGATACGAACTTGGCGGGGGATCGCTTCGTATATATGAACGCGACATTCAAGAAAAAATGTTCAAGGTTCTCGGATTCTCCAAAGAAGAAGCAGAGGCGCAATTCGGCTTCTTATTGGAAGCATTTGAATATGGCACGCCTCCTCACGGCGGGATCGCACTAGGTTTAGACCGTCTTGTTATGCTTCTTGCAGGACGTACAAATTTACGCGATACAATCGCCTTCCCTAAAACAGCAAGTGCAAGCTGCTTGTTGACGGAAGCACCAGGCGGAGTCAGTGAAGCTCAATTAAAGGAATTGTCTTTATCGCTTGACGTTGAGAATGAGTAAAAATTCCTAAGGGTAGTTCATTGAAAATTCAAAAATCTTATGGTATGATTTAAACAATCACAAACGAGTCCTGATGTGTACGACGTTAACCCTGATAGTTTTGACCGAACACTTAAAACTTTGGGAGCTTGTCGTTTCTGTTACGCGTTCATGCCTCAGCGAGGACTAACAACTAGCAGAGCAAAGCACCCACCTGCCGAGAGCGGGTTCAAAACGAAGGAATCGCAGCGACGGCACGATTGGGACTTGTTTACTTCTATTTAAATAATCATATTTGAATAAAAACCAGGCGGGCTGCCTGGTTTTTTTATGTGTTAAATTGAAAAAATATTGAGTGTTATGAAGTACAGTAAAGATAGTTGAAGTAAAATAGAAGTGTATTGTTCATATTAAGCTGACTCCAGCGGTTGATTGGAGTGCAAGACGAAGACTCCTATCAGAAAAGCGGAAGGGCTTTGCTCAGAGACGTGTGGCATAAGACGAATCGGCCGTGAAGGCGTTCTTTGCCTTCTTGGTCGGGTTGGCTTATGACATGTGTCTCTAAGCCCTGCAGCTGGACAGTTAATCCCACGGGAATCTGTCTGGAGGCTCACGGGCTACCCGCGGAAAGCGAAGTCTTGCACGGAAATCAATAGCGGCAATAGAAAGCAAAGCTCAGAAAAGATTTCAAGTTGATTTTCCCCCTGCTATCCTTTATTCTAATTCAGTATAAACCTAGTTGAATACTTATAATGGAGTTGATCGAATGCTACACCAGTTTTCCAGAAATGAATTAGCAATCGGAAAGGAAGGACTCGATATTCTCAAGAACAGCACCGTTGCCGTTCTGGGAATCGGCGGAGTGGGCTCTTTTGCAGCAGAAGCATTGGCACGTTCCGGTGTTGGCCGCCTCGTGCTGGTGGATAAAGACGATGTGGATATCACGAATGTAAACCGCCAGATCCATGCACTCCTTTCCACTGTAGGAAAGCCTAAAGCCGATCTGATGCGCGACCGCATAAAAGATATTAACCCTGAATGTGAAGTCATCTCCCTGAAGATGTTCTATACAGAAGAAACATATGAAGAGTTTTTCAGTCACGGCTTGGACTTTGTGATTGATTCTTCCGATACGATCGCATACAAAATCCATCTCATGAAAGAATGCCTGAAAAGGGATATACCTTTGATCTCAAGCATGGGTGCGGCAAATAAAACAGATCCGACCCGCTTCCAGATTGCCGATATCAGTAAAACGCACACGGACCCGATTGCGAAAGTCATCCGTACACGTTTGAAGAAAGAAGGAATCAAGAAAGGTGTTCCTGTCGTATTTTCGGATGAAAGTCCGATTGTCATCCGTGAAGATGTACGGAAGGAAGTCGGGAAAGACGATGCCAAGATCAGGAAGGCACAGATGCCGCCGTCTTCCAATGCCTTTGTTCCATCCGTGGCAGGATTGATCCAGGCAAGTTATGCAGTGAATCAGTTGTTGAAGGATATTGAAATTAAACGAGTGAAAGATAAATAAGAGAAGAAAGGCCCGTTCTCGATCGAGAAGACGGGCCATTCTTTTTTAGAGTATCAATGGATAATGGGTTTAGGGGAAGGCTCCCCGTACCGCTCTGCTTCTTTGAGGATCGAGAGCATCTGCTGCATCTTCTTCTGTTTTTTCAGGAGACTCTCATATCTGACCTTCAACTCTTTCTGAGCATGAAGGAGCTCCTTCTTTTCTTTCTGCAGCCTTTGATTTTCCCCGGCTAGGGAATCAGGATGCTGCATGTTTTTCAGGAAATGAATACAATCATGCAGAGTTAAGGGAGCACCGTCTGAGGACGGTGCTTTCTTTTTCCGGATGGCATAATAATGATGAGAACAAGTCGCCGTTGTACGGTTTATTTTCGCTGCTACTTCCTCAAATGCAGCTTTCTTTGAAAGTCCCTTTCCCGTAAAAGAATCTACTGTGTCAACCAACAGTTTTTCCTCGGGTTCTGTCCAGCCTTTCCTTGAAGATTTCATGATATCCCTCCCTGCATTTGCTCTTTACTATAGCTTTACACAACAAATAAATTAAATGAACCCATTTTATGTAAAAAGGATTGACTTCTAAACGTGTCATAGTGTACTATCTAACTAGAACACTAAAACACTTTAGGGAGAGTCGGATATGAGCGCATTTAAAGGGCTTCTGTGGAAAGATTTTAAAACATCAAGGATATGGTTTTACGGCTGGATCGCCATTATCTTATTCATTTATGCATTGGGGCTGATACTTGGCAGGGTGACAGGCGAACCGACTGTTGTGGTTGTGTTTGTCATTATGCTCGGTATCTTTCATCTTGCCGTCATGCCTGTCATCTTATTCTCGATGCTCAGGGTGGAAGGGCAGACCCAGCTGTGGCTTCACAGTCCACAAAGCGGCTTTAAACTGATCGTGCCGAAATTGATCCTTGCCTTCATTTATTCAACCTTATCTTTCATTGTGGTCGATATCCTTGGGGTCCTCAGTCTCGCAGGCCTGCCGGATTCAGCGAACTTCTTTTCCTATTGGCCGTTTAAGGAAGCGATTTTGTTCAATCTTGGGATATCTGTCGCCGCAATTAACTTTTCCGTTTGGATTTTCTTCTTTTGGACGCTTTATCACGCACTGGGTAAATTCCCTGCCATCAAAAACATAAGATGGCTGTTCATCTTGGGGTTTATCATTGTCTATCAAAGCATAACAGCGATGTTGATGAGCTTTGACTGGGTGAAGGATCTTTTTGAAGCGTGGACGATCGACGTCCCTGCAGGCTTTGCTTTTTCGGTGGGGCAGAAAAATGCCGATGCAGGATTTTACAGTGAAATCATTCCGTTCCCCGTCCTTCCCTTTGCCTTTGAAGGGCTTGTCATGGTCTCTTTATTCATCATTTCCTGCTGGTTATTAGACCGTAAAGTCGAGGTGTAAGGTATGACAGAAGAATATACAGCATCAAAGCCCATATACGTACAAATAGCAGACCGCATCATCCGGGAAATCGTAAGAAAAGAATTGAATCCGGGAGATAAGCTTCCCTCCGTAAGGGAGATGGCGATCCAGTCCGGCGTAAATCCGAATACGATTCAAAGAACGTACAGTGAATTAGAAAGGATGGACATTGTGGAGACAAGGAGAGGGCAGGGGACGTTTGTGACTGAAAATGAGGAAATTCTATCAATTTTGAATGAGAAAGTCCAAAGAGAAGTGGTCGAGCAATTCATCCGCAACATGAAAGAACTCGGCCTGTCGAAGCAGCAAATGATCGAAAGCCTTGAAAAGTATGGGAAGGGGGAATAGACGTGATCCGGTTTCAAGAGGTGACAAAAAAATATGGTCATGGAGCGGCACTTGAAAACACTACGCTTCAATTTAATAGAGGGAAGATTTACGGATTGTTAGGTCCTAACGGCAGTGGTAAATCAACCACTCTGAAGATGATTGCCGGCCTGGTGATTCCGAGCAGCGGGACAGTAACCTTGAACGAAGAGGAAGTAACCAGGAAGATTGCGGATAAAGTCGCTTATTTGACAGAGCTGGATATGTTCTACGAAGTGTTCACCGTTGATGACATGATCTCCTTCTATGCTTCGCAGTTCACAGACTTTGATAGGAAGAAAGCATATGAGCTGTCAGAATTCATGGAATTGGATAGAAATAAAAAAATTAAACATTTATCAAAGGGAAATCGTGGAAGATTGAAACTTATCTTGACCCTGTCACGTAATACAGAGGTGCTTCTCCTGGATGAACCATTTTCGGGTCTGGATCCGATGGTGAGGGATTCGATCGTGAAGAGCCTGATTTCATACATCGACTTTGGCAGTCAGACGGTCATCATCGCCACGCACGAGATCGATGAAATCGAAGCGATCCTGGATGAAGCCTATATCATCCACAATGGCAGGATCGAAGGTCATTGCGACGTGGAGAAGCTGAGGGAAGAAGAAGGTTTATCAGTGCTTCAATGGTTGAAGAAAACGACAGCTGAAGGGAGTAGGGAAGAATGAATACGATTGTAAAATTACAAAACGTGTCAAAAGTCATTAAGGGAAAAAAGATCATAGATGACCTTTCTTTTGATGTGTATGAGGGAGAAGTATTTGGGTTTCTGGGACCGAATGGAGCCGGGAAAACGACGACGATCAGAATGATTGTCGGACTGATGAGCATAACCCAGGGGGATGTACTGATCTCAGGTAAAAGCATCAAGAAAGACTTCGAAGGGGCGATAGCATCTGTGGGAGCGATCGTCGAGAATCCGGAGCTTTATAAATTTATGTCCGGATATAAAAATCTCCAGCATTTCGCACGGATGCAGAAAGGGATAACAGAAGAACGAATCAAGGAAGTGGTCGAACTGGTTGGCCTGACCGATCGGATTAACGATAAGGTCAAGACATATTCCCTTGGAATGAGACAGCGGCTCGGCCTGGCCCAGTGCTTGTTGCACAGACCGAAAATCCTGATATTGGATGAACCGACCAATGGATTGGACCCCGCAGGTATCCGTGAAATCCGTGCCTATATCCGGAAGCTGGCACAAGAAGAAGGCATGGCTGTCATCGTATCCAGTCATCTTCTCTCCGAAATGGAGATGATGTGCGACCGAATAGGGATCATTCAAAAAGGAAAACTTGTCGATGTGCAGACTGTGCGTGATTTTGTGGACGGGAAAGAGCTTGTTTATCAATTTGAAGTGAATGATGAAGAGAAGGCTCGAGCTGTCATAAACGGCTTCAACCCTTCCCTTGTGTTCGAGGTGAAAAATAACAAGCTGCAAACAGGCATTACAAAAGAACAGGTTCCACATCTGATTAAAGCATTCGTGGAGAACGAAGTGGAAATCTACAGCGTTATGCAGGTTGCGAAGACATTAGAGGACCGCTTCCTGGAGATCACAAATGAGAAGGGAGAGGTCATGCATGCTTAGTCTGATTAAGAATGAATGGATGAAAATCTTCAAGCGGGTCGGCACCTGGGTCATGCTCGGTCTGTTGATCCTGATCATCGGAGTAGTAGGTGCATTTGAGAAATATGAGGACTCAAAAGTGAAAGAATCCGATAACTGGAAACAGGAGCTGTCCATGCAAATCGAGGGCGATAAACAAGCTTTGTCCCAGGACGGAATGAATAAATACAGTAAAAGCATGTTTGAACAAAATATTGCCCTCAATGAGTATAGAATCGAAAACGATATAGCACCAACTTCGAAAGAAACGGTTTGGACCTTTGTAGAAACGAATGGCTTTGCCGTGACACTCGTCGGCTTGTTTGCAATCATTGTGGCAGCTGGCATCGTGGCAAGTGAATTTTCGTGGGGTACAATCAAGCTGTTATTGATCCGCCCGATTTCCAGGACGAAGATATTGCTTTCAAAATATATCACCGTCATCCTTTACGGTGCGACAATGCTTGCGATACTTTTCGCAGTCTCTTTCCTGGTGGGTCTGATTCTATTCGGCGGCACCGGCCAATCTGTTCATCTGGCTTATATTGATGGTGAAGTGGTCGAGCAGAATATGATTGGATACCTGATCAAAACCTATTTATTGAAGTCGATCGATGTGACGATGATGGCCACGATGGCATTCATGATTTCGACTGTCTTCAGAAGCTCTTCCCTTGCGATCGGGATCTCTTTATTCCTGTTGTTCATGGGAGCAAACGCCACAGGATTACTTGCCCTGAAGTTTGATTGGGCTAAATACAGCTTGTTTGCGAACACTGACCTGACTCAGTATACTGGCTTCAGTCAGCCGCTGGTAGAAGGGATGACCATGGGCTTTTCTATCACCATGCTGATCATTTACTTTGCCATCTTCCAGCTTCTATCGTTCTTCGTGTTCAAGAAGAGGGACGTAGCGGCTTAGAAAAGCGAACGGGTCTGTCTGTTTTATAAAGTAAGCCTGTTGATGGCTGCTTAAACATACTTAAAAATGACGGTCTTGATGAAGACCGTCATTTTTTATGAGTACTTATATAGTTCTGAGAAATCAAGTCTGGTAGTCTGGTCTAATTGGAAGGCTGACCTTACAGCATTCAACCTTCGCAGCGTATTCAGCGCTTCGATCATTTTGCTATGTGTGACGATCCCGATACCATGTCCGAAGTATTGATTGTACTCCAAGAAGACGGCATTTTCTCCCATCCAGATAGGATCTTCATAATCAGGGTTTGAGAAGTAATAGACATCCCCCGGTATATTGTCTATACCTTCATACGTCACCATATGCATCGCATCGTTGAAGTTATGTCCCCAAATGAGCATAGGTGAATAGAGGCGGTCGAAATATTCGGGCCGTATTGTATCGAGTATGGATTTGTAATAAATCAGGACGATGGCTGTCACACATTCAAAACTGTACAGGTATGAATTTTCAAAGATATCCCTTATCGCAGCTGAGGGACGCCTGCCTGCACGCAACCTGTACCCGTTCATCGTTTTAATCCAGTAGTAAGGGTTAAAAGTAGAATTGGGAAAGGTGGCGAATGCCGCCGCACTGCTGTTTAATAATCTGCTGTTCATGATGATTCGTTCTCTTACCTTTAATTCAAACGCAAGTTCTTTCAGGTTGTTATATTCATAGCGGATCTTGCTTTTTTCAATTGCAATCAGGATCATGGATTCTGTAGGAGACAACCCTTTTAAGCTGCTGATGGCAGAGCCGTCTTTCAGTATGATCATCGGCAGGACCTCCGCGGATTTTTTTATCAGTGTATGTGAGGGGTGCCCGATGGGGAACTTTTTGGGAGGGGCAGAAGGGAATGAAGGTGATGCACACGCCGGTATGGGCGCATTCTTGCCGCTTACTCATTTTTTGAATAAAAGGGCCAGACCTCAAGTAAAGGCCTGGCTCAATAACGGCTATTTCATTTGCTTATTGATCTTTTCATAAACCCCTGCAATGGCCTGCTCAAATTTACCGGTCGATTTAGGGGTATAGTACCGGACATTTTTTAACCGGTCCGGCAGATAGGTTTGCGGCACCCAGCCGGATTCGTAATCATGAGGGTATTTATACTCTATCCCTCTGCCCAGTTCACTTGCCCCTTTGTAATGGGCATCTTTCAAATGATCGGGAACTTCCCCGCTTTTCCCTTTCCGTATGTCAGCAAGTGCTCCATCGATGGCCAGGATGGCCGAGTTGGATTTTGGGGACAGGCAGAGTTCGATGATTGCATTTGCCAGGGGGATCCGCGCTTCTGGAAACCCGATTTTTTCAGCCGTTTCAACTGCCGCAAGCGTTCTTGATCCCGCTGACGGGTTGGCAAGGCCGATATCTTCATAGGCGATGACGAGCAATCGTCGTGCAATGCTCGGCAAGTCACCAGCTTCCACCAATCGCCCTAGATAATGAAGGGCAGCATTCACATCACTTCCCCGTATTGATTTTTGAAACGCGCTCAATACATCATAATGGGCATCGCCGTCTTTATCATGAGTAAAGCTTTTCTTTTGCAGGCATTCCTCTGCTATGCCGACATCGATGTGAATCGTACCATCCGCATCGGCGGTTGTGGATAGGACTGCGAGCTCCAATGCGTTCAGGGAGCTTCTCACATCACCATTACTGCTGCTTGCAAAGTGCAGGACGGCTTCATCCGAAATGTCGAGAGTATAGTCGCCCAATCCACGCTCTTTGTCTTCGATCGCCCTGTATATGGCTGTTTTCATTTCATCAACTGTAAGAGGCTTAAGTTCGAATATCTGGCATCTGCTTCTGATCGCGGGATTTATGGCATGATACGGATTGCTCGTTGTTGCACCGATCAAGGTAATCATCCCGTTTTCAAGATAGGGAAGCAGGAAATCCTGCTTTCCTTTATCAAGACGATGAACTTCATCGAGCAGAAGGATCACTTTCCCGGACATTTTGGCTTCTTCTGCTACGATTTGTATATCTTTTTTATTATTTGTGACGGCGTTCAATGTTTTGAACCTATATTTCGTACTTCCGGCAATGGCGCTGGCTATCGATGTTTTTCCGATTCCGGGCGGGCCGTATAAAATCATGGAAGAAAGCTGTTTAGCCTTTACCATCCGGTCGATGATCTTTCCTTCTCCCACTAAATGCTGCTGACCGATTACTTCATCTATTGTTCTCGGCCTCATTTTAAAGGCAAGTGGTTTAATAGCCATATCATATCTCTCCAAACTGGTGTTCTCGATTACTTTTACTTTATCACAGGCGGAGTTTATTAGGAAATGATTCCGTCTGCAGCGGAAGCAAACGATCCCTTTCACAGCCCATGTACGGATATGCTATAATGACTAAGGTTAATAAATGATAAAACATATATCAACAGATTACGATTTACGCATACGATTACGTCTAATGAATGTTTAATATATGAATTTAAGAGGTGCAGGAAAATGAAGATATCTACTAAAGGCCGTTATGGCTTGACGATCATGATTGAATTGGCGAAACGTCACGGGGAAGGGCCGACTTCTCTGAAAACAATTGCTCAGCAGCATGAGCTTTCGGAACATTATCTCGAGCAGCTGGTGGCTCCGCTGCGTAACGGCGGACTTGTGAGAAGTATCCGCGGAGCTTATGGCGGTTATGTACTTGGACATGAACCGTCCGAGATCACAGCCGGGGATATCATCCGTATTCTTGAGGGGCCGATCAGTCCTGTGGAAGGAATTGAAGATGAAGAGCCTGCAAAGCGTGAGTTATGGATTCGTATACGTGATGCGGTCAAGGATGTATTGGATAATACAACGATAGAAGACTTAGCCAGTCATTCGGATGATGGAGAATCCGATGCTTATATGTTTTATATCTAGGAGGTACTGAGATGGATAGGATTTACATGGATCATGCCGCTACTTCACCTATGAATGCCGACGTGATAGAAGAAGTGTCTTCTGTCATGAAAGAGACATTCGGGAACCCGTCAAGCATTCATTCCTTTGGTCGTTCCGCCCGTCATCTTGTGGATCAGGCACGTACGAAAATTGCCCGCAGTTTAAATGCGGATTATAACGATATCATTTTTACAAGCGGCGGAACAGAAGCGGATAATTTAGCCATAATCGGTACGGCACATGCAAATAAGTCTAAAGGGAATCATATCATCACAACCCAAATTGAGCATCACGCTGTCCTTCATGCATGTAAGCATCTGGAAGAGGAAGGTTTTGACGTAACATACCTGCCAGTTGATGAATCAGGAAGGGTGTCACTGCATGATTTGGAACATGCACTTCGTCCTGACACCATTTTGGTTACGGTTATGTATGGGAATAATGAAGTTGGAACGATTCAGCCCATTCAGGAGATCGGACAGGCCTTGAAAGATCACGGTGCATATTTTCATACGGATGCGGTTCAGGCATTTGGATTGCTTAATATGGATGTGAGGGAACTTGGAGTCGATATGCTATCCGTTTCAGGCCATAAAATCAACGGTCCTAAAGGAGTTGGCTTCCTTTACTGCCATAAGAACGTAAATCTTATGCCGGGCTCATTTGGAGGCGAGCAGGAACGCAAGAGACGTGCAGGGACAGAAAATGTTCCTGCGATTGCCGGATTGGGAAAAGCCGTTGAGATTGTTCAGATTTCCTGGAAAGATAAGGTTGAAATGTATGAAGGCTTCAAGAGTTTATTTAGAAAAAAGTTAATGGAAAAAAATGTTGAATTCGATGAGAACGGATCCCTTGAGCACGGATTACCCCATGTGCTAAACTTAAGCTTCCCTGGAACAGACGTGGAATCAATGCTCATGAATCTGGATATGTCGGGCATTGCCGTTTCAAGCGGATCAGCCTGTACCGCAGGGTCGATCGAACCTTCGCATGTATTGGTTGCCATGTTTGGGAATGAATCCGAAAGAACAAAGAACTCGATCAGGTTCAGCTTTGGACTCGGGAATACAGAAGCACAGATCGTGCAGGCTGCAGACGAAGTTGCAAAGGTGGTCAAGAGACTGATCTCTTAAGTGCCTTGAATAGATAGAAAGAATAAAGGAGGTGGCGTAAATGAATAAGGATCCAAAGGATACAAGAGTGGTCGTCGGGATGTCTGGCGGTGTGGATTCATCCGTTGCGGCTCTTTTGCTGAAAGAGCAAGGTTATGAAGTCATCGGCATCTTCATGAAAAACTGGGATGACACAGATGAAAACGGTGTATGTACAGCGACGGAAGACTATAATGATGTCATTCGGGTATGTAATCAAATCGGAATCCCCTACTACGCTGTCAATTTTGAAAAACAATATTGGGATAAGGTATTCACCTATTTCCTTGATGAATACAAGGCTGGAAGAACGCCAAATCCAGATGTGATGTGCAATAAAGAAATCAAATTCAAAGCATTCCTCGAGCATGCCATGAAGCTTGGTGCCGATTACCTTGCGACAGGGCACTATGCTCAGGTTGAGTACCGCGACGGAGAGTATAAAATGCTCCGCGGTGTCGACAACAATAAAGATCAAACATACTTCCTCAATCAACTTGGTCAGGAACAGCTTGAAAAAGTCATGTTCCCGCTTGGGGGCATCGATAAGAAAAAGGTGCGGGAAATAGCCAAAGAAGCAGGGCTTGCGACGGCATCCAAGAAAGACAGTACCGGAATATGCTTTATCGGTGAGAGGAATTTCAAGGAATTCCTAAGCAATTACCTGCCGGCACAGCCAGGGAATATGGAGACGATGGATGGCAAAATCATGGGTAAACATGATGGCCTGATGTATTATACGATCGGCCAGCGCCACGGACTTGGTATCGGCGGTGCAGGAGATCCATGGTTCGCCATCGGAAAAGATCTCGAACGAAATGTCCTCTATGTCGGCCAAGGGTTTGAAAACCCCGCATTGTATTCTGATTCGATTCTTGCAGTGGATGTGCACTGGACATCCAACAGAGAAAAGCCATCAGAATTCAAATGCACGGCTAAATTCCGCTATCGTCAGGCAGACAATTCCGTTACGGTCATGCCGCTTGAAAACGGGAAAGTAAAAGTGATTTTTGACGAGCCTCTTCGTGCGGTGACCCCGGGGCAAGCAGTCGTCTTCTATGATGGTGACGAATGTCTCGGAGGAGGAACAATCGATACGATTTTCAAAGATGAGAAAAAATTGACATATGTCGGCTGATGCCGGCCTGATATGGATAGTGAAAAGGACTGTGAAGAAGCGAGTAAAGTATTCCTTCATCTCAGTCCTTTCTTTACGAGTATTTAGCTCTATTACTCTGTGTTATACTGAGTACAAATCACATAGGGAATCAAGATATATAAACATTACATAATAGAGGTGCTGAAAATGGACAAAAACTTAAAGGGAATCGAGTTATTACAGGAAGGGAAACTGGAGGATGCCGTCAAGCTATTCACGGAAGCCATAGAAGAGAATCCGAAAGATCCAGTCGGATATATCAACTTCGGGAATGTCCTCATGTCAGTTGGAGACAGCGACAAGGCAAAGTCATTTTTTGAAAGAGCAATCGCGGTCGATGAAAATGCGGCGGCAGCTTACTATTCATTGGGGAATTTGTTCTTCAATGAAGGAGATTATGATTCGGCTAAGAATCAATTCGAGAAAGCAGTCAATAAAGGAATGGAAAATGCCGATGTGTACTTCATGCTGGGTGTGAGCCTTGTTAACCTTGAGCAGCCTAAGTTTGCCGTTCCTTACCTGCAAAGAAGCGTGGAGTTAAATGAAGAAGACATCGAAGCACGCTTTCAGCTCGGGTTGAGCCTTGCGCAGGCAGAAGCCTATGAGGAATCAATCGGGCATCTTTCGAAAGTGATCGAAAAGGATCCCGAGCATGCTGATGCCTACTATAACCTTGGAGTGGCTTACGCAGGATATAAAGATGATGCCGACAAAGCATTGGAGTATTTTAATAAAGCGGTGAAAATTCAACCGGATCACATGCTTGCGGGATATGGAATCAAAATGATCGAGAAAATGAAGAGCGAATAGTTAGGGGGTTCATAAGCCTTGAGCCAGCAAGATTCTATGAAGCTGTTTGGAGATGAAGAAATATATATCAAGGGCAGGCATCTTGTGACGATTTTTCATAATGAGGAAAATCTTTATACCGTTGTCCGGATACGGGTGGATGAAACGAATCATTCCTATGAAGAAAAGGAAGCGGTCATCACAGGACATTTCCCCCGCATTCATGAGGAAGAAACATACGTGTTTTACGGGCGCTTTCAAGAGCACCCGAAATTCGGTATGCAATTCCATGCGAAACATTTCAAAAAAGAAATACCGCAAACAACTCAGGGTGTCGTCCATTACCTTTCCAGTGATCTCTTTAAGGGAATCGGGAAGAAAACAGCGGAGAAGATTGTAGAGCATATCGGTGCAAATGCCATTTCAAAGATTCTTGAAAACCCAAGCGTATTGGATGAAGTTCCTAAGCTTCCCCCGGATAAGGCAAAAAACATCTATGATACTTTGACTGAACATCAAGGTTTGGAACGAGTGATGATTGTATTGAATGATCTGGGGTTCGGACCGCAAATCTCCATGAAGGTTTACCAGGCATACAAAGAACAGGCGCTGGAGATCATTCAGAATAATCCATACAAACTTGTCGAAGACATTGAAGGAATCGGGTTTACAAGGGCGGATGAGCTGGGATCGAAAATCGGGATAACCGGCAGCCATCCCGACAGGATCAAGGCAGGATGTCTTTATACCCTAGAACAAGTATGCGTAAAGCAGGGCCATGTGTACCTTGAAGCGGAAGAACTGATTGTGACGGTAAAGGAATTGCTGGAAAAGAGCCAGCCGGAAAAAATCGAGTATACTGAGATATCCAGTCAGTTGGTTTCACTTGAGGAAGAAAGCAAGGTGATCGGGGAAGGCTCAAAGGTGTATATCCCTTCTTTATATTTCTCTGAAAAAGGGATTGTGACAAGCATCGAGAAACTATTGGCTCAAAAACAATATGAAGATCAATTTCCTCAATCTGAGTTTCTGCTGTCATTGGGTGCGTTAGAGGACCGGCTTGGCGTCCAGTATGCACCTTCACAGAGGGAAGCCATTGAGACAGCCCTGATGTCTCCGATGCTGCTGCTGACCGGGGGACCGGGTACAGGAAAAACCACGGTCATCAATGGGATAGTAGAGCTGTTTGCTGATCTTCACGGTTGTTCCCTTGATCCCAAAGACTATAAAGATGAACCGTTTCCGGTATTATTGACTGCTCCCACAGGCAGAGCGGCTAAACGAATGACCGAATCAACAGGGATACCTGCGATGACGATCCACCGCTTACTGGGCTGGAACGGACAGGAAGGCTTTCAAAGTGATGAAGAACGTGCAATAGAAGGAAAGCTCCTGATTGTCGATGAAGTGTCCATGGTCGATACATGGCTTGCCCATCAATTGTTGAAAGCACTGCCGGACGACATTCAGGTGATCTTTGTTGGGGATGAAGATCAGCTGCCTTCAGTGGGGCCGGGGCAGGTATTGAAGGATATGCTTCAATCGGGTGTCGTCCCTACGGTCAGGCTGACGGATATTTACCGGCAGGAAGAAGGTTCCTCAATCATAGAGCTTGCGCATCATATGAAAAAAGGGAAAGTCCCTGCAGATTTGACGAAGCAGCAAAAAGACCGGTCCTTCTTTCCATGCCAGACGAATCAAATTGCAGAAGTCGTCAGGAAGGTAGTCGAAAACGCCAAGAAAAAAGGCTATACCCCAAAGGATATACAGGTTCTTGCCCCCATGTACAGAGGGTCTGCGGGAATTGATAACTTGAATAAATTACTGCAGGAAATCTTCAACAGCAATGATGGTACGCGGAAAGAAATATCCTTCGGAGACGTTCATTATCGAATCGGAGATAAAGTACTGCAGCTCGTTAATCAACCTGAAAATAATGTGTTCAACGGAGATATAGGGGAAATCGTCTCGATTTTCTATGCAAAGGAAAACACGGAAAAACAGGACATGATCATCGTCTCTTATGAGGGCAATGAAGTCACTTACACCAGGCAGGACTTAACGCAGATTACCCATGCCTATTGCTGTTCGATTCATAAATCCCAGGGGAGTGAATTTCCGATTGTCATTCTGCCAGTCGTGAAAAGTTATTTCCGTATGCTGCGCAGAAACCTTCTTTACACCGCGATTACCAGAAGTAAACAATTCCTGATCCTCTGCGGTGAATTGGATGCATTTAAGCTCGGTGTGGAAAGAGAAGACGATTTCCTTCGGAAAACCACACTGAGTGAAAAGCTCACCCTCATGGTGGAGGGGAATCAATATGAAGCGGATGATAAAAATAATGACGATCTGACAGTGGGAGAAGCGTTGATGAAGGAAGACCCCATGATCGGGATGGAAGGCATCACCCCTTACGATTTCATGGAAGTTGAATAATCAATTCATCTGGTTAACAAAGAATGAGGTCTGTTCTTTGTTAACCTTTTTTATATCTTTTAAGTTAACCTATATTAATTTTAGGTTGACATTAAGTTGTGGAGAACGATATTCTTAAATAGTAAATAACTTTCAACTTGGGGGAAGAGAGACATGAACAAAAAACTTAGAACCATTGATTTGACACTGGCTGGTATGTTTGTGGCACTTATGGCGGTAGGCGCCAATATAACCTCGTTCGTACCATTCCTTGTCATCGGAGGAGTTCCCATCACTCTCCAGACATTTTTTGCGATTTTGGCTGGCGCGATTTTAGGGAGCCGTATCGGAGCTATATCCATGGCTGTCTATGCCTTGGTCGGATTAGTGGGAGTACCGGTTTTCGCACGATTCGGAGCAGGTTTTTCCTCGATCGTCAGCCCGACATTCGGCTTCATCATTTCATTTATATTCACAGCTTATATAACAGGCAAGATCGTTCAAAAGAATAAAGGAATAAAAGGTTATGTCATTGCAGCATTAGTGGGTATGGCCGTCAACTATATTGTCGGTACCAATTGGATGTATGCAGCTTACAAGCTTTGGGCTCAAGCTCCGGATGGCTTGACATACGGTTTGGTATGGTCATGGATGGTTGTTCCGCTGCCGAAGGATATCATTTTAGCAGTTTGTGCAGGGATCATGGCTCACCGGTTGGAGAAATCAGTGCTGTCAAAGAGCACGTTCAGAAATGTGAAACGCGCAGCATAATAACATTTAGGGGGATATGTTATGAGTAAATCATGGAAGAGTCTTGCTTTGGAAGTTCTTGAGGGGAAAGAAATCAGCGACGGGGAAGCATTATCGATTTTACAGAGTCCCGATGAGGAATTGTTGGAGCTCTTGAACAGTGCCTATCATATCAGGAAACATTATTATGGCAATAAAGTGAAATTGAATATGATCATCAATACCAAATCAGGTCTTTGTCCTGAAAACTGTGGTTACTGTTCTCAGTCCATCGTCTCAAAAGCACCGATTGAGAAATATGCGATGGTGGATAAGGATACGATAGTAAAAGGCGCACAGAAAGCACATCACCTTAACGTCGGAACATACTGCATCGTTGCAAGCGGGCGCGGGCCTACAAACCGCGACGTGGATAAAGTCGTTTCTGCTGTGAAAGAAATCAAGGAAAACTACAGCATGAAAGTATGTGCATGCCTCGGACTGTTAAAGGAAGAACAGGCACAAAAGCTGAAAGAAGCAGGCGTAGACCGTTACAATCATAATATTAATACGTCTGAAAACCATCATGAGCAAATTACTACCTCCCATACATATGAAGACCGTGTGAATACGGTTGAAATGGCTAAAAAGCAAGGAATATCCCCTTGCTCAGGCATCATTGTCGGTATGAAAGAGAGTTATCAGGATGTAGTGGATATGGCTAGAAGCCTGAAAGTTCTTGATGCAGATTCAATACCGGTTAACTTCCTTCACGCAATCGACGGAACGCCTCTTGAGGGGACAGATGAACTCGATCCGAGATATTGCTTGAAGGTCCTTTGCCTGATGAGGTTCATCAACCCTACAAAGGAAATCAGGATCTCAGGGGGACGCGAAGTCAATCTGCGCAGTCTTCAGCCACTCGGATTGTATCCTGCAAATTCAATCTTTGTAGGTGACTACCTGACAACGTCCGGCCAGCAGGAAACCGCCGATCACCAAATGCTCAAAGACCTCGGCTTCGAAATCGACTATTCAAATGAAATCACTGCGGAAGATCTGGTGAATCAATAAAGAATAATTGCGCAGTCCAGACTATTGATACAAAGCGATTCTAACGGGTGAAACTCAGGTTTTGCCCGTTTTTTTGTTATCACAGATTCTTTATACTGTGATAGCTCTTATAACACCGCTATTGATTTCCGTGCAAGACTTTGCTTTCCGCGGGCTGCCGGTGAGCCTCCTCGTCGCATGCGCTCCTGCGGGGTCTCACCTGTCTCGCTTTTCCCGCAGGAGTCTTCGTCTTGCACTCCAATCAACCGCTGGAACCGGTTCATACTTAAGATAATCTTTTCTGAAGAATCATCCTATATAAGAACATCATGGTCCAACCACATAATCAATCAATTCACTTTACAATTAAGTTAGGTAAGAGACGATTTCCAATATTATTCAATATTCATTTCGATAAATTGGTCTAATCCTTTAACAACCTTGAGTGGATTTGAGCGGAAGGCACTTGACTCCGACGGGAAATAGAGGAAAAGTCGAGACCCCGCGGGCAATGCCGAGGAGGCTCGAATTCCTCCCCGCGGAAAGCAAGTGCCTGAAGCGCAAAGGAACGGGCTTTGTGATTCTTATACGCCCCATTTTAAAACCCTAATAAACGGAGAGAAATTCAAAGGGTGGTTCCTATGGTAAAAGTATCTCCTCATGAAATAAGGAAAATGTCTCACACTATATAAGAACGGTGTATGATATGTTATACCGTTCAGGCGTGTTTCTTCTCGGGCAGGTATATTTTTCACTCTGATTGGACATGATGGTAGGGAATAATCACCAGTTTTAATGGTGCAATAGAGGTGACCTTACGATGAAATGTCCAAACTGCCAGAGTAAAGATATAGGGAAGATCGGGATCAACCAATATTATTGTTGGGGATGCTTTATTGAGCTTTCCTTGTCAAAAGGAGTCATTCATACTCATCAGGTAGAAGAAGATGGATCATTAAGCTCTTTAGACGACTTGTTCGATGAGGAAGACCGCCAATTAATCTAGGAAGAGGTGTCTTTCTTGAACAGAACTTTTGCATCGATTGTTGGTTTTGGGGCAGGAATCGCAGCATCCATTTATTCTCAGCGATCAAATATGATGAATAGAAAGCAAATGAAAAGACTTCGCAGACAAATGAAAAAAATGTTTTAACAAAGGATTCTTTGACTGACTCTCCGCCCGGGGGAGTCAGTTTTTATATTTATAGTATAAAAACCTCCCCCGATTTCTAACAATAAAGGATAAGAAGGAGGGGTGCCGGTGGAAACAAGGAATTATGCCAAGTGGCTGTACAGGCTGTCCATAGCATTGGTCTGTGCCGTATTTCTGTATATACTTTTTTTGCTCAGGCCTGTCTGGCATCCGGTTTTAGATGTATTGATCATATCCCTTCTTCCATTTATGATCGGAGGTTTCATTGCCTATTTGCTGCACCCTTTGGTTGAGAAGCTTCATGAAGCAGGCATACATCGAGGAATTGCCATTATGCTCATTTATATTTTATTTTTCGGAGGCTTGGGGTATGGTCTTTACAAAGGAACCCCCGTCATCATTCATCAGCTGAGGGACCTATCAGAAAATGCACCAATGTTCACCTCCCAATACCAGAAGTGGCTTCATTTTATACAAAGTGAAACATCGACTTGGCCTGATGGGATCCAGACCCAATTGGAAGAGAGGATCAACGGGATCGAAGACTGGCTGACGGGTCTTGTAGCGGCAGCGCTTGCCATTCTTTTGAAGCTGATGAATAGCCTGTTGATCATTGCCATTGTACCTTTTGTATCATTTTATCTATTGAAGGATATTACAAAAGTAAAAAAATTCTTTTGGGAACTGACCCCGAGGAGGTGGAGGCAAAGTGCGCTGAGATTCTCCAAGGATGTCGATGAGTCGCTTGGCGGCTATATCCGCGGGCAGCTCCTGGTGTGCCTGATCATCGGGGGACTCTCAGCAGCGGTGCTTTGGTTTTTGGATATGAAGTATCCGTTGATACTCGGCGTCATCATGGGGGTCACCAATGTCATTCCCTATTTTGGCCCGGTCATCGGGGCTGTTCCCGCAGTGATTGTAGCAAGCACGCTATCATTGAAGATGATTCTATATGTCGTCATCCTCGTTGTGGTACTGCAATTCCTTGAAGGAAACATCCTATCCCCCATGATTGTAGGGAAAAGTCTCCATATGCATCCTTTGTTCATCATGGGTGCCCTGATTGTCGGGGGAGAAATCGGGGGAGTCATCGGATTGATTGTAGCCGTTCCTGTACTTGCGGTGATAAAGGTTGCCATTTTACATGGAAGAACACATTTTCTTAATGCAAAAAACTAACGGGATAACATTGACAAAAGGATTGAATATTTCTATAATCCAACATATACAATAAAGTTTACAAAGATGAAAATGATGAAGGATCCAGTAGGTTATAGCCCATCTGAGTGCGGATGCACATAAGAGAGGAACTTCCCCGGCTGAAAGAAGTTCCAGATGAAGGATGACCGAAAGCTAATCCAGAGTGCAGGAAAACCCTGCCGTTGAACCGCGTTAAGGTGTATGAGGGGTGAATATAGGGATTTTCTGTATTCACAACCAGGGTGGTACCGCGAGTCAGCTCTCGTCCCTGTTTTTGGGATGAGGGCTTTTTTGTATTCTTTTTTAAGTACATATCTAAAGGAGGAAATTGAAAATGAACAAGTTAACCGGCGCACAAATCCGCCAAATGTTTCTGGATTTTTTCAAAGAAAAAGGTCACAGCGTAGAACCGAGCGCATCGCTTGTACCTCATGAAGACCCTTCACTGCTGTGGATCAACAGTGGTGTAGCGACATTAAAGAAATATTTTGACGGACGTGTCATTCCGCAGAACCCAAGAATCGTCAATGCACAGAAATCCATCCGGACAAATGATATTGAAAACGTCGGGAAGACGGCCCGTCATCACACATTCTTTGAAATGCTTGGTAACTTCTCGATAGGGGACTATTTCAAAGTGGAATCGATTGAATGGGCTTGGGAATTCCTGACGGATAAAAAGTGGATTGGATTCGACCCGGAGAAATTATCCGTCACCATCCATCCCGAGGACGAAGAAGCATTTGAAATCTGGAACAAAAAAGTCGGCGTTCCCGCTGAGAGGATCATCAGAATCGAAGGTAACTACTGGGATATCGGGGAAGGCCCGAGCGGACCCAACACGGAAATCTTCTACGACCGCGGTCCCGAATACGGTGATGACCCGAAAGATCCGGAATTGTATCCGGGCGGGGAAAACGACCGCTATCTTGAAGTGTGGAATCTGGTTTTCTCCCAGTTCAACCATAATCCTGATGGGACGTATACACCGCTTCCTAAGAAGAACATAGATACAGGTATGGGACTTGAACGGATGGCATGTGTGGTTCAGGAAGTTCCTACCAACTTTGATACAGATTTGTTCATGCCGATCATGAAAGCAGTAGAAAAGATTTCCGGAAGCACTTACGGTCAAAAGGAAGAAATCGATGTAGCTTTCAAAGTAATTGCCGATCATATCCGTACCGTTTCTTTTGCAATCGGGGACGGAGCACTTCCTTCAAATGAAGGACGTGGATATGTATTGAGACGATTACTGCGCCGTGCCGTCCGTTTTGCTAAGCAAATCGAGATCAACCGCCCGTTTATGTATGAATTGGTCCCTGTTGTTTCAGAAATCATGGTGGATTTCTATCCGGAAGTAAAAGATAAGGCTGAATTCATTCAAAAGGTAGTGAAAAATGAAGAAGAACGTTTCCATGAAACGTTAAATGAAGGACTTGCGATTCTTTCTTCCATTGTAGAAAGAGAAAAGAAAGCAGGAAGCAATACGATACCTGGTGAAGATGTATTCAGACTTTATGACACATATGGCTTCCCGGTGGAACTAACGGAAGAGTACGCTGAAGAAGAAGGACTGGCAGTCGATCAAGCAGGCTTTGAAAAGGAAATGGAAGGCCAGCGTGAAAGAGCGCGTGCTGCTCGTCAGGACGTAGGAAGCATGCAGGTGCAAGGTGGTATCTTGAGCGATATCACAACGGAAAGCGTATTTGTCGGATATGACAACCTGGAAACGAATGCGACCGTAGTAGAGGTACTCGTCGATAAGGACCGGCAGCCGAAAGTGGATAAAGGCCAGGAATTCCAGTTCATTCTTGACCAGACTCCTTTCTACGCAGAAAGTGGAGGACAAATCGGTGATAAAGGTTACCTGGAAGGTGAGGGTGTCAAAGTTTATGTAACTGATGTTAAGAAGGCACCGAACGGACAGAACCTTCATACCGGGATTGTGGAAGAAGGCACCTTGGAAAGTAATCAAAAGGTAGTGGCGAAAGTTTCTCGCGAATCAAGAAAGAAAGTGGAAAAGAACCATACAGCCACTCATCTCCTGCACCAGGCGCTGAAGGATGTACTAGGTGAACATGTCAACCAGGCTGGATCTTTAGTGGAACCGGACCGCCTTCGATTCGACTTCTCTCACTTCGGTTCAGTCACAGATGAAGAGATGGAGAAAATCGAAAGCATCGTCAATGAGCAAGTGTGGAAAGCTATTTCTGTGAATACGGATCTTAAATCCCTGGCTGAAGCAAAAGAGATGGGGGCCATGGCATTGTTTGGCGAGAAATACGGGGAAGTGGTCCGTGTTGTTTCCATCGGTGACTACAGCCTTGAGCTTTGCGGAGGCTGCCATGTGTCCAATACATCTGAAATCGGCTTGTTCAAGATTATTTCTGAAAGCGGAATCGGTGCAGGAACACGAAGAATCGAAGCAGTCTCAGGAGAATTTGCTTACAAATTGCTGAACGGCCAAGTATCACTCTTGAAAGAAACAGCAAATAAACTGAAGGCTAATCCTAAAGATATCGTAAACCGCGTAGATGCCTTGATGCTGGAAATGAAAGAACTGCAAAGAGAAAATGAATCATTGGCAGCGAAGTTGTCTAACATAGAAGCAGGAAGCTTAACCGATCAAGTGAAAGTAATCGACGGAATCAATGTACTTTCAGCTAAAGTCGGAGCGGGAGACAGCAATGCATTGCGTACGATGATGGACGATCTTAAACAGAAACTGGGATCTGCTGTCATCGTACTGGGTACTGCTGGCGATGGCAAAGTGAACGTGATTGCCGGAGTTACCAAAGATCTAGTGGACAAAGGGTATCATGCAGGAAAGCTTGTTAAAGAAGTGGCATCACGCTGCGGCGGCGGTGGAGGCGGCCGTCCTGATATGGCACAGGCAGGCGGTAAAAACCCTGAGAAACTGGAGGAAGCACTGCAATTTGTAGAAGAATGGGTGAAATCCGTTTAACTCTGCATTAAAGTGGTGTACAATGAAGGTAACGATTAACAATTCGTTTGTTTGAAAGACAAGCCTGAAGAGAGGTGCTAAAAATGAGTTCTTTTGACAAAACGATGCGATTTGATTTTTCTGATGAGCCATTCGAGCATGACGTCAAGGAAGTTTTGCTTCAAGTTCATGATGCTCTTCAAGAAAAAGGGTATAACCCGATCAATCAAATCGTTGGATACTTATTATCTGGGGATCCGGCTTATATCCCAAGACATCAAGACGCCAGAAATATCATCCGCCGCTTGGAGCGTGATGAAATCATCGAAGAATTAGTCAAATCGTATTTGAAACAGCATAAAGAGGGATAATGAATGCGAGTTATGGGATTGGACGTTGGCTCTAAAACTGTAGGCGTTGCAATAAGCGACGCCCTTGGCTGGACAGCCCAGGGGATCGAAACAGTGAGAATCAACGAAGAAGAAGGCGACTTCCGTATTGAACGTATAAAGGAACTGGCAAAGGAATACGAAGTGGACACAATCATTGTCGGGCTTCCGAAAAACATGAACAATACTATCGGACCGCGCGGGGAAGCTTCAAAGTCTTACGGCGATCTGATCGAGCGCGAGCTTTCCATACCAGTTAAATATTGGGATGAACGCTTAAGCACGATGGCTGCGGAGAGAGTCCTCCTTGAAGCCGATGTAAGCAGAAAGAAACGGAAGAAAGTAATTGATAAAATGGCTGCAGTGATGATCCTGCAAGGATATCTTGACAGTCAAAAATAATGAGGTGAATGTTCAATGGAACACGGAGAAAAACAAATCACAGTTGTGGATGAACAAGGAAATGAACAGCTTTGTGAAGTCCTCTTCACATTTGAATCAGATAAATTCAACAAATCATATGTCCTGTATTATCCGCTTGGAGCAGATGAAAATGATGAAGAAGAAATCGAAATCCATGCATCTGCTTTCGTTCCTGGTGACGAAGGCGAAGAAGGCGAATTAAAGCCGATTGAAACAGAAGAAGAGTGGGACATGATTGAAGAAATGCTGAATACGTTCCTGGATGAAGAAGAGGGCGAATAACCCTCCCTTTAAGAACGTTTTTTAGAACAGGGATCGGTGAAAGGATTATTTTTATTCCTTTTTGCCGGTCCCTGTTTCACTTTGTGCAAAATATTGTATAATAGGGAGGATGATGTCGAATCAACATGACGGATATCCCGCTTTTTTGCTCGAAAGGGGGAAATGAAGAGTTGGAAGATAAAAATAAAATAAAAGAAACGCTTATGAACAAACTCTTGGAAAGACAAGAAGAGGCGAAAGTCATTCGTAAAATCGTCGGACTTATCTTTTTATCGCTTATTATTATAATCGGAGGAACGGCGGTCGGTGGATATCTTTATGTGAAGTCTGCCCTGAAGCCAGTCGATCCGGATAATAGCAAACCGGTGAAGGTGGAGATCCCGATTGGTTCAGGAGTCACTTCCATTGGTAATATCCTGGAAGAAAACGGTATTGTGAAAAACGCAACCGTTTTTAAATACTATGTGAAATTCAATAATGAATCAGGGTTTCAGGCGGGTTCATATGATTTGACACCTTCCATGACGCTGAATGAAATTGTCAATAGTTTAAAAACAGGCAAGGTAATGAGAAAAGCAGAATTCAAAATTACATTACCCGAAGGACTTCAACTGGATAAAATTACAGAAATTATCGCAGATAAGTCCCCATATGAAAAAGATGAAATCGAAAAGAAACTGAAAGACAAGAAATGGATCGAGCAATTAAAAAAGGAATATCCGAACTTGGTAACAGACGAAGTATTCAATAAAGATATCAAGAGACCGCTGGAAGGCTATCTTTACCCTGCAACCTATTCTTTCTATGAAAAGAAACCTTCTCTTGAAAAAATACTCAATAAAATGATCGCTCAAACCGATGAAGTGCTGGCGCAATACCAGGATTCTATGGCTGATAGAGAGTATACAGCACATGAATTATTAACGATGTCTTCCCTGATTGAAGAAGAAGCAACTGAAAAAGCGGACAGGGGCAAGATATCAAGTGTGTTCTATAACCGCATCGAGGAAGGGATGCCCCTTCAAACAGACCCTACCGTCCTCTATGCACTCGGAGAGCATAAATCACGCACAGTCTACAAGGACTTGGAAGTCGATTCGCCTTATAACACCTATAAAGTGAAAGGACTTCCGCCGGGGCCGATTGCAAATGCGGGACTATCATCAATCGAAGCGGCACTTCAGCCGGAAGACACAAATTATTATTATTTCCTGGCTTCTTCCAACGGATCGGTCTATTATTCGGAAACGCTTGAGGAACACAACGAAAAGAAAGCTAAATATATTACAAATAAATCTGAATGATTCCTTCTGTGAAAGCGGTTGTGAATCAACTTCGGATGCAGGAGAAGAGGAAAGAAACATTCGCTTTCCTCTTTTCTTTGTGTTAAAATAGTACAAGTTATTTTTCATAAATGTGCGTTATCTTTGCGGATAAATGTAATGAAGTAGAAAGCTCAGAGCAGCTTTCTTCTTTTCATGTTATCCCGAAGTCATAAGGCAGTTTAAAGATGAGGATTGTGAAAAACATATGATAAATGAGCAGGTTATTAACTATATAGAATCGATCACTAGAAAACGTTCTCCGCTTTTGGAGGAGATGAAACAATATGCGGAAGAACATCATGTACCCATCATGGAGCTGGTAGGAATCGAGGCTCTTTTAGGTATCCTATCCATTCAACAGCCTGCCCGTATTCTAGAAATCGGGACGGCCATCGGTTACTCTGCAATAAGAATGGCGGAATCCCTTCCCGGAACGGAAATAACGACAATTGAACGGGACGAAGAGCGGTACGGCGCGGCACAGGCATTTCTGTCGCGTTCAGAACACAGCAGCCGTATCCACACCCTTTTCGGGGATGCTCTCGAACTTCAGGAAGAAGTAGAGAAATATGGTCCGTACGATGCCATTTTCATTGATGCAGCAAAAGGCCAATACCAGAAATTTTTTGATCTTTATTCAGCGATGCTTTCAGGAAACGGCGTCGTCTATTCAGACAATGTTTTATTCAAGGGACTTGTAGCAGAAGAAGAAATCGAACAAAAAAGAATCCGGAACATGGTGAAGAAGCTGCAGAAATATAATGCTTGGCTGATGAGTCATGAAGATTACGAAACAGCCATCTTACCAGTAGGGGATGGTATTGCCATAAGTAAAAAAAGAGGTGACCGAAAGTGAAAATGCCCGAGCTGTTAGTGACCCCGACATCCCTTTCTGATATTGAACCTTTAGCCCATGCCGGAGCGGATGCATTCGTCATCGGTGAACAAAAATTTGGATTGCGCCTGGCAGGGGAATTCTCAAAAGAAGACATAAAAAAGGCCATTAAGACTGCCCACGTTTATGGCAAAAAGGTATACATCGCAATGAATGCGATTTTTCATAATGATAAAATCGAGGAGCTTGAAGAGTATATTTCTTTCTTAAAGGATGCTGAAGCGGATGCCATCGTCTTTGGCGATCCTGCTGTATTGATGGCTGCAAGAAGCGCGGCACCCGATATGAAGCTGCATTGGAACACGGAAACGACGGCAACAAATTGGTACACATGCAATTACTGGGGCAGAAAAGGGGCAAAACGTGCCGTCCTTGCCCGTGAATTAAGCATGGATGCCATTGTGGAAATCAAGGAAAATGCAGAAGTGGAAGTCGAGGTTCAGGTGCATGGCATGACATGCATGTTCCAATCGAAACGCTCCCTGCTCGGTAACTACTTTGAATATCAAGGAAAAGTGATGGAAGTGGAAAACCGCAAGGAGCAGAAGAATATGTACCTCCATGACAAAGAACGTCATAACCACTATCCTATTTTCGAAGATGAAAACGGTACTCATATCATGAGCCCGAATGATATGTGCATCATTGATGAACTTGGCGAAATGATTGAAGCAGGTATCGATTCATTCAAGATCGATGGTGTGTTGAAACCATCGGAATACGTAGTGGAAGTCACGAAACTGTATCGGAAAGCGATCGATTTATTTGTACAGGATGAAGAACAGTACGATGAAATCAAGGATGAACTGTTAGAGGAAGCGAAACAGCTTCAGCCTGAAAGCCGCCCGCTAGATACAGGTTTCTTCTTTAAAGAAACGGTCTATTGAATCAGATGAAGAAAGATGAAAAGAACGGAGGAGTAACGTTGACCATGGTTGTTAAAGACCCTATCTCTAACGTTGTTGATGGTAAACGTGTTATTGTGAAGAAGCCTGAGTTATTGGCTCCTGCCGGTAACCTTGAAAAATTGAAAATAGCCGTGCACTATGGTGCAGATGCAGTTTATATTGGCGGACAGGAATTCGGACTGCGTTCAAACGCAGGCAATTTCACACTGGAAGAAATGAAAGAGGGTGTGGAGTTCGCACGGAAGTATGGGGCCAAGATTTATGTAACCACAAATATCTATGCCCATAATGAGAACATGGATGGTCTGGAAGAGTACTTAATGGGTCTCGAAGAAGCTGGAATTGCAGGAATCATTGTAGCAGACCCGTTGATTATCGAGACCTGCAGACGGGTTGCCCCGAAGGTTGAGGTTCATTTAAGTACACAGCAGAGCTTATCCAATTGGAAGGCTGTTCAGTTCTGGAAAGAAGAAGGTCTGGACCGTGTTGTGCTGGCGCGTGAAACGAGCGGCGAAGAGATCCGTGAGATGAAGGAAAAAGTCGATATAGAAATCGAGACTTTCATCCATGGGGCCATGTGCATTGCATATTCAGGGCGCTGTACATTGAGCAATCACATGACTGCACGCGACTCTAACCGTGGAGGCTGCTGTCAATCATGCCGATGGGATTATGATCTCTATCAGCTTGAAGACGGTAATGAACAGGCTCTATACAGTGAAAATGATGCTCCTTTTGCCATGAGTCCGAAAGACTTGAAGCTCGTTGAATCGATTCCAAGAATGATCGAACTTGGAATTGACAGCCTTAAGATTGAAGGACGGATGAAATCGATTCATTATGTTGCAACAGTAGTAAGTGTCTACCGTAAAGTCATAGATGAATATTGTAAAGATCCGGATCATTTCAAGATCAAGAAAGAATGGCTTGAAGAACTTGAAAAATGCGCCAACCGGGAGGCGGCTCCTGCATTCTTTGAAGGGGTCCCGGGATTCAAGGAGCAGATGTTCGGGGTCCACAATAAAAAGAATACAAATTATGAATTCGTCGGACTGGTGCTCGATTATGATGAGGAAACCGGGATTGTTACGCTGCAGCAGCGAAATCATTTTAAGTCCGGGCAGGAAGTTGAATTTTTCGGGCCTGAGATCTCTAATTTCACACAAGTGATCGGACAGATCTGGGATGATAAAGGAAATGAGCTTGACGTGGCGCGGCATCCGCTGCAAATCGTAAAGTTCAAAGTTGATCAGAGGGTGTACCCTGACAACATGATGCGAAAGGAGAACACATAAACGTTATGAAACATAAACCGGTTGTTATTGGTGTAGCAGGAGGATCAGGATCTGGAAAAACAAGTGTGACGAAAGCCATCTATGAGCAATTCCAGGGACACTCGATTTTAATGCTGCAACAGGATTATTATTATAAAGATCAATCAAATCTGCCTTTTGAGGAGCGTTTGAAAACCAATTACGATCATCCTTTGGCCTTCGATAACGATCTTCTCATTGAGCATCTAAACGAACTTCTTAACCACCAGTCGGTTAAGAAGCCTGTATATGATTATAAAATGCATACCCGTTCTGACGACACTATTTTGGTAGAACCAAAGGATGTCATCATTTTAGAAGGAATTTTAGTATTAGAAGATGAAAGATTGCGCAACTTAATGGATATCAAGCTTTACGTTGATACGGATGCAGATCTGCGCATCATCAGAAGGATGCTCCGTGATATCAAAGAAAGAGGCCGTTCAATTGATTCAGTGATCGATCAATACATCACCGTGGTGCGCCCGATGCATAATCAATTCATCGAACCGACGAAACGATATGCGGATGTCATCATTCCTGAAGGCGGCCATAATCACGTGGCAATCGATTTAATGGTAACAAAAATTCAAACAATTCTTGAACAAAAGTCATTTTTGTAATACGATAACATAGATAAACATATATAGGTTAAATTCCCATCAATGTAACGGAACCGGGGAATGGAGGAGAAGAGTCTTTCCCTCCATTCCCTGCCTTTACATTATCGTGCACCATGAACTACATAAAAAGCTTGGGAAGCTTTAAGACAGTTAAGGAGTGAAGAGGGTCATGAGTACAGAAAAAGTATACCCGATGACATTAGAGGGTAAAGAAAAATTAGAGAAAGAATTAGAAAATCTTAAAACGGTAAAACGTAAGGAAGTAGTGGAGCGCATCAAGATCGCCAGAAGCTTCGGGGATCTTTCAGAGAACTCTGAGTATGATGCAGCGAAAGACGAGCAGGCATTCGTTGAAGGCCGCATCTCTACATTGGAAAATATGATTCGCAATGCTAAGGTCATACAGGAAGATGACATGAATTCAGATACAGTTCAATTAGGTAAGAAAGTAACGTTCGTGGAACTGCCTGATGGAGACGAGGAAACATATACAATCGTCGGAAGTGCAGAAGCAGATCCATTCGAAGGGAAAATCTCCAATGATTCTCCTATCGCGAAAAGCCTTCTCGGCCATAAAGTAGGAGCGAAAGTAACCGTTCAGACACCAGGCGGGGAAATGAATGTGAAGATTGTAGAAGTAAGCTGATCAAATACAATGAAAGGAAGAAGCCTGTTCAGGGTTTCTTCCTTTTTTTTGCAGATCCATCAGGAAAGTGTCATTAAATGTTTTTTGGAATAAGACTTATATTGGATCCTAAAGCAGCTAGCTCATTCTATGGATTGAAGGAAACCATACGATTAAATGCACCTTTTCCGGAATTGTAAGCTTTTCGTCTCTTCATTCACACTTTGAAAGGAGAGATGTTTGTGAGGACAAGCAAATATGATCCTAAATCGGAAAATACGATCCTGATTCGAGAAATACGATCCTAATGGGAGAAATACGATCCTAATTCAAGAAATACGATCCACTTTCCTGATTTATGATCTTATAATAATGATTCTAATTTGCGTACCCATACCGCACACCGCATCGATTTCATATTTCCCATCGAATCACCGGTTTCTAATAGATTCCATACATACACACACTGAGACTAGCCCAATCCCCTTAACGGTTAGAACTCTAAAATCTCGTCAACAATGTAGACGAGGTGAAGAGGAATGATACGAAAACGGGTCAGGCTGCTTGGCATCTTACTGCTTGTGGGACTCATACTGCTATCTGCCAGATTAATGCAGCTCCAATTATTCCAGACAGAATCGTTCTCAAAGCATAAGATCAATTTAATTGAGGAAAGTGTGGCTCAACGGACACAACAGCTCGTCATTGATGAAGGCAGAGGACAGTTTTTGGACCGAAATGGCAAGCCTCTGACGTTCCAAGAAAAAAATGTTCTTGTCTTATTTCCTTTTTTAAAAAGAATGGAGTGGCCGGTTGAAGAAGTAGCGCATATCATCCATGTCACCCCTGAAATCATTGAAACCAAACTCGAGCATGCTAAAGGACCGATTGTATTTGGAGGAAAAGAGGCGTATCAGCTTTCTGAAGAACAAATGAAAGAGATAAATGCGTTGAAAATCCAAGGGGTATTTGCCGTGACAAGAAAATTCAAGAATGAACATGTCCCTGCTTCTCAGTTGATTGGAATAACGGGGGAAAATGCAGAAGAATTTCATGAACGCTACCCTGATAAAGTAAAAGGGGTGCACCAGAAAATAGGTGTGACCGGGATGCAGGAAATATTTGATGAATGGCTGATTTCTGAAGAACAGTCCAAGCTGATCTATCATGTAGATGCGATCGGAGGACCTTTATTTGGGGCGGACGTAAAGTATCTCGCACCTGCGAATCCATTTTATCCCCTCAATGTCAAAACGACAATTGACACAGACATGCAGCAGGCCTTGGAAACGGTGGCAGATCAGTACAATATTGAAAAAGGCGGATTGCTGCTCTTGGACATCGAAAATAGTCAAATACTTGCCAGCGTGTCGCGGCCCGCAGTTAACACCAGTGATCCATTCAGCGGGGGTGCAGCCAATTACATGCTGAAAGCCTTGGCGCCAGGTTCTGTCTTCAAAACAGTCGTTGCCGCTGCCGCCATGGATGAAGGAATCGTGGATGAATCCCGCATGTTCAATTGCGATCAAGATATCTATGGTAAACCCGCTGAGAAACAACATGGTACGATTAATATTAAAACAAGTATCGCAGTCAGCTGTAATAGAACATTTGCTGATTTGGCAAAAGAATTGGTGGAAAAAGATGCGCATTCCCTTGAGGAATATGCAGGAAAGCTTGGCTTATTAGGTGACATCAGCTGGGAGGGAAATGTTTTTCATTATGAGGATTTTTCACAGCTGCAAGTGAGTGATGGAAGAATTTTCGTCTCAGACGATGAAAGAAAAGATTTCAACTTTATCTCTCAAACCGGTATAGGACAGAAGGAAGTCAGAGTCACCCCGCTCGGTATCGCCAATATGATGGCGACCATTGCCAGGGGCGGGGAAAAGTACATGGTCAGTGCGGCGACATCCATCGATTATCAAAACGGGACAAGCATGTTTTCTTTTCCTAAAAAGAAAATGGATGGAGATAAAATTTCCCCTTTCACCGCCATGAAACTGCAGCAGTATTTGAGGGGGGTCGTCCACTCTCCTGAAGGGACCGCCCCTCATTTAGACACAGCTCTTTATACGATTGCAGGTAAAACCGGGACCGCCCAAACAGGGACAAAGCTTGAAGGCAAGGAACTGTACAATAAATGGTTTGCAGGTTACTTTCCTTTTGAAGATCCTAAATATGCTTTGGTCGCTGTCAATATGGATGTGCTCATCAATGAAGGGGGAATTTATCCGATTTTCAAAGACAGTGTGGACGCTGTCTATAAGCTTGAGAATGAGTAAAACCTCCTGTTCCGAACGTACCAATCTCCATTACACTTAGAAATTGGGTCATGTTTCGCTTTATTCTTATTACTCTATCATGTTAAAATGTTTAGGATAATAGGAGGGAATCTTATGGCGAAATATAAATCTCGATTAGATCGACGCTCTAAATCTAAAACCAATACAGTATTAAACATAATGATCGCTGTTGTTGTTCTCTTGATCGTAGTGGTAGGCGCCACTATTCTGACCGGTAACGGTTCCGATAAAGAAAATGCATCAACAAAGGTTGAAAACAGTGACAAGAATTCGGCTGAAAATAGTGCTGATCGCGATAACGATAGTGAACAAAAAAATGATGAGAACTCTGTTTCTATGAAAGAAGAAGAGTCATCTGAATCAGAGAAAGAAAAAGATAAAAAGAAAGAAGAAGAAGATAAAACCAAAGAGGAAGAGCAAGAAGAGTCACCAGAGGAAAAGGAATCTGTTGCACTTGATGACAGCAGCGCCCAGATAGAGGAAAGCAGCGAACCAAATGTAAAGAGAACGATTGTGCACCCTGATTGGGAGCCGGTCGGAACACAGCAGTCAGGTGAGCATGTATCGTCATATGATACTGGCAGTGTCGATTGGCAGGAAAAAGAGCAAGCTCTATCCTATGCAACCGGCATCCCGCAGGATAACATGACGGTTTGGTACATCGAAGGAAACGGCGGTCCGCAAAAATCCATTGGTACTATTACCGAGAAAGGCGGTTCTACAGCCTATCGGGTATATCTGCAATGGAATGACGGTCAAGGATGGCAGCCGACAAAGGTGGAAGAACTGATAGAAAACGATAAAGATTAAGTAAGAGAAAGCTCCGGCGAGTTGCCCGGAGCTTTTTTTATTTCTTCACCTTGAAATGAACGACGGCTGTATAGAGCCTTCTTCCATTTTCATCGATGGATACATTGTGCTGTACATGGTGCACGTTTAACATAATCGCCTTGTTGTGCTCGATTTGCTCATCTATTTTCTTCTCCAGGGTTTTTAATTGATCTGCCTCAAAAAACTCCACTTTATCTTCAATTAAATCAAATGAAAAATTCATTGAAAGTCCTCCTTAATACGAAAAGTGATCTGTGATCACTTTGTCCATTTCTAACTTTGACACTATCATTTTAGTGTGTGATCGTTACTTTTACAAATATTTTTTGTTGAATTAATAAAAGTAATATGATACTTTAATAACAGTTTTAAAATTAATTCATAGTATATTGATAGGAATTATAAACTTAATTTAAAACTGGGGTGCTTAGGATGGGAAGAGAGTTCTTGGATTTGTTCGAAGACTGGGCAGATTCTTACGATGATACGGTCGCAGGGAAAGATGCAGAGTACAAGGAAGTCTTTGAAAAATATGATGCTATCCTGGAGGAGGTCGTTACCCGCTCTAATGGGACAGTTGTAGAATTCGGGCCAGGGACCGGGAATCTGACAGTTAAACTGTCTGAAGCCGGGTTGAACGTCATCCCGTTCGAACCTTCTCCGGAGATGAGACTCATCGGGCAGCAGAAGCTGGGGGATAAAGTCCCGTTTTTAGACGGGGATTTTCTCGAATTTAAGCTGGACGGCAGCGTTGACACGATTGTCAGTACGTATGCTTTTCACCATTTAACAGACGAAGAAAAAGGAAAAGCCTTTGGGATATATGGAAACTTGCTTGCACAAGGTGGTAAAATAGTATTTGCTGATACGATGTTTGAAACGGAACAGCATTATCATGCCGCCATAGATCTAGCTTTAGATAAAGGCTTTCTGAATCTTGCAGAAGATCTAAAACGGGAATACTATACGACTCTGGAAGTTCTCAAAGGGTTATTGAGTGCAGAGGGGTTTTCCGTGAATTTTCGCCAGATGAATAACTTTGTCTGGATTATGGAGGCGACTAAACAATAGAAAGAGGTTTTAATGTGAGAATCGCCATCATTGGAGCAATGGAAGAAGAAGTAGCTTTACTTAGAGAAAATATTACAAATCCGCAAACCGAAACGATTGCCGGGTGTGAATATACAAGCGGGACGATGAAAGGGAAAGAAGTGATCCTACTCCGTTCCGGAATCGGAAAGGTAAACGCTGCTATGTCCACAGCCGTATTGTTACAGCACTTCAAGCCGGATGCCATCATCAATACAGGGTCAGCTGGAGGATTTGATCCTTCATTGAATGTAGGTGATGTCGTCATCTCAACAGAAGTGCGCCATCACGATGTTGATGTGACTGCTTTTGGATATGAATACGGCCAGGTTCCTCAATTGCCTGCTGCATTCACAGCAGATGAGAAATTGATGACAGCAGCAGTGGAGAGTGTCAGGGAACTGGGAGATGCCCAGGTTGTATCAGGGTTGATTGCAACCGGAGACTCATTCATGAATGATCCTGCACGGGTAGAAGCGATTCGTGATAAGTTCACAAGCTTACAGGCCGTTGAAATGGAAGCAGCTGCGATTGCGCAGGTAGCACACCAATTCAATGTCCCATTCGTGATCATCCGCTCTTTATCAGATATAGCAGGAAAGGAATCAGACGTTTCCTTCGAGCAATACCTGGAAAAAGCAGCCCTGCACTCTGCTAAAATGGTTATGAACATTGTAGAATCCGTATAAAGTATAGAGAAAAAAGCTGACCCAAGCGCCCACGTATTCTCTTTCCGTTCTTAAGAAGCCGCAGCAAAACCGCTGATGCTTCCATGGACTGATAGTGAAGAGAAGTGTGTGCAAAGGTCGGCTTTTTTATTTCGAGATAAAGGGGGCAGTGAAATGGATGTATATAAAAGTGTGCATGAGCTGATAGGAAACACTCCAGTGATGGAACTCACGCATTTTCCCCTGAAAAACGGTGTCCGGCTTTTTGTCAAACTGGAATTCTTCAATCCAGGTGGAAGTATCAAGGACCGGCTGGGTATCGAATTAATGAAAGAGGCAGAGGAAACGGGAAAAATCAAGCCGGGCGGAGTGTTCATCGAACCAACCGCGGGGAATACAGGCATCGGATTGGCTTTGGCCGCTGTGAATTCCGGTTATAGAGTCATTTTTTGCGTGCCGGAAAAATTCAGCATCGAAAAGCAGGACCTGATGAAAGCCCTGGGAGCGGAAATCATTCATACGCCCACTGAACTTGGGATGAAAGGTGCTATTGCAAAAGCGAAAGAGCTTTCGGAAGAAATCGATAACTCCTATTATCCAGGTCAGTTTGAAAATGAAGCAAATCCTGCCACTTACTATAAAACACTGGGTCCGGAAGTGTGGAAGCAGATGAATGGTCAAATCCACAGCTTTGTCGCTGGCGCCGGAACAGGCGGTACATTCATGGGAACTTCGCGTTACCTGAAAGAAATGAATCCAAAAATCAAGACGGTCATCGTGGAACCCGAAGGCTCGATATTGAATGGAGGGCTGTCCGGACCTCATAAAACCGAAGGCATCGGTATGGAATTCCTTCCGGGGTATATGGATACATCCTATTTCGATGCGATTCATACCGTTAGCGATGAGGATGCTTTCAGAAGAGTGAAAGAACTGGCAGTTCAGGAAGGACTGCTGGTGGGGAGTTCTTCTGGTGCGGCGCTGCATGCAGCCCTGATGGAAGCAGAGAGGGCCGAGGCCGGAAGCAATATCCTGACCATCTTTCCTGACTCGAGCGAACGTTACTTAAGCAAGAAAATTTATGAAGGAGGAATTTGATCATGAAAAAGAAAACACAGCTAATCCACGGAGGAGTCGGACTTGATCCGCAAACAGGAGCGGTTTCTACACCGATCTATCAAGTGAGCACATATAAGCAGGATGAAGTGGGCAAACATAAAGGATTTGAATATTCCAGATCAGGGAACCCGACCAGACACGCACTTGAAGAACTCATCAAGGATCTGGAAGGCGGAAAGAAAGGGTTTGCGTTCGGGTCCGGAATGGCAGCCATTACGGCCGTGATGATGTTGTTTGACAGCGGAGATCATGTCGTGCTGACGGATGATGTATACGGCGGCACTTACAGAGTGATGACGAAGGTATTGAACCGTCTCGGCATTCAATCGACATTCGTGGATTCCAGTGAAATTGAACATATCGAAAAGGCAATCAAGCCGAATACAAAAGCGGTTTATATTGAAACACCGACAAATCCATTACTGAAGATAACCGATATCGAAGCAGCGGCAGCGCTAGCCAAGAAACACAATCTATTGACCATCGTTGATAATACGTTCAGTACCCCATATTGGCAGAACCCGTTAAGCCTTGGGGCTGATATCGTGCTTCATAGTGCGACAAAATATATCGGAGGGCACAGTGACGTAGTGGCAGGACTCGCCGTCGTCAATTCCGATGAACTGGCAGAAGACTTGTTCTTTGTTCAGAATTCCACCGGCGGCGTATTGGGACCACAGGATTCGTGGCTTCTGATCAGGGGCATCAAAACGCTCGGCCTCAGAATGGAGGAGCATGAAGAGAATACGAAGAAAATTGTAGACTACCTGACGAAGCACCCGAAGGTTTCAAAGGTCTATTATCCAGGCCTGGAAACTCATCCTCATCATACCGTCGCGAAAAAGCAGGCTGGTGGATTCGGGGGGATGGTATCTTTCGATGTGGGAAGTGAAGAAAATGCAGACCGACTTCTGACCAACACAAAGTATTTTACATTGGCTGAAAGCCTTGGGGCGGTTGAGAGTCTGATATCTGTTCCTGCACGTATGACACATGCATCGATTCCGCGGGACCGCCGCATCGAATTAGGAATCACGGATGGCCTGGTAAGGATCTCGGTCGGCCTTGAGGATGCAGAGGATCTTATCGAAGATCTAGAAAGAGCTTTATCACGCTAATTGCCTGTTGGAAGAACTGGTATCAATTACATGGCAGGCTGCCCGCCTGCATATGTTACCATAGAATGAGAGGTTACTAGTTCAAAAGTAGGTGATGGCGAGATGAAGCACACACTAAATAAAAAGAAGCTGCAAGATAAGATGAATGACTTTAAACGGTACGGATTTACGCTGTTGGCACTGAGTGTATTCATGTATCTCGGTGTGGTAATTCCCTCAGAAACCGTGACGGAGATCAAAACGATGACCCTGATGTCAGGCACCATCGTATTACTTGGACTGTCACTCATCTTCTTTACCAAAGCGATAAAATATAAAAAAGATCTGCAATCAGTAGATGAATAAAAAGAGGCTGGAACAAAAGTGTTTCAGTCTAAGTAACCCGAACTAATTTGCTTCCGATGAGTCAAATTAGTTCGGGTTTTTATTATGGACCCTTCCACAGGGTCCATTTTTTTCGTCTATTTTTCATTAATATAGAGCTTTTGCCGCCTCGCAAACGGAGGAATGGAATACTATGGTAGAGCATGATGCGAAAATCGAAATTTGTTGAAAAGAAAATGTTTACAATTCAGGGAGAATTGGATATACTAACCAATGTAAGAAAAAAATCACACTAAAGGAGGTCGAAGAAAATGATCATTGCTGCTAATAAATTCAACTCAACAGAATATTGTTTTAACCATTCGACCGCTTGTGGGATGAATTTCATTTAATTCAATTTATAATTTAAATGAAGCCGCGGGGAGAATGTACTTTCCTGCGGCTTTTTGTGCCGTGCGGGGAAGGAAGCTCTGTGCGGTTTTTTACTGCCAAAAATAGGCTTTGAAAGGGGTGATAAGTATGACACTGAATCTTTTATTCATGACGGTTACATTTAAAAAGAAACAAGAATCGTTTGAGGAAGCAGAACATAACTGCAGCGTGATGAAGCAGTATGAACAAACGAAAATGAAGCAGCAATTCACAACACGCATTTATTAATGCTCGGAACTGAAAGCAAATAAGGAGAGGAGAATGAAAAATGATGAACATACAGGAGAAGAGAAGAAATGCGCTATGGGTAGAGAAGGATTCTGCCTAGTTACACGAAAGAAGGTGGAAGAATTGTTTCTGAATATTCTAGTCTGGACTGCTGTCTTTCATAAGAAAAAGAAAAGAAATGACAGATGATCAAAAGGGATGCCTCTTAGAGTGAGGCATCCCTTTTTTCATGAACAGAACTATGCAGTTAAGGAAGATCCGGTCACAAATCTGTCATGTATTAGTAAAGAGTTGTTCACGTTTGGCCCGAGAATCGGCGAGTAAAAGTGATACATTAATAGTAAGAAGGAAAGTTGATTCCTGACTTAAAAAAGGAGTGAATGAGATGTTTTCCATGATAATGGGTCTTGTCTTAACGTCTGTCATTGGTTTGATCATTGCTGCTGAAGTCAGTGTGGAGTAGTTTAGAGAGAGAAATATTGAATCTGTTAAAAAGCGATCAATTTTGGATCGCTTTTTTTAGTTACATTTGTCCTGTCCCTACCGATTTGCTTCTCCTTTCCAACAAAAGGGTATCCCGCCATACACCGTCCAACATACCAATTTTTTCTCTATGGCCCACAACACGGAATCCATGCTTTTCATGCAATCTGATACTTGAAACATTTTCAGGGAATATTCCCGCTTGCAGGGTCCAATAACCATGAGATTCACTGACTTCTATCAGAGCATCCAGAAGGAGGCTCCCCGTGCCTTTACCCTGATGTTGAGTCGAAACATATACACTTACTTCAGCTACCCCTGCATAAACACATCTGCCGGAAACCGGGCTCAATGCAGCCCAGCCCTGTAAAGAATCAGCTGTACGTGCCACAATCCTCCCTTCCTTAGCATGACCCTCATCCCATTCTTCCCAGGTGGGGGCTTCTTTTTGAAAGGTTGCATTCCCGGTTGCTATCCCTTCTACATAAATCTCTCTTACCCCTGCCCAGTCTTCAGCTTTCATTTCATCAATGAATAATTTTTTCATTAGAATTCCACACTCTCTATTAGAAGTATTCATAAATTTTACTAATATTTAGAATTAAAATTCAACTAAAAATCACTTGTCATCCATATATAAGTGAAATATTATATAAGCATAGAATAATATATTGATACCCGAAAAAAGCCTGGAGGTGATTTGATGAAAGCATCGGCTATTGAAATCGATAAGTCTGCTGCAATCTTGAAATTATTAGGGGATAAAACCCGTTTGAGGATGGTGAAGATACTGGATACGAATGACTGCTGCGTATGTGAATTCGTAGAAATTTTTAAAGCCAGTCAACCTGCCATCAGTCAGCATGTGCGAAAATTAAAGGATGTCGGGATTGTAAGGGAAAAGCGCAGGGGGCAGTGGATTATTTATTCCCTCAACCGTGATAGTGAATACTTTCCGATGATCCAAACCCTGCTTGATCACCTTCCGAACCAGGACTTCAAACTGAAGGAATTGGAGGAACAGGGCTTGCGGATATCTTGTGAATAATTGGAGGTAAAAGGAATTATGACCATTTTAGCATCAGTGATCTTTCTCATCACCCTTGTTCTCGTCATATGGCAGCCTAAAGGGCTTTCCATAGGCTGGTCCGCTTGCGGAGGAGCCGTATTGGCGCTGGTTGCAGGGGTCGTCGATTTCAATGATGTGGTGGATGTCACATCTATCGTTTGGAATGCGACTTTAGCGTTCATCGCCATCATCATCATATCACTCATACTTGATGAGATTGGATTCTTCGAGTGGGCTGCCTTACATATGGCAAAGGCAGCAAAAGGGAACGGCGTTCGGATGTTCGTCTACGTTTCATTGTTAGGTGCGGTTGTGGCAGCTCTCTTTGCAAACGATGGAGCAGCCCTTATACTGACACCCATCGTATTAGCGATGGTACGGAACCTGAACTTCAGTGAGAAACTTGTATTTCCGTTTATCATTGCCAGCGGCTTTATCGCTGACACGACATCCCTTCCTCTGGTCGTCAGCAACCTGGTGAATATCGTCTCCGCTGACTTTTTTGGCATAGGGTTTGTAGAGTTTGCTTCCCGGATGATTGTTCCGAACTTCTTCTCGCTAGGGGCAAGCATTTTGGTTCTGTATCTATTCTTCCGTAAAAGCATTCCTAAGAACTATGATGTTTCCCAGCTGAAAAAACCGGTTGAAGCGATCCGTGACGAGAAAATGTTCCGTCTTTCCTGGGTTGTTCTGGCTGTCTTATTGATCGGCTACTTTGCAAGTGAGTTCATCGGTCTTCCGGTATCCATCATTGCAGGGATTGTCGCTATTTTCTTTTTGGCAATGGCGAGAAGGAGTGCAGCTGTCAATACGAAGACCGTCATCAAAGGCGCTCCGTGGGCTATCGTGTTTTTCTCGATTGGAATGTACGTCGTCGTGTATGGTCTTCGTAATGTAGGACTTACCAATGTGCTGGCAGACGTCATCCAGATGACTGCTGACCAAGGTTTATTCGCAGCTACAGTCGGAATGGGATTCATCGCGGCGATTCTTTCTTCCATTATGAACAATATGCCGACCGTCATGATTGATGCCCTTGCGATTGCAGACACTGATACTACCGGGGTTGTCCGCGAAGCGCTCATCTACGCGAATGTCATCGGATCGGATCTTGGACCGAAGATCACGCCAATCGGGTCACTCGCTACATTATTATGGCTCCACGTTCTTTCATTAAAAGGAGTAAAAATCTCCTGGGGGACGTATTTTAAAACAGGAATCATTTTGACCATCCCAACCCTGTTCATTACATTAGTCGGACTTTACTTATGGTTATTAATTATTTAACAAACATTAAAGGAGAGATTCAACATGTCAAAGAAAACCATCTACTTCCTATGCACAGGTAATTCATGCAGAAGCCAAATGGCTGAAGGCTGGGCAAAAAAACACTTAGGTGATGAGTGGAACGTATATAGTGCGGGAATCGAAGCTCATGGCTTGAACCCCAATGCGGTTAAGGCGATGAAAGAGTCAGGAATCGATATCACAAATCAAACATCAGATATCATCGACCCTGAAATCTTGAATAATTCCGACCTGGTCGTAACGCTATGCGGAGATGCTGCAGATAAATGTCCAATGACCCCTCCTCATGTAAAACGGGAGCATTGGGGATTTGATGACCCTGCAAAAGCTGAAGGAACCGAAGAAGAAAAATGGGCATTCTTCCAGCGAGTACGAGACGAAATCGGTGAACGAATCAACCGTTTTGCTGAGACGGGTGAATAAAAAAACATAACCAAGAGATTTTTCTCTTGGTTTCTTTATTACTTAAATATAAGTAAGTGCTTATGGATAATAGAGGAGTGTTACGATGAAAAAAGTTGAGATCTTTGATCCGGCCATGTGCTGTTCTACAGGTGTATGTGGACCAAGTGTCGACCCCGAGCTTACCCGGATAGCATCAGCCGTATATTCGCTTGAACAAAAAGGGTTCAGCATCTCGCGTTATCAGCTAACAAATGAACCGGAGAAATTTGCAGAAAATCCGGTCGTGAGCAAAACCCTTCAAGAAAAGGGGCCGGACTCATTGCCTTTAGTGTTGAAAGACGGTGAAGTTGTCAATATGGGAACTTACCCGACCAATGAGGAATTGGCAGAATGGTTCAACCTTCCCCCGGAAGAATTAACCAAGAAACCCAAAGTTCGCTTATCCCTGGATTTAAAATCACGGAAGTAAGAAAGGAAGGACATTATGTTTCAACCTTATTTACCTCAACATGCTGTTCACACTCCATTCCTTTTCATAACAGGTAAAGGAGGTGTGGGCAAGACGTCAACAGCAAGTGCAACTGCACTTGCTCTAGCCGATGGCGGGAAGAAGGTTCTCCTCATAAGTACCGATCCTGCGTCGAACTTGCAGGATGTGTTCCAAATGGAATGTTCAAACACGCCCAAACCCGTTCCCGGTGAGGACAATCTTTTTATCAGTAACATCGACCCTGAAGAATCTGCCAGGGCGTATCGCGAAAAAGTGGTCGGCCCGTACAAGGGAGTTCTACCTGAGACTGTGGTTGCGACCATGGAAGAACAATTATCCGGTGCCTGCACAGTGGAGATTGCCGCGTTTGATGAGTTTTCAGGTCTCCTTTCCAATGAAGAGGTGATAGAAGAATATGATCACATCATATTTGATACGGCTCCCACTGGACATACGCTTCGTTTACTGCAGCTTCCTGCAGCATGGAATGGGTTTCTTGAAGAAAGTACCCACGGAGCATCTTGTTTAGGGCCCCTGGCAGGGCTTTCAGAAAAAAAAGCCCTGTATGCCAGAACGGTTGAAGTCTTATCCGATAAAAAACAAACGACTTTATTGCTTGTTACAAGAGCGGACGGTTCCTCTCTTGCAGAAGCCAATAGAGCCTCAGAAGAATTAAGGGAGATTGGGCTGGTTAATCAGCATCTGCTTATCAACGGCCTTTTAAAGGAAAGGGTAAGTGACGATGCAATTTCAATTGCCTTCTATGACAAGCAGCAAAAAGCTTTGTGCGGAATGCCTGAAAACCTGAAACAATTGGTCACTTACTCACTCCCGTTTGTTTCCTATTCACTGACAGGTGTAAACAATCTGCGCTCTTTATTCAAGCAGGACATACTGCCTGAAAGTGAAATGAAAGATGACATCGACTCTTCAATAGAAACAGGGAAGTTAAATGATCTTATTGAAGACTTATTAGGGAAAGAAACTTCTTTAATCTTCACCATGGGAAAAGGGGGCGTCGGGAAAACAACCGTTGCGTCGGCAATTGCCGTAGGGCTGGTCGAGAAGGGGCAAAAGGTTCACTTAACAACGACTGATCCCGCTGCTCATATCAACTATCAATTTCATCATGATCAATTGAATGAACGGTTGACAATCAGCAGCATCAATCCAAAAATGGAAGTTGAAAAATATAAAGATGAGGTTTTAAGTAACGCAAAAGATGATCTTGAGGAAGATGGTCTGGCTTATTTAGAAGAAGATTTAAACTCTCCCTGCACAGAAGAGATTGCGTTATTCAGGGCATTCAGTGAAGTGGTTTCCCGCTCAGAGAATGAAATTGTCGTCATTGACACAGCACCTACCGGTCATACACTCCTATTATTGGATGCGGCTGAGTCATTCAGTAAGGAAATTGAGAAATCCACAGGGGATATCCCCTCCAGTGTAAAGGATCTATTGCCAAAATTACGAAACAAAGAAGAAACAGCCGTGGTCATTGTCACCTTGGCTGAGGCAACCCCTGTAATGGAAGCTTCACGCCTGCAGGAGGACCTTAAGCGCGCCTCGATCCATCCCCAATGGTGGGTCATCAATCAAAATCTGTTACAAACGAAAACAAGTGATCCAGTGTTAAAGGGTAAAGCCCTCGCTGAAAAAGAGTGGATTTTGAAAGTGAAGGAACAGTTCGCAGAAAAAACAGCGGTGATTCCCTGGATGGAAGAAGAAAAGATCGGCTATAACAAGCTGATGGATTATATGAAGTATTAATGGAGGTAACAACAACATGACTAAAAACTATCATGAATTAATCAAGGATCGTATTTATGTCGGCGGGGCGGCCGACGCTGAAGAAGCAGTAAAGAATGAACAGATCGATTTTGTTTTTGATTTGCGTGCTGAATCGCCAAATAATGATACAGAGTATACTCGTATCCACAGCCCGATCGTGGATGATGCGGGTGACCAGGATGACTCCATAAAAGAATCTATCCACCAGGTTGTATCTGCCTATAGAGAAGGCAAGAATGTATTCTTTCACTGCCAGGGAGGCAGCAACCGAACTGGTACCGTGGCGGTGGGGACACTGCTTGAACTTGGTAAAGCGAAAACATTGGATGAGGCTGAAGCCATGGCGAAACAATCACGGCCAAAGATCAATGTAAAACCTGAAATGATGGTCTCTTTACGTAAACTCTACCCACAATCTTAACAGGAGGGAATTTCAAATGCAGATTACTGATCAAGCAAAACAAGTATTATTGGATATTCTAAAAGAACAAGGAGCAGAAGGCATCCGTCTATCTACGGCTGCCGGGTGCTGCGGACCGCAAATTGCAGTATCGATGGACGAGCCGAAACCAACAGATAACATTCAAACCATCAACGGTATACGGGTTGCCATCGACCCAGACATGACGGCAACCCAAGAACTAACGATTGACTTGGAGAAGACACCTGAGGGAGAAGGACTGGTCCTCATCGGAGCGAATAACTGTTGTTAAATAAAAAGGCAGCTGCTTCTTGAGCGGCTGCCTTTTGTTCATTAGACTAAATAAAAGATGAATCCGGAGACGGTAGACATTGAAATCACCGATAGCACAAAGATGAAGACCAGTTCTTTTTTAAAGATGGATTTGAGCAGGACCACTTCAGGAAGGCTCGCTCCCGCTGAACTGATCATCATCGCCATAACCGGACCGAGAGCCATTCCTTTCATGATCAAAATCTGTGATATGGGAATCATGCTGGATAGCCGTATATACAATGGAACTCCGATAATGGCTGCAATCGGGATCAACCACCAATGATCTCTTCCAAAGAAATCGGATATCCATTCAGTAGGAACCAGACCATGGATGACTGCACCAACTGCTGCCCCGATGATAAGATATGGAAATACACTTCTCATTAATTGAAGGGTTTCTTTCATTGCTCCCTTCAAGGAAAATTTCTTTTCCTCTTCACTGAAGCCGGACATCATGACATTTTTGACATATTTCTCAAATCCTAATGCTTCTAAAATAAATCCAACAGCGATAGAGAAGAAGGTAGTGACCAGTGTGTAAATCAGTGTCACCTTCCAGCCGAGAACCACTCCCATGATTGTGAGGATGGTTGGATCCAAAACGGGTGAAGCGAATAAAAAGATCATGACAATACCGAAAGGCATTTTCTTTTTCAGCATGTTCACCACCACAGGAATGGTGGAGCAGGAGCAAAATGGAGTAATGAAAGCAAAGACGATCGCAGCAGCTGCACCCCATGCTTTATTCCTGCCAGATATCAATTTCTCGATTTTTTCATAAGGGATGAATCCTTGTAATGCACTGATGGCAAATGAAATGATCACAAACAAAACCGTTAATTCGAGTACAATCTCAAGAAAGCTTCTTAAAGTTTCTTCCCACATCTAGTTGATCCCCTTTCCTTTTAGCTTACTGCCGGGCAGCAGTTATTACAGCAGGCGTGCTTTCTCTTTGGTTTTTTAGAGATGAATTTGGATAGGATGGGTTGCAATAAGAACGATTCAGCCTGATTTCTTTCAACCATCTCCTTCATTTCACTCATCTTTTGTTTTATTATCATTTCTTCTTTGAACATATTGAACATGTTAACCCCTCCATTAATCAAAATAAATTGATTTATATATCAAAAAAAATTGATGTAAATCCTAAAAATTAGCATGTTGGCCTGAACAGACAACATAGCTCAGCTGATAGAAGATGATTAATCTCGCTTTGGTTCAAGGAATAGTAGCTCCATGTCCCTCTGGTTTCTTTGGTGATGATATTTGCATCGAGAAGGATTTTAAGGTGATAGGAAAGTTTCGACTGGGCCATATCCATAAGCGGAGCAAGATCACAAACGCACATTTCTCCTTTTTCGGTCAAGATGTTCATGATCTGAAGTCTCTTTTGGTCGGCGATTGCTTTGAATTTTGCTTCATACGTTTCAAACATCTTTTGTTTAGAAATGTCTTGTAATGGTATTTCCTTCTTCATTTGTTGTAACCTCATTTCTAATTCGTCTTGATATCCTCATCTTATATCCAATATTTTCATGTGTCAAGGAAATAATCAATATTTTTTGATGTACTGATTTACTGTATGCAGGATGGATCACAAAAGTGATTAAAACAATTTTTTTTGATTTAATAGTTGCATTTAGAAAAAATTGCTAATATACTATTTCTATAAATCAAATAAATTTGATGTAAACAATAAATCAAAAATATTTGGTTTAAATCGAATAAAGGAGTTGGGTTAAATGAACTTTGTGAAAATTTTCTTAGGGGAAAAAGGTAAAGAGTCAAAGAACTGCTGCAGCATAGAAATTAAAGAAGTGGATAATGACAGTGAGGAAAGCTGCTGTCATTCGGAAGAGACTCAATGCTGTTAGTAAATACTAAGTGAAAATCGTTTTCGGGGTCTGCTTCCGCTTCCATAAAGTGCAGCGGGAGGCAGACCCCGATTTTCTATTAACTTCCGGCTCACATATTTCTTTTTTCTTTTTCTTCCCGGTAGAACTCGTGAAACATTTTCATGAGGGCACGTTTTTCTATACGTGACACATAGCTTCGGGATATGCCGAGTTCTTTGGCAATTTCCCTTTGCGTCTTCTCTTCTTTCATATCCAGCCCAAAGCGGCCGACAATGACTTCTTTTTCCCTTTCATCCAACACGCAGATATATTTACGGACTTTCTCGAGTTCCATGCTCAATTGAATCGTGTCGATGACATCGTCAGTTTCTGATTTTAAAATATCAATCAGGCTTATTTCATTTCCTTCTTTATCCTGACCAATCGGATCATGTAAGGAAACGTCTTTTTTAGTTTTCTTAAGCGCCCGGAGATGCATGAGGATTTCATTCTCGATACATCTTGCCGCATAGGTCGCAAGCTTTGTTCCTTTTCCTTCCGAATAACTTTCGATGGCCTTGATTAAACCTATGGTCCCAATGGAAATTAAATCTTCTGGGTCTTCGCCTGTATTCTCAAATTTTTTCACGATATGCGCGACCAGACGTAAATTGTGCTCGATCAGCAGATTTCGTGCGTGGTCATCGCCATCGGCCATCTTGCGTAAATACTTTTTTTCATCTGCTGCCGATAAGGGTTGAGGAAACGCGTTGTTTTTTACATAAGAGACGAGAAATATTAATTCCTTGAAGAAATACCCCAGTGCTGTTAGAACGCCAGACATATTTACACCTCCATGAAGGACTTATACTAGAAGCATATGAATCATGAAGCGAGTCCTTGCACGTCCCTGAAAAGTATACAGGCCAATTGACCAAATATAGAGGGTAATTGCCTACACCGTCGCTCAGCGGGGCACATATATTAATCATAATAAGTAAGTTAGGAGGTAATCTTATGCCATATGGTTATCCTGGTTATCCTTATTATTACCCCCCGTATTACGGCGGCGGAGGGTTCTACTTTGCACTGGCAGTCGTCCTTTTGATCCTTCTCTTCTTATTCGGTGGATGGTGGTACTATAACAACTGTTAAAAGAAACGCAAGGACCGGCGATCATTGTCGCCGGTCCTTCTGTTTTACGCCTTTTTCAGGGTAAACGAACTGATCATCAATAAAGATAGAATGATAGTAAAGAATAATACCAATTCACCCGGAATATACGGAATGGCTAAGTAGCTCAGTGTTAAAAGACAGCCGGCAGCGGTAATGGGGAGCCCGGTGAAATAGCCTGTATTGTCAGAGATATTAAAGCGAGCCAGCCGGAAGGCACCGCATCCGATATAGAAAATCGTGAAAAACATTCCCGGAAATGAAAATTCATTTAGAATAGCCGTATAGATCAGCAAGGCAGGGGCCACACCGAAAGAAACGATATCACTCATAGAATCCAGCTGTTTACCCAGTTCCGATTCTATGTTGAGTCTTCTCGCCGCCATCCCATCAAAACGGTCCGTTAAGGCAGCAATGAAAATGAGAAGCAGACTAAGATTCATTTGATTGTGAAGAGTCGCAATGACACTGAATCCTCCTAGGGACAAGTTTGTTAATGTTAAGAGATTGGCGGTTTGTGATTTCAGCTTTCTTACAGTCTGGTCAACGACTTCGGAGAGTAACAAAATGCATTCACCTCCTCCATATTCATTTTACAGATGCTTATGTTTGTTTCAGTAAGAAAATGATTTTCCTGCAGATAAAAATCCCTTTCAATATAGTATATAATGATAATTTATTATATACTTAGTAAACTGCGAAAGGTTATCGTTTTTTAACGAGTGGAGAGGGGTCAATGTGAAACAATCTATCTATCGGTTATGTATTGAACTGACTAATAAAAAATGGTCATCATTTATATTGAAAAAATTTGTTCAGTCCCGTTTGAGCAAGCCGTTTATTCAAAGCTTCGTCCGGACATTCAAGATCGATGTAAACGAATTGGAAGGCAGCACAAAGGATTATCGGACACTTCATGAATTCTTCATCAGAAAGCTGAAAGAAGATGCCAGGGTGATCCAATATGGAGAGAATGATGCTGTAAGCCCCGTGGACGGGCTGCTTGCCGAAACCGGCTCCATTTCTGACGAGCTTGAAATCATGGTGAAAGGGAAGTCTTATTCTGTTCTTGAGATGCTGGGAAGCAGAGAAAAAGCTTCATCTTATATAGGAGGGGGATTTGGCGTATTTTACCTGAGTCCGGCGAATTATCATCGCATACACAGCCCTATAAATGGGACTGTTCTGAATAAATGGTCACTGGGCAGCCACTCTTACCCGGTAAATGACTTAGGGCTGCTGTATGGAAAAGCTGCACTCTCTAAAAATTATCGTGAAGTCACGGAGCTCCAGCATCAGCTCGGGAAGGTGTCAGTCGTAAAAGTGGGAGCGATGTTCGTTAACAGCATCGAATATGTAAATGAGCGAAATTCATGGAAACAGGGAGAAGAGGTGGCTTACTTCACTTTCGGATCCACTGTCATTCTTCTATTTGAAAAAGACCGGTTCCTGTTCTCAGAAGGTAAAGCTGTTCCGCGTGAAGTGAAAATGGGGGAAACGATAGGGAAGTTCAAAGAATAAAAAAAGAGGACGGATACCTGATCCGTCCATTTTCTTATTTTATGAAGAAGCTTTTATTCGATGCGATAGTGACCGACGGTGAATTTCCATTTCGATGAGGCGAATGAACTCAGAGTTAAGTTTAAGCTGGCACGCTTTGTAATAAGAATCCAACAACAGCTCGTCCGATAGTTTCCTCATTAATTTCACCTCCAGATCGTCATATATTTTTATTTTGAAACATATCGTTAGTAAGTTATGAAGTAGTAATTAAACTTTACCAAATATATTTTTTCAGAACAAGCGTTCCGTTATCCACAGTTATTGGTGGATAAGTTGTGATTAAACTGTATACAACTGGTAAAATTACCTAACTTTATTAAGGGAATAATGTGAATAAGGTTATCCACAGCTGTGAAGCACCTGGAAATTTGTCGAAAAATATTTATGAATAGTTGTAATATTCATTGACCGTGCCCATATAATATGGTTTATTTTGAATCTGCGAGTAAAATTGGTTATCATTGATTTAATTAGGGTTAAAGTACGTAATAAATGATTTAGAAATATGAGGTGTATAGATGGTGTTAAAGCATTTTTTACCTGATGAACAGGTTCAGGACATATTCAGTATCCGTCCGGAGTACTTAAAGGATAAAGGAATTAAAGCAATCATTACAGATTTGGATAATACACTTGTGGAATGGGACAGGCCCAATGCCACGCCTAAATTGATTCAATGGTTTAAAGAAATGCAGGAACATGGAATTCTTGTGACGATTGTTTCGAATAATAATGAAAAACGAGTCGGGGCATTTTCAGATCCGCTGGGCGTGCCATTCATTTTCCAGGCACGAAAGCCGATGGGACGTGCGTTCAGACGTGCCATTAAAGAAATGGGTGTCAAGAGGGAAGAAGCGGTTGTGATTGGGGATCAGCTTTTGACAGACGTCCTCGGAGGGAACAGAAATGGTTTTCATACGATTCTGGTAGTTCCTGTAGCGCAATCAGACGGTTTCATTACAAAGTTTAACCGGAAAGTCGAGAGAAGAATCATGAAGTTTTTCAAGCGTAAAGGACTGCTTGAGTGGGAGGAAAAGAAGTGAGTGAAGTAGTTTGTGTAGGCTGTGGTGTTGGAATTCAGACAGAAGACAAGGAAGGCATGGGTTATGCCCCGCCTTCCGCATTGCAGAAGGAAGAAATCATCTGTCAAAGATGTTTCCGGCTGAAGCATTATAATGAAGTACAGGATGTCCCCCTTACCGATGACGACTTCTTGAAAATCCTGAATGAAATAGGGAATTCAGAAGGGCTGATCGTTAAAATAGTCGACATTTTTGATTTTAACGGGAGCTGGCTTCCTGGCCTTCACCGTTTCGTCGGATCGAACCCGATCCTGTTAATCGGTAATAAAGTTGATTTATTACCGAAATCTGTTAAGCCCTCAAAGATGATTCATTGGATGAAGCATGAAGCGAGCCAACTGGGGTTGAAGCCGGTCGATGTTCAGTTGGTGAGTGCGGCTAAGGGTCAGGGCGTGGAAGAAGCGATCCAGGCGATCGAGAAGTACCGCAACGGGAAAGATGTGTATGTGGTTGGCTGTACGAATGTCGGGAAATCAACCTTCATTAATCGGATCATCAAGCAGGTTTCCGGAGAGCAGGATGTCATCACGACTTCCCATTTTCCAGGGACCACTTTGGATATGATCCAGATACCGCTGGATGAAGATGAATCCCTCATCGATACGCCTGGTATCATCAACCATCATCAAATGGCTCATTACGTGGATAAGCAGGACTTGAAGATCATCACCCCTAAAAAGGAAATCAAGCCGAGAACGTTCCAGCTGAACCCGGAGCAGACATTATTCTTTGGGGGATTATCCAGGTTTGACTTTTTGAAAGGGGAACGTCAGCCGTTTACTGCGTACTTCTCAAATGAATTGACGATTCATCGGACAAAATTGGATAAGGCCGATGAACTGTATAAGAACCATGCAGGAGAGCTGCTGCAGCCTCCTCGCAGGGAGGATATGGAAACATTTCCTGAGCTTGTTAAGCATGAGTTCAAAGTAAAAGAAGCAAAGACGGATATCGTTTTCTCCGGCTTGGGCTGGATTACAGTGAATGAACCGGGAGCAAGTATTGCTGCCCACGTTCCGAAGGGTGTAAGTGTATTCTTAAGAAAGTCTTTGATTTAGGAGGGGGTAGAGTGGATGATCTATACGGTGTGATAGGAGATCCGATTGCCCACTCCATGTCTCCCGTCATGCATAATGCAGCGTTTCATGATGCAGGAATACAGGCATCATATGGCAGGCTTCATGTCGTACCCAGTGAATTGCCTGATGCCATCAAGGGAATCAGGGCACTCGGGTTAAGAGGCATCAACGTAACGGTTCCCCATAAAACGGCCGTCATGCCTTTATTGGATGAGATAGATCCTTTGGCAGCCTCTATCGGGGCTGTGAATACGATTGTCAACCGTGAAGGGAAGCTCATCGGTTACAATACAGATGGGTTAGGCTTCGTGGAAGGCTTGAAAAAAGATATACAAGGTGATCTATCAAGTAAGAAGGTATTGATCATCGGAGCGGGCGGGGCTGCAAAGGCAATTTACTTTACCCTCGCTTCATTGGGAGTAAGGAACATCGATATTACCAATCGTTCAGATGACAAGGCCTTCGATATGATCGACTCTTGTCCGGTTGATATCGAGTCACAATATTGCAAGCTGCAGGAAGCTGAATTGAAGCTGCATCAATATGATATCGTTATCCAGACGACTTCAATCGGCATGTTCCCTGCAGCCGAAGAATCCCCAATAAGGGTTGACCGGGTCAAAACGGGGGCAGTGTTCAGTGACATCATTTATAATCCGCTAAAGACGTCCTTTTTGAGACAGGCAGAACAACATGGTGCAGTCATTCAAAATGGAATCGATATGTTTGTATATCAAGGGGCTCTTGCGTTCACAAAATGGACCGGGATCACTCCTAATACGGAATTAATGAAAAACATCGTTTTAAAACAACTGGGAGGTTAACAATGTTAACAGGTAAACAAAAAAGATATCTACGTTCGGAAGCACATCATCTATCGCCGATTTTTCAAGTTGGGAAAGGCGGCGTCAATGAAAATATGATCAAACAGATCGATGAAGCATTGGAGAAAAGAGAGCTGATGAAAATCAGTGTCCTTCAGAACTGTGAATGGGATAAAACAGAAGTGGCAGAAGCACTTGTGGAAGGTACCGACGCAGAACTTGTACAAGTTATCGGCAGCACGATTGTCCTTTATAAAGAGTCGAAAGAAAATAAGCAAATCACCCTGCCAAGATAAGGATGAAAGGCAAATGAAGAAAAAAATAGGGCTTCTGGGAGGTACCTTCAATCCACCCCATTTAGGCCATCTTGTCATTGCACAGCAGGTCCTGGAAAAAGCGGAGTTGGACGAAATTCGTTTTCTTCCGAACCGTGTACCTCCTCATAAGGAACGTGATGAAACTGTATCGGTCGAGCAGAGGCTGAGAATGCTTGCAGAAGCGATAAAAGGGAACCCGAAATTTAATATTGAGAAAATCGAGCTCCAAAGGGAAGGACCTTCTTATACGTACGATACAGTCAGAGCCTTGATTGAAAGAGATCCCGACATTGACTACTCTTTCATTATCGGGGGGGATATGATCGAATATCTCCCAAAATGGTTCCGTATTGAGGAACTTATTGACATGGTGCATTTCATCGGGGTGAACAGACCGGCTTATTCTCATCAAACGCCTTATGATATGCGCTTTGTGGAAGTACCCTCTCTTTCCATTTCTTCCTCCTATATTCGTGAGTCCGTAAAGGAAAACAGATCAATCCGCTATCTGGTGACCGATGAGGTGTATCGAATTATAAAGGAGGAGAAACTATATGGATAGACAGGAAGCATTGGAGGTTGTGAAAGAACAGTTGACAGAACACCGCTTTGTACACACATGCGCTGTAATGGAAACGGCCATAGGGCTTGCCCGTCGATATGGGGCAGATGTAAAGAAAGCTGAAACTGCGGCGATTTTTCATGACTACGCTAAATTCAGGGATAAAAATGAAATGAAACAGCTGATCGTATCTGAAGGTCTGGCACCAGATCTATTAGAATATAACAGTGAACTTTGGCATGCCCCTGTAGGCGCCATCCTGGTAGAACGGGAAGCGGGCATTCGTGATGCAGAAGTACTGGATGCCATCCGTTTTCACACGTCTGGATGCGAAAACATGTCCATACTTGATAAAGTGATTTATTTAGCTGATTATATAGAACCGAACCGTCATTTTCCCGGAGTGGAAGAAGTGAGGGAGTTAGCAGATGAATCCCTTGATAATGCAATCATAAAGGCACTGCAGAACACCATCGTGTTTCTGATGAAAAAAAACCAGGCAATCTATCCGGATACATTCCGGTTTTATAATAAACTGGTACTTGAACAGAGGAGATGAAAACATGGAACAACGTTTATTGGAATTAGCTTATAAAGCAGCGGATGACAAACGCGCAGAAGATATAGTTGTACTTGACATGAAAGGTGTATCAATGATTTCGGATTATTTCCTGATTTGTCATGGTAACTCAGATAAGCAAGTCCAGGCCATTGCACGTGAGCTGAAAGACAAAGCAGAAGAGAGCGGCTATACTGTAAAACGTCTCGAAGGATTTGATCAGGCCAGGTGGATCCTTGTTGATCTTGGGGATATCGTCGCTCACGTCTTCCACAAGGATGAGAGAGGGTATTACAACCTGGAGCGTTTATGGGGAGATGCCTCATTTGTTGAGGTAAGCGAGAGTCTTTAATGAGTTATGAGCGTTTTGCCTATATTTATGATTATTTAATGCAGGACGTGAATTATGACGGCTGGCTTGATTTTGTCAAGCGCCAGTCTGAAACCTTTGCTGTAAAAGGGAAAGCCATTGTCGATATTGCATGCGGCACCGGGGAATTGTCTTTACGGCTTGCAGGGGAAGGTTATACGGTAACCGGAGTTGATTTGTCTGAAGATATGCTTGTGATTGCTCAGCAAAAAGCTCTTGAGAGAAACACCGCGCTGTCCCTTTTTCAACAGGATATGGCTCAGCTCGATCTGCAGAGGGAGTACGATCTGATTACGATATTTTGCGATTCCCTCAACTATTTGGAAAAAGAAGAAGATGTAAAGAATACCTTCAGACAAGTATTGAGGCATTTAAAAGAGGACGGACTATTTCTGTTTGACGTACATTCTGTATATAAAATGTCGCAAATTTTTATGAATCAGACATTCACGCTGACCGATGATACTGTATCCTATATATGGGATTGTTTCCCGGGCGAAGCCCCCAATAGTGTGGAACATGAACTTACTTTCTTTGTACGGGACGAAGAAACAGATTTGTATGAAAAAGTGGAAGAGCTTCATAAACAACGGACATATCCGGTTTTACAACTTACGGAATGGCTTGATCATGAAGGTTTTGAGGTTCTGGATGTTTCGGCAGACTTTACAGAACTGCCTCCTTCAGACGACAGTGAAAGAATTTTCTTCACATGCAGGAAAAAATAAACCACGGATGTCCATCGTGACCTCCCTGGTTTTTTTGTTGGTAAGAAGCAGGAATTTAGCTGTTTGTGTCGAAATAAAAATAAGGAGTCCACATTTAGACTCCAAATTGAGATCGGGTTTCTGTGAGATCATCTTCAAATTTCTCTTGTGTTGCTTGGAACAGCTTCTCAAATACCTCCCCCAATTCCTTTTCCATTACAGCGATACCTTTACCAGTCACACCGCCTTTCACACAAACTTTCTCTTGCAATGCCGGTAATGTGTAGATGTCTTTCTTCAATAAATCCCCCAAACCTACCAGCATTTCCGATGCCAGGACTGTTGCAGTTTCTGAATCTATTTCTGTCACCTCGACAGCTGCATTTATAAACCGCTGAGTCAGATAACTAAAAAATGCCGGCCCGCAGCTTACGATGTCAGAGGCAACCCTTGTGATATCCTCATTTATGACTACAGGAGCAGACACATGCTTTGCAAGCGTCGTCAGTTCCCGTTTCCAGCCTTCGGAGCAATGACTTCCAAATGTCAACAGTGAAACCCCGCTAAGCGCACGGTTTGTGATACTTGGTATAAATCGTGCACACGAAGACGGGATGATGGATTGCAGCTGATCAACACTGACCGGACTCGTTATAGACACTACACATTTATCCCTTGTGAAGCTATCTTTATTTTCTTCAATGACACGATAAACATCATGTGGTTTCACGCAAACAAAAACTATATCAGAAGACTTGATGACTTCTTTGTTTGAATTCATGACATTGCCGCCGTTTTTTTCCTGTATTTCCTTCGCTTTCTTCAATGTCCTATTTGTCATATTCAGGTCGGAAGGAGAAATTGCCTTTGATTCGATAAAAGCTTCTATAATCACTTTCCCCATATTACCAGTTCCGATAATCCCTACTTTCATATGCAGCCCTCCTTCTTTTACGAATGTTTCGAAAAACCGTTGTTGAATTTACTTCAAGCCTTCGCTATCTGCAGTCTACTATGATCAACGGCGGAAAATAAAACTACATTCTGCAATATCCAACTAGAAACAGTTTTCTCCTACAACTTATGAAATGCCGGCAATGAATATTCCAAACGAGGTGATTTTCAAATATGCATCCGATTATTGAAAAACACAAAAGTATCTTGGTGATAGCAGCCATCGCTGCGATTATATTGGCATTTTATCTTCTTGGTTTTTCTGAAAGTAAAACGGAAGAGGGAAAGTTTGCAGCAGTGAATATTGAGGCTGAAGAACCGAAAGCGGTCGAGGCGGATACTTCAGAAAACCCAGCTCTGCCAGAAGAAGATACTAGCGTATTTGTTGATGTAAAGGGGGAGGTGAAGGAGCCGGGCTTATACGAGGTCAGAAAAGGAGAACGATTGAAATTCGTCATCGACAAGGCCGGGGGTTTCACTCCGCAAGCAGACAGAAACCTCATTAATCTTGCCATCAAGGTGACGGATGAGATGTTGATCTATGTTCCTGAAATAGGGGAGGTGGTTTCGGCAGTCCCCGTCATTCAAGGAAATCAAGGCAGCACGGAAGAAACGAAGATCAACCTGAATGAGGCATCCGAGGAAGAGTTCGAATCATTACCGGGAATCGGACCTGCAAAAGCAGCCACTTTCGTGCAGTACCGGGAAGAAAACGGTCCCTTCACTAAAATCGAAGACATCAAAAATATTTCCGGAATCGGTGATAAAACCTTTGAAAAATTAAAGGAATATATTTTTGTGCAATGAATTGACGAATGAACAAGACTATTTATACACTTATAGAAAGACATACATTGCTGAAGGGAGAAAAGAGAATGAAGAGAATAGCATGGCATCAATATTTCATGGCTCAAAGCCATTTACTTGCGCTTAGAAGCACCTGTACCCGTTTGACTGTAGGTGCCACCATCGTACGTGATAAACGAATCATAGCGGGTGGATATAATGGCTCGATAGCTGGCGGAGATCATTGTATAGATGAAGGCTGCTATGTCATTGACAATCATTGCATCAGAACCATCCACGCTGAAATGAATGCCCTTCTCCAATGTGCAAAATTCGGAGTTGGAACAGATGGAGCGGAAATTTATGTAACTCACTTTCCGTGCCTGCAGTGCTGCAAGGCAATCGTTCAAGCAGGGATTAAAACGGTCTACTACGCAGCCGATTATAAGAATCACCCATATGCAGCCGAGTTGTTTCAGCAGGCAGAAGTACGTGTTGAAAAAGTACCTTTTCATGAAAAAAGCCTTGATCCAAAAAACAAGGAAAAATCCCGCTTTGTATTGGAATTGATTGAAGAACTTCATCACAAAGGCGCCGATCAGGAATTGATCGAGAAATATGAGAAGCAGTACATAAAGCTATTTGATGAATAAATCCCATCCGTCTTACCTTTTGCTTTTTATGGCAGTATCAACCATTTCGGGAACCCTCCTGGCACTTCAATCCTATTGGGGTGCCTTCTTTCTTGCCTTGCTTGTTCCTATGCTCATCTTCCGGAAATCCTCCTTATCCTTATGGCTCTCCTGCTCCTTTATATTCCTTTCTGCGTTTATGGTATCCAATCATCAAGAGACCATTAGAATCACCACTTTATCCCCTCATACCTCAATCCATAATGTGACAATCGACTCCATCCCATTAATTGATGGGAATTCCTTACGGGGGTCTGGCCAACTTAACGGAGAAAGAATCGTTTTTCGATATCGGATTCCGTCAGAAAACCAGGTAGAACCGGCAGAAACACTGAAACCTGGCCTGACATGCAGCATTTCCGGGAAGCTTGAAGAACCTTTACAGAACTCAAACCCCAATCAGTTCAATTATAAAAGATACCTGTATGAACGGGGTATCCATTGGGTTTTACAAGTGGATTCTTTTCATGAATGCCAGACAAAGGGTGAATGGAAATACTTATTGGTCCAGTGGAGATTCGCAGGGTTAAAGTTTATTGAAAGTCGTTTTCCATCAGAAACCGTCGGGGTGACTCAAGCATTGGTATTCGGGGAGACAAGCAGGGTATCTGAAGAAATGATGAACTCATACCGTGCATTGGGCATTGTTCATTTATTGGCGATTTCGGGCCTGCATGTCGGACTTATCTTCGGGATGGTTTACTTCATCCTTCTCAGGCTTGGAATCACACGGGAAAATTCTTTATGGATATCAGTCGTATTTTTGTTATTTTACATCGTGATAACAGGCGGTGCCCCTCCGGTGATCCGGGCTTCCTCCATGATGATCATCCTTATACTTTCAAGGAAATCCCCTTTTAAAATCAGTATTTTGGACAGCTTATCCATCGTTTTTATGGGCCTCCTTTTTAGGAACCCCTTTTTGGTATTCGATATTGGATTTCAGCTCTCGTTTGCCGTCAGCTTCTGCCTGGTTTTGTCTTCCCGTTCTATTTTAATATCTACTGCTTCCCAACAGATTCAATTGTTCAAAGTGACCGTTATCGCTCAATTATCTTCCCTGCCCATCATCATTTTTCACTTTTATGAATTTTCCCTTATAGGGTTCTTAACCAATCTTTTATTCGTCCCTCTATTTTCTTTTATTGTTCTGCCGATGGCATTGAGTACTTTTTTTATGGAACTCTTGGTAACCGGGGGGGTGCAGTGGCTGACAAAATCATATGGGTTGATGGTCAAGGGAATTGATGCATTCGCTTCCTTACTATCCGGCCTCCCGTTAAATACAATGATAGTAGGGAAACCGCATGGCCTTGTAATCGTGTGCTATGTTCTGTTAATTCTGAATGTATTTAAAAATTTAGAAAGCGGAGTATGGCGGCTTCCGTCAACTATTCTGTTCGGTTTCGTTCTTTTGCATGCTGCATGGAATCAATTCAACCCTTATGGTGAAGTGGTATTCATCGATGTAGGACAGGGTGACTCCACTCTCATCGATCTACCTTATAATGGAGGAACCTACTTGATCGATACAGGTGGGGCCATTGAATTTCCTAGAGAAGAGTGGGAAAAGAAAACGAGGTCATTTACAGTCGGAGAAGACGTCATCCTTCCTTTTCTGAAAAGTAAAGGGATCACCGGTCTTGATAAGCTTATATTGACTCATGGTGATGTCGATCATATCGGGGGTACTGAAGAATTAATCGAGAATATTAAAATAAATGAAATCCTGATAACTCCCAACAGCCAGGAAAAAAAAGAGATGATGGAGATCATTTCAATCGCAGATAAAAAGGGGATCCCGGTCAAGGAAGTTCAAGCTCCATACGGTTGGGAAGCAAAGCACCATACATTTCATATCCTTTCTCCTCAGGATGACGATTATGAAGGAAATAATGACTCTCTTGTTGTCTACTCTGAATTGGGAGGTCTCGAGTGGCTGTTTACAGGTGATCTGGAAGAAAAGGGGGAAAGGGAATTCGTTGACTCTTACGATATAGACGCATCGGTATTGAAAATTGGTCATCATGGCAGTGATACCTCTACAAGTGAAGAGTTTCTTGAGGAAATCGGGCCTTCCGTAGCAGTCATCTCTGCAGGCAGGAATAATCGGTTCGGTCATCCGCATCCGGATGTGATAAGGAGGTTGAAAAACCAGGAAGTCATGATTCATACTACCGCCGAGCATGGGGCATTGACTTATCGTTTTTTGGGAAAACAAGGAACGTTTTCTGCCCAACTTCCATAGTATGTAGTACCAACACACAATAAGCGCTAAAGAAAAAAGGGGCAGACCTCAGAAAGTGTCAGGCCTTCAACCCAATTTATGTTACTTTGTTCAGTACCATATATGGAAATTGAAGAAACCGATTCTTTTTGGGTCTTCCCCTTATCTTCTTTTTTTCATTAAGATCCAATCAGCTTAATGACAGTCGCGATAACAAACATCGTAGCAAAGAATCCAAAAGAAACAATAAAGCCGACACCTGAGTCTACAGCATCATTTCTCTTTGATTGTACGTTTTTTTCAAATTGGTTCACAACTACCCCTCCTATTTCTATTCTAGTATAGAACATCAGTATTAAAAAATCTATACTTTCACTGTACATTTTCCTTTACTGACAAGAGTTGTCACCTATAAGTTACCCTCTGCGGGGTGACACTAATCACTACAAAGGAATACCGTCAGCGTGAAAGGGTCCTAGGTCTTTCTCAGCTGGCGTTAATATAGATATAGGGGGTGTCCCTCTTGGCCTGGGCGTCCCCTTACCACTTGTCAAATCCCCAAACCTTTTTTAACATAGAGTAGATAAAAGAGATATTGGAGAGTGCTGACTTGGTTATAGACACTTGGAAGAAAATTGAGAGATCTCAGTTTGCTGCTATTTATTTAGTATATGGAAATGAATCGTTTTTAATCAATGAAACAAAGCAGCGCATTGTTTCTGCTGCCTTGACGGAAGAAGAAATGGATTTTAACTTTTCGAGATATGATTTGGAAGAAACACCCGTGGAAGTGGCCATTGAAGATGCGGAGACCTTCCCGTTCATGGGGGAGAAGCGGGTCGTCATCCTGGATAATCCAGTTTTCCTTACAGCCGAGAAGACAAAGGAAAAAGTCGAGCACAACATCAAAAGGTTTGAACAATACATACAATCACCGGCTCCTTATACGATACTTGTCCTGACTGCACGTTATGAAAAACTTGATGAACGGAAAAAAATCACCAAGGCCCTTAAGAAAGATGCCGAAGTGGTAGAGGCAAAGAAACTCAACGAACAGGAGTTAAAAGTCTGGGTGAGGGAGAGGGCGGCTGCAAATGCTGTTCAAATCGATGAAGATGCCATCGAACTGCTGCTTACATTGGCCGGGACGAATCTGATGATGCTCACCCAGGAACTGGACAAGCTGTCGCTGTACGCAAGCGACACAAACCATATCGATACTGCCGCGGTGGAGAAATTAACCGCCCGTTCCCTCGAACAGAATATCTTTGCACTGGTGGACAAGGTTGTACAAAGAAGGATCGATGAAGCGCTGCGCATTTATTATGATCTGCTCAAGCAAAATGAGGAGCCGTTGAAGATACTTTCCATTTTGGCAGGCCAATTCAGGTTGATTTACGGGACGAAAGAATTATCAAGAAGAGGGTATGGACAACAGAAAATTGCGTCTTATTTAAAAGTGCACCCCTTCAGGGTGAAGCTTGCAGCAGGACAGGCCAAGCATTTCGATGACAGTCAATTGGCAAAAATCATCGAACTGCTTTCGGAGGGGGATTACGAAATCAAAACCGGTAGAATCAAAAAAGAACTCATGATCGAGATGTTTTTATTGAAATTGAATGATTTATAAGGGATATACAGGATAAACGTGGTATTTTCGGGTCATAAATCAGCCTTTTTAGGAGCCGGGAACCTATTTAGAAGTGGAATATAAGGATTGTGCCTGTATTTTAATGAATTGTACCTTAAGTTAAATGAATTCCTCCTTTGTTTGGAATAATTGCACCCTTGTTGTCGAAAGTTCTTCAGAAACTTGTGCAGTCCGGAAACTAACAAACAAAAAAACCACTGGAGTAGACTCCAGTGGTTTTTTCATTTCATTAGTTTGCTTTTTTCATTAGACGTGATTTTTGACGACTTGCAGCGTTTTTGTGGATAAGACCTTTTTGAGCTGCTTTGTCTAATTGACGAATCGCATCGTTTGTTAATTCTTTAGCGTTTTCAGCTCCGTTAGCAGCTGCAGCTTCTGCTTTCTTCACAGCAGTACGCATAGAAGATTTTACAGTAGCATTTTGAGCGTTGCGCTCGTTGCTAGTTTTAACGCGCTTGATAGCAGATTTAATGTTTGGCATTCCTGTCACCTCCTAAAAAAGGATCGAGATTCTATGTGACTCGATTTAAATTCCTAATCTATTAGAACAAATGATATTTTATCAAACGAACGGTGAGATTGCAATACTAACAAGAGAAAATAAACAAGTGAATGAAGCCCAGGTTTAAAGGTAAACATAAAAAATAATCATGAAAGATTCAATGTTTGGAGGGTGACGGAAAATGAATGACGAAATGAAAAAGAATCAAGAAGAAATAGATTTAAGTGTATATTCTGTACGTACTGATCTCGCCGTTGAAGCAAGAGAAATGGTGATTAATGAAAACGGCAAAAACGATTCCAGAGACTCTGGGGAAGTTACTTCCGAAATAAAGGGAGTGGTCATTAAGGAGAGAGAGGAAGAGGGGATAAAAATTTCCCTTGTCACCATCACTCCAGAAGGCGAAGAAAATATCGGGAAAAAAGCAGGGAACTATTTGACGATTGAAGCACATGGGATCCGGGAGCAAAATTCAGACCTGCAGCAGCAGGTAGAGGCTGTTTTTGCTAAAGAATTCAGTCAGTTTCTTGAGAACAACAATATCGGGAAAAATGCCAGCTGTTTAATTGTGGGGCTGGGAAATTGGAATGTGACTCCCGATGCACTCGGTCCGCAGGTTTGTGAAAATGTGTTAGTCACCCGGCACCTGTTTGAGCTACAGCCGGAATCCGTCCAGGAAGGGTACCGTCCTGTAAGTGCGCTTGTGCCGGGAGTGATGGGGCTGACCGGTATAGAAACAAGCGATATCATCTTCGGAGTTGTGGAAAAGTCCAAGCCGGATTTCATTATAGCGATTGATGCCCTAGCTTCCCGGTCGATCGAGCGTGTCAACTCTACAATCCAGATATCCGATACCGGCATTCATCCTGGATCCGGAGTGGGTAATAAGAGGAAAGGGCTCGATAAGGAAACCCTGGGTGTTCCTGTCATCGCCATCGGAGTGCCTACAGTGCTTGATGCTGTAACGATTGTAAGTGACACTGTCGATTTCCTATTGAAGCATTTCGGGAAGGAGATGAAGGAAGGGAATCGTCCATCCCGCTCCCTCGCTCCGGCCGGTCTTACGTTCGGGGAGAGGAAGAAACTGACGGAGGAAGATCTTCCGGAAGAAAAACATCGTCAAACTTTCATGGGTATTGTGGGTACTCTTGAGGATCAGGAAAAAAGGAAATTGATTCATGAAGTGCTCGCACCGATCGGCCACAACCTCATGGTCACGCCAAAAGAGGTGGATGTATTCATAGAAGACATGGCCAACTTGGTAGCGAACGGGCTGAATGCCGCACTGCATGAGTCGGTGAATCAGGATAACACCGGTTTTCAGACAAGATAAAGATCTAGCCATTAAAGCTGCGGGAAAACTTCCTGCAGCTTCTTCCATTTCCTGAAATGTTGATTGCAAAGCCCCAGTTAGAAAACTCCTTTCATTTCTTCGATCAATCATTACTAGTAAAATTTCGCCCTTATTTGTTTATTCCTTGTCATAAATCCTCATAATGACTACTAAAAGCAGTTCTACTTTATCTATCAACAGCATAGCTTGTACTAGAGTAGATTTTAGGAAGGGTGAGGTAATGAGATCGTATAAAGCCACTAATTATGTAGTAGCGGTTAATATGACGAACATTTTTAAATGGGTCATTATTATAGTGATGGCCATGCTTTCGATCTTTTCAGTAACAGGAATTCTGACCTCGATGAAGCCCGAATATAGAATTACATCAGATTCAATAAATCATGCGGCTTCCGGTGTGAAGGGGGAAGTTCTTTATAAATTGTTTGCCCTGGAAAACAGGTCTTATAACAGCATTTTACAAGGGGAAGAGAAAGAACTTCCTAATATATCATCTCTACTATTCAGTGTGGCGACAAACGTCAGCTTTGACGATCCGAGGAGTCTGCTGGGAAGGGAGCTGCCGGGTTTTTCAATCTTTGATGGAAATATCCTGGTGGCTGGCGAAGGTACCGATTTTACGAATATGCCGATTGAATCAGTTCCTCCGAAAGAAGCGCTCGATTCAGAGAATGAAGCGCAGCTGAAAAACGTAGAAGGAATCAACAAAGGCGAGGAGAACAGAGATGCAGGTAAATCCGTTCTGACCACGGGGGATAAAAAAACGGTGCATCTCTACTTTACCCATACAAGGGAATCCTATCTCCCGTATTTGGATGGAGTAACAGCTCCCGACTCCGCCATGCACTCCAAGATCAATGTCACAAAAGTCGGCGATATGTTGAAGTCAGACCTGGAACAGCTGGGAATCGGCACAAGTATCGATAAAACAGATGTGATTCAAAAACTGAATGAAAAAGGGCTGGATTATTTTAGTGCTTACCAGGAATCCCGGCCTTTGGTCCAGACAGCGATGACAAACAATAAAGACTTATTATACTTGATTGATATCCACAGGGATTCGCAAAGAAAAAACGTCACCACGATGGAGATAAATGGGAAGTCGTATGCCAAGCTGGCCTTTGTGGTAGGTGAAGAACATCCAAACTATGAACAGAATCTGAAGGTTGCAACAGAGCTCCATAAACTCCTCGAATCGAAATACAAGGGGCTCTCGAGAGGAGTCATTTCTAAAAAGGGTAGCGGTACAAACGGTAAATTCAATCAGGACCTTTCCGGTAATGCCTTGCTTCTTGAATTTGGCGGGGTCGATAACACGTTTGAAGAGCTTCAGCGTTCTTCTATCGCTTTTGCTGACATATTCGCTGACTATTATTGGCAGGCGGAAAAGGTAGATCATCATCTTTCTCCGGAGCCGGTAAGGCAGTAAACAAAGGGTGAAAAAGAAATGAGTAAATTTATCATGAAGTGCGTCGTTCTGATATGTTGTTTGTTTGTAGGTGTACTGATCGGCATGCAGCACGCAAACAAAGGGATTGTCGAAATGAAAGGCCATGAAAAAGAATCGTTCTCTTCCCCTGTAGGAATGACCCAGGATAACGAAGGCAATGTAGAAGCAACATTTCTTGGTAAAGAGGTCGAAAGCCAGACCCTGGCCGAGAAAAAAGAGAAGCTGGAAGAGATGAAAGCCTTCAACGCCTTTTCATCAATAGGAAAAGCCCTCGCCGGCTTTATTGAAGGCATAACCACAAAAATCGTAGAATTCATAGCCTCATTGATCTGAATAAAGACAGGAAGTAGTGATTGGCACATCAGAGGGGGGACTTTCCCCTTTTGGTGTGCCTAATCTTTTATGGTCATTCCTTTTTAGCCCTCGCCTTCCGGTTTAGATTGAATAATATATACTGTACTGCTATAATTCAACATAGTGTACATGTGTGGATATAACAGGAGTTGAACGAAGAATGAACCGTGAAGAAAAATTGAAAAGACAATCCAGAATTAGAAACTTCTCTATCATTGCTCATATAGATCATGGTAAATCGACGCTTGCCGATCGTATTTTGGAGAAAACAAAAGCGTTGACGGCACGTGAAATGAAAGAGCAATTGCTAGATTCAATGGACTTGGAAAGAGAGCGTGGAATCACGATTAAATTGAATTCCGTGCAGTTGAAATATCAAGCGAAAGATGGCGAAGAATATATTTTCCATTTGATTGATACACCGGGACATGTCGATTTTACATACGAAGTATCCCGGAGTTTAGCAGCTTGTGAAGGAGCGGTACTTGTAGTCGATGCTGCTCAGGGCATCGAAGCCCAGACCCTTGCCAATGTTTATTTGGCACTTGATAATGACTTGGAAATACTTCCGGTCATCAATAAGATCGACCTTCCTGCAGCAGATCCTGAGCGGGTGCGTCAGGAAGTGGAAGACGTGATCGGACTTGACGCATCAGAAGCAGTACTGGCTTCCGCAAAAGCAGGAATCGGGATTGAAGAAATATTGGAGCAGGTCGTGGAAAAGGTGCCTGCACCACAGGGAGATCCCGATGCCCCGTTAAAAGCATTGATCTTTGATTCCCTATATGATGCGTATAGAGGGGTTGTTGCCTATATCCGTGTGATGGAAGGAAGCGTCAAAGTCGGGGACAAGGTCCGTATGATGGCGACAGGAAAAGAGTTTGAAGTAACGGAAGTGGGTGTATTTACACCAAAAGCAACGGGACTTCAAGAACTGACGGTCGGTGATGTAGGGTACTTGACTGCAGCGATTAAGAATGTGGGAGATACCCGAGTAGGGGATACAATCACCCTTGCTAAAAATCCTGCACAGGAAGCGCTGCCGGGTTACCGCCGCTTAAATCCAATGGTATATTGCGGTCTGTATCCAATCGACTCTAATCGCTATAACGACCTTAGAGAAGCACTGGAAAAACTTGAATTGAACGACTCTGCTCTTCAATATGAGCCGGAAACTTCCCAGGCGCTGGGCTTTGGTTTCCGCTGTGGATTCCTGGGGCTGCTTCATATGGAGATCATCCAGGAGCGTATCGAACGTGAATTCAAAATCGATCTGATCACGACTGCACCGAGCGTAATCTATCATGTGCAGCTTACAGACGGTGAAGAAGTGAAGGTTGATAATCCATCCATGATGCCCGATCCGCAAAAAGTCGATTTTGTAGAAGAACCTTACGTTAAAGCGACGGTAATGGTTCCGAACGATTATGTAGGAGCCGTAATGGAGCTTTGCCAAGGCAAGCGGGGCAACTTCATTGACATGCAATACATGGATGATACCCGTGTCAATATTGTGTATGAACTTCCGCTCGCGGAGATTGTGTACGATTTCTTCGATCAATTGAAGTCAAGCACAAAAGGGTACGCCTCTTTTGATTATGAATTGATCGGCTATAAGGAATCGAAACTTGTGAAGATGGACATATTGCTAAACTCTGAAAATGTAGATGCGTTGAGCTTTATCGTTCACAGGGATTTTGCTTACGAACGCGGGAAACTAATTGTTGAAAAACTGAAGGATCTCATTCCGAGACAACACTTCGAAGTGCCTATTCAAGCGGCAATCGGTCAAAAGATTGTAGCGAGGTCTACGATTAAAGCCATGCGTAAGAACGTACTTGCTAAGTGTTACGGCGGTGACATCTCACGAAAACGTAAACTTCTTGAGAAACAAAAAGAAGGTAAAAAACGGATGAAATCAGTCGGATCCGTTGAAGTTCCACAGGAAGCCTTCATGGCGGTCCTGAAGATGGACGATTCTGAAAAGAAATAGATTTTTCATGGATAAAGGGGGGAAGAGGCTTGTTTTACAAGTTCTGCTTACCCCCTTTTCTCTATGAGTGTTGAAAAGGAGGGATTGAAGTTGGCGAAATCAGCTTACATCCATATACCGTTCTGCGAACATATCTGCCACTATTGCGATTTTAATAAAGTATTCATGCAGGGACAGCCTGTTGATGAATATCTCGAAATGCTGGGACGGGAAATGAGGCAGCGGGTAAATAAAAATAATGAACTAGACACGATTTTCGTTGGCGGCGGTACCCCTACTGCACTGAGTGCCAACCAATTGGATAAGCTGTGCAGGGAAATCAACGAAAATCTGCCGTTTTCACAAGGGGAGTTCACATTTGAAGCGAACCCTGGAGATTTAACGGAAGACAAACTCAGAGTTTTGAAAGAACATGGCGTCAACCGGTTAAGCTTCGGCGTCCAGTCATTCAATGATGAACTGCTGAAGGGAATCGGCAGAAGCCACAAGAGTAAGGATGTGTATTCCTCTGTGGAATCGGCTCAGAAAGTCGGTTTTACAAACATCAGCATTGATTTGATCTACAGTCTGCCGAAGCAGACGGAAGAAGATTTCAGGGACACACTTACAAAAGCTCTTGAACTTGAACTCCCTCACTATTCAGCATACTCGCTCATCGTAGAGCCAAAGACCGTTTTCTATAACCTGATGCGCAAGGGCAAACTATCGCTTCCATCACAGGAACAGGAAGCGGCTATGTATGAAGTGCTGATTGAAACGATGGAGAAATACGGGATCAATCAATATGAAATCAGTAACTTTGCGAAAAAAGGCTATGAAAGCAAACACAACCTTGTTTACTGGGACAACAATGAATATTATGGTTTAGGTGCCGGCGCACACGGATATATAAACGGAGTACGTTATTCAAACTTCGGTCCGCTGAAAAAATACATGGAGCCTATTTCCGCCGGGGCCCTGCCGACAATCCAGGAACACAAAGTCACACGCGAAGAAATGATGGAAGAAGAAATGTTCCTCGGCCTCCGAAAAGTAGAAGGAGTCAGCAAATCGGCTTTCTCAGAGAAATTCGGCTGCTCAATCGAATCCGTCTTCCAGTCTTCATTAGAAGAAATGCAGAACCGCAACCTCCTGCTCGTAGACGATCAACATGTCGCGTTGACAAAACAGGGACGATTCCTGGGCAACGAAGTCTTTCAAGCTTTCTTGGGTGTGATCTAATTGATGAAAATCCAGACTAACAGTTGGTTGTGAAGGCGATTTGAGCTTGTCCTATTAACATTATTTTTGTTATTAACCGGCTCCAGCAGTTGATTGGAGTGGAAGACGAAGACTCCTGCGGTAGAAGCGAGTTAGGTGAGACCTGTCCAGCTTCAGGGCTTAGAGGCACATGTCATAAGTCAACTCGTCCATGAAGGCAAAGAGCGCCTTCGTGGCCGATTCGCCTTATGCCATACGCCTCTGAGCAAAGCCCTTCCGCTTTTCTTACCCGCAGGAGCGCAGCGACGAGGAGGCTCACGGGGCACCCGCGGAAAGCGAAGTCTGGCACGGAAATCAACAGCGGTGATCAGGGGTGTTGAGAGTGGAAGCTGTATTTGTATATAAAAACCTGACAAGTATTAAACCCCGAATCTAATATATTGACATCCACAATCTGATTTGATAATTTATTAATTAGATTTAGCACTCATCTTAACAGAGTGCTAACAGAGGTGATGAATGTTGTTAACAGATCGACAACTTCTAATTCTTCAAGTTATCATTGATGATTTTATCCTTTCGGCTCAGCCTGTCGGTTCAAGGAGCTTGTCTAAAAAGGATGAGATTTCGTTCAGTTCTGCTACCATCCGGAATGAAATGGCGGATCTGGAGGAACTGGGCTTCATTGAAAAAACCCATACTTCTTCTGGCCGTGTTCCGTCTGAGAAAGGGTATCGCTATTATGTGGATCACTTGCTTTCACCTCAGAAATTGCAGAAGAATGATGTGCATGCACTGCGATCCATTTTTTCAGAAAGAATTTATGAACTGGAGAAAGTCGTTCAGAAGTCGGCTAAGATCCTTTCTGAACTGACGAACTATACGACAATTGTATTGGGGCCTGAATTGAAGGAAAACAAGCTGAAGAAAATTCAACTTGTTCCACTCAATAAGGATACCGCGATTGCCATTATCGTAACGGATAACGGACATGTGGAAAACAAATTGTTCCATATCCCGCCGACAATGGATGCTTCAGAGCTTGAAAAGCTGGTTCATATTCTGAACGATCGATTAACGGGAGTCCCTATAAATGAATTAAACGATAAAATTTTCAAAGAAGTGGCCATTCTGTTAAAAGAACACATCCAGAATTATGATTTTATCCTGCATTCAATTACGGACTCTATTAACTCAACCGTTACAGACAAGATGTTCTTTGGCGGCAAGACAAATATGCTGAATCAACCCGAGTTCAATGATGTGCACAAAGTGCGTATGCTGCTTGAGATGATCGAACAGGAAGAGAGCATCTATAATCTCATCCGCCCTGCAGCATCTGGATTGAATATTAAAATCGGGAAAGAGAACAATCATCTGGCGATGGAGAATTGCAGTCTCATAACCGCAACATACTCAATCGGTAAAGAGCAATTAGGTTCCATTGCAATCATCGGACCAACCCGAATGGAGTATTCGAGGGTTGTAAGCTTACTTAATTTCTTTTCAAACGATATGTCGCAGGTCTTGACCAAACTGTATCAAAGCAACGATTAGTGGACATATTGTATAAAGGTTAACTGGCCCGGAATCAGTGTATTCCGCGCCTTTGTTACGGAGAAATGCTTGGGGTATTTTTAAGGAGGTGAACGTAATGTCAGAAGAAACAAAGAAACAGCAGGAAGAACAAGCGAACGTTGAGAACGAAGATGTTGTGGAAGAAGTGTTCGCCGAAGAGCCTCAGGAGTCTGACGTGCAAGAATCAGATGAGCTTACACAACTGCAGGAAAAGCTTGATGAATCTGAAAATCGTTATCTTCGATTAAGAGCAGACTTTGATAACTTCCGCCGCCGGGTGAATGTTGAAAACGAGGCGAAGGAAAAATATCGTGCTCAACCACTTATCACTGAACTTTTACCGGCACTTGATAACTTTGAACGTGCCTTGAATATAGAAGTTGATAATGACCAGACGAAAACACTGCTTCAAGGAATGGAAATGGTTCACAGAAGCCTTATCGACGCATTGAAGAAGGAAGGCGTAGAACCGATTGAAGCTGTCGGCCAGGAATTTGATCCTCATCTTCACCAGGCTGTTATGCAGACGGAAGATGAAAACTACGGCAGCAATATCGTCGTGGAAGAGTTCCAAAAAGGATACAAGCTTAAGGACAGGGTAATCCGTCCGTCCATGGTAAAAGTAAATCAATAATATAGAAATTACATATTAAACAGGGAGGTATAATGACGATGAGTAAAATTATCGGTATTGACTTAGGAACAACAAACTCTTGTGTATCCGTTCTTGAAGGCGGAGAACCAAAAGTAATTGCAAACGCGGAAGGTAACCGTACAACCCCTTCAGTCGTTGCATTTAAAAATGGTGAAAAACAAGTCGGGGAAGTTGCAAAACGTCAAGCAATTACGAACCCGAATACGATCATCTCAGTGAAACGCCACATGGGAACGGATCACAAAGTAGAAGCAGAAGGAAAAGAATATACACCGCAGGAAATTTCAGCCATGATCCTTCAGCACTTGAAGTCATATGCAGAAGACTATCTTGGTGAAAAGGTTGAAAAAGCGGTTATCACCGTGCCTGCTTATTTCAATGATGCAGAACGTCAAGCAACAAAAGACGCGGGTAAAATTGCAGGTCTTGAAGTGGAACGTATTATCAACGAACCAACTGCAGCAGCACTTGCATACGGTCTGGATAAAATGGATCAAGACCAAACCATCCTTGTATACGACCTTGGGGGCGGTACATTTGACGTATCCATCCTGGAACTTGGCGACGGAGTATTCGAAGTACGCTCCACTGCCGGTGACAACCGTCTTGGCGGAGATGATTTCGACCAAGTGATCATCGACCACTTAGTGGCTGAATTCAAGAAAGAAAACGGCATTGACTTATCTAAAGACAAAATGGCTCTTCAACGTCTTAAAGACGCTGCTGAGAAAGCGAAGAAAGACTTATCAGGTGTTACTTCAACACAAATCTCACTTCCTTTCATCACAGCAGGTGAAGCAGGTCCATTACACTTGGAATTGAACCTGACAAGAGCTAAGTTTGATGAACTTTCTTCTGATCTTGTAGAACGTACGATGGGACCAACTCGCCAAGCAATGAAAGATGCAGGTCTTTCTGCAAGCGAAATCGATAAGATCATCCTTGTAGGTGGATCAACTCGTATCCCGGCTGTACAAGAAGCAATCAAGAAAGAAACAGGCAAAGAACCTTCTAAAGGTGTAAACCCTGATGAAGTAGTAGCGATGGGTGCTGCTATCCAAGGTGGAGTCCTTACTGGAGACGTGAAAGATGTTGTTTTACTTGACGTTACACCACTTTCACTTGGTATCGAAACAATGGGCGGAGTATCAACGAAGCTGATCGAGCGTAATACAACGATCCCTACTTCAAAATCTCAAGTATTCTCAACTGCTGCTGATAACCAGACTGCCGTTGATATCCATGTGCTTCAAGGTGAGCGTCCGATGGCTGCAGATAACAAAACGCTTGGCCGTTTCCAATTATCTGATATCCCGCCGGCACCACGCGGAGTACCTCAAATCGAAGTTAAATTCGATATTGATAAAAACGGTATCGTCAATGTAAGCGCGAAAGACCTTGGAACAGGTAAAGAGCAAAACATTACGATCAAATCTTCTACTGGTCTTTCTGAAGATGAAGTAGAACGTATGGTGAAAGAAGCAGAAGAAAATGCTGAAGCTGATAAAAAGCGCAAGGAAGAAGTTGAACTTCGCAATGAAGCGGATCAATTAGTCTTCCAAACGGAAAAAACGCTTAAAGACCTTGAAGGCAAAGTCGACGAAGCAGAAGTGAAAAAAGCGGAAGATGCGAAAGCTGAACTTAAAGAAGCAATCGAAAAAGATGATCTTGATCTTATCCGTGAAAAGAAAGATGCACTTCAGGAAATCGTTCAAGCGTTGACAATGAAGCTGTATGAGCAAGCTCAGGCGGATGCACAGGCTGCTCAAGGAGAAGAAGGTCAAGCTAAGCAGGATGATGATGTCGTTGATGCTGAGTATGAAGAAGTAAACGACGACAAGAAATAAGATTCACGCAGTAAAAAGTCAAAGTCAGGACGGTTCTTGGCTTTGGCTTTTTCTATGAGATTGGCTCTAAAAAATGGGGATTCCATGTTTTTATTGATAATCAATAGAACTCAATGTTAAAATAACCTTTATGCAAACGATTCGGGAGTGGTGTTTTCATGAGTAAACGGGACTATTATGAAGTTCTGGGTGTCGGAAAAGGCGCCTCTAAAGATGAAATAAAAAAAGCATACCGCAAACTCTCCAAAAAATATCATCCTGATATTAATAAAGAGGCGGATGCAGACCAAAAGTTCAAAGAAATATCAGAAGCATATGAAGTGTTGAGTGATGATCAAAAACGTGCTCAATACGATCGGTTCGGTCACACAGATCCTAATCAGGGCTTCGGCGGCGGTGCAGACTTTGGCGGCGGAGGCTTCGGAGGCTTTGAAGATATCTTCAATACATTCTTCGGCGGCGGCGGAGGACGCAGAAGAGATCCGAATGCGCCTAGACAAGGTGCCGATCTTCAGTATACGATGTCACTGAAATTCGAAGAAGCGGTGTTCGGTAAGGAAACCGAAATCGAAATTCCGAAAGAAGAAGAATGTGATACATGCCATGGTTCAGGGGCGAAACCTGGAACGAAGGTCCATACATGTTCACATTGTAATGGATCGGGTCAATTGAATGTTGAGCAAAATACTCCATTCGGCAGAATAGTAAACAGACGTGTGTGCCATTACTGTAATGGTACGGGTAAACAGATCAAAGAGAAATGTTCTACTTGCGGCGGCGCAGGAAAAGTTCAGAAACGCCGTACAATCAATGTGAAAATTCCAGCTGGGATTGATGACGGACAGCAGCTTCGTGTGACAGGACAAGGTGAACCTGGAGTCAACGGGGGCCCTCCTGGCGATTTATATGTTGTCTTCCATGTGCGTTCCCACGATTTCTTCGAACGTAACGGAGACGACATCTACTGCGAAATGCCGGTCACGTTCGCACAAGCGGCGCTTGGAGATGAAATCGAAGTCCCTACCCTTCATGGCAAGGTGAAACTGAAGGTGCCGGCCGGGACTCAGACAGGCACGAGATTCAGGTTGAAAGGTAAAGGAGTACCGAATGTCCGTGGATATGGTACAGGAGACCAGCATGTACAAGTGAAGGTAGTCACACCTACTAAATTAACTGATAAGCAAAAGCAGTTATTAAGAGAATTTGCTGATATCAGCGGGCAGGTGCCTGATGAGCAGCATGAAAGTTTTTTTGATAAAGTAAAAAAAGCCTTTAAAGGCGAATAACTCAGAACGGAGTTGGTGGATCCAATGAAATGGTCAGAAATCAGTATCCTCACTACAAATGAAGCAATTGAACCGATTTCACATATCCTGCATGAATCAGGTGCGAGCGGAGTGGTCATCGAAGATCCGTTCGACTTGATCAAAGAAAGAGAGGATATGTTTGGAGAGATCTACCAACTCAATCCTGAGGACTATCCAAGTGAAGGTGTATTGGTGAAAGCCTATTTGCCCGTAAACAGTTTCCTTGGTGAAACAGTGGAAGAAATCAAGCAGGGGATTACAAACCTCGTTACGTATGATATTGATATTGGTGAAAACAAAGTGGAAATATCAGAAGTGAATGAAGAGGAATGGGCCACTGCATGGAAGAAATACTATCACCCTGTGAAAATATCCGATAAATTCACGATTGTGCCGACATGGGAGGATTATACCCCGGTGCACAGTGACGAACTGATCATTGAACTCGATCCGGGAATGGCCTTTGGAACAGGCACACATCCGACGACTGTCATGTGTATCCAGGCTCTGGAGCGCATCGTGAAGCAGGGCGACTCTGTGATAGATGTCGGAACGGGTTCAGGCGTGTTATCCATTGCTGCTGCACTGCTGTCTGCTTCAGAAGTGAAAGCCTATGATTTAGACGAGGTTGCAGTCAGATCAGCCCGATTAAATGTGAAACTGAATAAAGTACAGAACACAGTGACGGTGGATGAAAATAATCTCCTGAATGGCATAACAGGGCAGACTGATGTAATTGTGGCGAATATATTAGCTGAAATCATTCTTCGATTTACAGTAGATGCCTATGAGCTTGTGAAGCCTGGCGGATACTTCATCACTTCAGGGATCATTCAGCCTAAGAAACAGCAGGTCAAGGATTCTTTGGAAGCTGCAGGGTTCGGGATTGAAGAAGTGATGGTGATGGAAGACTGGGTTGCCATTATAGCGAAGAAGCCTACGTTGGAGTGAAGCAGTATGCAGAGATATTTTATTAACGAGCGATATAGTGAAGATGGACCGGTTGTGATTTCAGGTGAAGATCATCATCACATTGTGCGTGTCATGAGGATGAAAGAAGATGACCGCATCTTTGTGGTGTTCCCTGATCAATCCTCGGCCGTTGCCCGTATTGAAACGATTTCCAGTGACTCGGTCGAAGTCAGAGTAGTAAAATGGGAAACAGAGATGAAAGAGCTTCCTGTCAAGGTAGCTATTGCGAGCGGGCTGCCGAAAGGGGATAAATTGGAATTAATCTTCCAAAAAGGTACGGAGCTGGGAGCGGATCAATTTATCCCTTTTAACGCGGATCGCTCCATTGTGAAATGGGATGAGAAAAAAGCGAAGAAGAAACTTGACCGCTGGGAAAAGATCGTGAAGGAAGCAGCGGAGCAATCACACAGAAATGCCGTTCCTTCAGTATCCTCACCCGTTTCATTCAAGGAGTTATTGACTCTCAGCAAACAATTTGATTATACACTAGTGGCATACGAAGAAGAGGCAAGGTCAGGAGAAAAAGGTAATCTATCTAAAGTGCTGACTTCTGTCAAAGAAGGTCAGGGAATCCTGGTTGTATTCGGTCCAGAAGGCGGTTTAACCGAAAAAGAAGTTGAACGTTGTAAGGAAGAAGGATTCTTGACGTGCGGGCTCGGCCCTAGAATATTACGCACTGAGACGGCCCCATTGTATGTCCTGTCAGCCATAAGCTATCAATTAGAACTAATGAGGTGATTTAGAATGCCATCAGTAGCGTTTCACACATTGGGTTGTAAAGTGAACCACTATGAAACGGAAGCCATTTGGCAATTATTTAAAGAAGAAGGATATGAACGTGTCGACTATGATTCAATAGCGGATGTTTATGTCATCAATACATGTACGGTAACGAATACGGGAGATAAAAAAAGCAGACAGGTCATCAGACGGGCAATAAGAAAAAATCCAGACGGTGTCATCTGTGTCACAGGCTGTTATGCACAAACATCCCCTGGCGAAATCATGGCGATTCCTGGAGTGGACGTCGTGGTTGGAACGCAGGATCGCAGAAAGATGCTTACGTATATCGAAGAATATAAAAAAGAACGCCAGCCTATCAATGGCGTAACGAATATCATGAAGAACCGTGTTTATGAAGAGCTCGATGTACCTGCGTTTACGGATCGTACCCGAGCTTCCCTGAAGATTCAGGAAGGCTGCAATAATTTCTGTACATTCTGCATCATCCCGTGGGCACGAGGTCTGATGAGATCACGCGACCCAGAAGAAGTAGTGAACCAAGCTCAACAGCTTGTCGATGCAGGCTACAAGGAAATCGTCCTGACTGGGATCCATACAGGCGGTTACGGAGAGGACATGAAAGATTATAATCTTGCCATGCTGCTTCGGGACTTGGAGCAAAACGTCAAAGGATTGAAGCGTATCCGTATTTCGTCCATTGAAGCAAGCCAATTAACAGACGAAGTAATCGAAGTGATCGATCAATCCAATATCGTCGTTCGTCATCTGCACGTCCCTCTACAATCGGGATCTAACACGGTCCTGAAGAGAATGCGCAGAAAGTACACGATGGAATTCTTCGCTGAAAGGCTGGAAAAGCTTAAGAAAGCATTGCCAGGCTTGGCTGTCACTTCTGATGTCATCGTCGGTTTCCCCGGTGAAACGGAAGATGAATTCATGGAGACATATAACTTCATCAAGGAACATAAGTTTTCAGAGCTCCATGTATTCCCTTATTCCAAACGTACCGGCACGCCGGCTGCACGAATGGACGATCAGATTGATGAAGATGTGAAAAATGAACGTGTTCACCGCCTGATCGAGCTATCCAATCAATTGGCAAAAGAATATGCTTCTGGATTTGAAAATGAAGTGCTCGAAGTCATACCTGAAGAAGTATATGATGATGGCCGCTATGTCGGTTATACGGATAATTACTTAAAAGTTGTCTTCCCTGCAACAGAGGATATGGTCGGCCAACTTGTAAAAGTGAAGATTACCAAAGCGGGTTATCCGTTAAATGAAGGTCAATTCGTACGGGTATTAGAAGACCAGGATGAAAACAAAAATGAAAAAGCTGTAATTTAATGTTCAAACAGGATTCTTAAAAAAGTCGAGAGCTTTTGAAAGGATCCTGTTTTTTTCTTTGGCTCCCAACTTTCTAAAAATTATCTATTGCTAAGTAAGGGATTAGGTTGTAAACTAGTAATGTTCATATTAATAGATTCATTCTATTTTTTTTAGCTGATTAGTGCAAACGATTGCGCATAGCGTGTACTGCTGAATTAATTGTCATTGCGCGTTTTTCAAGGATCAAAATGTAAGCGTTTGTATCTTATAATAATTCGATGAGGTGTTATGATGGAAAAGGCATGGCGTAAAGAAGCTGTAGGATATCAAATTTATCCTAGAAGTTTTCAGGATTCAAACGGAGATGGGATTGGGGATCTTCAGGGAGTCATACAGCGATTAGATTATATTAAAGATTTAGGGATAGATGTGATTTGGATCTGCCCGATGTATAAATCACCTAACGATGATAATGGCTATGATATTTCAGATTATCAGGATATCATGGAAGATTTCGGGACGATGGAGGATTTCGATCAATTATTGGAAGAGGTTCACCGTCGTGATATGAAACTGATCATCGACCTCGTCCTCAATCATACAAGTGACGAACATCCCTGGTTCATCGAATCGGCAAGTTCGAAGGATAATGAGAAACGCGACTGGTATATCTGGCGTGACGGCAAAGGCGGTAAGGAACCGAACAACTGGGAAAGTATTTTCGGAGGTTCTGCATGGAAATATAACGAGAAAACCGACCAGTATTTCCTGCACGTGTTTTCCACAAAACAGCCGGACCTGAATTGGGAGAATGAAGATGTGAGAGATGCATTGTATGACACGGTAAATTGGTGGCTGGATAAAGGAATTGACGGATTCCGGATTGATGCAATCAGCCATATCAAGAAGCGTCCGGGTCTGCCTGATATGCCGAATCCTAAAAAGAAAAAATATGTTTCTTCTTTTGATATGCATATGAATCAAAAGGGAATTCATACATTCTTGCAAGAGTTCAAGGATCGTACGTATTCAAATTATGATGTCATGACTGTAGGCGAAGCTAATGGTGTAAAAGCCGATGAAGCTGAGCTGTGGGTTGGCAAGGAAAACGGCAAAATGGATATGATCTTCCAGTTTGAGCATCTGGGTTTATGGGATGCTGAGACCAATCCGGATCTGGATATCGTCGAATTGAAAAAAGTACTGACCCGTTGGCAAAAAGGGCTTGAAGGCAATGGCTGGAATGCACTTTTCATCGAGAATCACGATAAGGCACGTGTCGTATCGACTTGGGGAAATGATAAGGAATACTGGAAAGAGAGTGCCACTGCGATGGCAGCGATGTATTTCCTCATGCAGGGGACGCCTTTCATCTATCAAGGTCAGGAAATCGGGATGACAAATGTACAATTCCCTTCCATTGAAGACTATGACGATGTAGCAGTGAAGAACCTGTACCGATTAAAACGAGAAGAAGGCGTGGGGCATCAAGACATCATGGATATCATCTGGGCTTCCTCCCGTGATAACAGCCGTACACCGATGCAATGGTCAGACGAAGAGAACAGCGGTTTTACAACCGGTACACCTTGGATGAAAGTGAATCCTAACTATACAAACATCAATGTGAAAGCTCAGGAAAAAGATGAGAATTCCATCCTGTCTTTCTACAAGAAAATGATTTCCCTTAAGAAAAGTGAAGATGTCTTCACGTATGGGACATATGATTTGCTATTACCTGAAGACAAGCAGATCTATGCATACACACGCACAGGGGAAAATGACAAAATGCTTGTATTGACGAATCTTTCTACTAAAGAAGCTGTCTGCGAACTGGACTTCAACGTATCTTCTGAGAACTTGCTTTTGACGAATCTTGATGCAGAATCGCATGCTTCAACCGATACGATAAATTTAAAGCCATACGAAGCAAGAGTTTATCGTTTAAAATAATGACTTTGAAAAAGGCTGCCAGGTCGATAGTCGACCTGGCAGCCTTTTCGCCGTATGTGAAGCAAATCATTATTCAATCAGAATGTAAACACTTTCAAAAAATACAAATTTCCAAAAGGTAATTAGGACATGATAAAAGAAAAACTCGTTTTTTGCGCTATGATTTGGTATGATATTAGAGGTACGGACAACTGCTAAAGGAGAGATAATATGACTGTAAATATCGCAAGTATGATCGATCATACTTTACTTAAACCAGAATCAACAAAAGAACAAGTAGAGGTTCTTTGCCAGGAAGCGAAAGAGTTCAAATTCGCTTCTGTTTGTGTAAATCCGACTTGGGTAAACTATTCAAGCGAACTTTTAAAAGGTACAGAAGTCAAAGTTTGTACTGTAATCGGTTTCCCTTTAGGGGCTTCCACTCCTGAAACAAAAGCTTTCGAAACGAAGGATGCCATTGAAAAGGGTGCTACGGAAGTGGACATGGTCATTAACATCGGTGCGTTAAAAAGCGGCGACTACGATCTTGTCAAGCGTGACATCGAGGCTGTCGTTGCAGCTTCAAAAGGCAAAGCTTTATCTAAAGTGATTATTGAAACTTGCCTATTAACTGATGAAGAAAAAGTGAAAGCTTGCGAATTATCAGTTGCAGCAGGTGCTGATTACGTAAAAACATCAACTGGATTCTCATCTGGCGGAGCCACTGTTGAAGATATTGCTCTAATGAGAAAAACAGTTGGACCTGACATCGGAGTGAAAGCTTCCGGCGGAGTGCGTTCTGCTGAAGATGCACAGGCAATGATCGACGCAGGAGCCACTCGTCTTGGAGCAAGCTCGGGTGTGAAAATTGTACAAGGTTTAACAAGTGATTCTGATTATTAATCCATAAGATAGGGCCGGATGAATTCTCTTCATCCGGCTTTTTATATATTGAAGGTGCATTTAGCGTCTGCTATTCGATTCAATGAACTCTTCGTAAACGTCCCTATCCCCTATAAATTTCCCTTAGCATTCATACTCAATGCCTCATGTGCACCCTCTCAATGAACCGTGCAAATCTATATGAAAAAGGCAGAACCAATAGAGAGCAAAGTATATTAAAGATCACACTTGCGTGAGCGAGCTGCATATCCGGGGAGCTTGCAAGCTTCTGTACGATTGCACCTAATAAAGGGATCAGCGGGATAAAGACCAGGACCCCTATGACATTCAGCCATATATGAGCGAAAGCGGTGAGCTTTGCTTGGACCCCTCCGCCGATGCTGGCAATGAATGCGGTGATGCATGTACCGATGTTTGCACCGAGCATGATGGCGATGCCTGCTTGGAGATCGATCGATTCGGCAGCCAAAAAACCCATTGTGACTCCAGTGACCACCGTACTCGATTGGATGAGGGCAGTCAGTATACACCCGATGAGAAGGGCAACCAGAATGTGATTGTTCATCTTTTGTATGTAGTCATGAAGCAGCGGGTGGGTGGTCAAGGGGGTGGCGATCCATTGAATCCCCTGTATGGAAGCGAAAATCAGGCCAAAACCGGTAAAGATTAAGCCGGTACTCCGGATGGTCTCTTTTTTGAACGCCAGTAATGCGCACCCGATGATGATCGAAGGGACAATAAGATAATTCATATTCAACGTGAACATTTCCAGTGTAAACGTCGTCCCTATGTTAGAACCCAGCATGATTCCGATGGTTTGCCTGAATGGAATGATCCCCGATGATGCGAGACCGACCGTGAGTACCATCACCGCAGAACTGCTGTGTATGAAGGCAGTCACGACTGTCCCTGTGACAGCCCCTTTAACAGGTGTGTCCGTCAAAAAATGGAGCCATTTCTTCACCTTCACGCTTGCTATAGTAAATAATCCCGAACGAAGCCAAAGCATTCCTAATAGAAAACAACAGATAAGCATGATGAATAATATAAGGTTCAAGATCATGCGGGTTCCTCCACTCCGGTACGTAGTTACCACTAATGTATGGGAGTATTGAGGAAGACATGCCTAATAATACAAGCAATTATGCATAAGTTGTTGACCTATACGCAGACATATATTATAATGGCAAAGTACATGGATTTCTTTATTATTTAAAGGATTCCATCCAAGAAAGACATACACTTTCTGTCCCCTTGTGACAAAGAAACAAGGGCTAAGCCAAACCTATTGGTAAAGTAAAGAGGCGAATAAATTCGTCTTGGGAAAAATGGTACAATCCATTTTCTTGACTTGAACATGTAAGTGTAGTGTGTTCGGAGGGAGGGAAAGAGAGATGTCAAAAACAGTTGTTCGTAAAAACGAATCGCTTGAAGATGCTCTTCGTCGCTTCAAACGCTCAGTTTCTAAAACAGGAACTTTACAAGAGTTTAGAAAGCGCGAATTTTATGAAAAGCCAAGCGTAAAACGCAAAAAGAAATCAGAAGCTGCAAGAAAGCGTAAGTTCTAAGAGAGGGTGTAACCATGAGTCTTCTCAATCGTTTAAATGATGATATGAAACAAGCGATGAAAAATAAAGAAAAAGAGAAACTTTCTGTTATCCGCATGCTAAAAGCTTCACTCCAAAATGAAGCGATTAAGTTTGGAAAACAGGAGCTCTCTGAAGACGAAGAGTTGACTGTCCTTTCTAGAGAAGTCAAGCAACGGAAAGACTCCCTCCATGAATTTACGAAAGCAGGTCGTGATGATCTGGCTGAGAAAATTCAAGCAGAACTGACTTACGTCGAAATATATATGCCTAAACAGCTTTCAGAAGAAGAGATTTCAGCCATCGTCCAAGAAACGATGGTTGAAGTGGGTGCTTCTTCAAAAGCTGATATGGGCAAAGTGATGGGGGCTATCATGCCTAAAGTAAAAGGGAAAGCTGATGGAGCTCTCGTCAATAAACTTGTTCTTCAACATCTATCATAACAACCAAAACCGGGAAGCTGTCAGTTTCCCGGTTTTTTTATGACTTCAGATGAAAGGCTTTTCATGTTTGATGGATAGCATATTATTTTTCAAAAAGATGAAACTTTTAAAATGATTCATTCGTACATAAACTAGCAAGGAATATGATTGAAACGAGGGGGTTAAGGTGAGAAGAGGTATACTGATCTTTTATATGATGATCCTTGGATTCAGTTTTCTGCTTCCGATGTCCGGACTCGCTGAACAGGATAAAAACGTATATGTCATCCCCATCCAGAAAGAAGTGGAGAAGGGGCTGCATGCATTCCTTCAAAGAGCATTGGAGGATGCCGAGAACAATCATGCAGAAACGATCATTTTTGATATCGATACTCCCGGCGGTCTGGTAGATGCGGCAGGGGATATCGGCCAGCTGCTCGATGGAGTGGAAGGCGATACCGTTGCTTTCGTCAATAATAATGCATTGTCGGCAGGTGCATTCATCGCACTTCATGCAGATGAAATTTACATGGTCCCAAATGGGCATATGGGTTCTGCAGCCGTCATCGATCAGGCTGGCAATGCAGCTGATAAAAAAGCACAAAGCTATTGGCTGTCTGCAATGAAGAGTGCAGCTGAATCGAGCGGCAGAGATCCTCTTTATGCACTCGCCATGGCTGACGAATCAGTTGAAATCCCGGAGCTCGGCATTGAAAAAGGCGAGTTGTTGACTCTGGGTGCCAAGGAGGCTCAAAAAGTAGGTTATTCAGAAGGCACCGTGAATAATCTGGATGAATTGTACAAAGAGCTTGGAATTGATAAGACATCCGTCCATGTGGTGGAGGAGACATTTGCTGAAAAATTGGCACGGTTCATCACAAATCCAATCGTGGTTCCGATTTTATTATCACTTGCGAGTTTAGGTTTGGTCGTTGAATTGTATTCACCGGGATTCGGTGTAGCAGGTTCCATCGGATTAGCCTCATTGCTTTTATTCTTCTATGGGCATTTAGTGGCGGGGCTTGCCGGATATGAAACGATCATTCTGTTTGTGATAGGGATTATATTGATTGTTGCAGAGTTCTTCCTGCCCGGGGGAATAGCCGGAGGCCTCGGAGTCGCGGCAGTACTGGGCAGTATCATGCTGGCAGGAGGCAACCTTATGCAAATGGGAATTTCCATTCTTATCGCGTTATTCATTGCTGTTATTGCCATGATCATATTTGTAAAGGTGTTTGGTAAAAAGATGAAACTATTCAATAAGATTATCTTGAAGGATTCAACCAATACCGAAAGCGGTTATGTTTCGAATGCGAACCGTCTCGAACTCATTGGGAAGATCGGGGAAACGAAAACTCCGTTGAGACCATCGGGGACCATCATCATCGAGGATGAAAGAATCGATGCAGTGACGGAGGGCGGCTATATCGCTGTAAATCAAAAAGTGAAAGTCGTAAAAGTGGAGGGTTCCCGAATCGTTGTGCGGGATCTTTCGTAAATACCGTGATTCACTCTCAAGTGCTTGTGAGTGCTCGAGAAATGTATATAAAAGAATCTAAAATATTTTGCAGGAGGGTAATTACATGGTAATCGGACCTAGTACGATTTTATTAATTGTTGCCATTGTTGTAGGTTTTATTTTACTGGCTGTACTATTTACATTTGTACCAGTCATGCTTTGGATTTCTGCCATAGCTGCAGGAGTGAGAATCAGTATCTTTACGTTAATCGGGATGAGACTCCGCCGGGTTATCCCTAGCAGGGTGATCAATCCGCTCATTAAAGCTCATAAAGCTGGAATTAGTGTAAGCATCAACCAGCTGGAAAGCCATTACTTGGCCGGCGGTAACGTCGATCGTGTTGTGAATGCATTGATCGCAGCACACCGTGCAAACATCGAATTGACATTTGAACGCTGTGCAGCCATTGACCTGGCTGGACGAGACGTTCTTGAAGCAGTGCAAATGAGTGTAAATCCGAAAGTTATTGAAACACCGTTCATCGCGGGTGTAGCAATGGATGGGATTGAAGTAAAAGCAAAGGCGCGTATTACCGTTCGTGCGAATATTGACCGACTTGTCGGAGGAGCAGGGGAAGAAACAATCGTTGCCCGTGTAGGTGAAGGGATTGTCTCAACGATCGGTTCTTCGGATAATCATAAAAAAGTGCTGGAGAATCCCGATATGATCTCCCAGACGGTCCTATCCAAAGGTCTTGATGCAGGGACGGCATTCGAAATTCTTTCGATTGATATCGCGGATGTGGATATCGGCAAGAACATCGGGGCAGAATTGCAGACCGAACAGGCAGAGGCAGATAAGAACATCGCACAGGCGAAAGCGGAAGAAAGAAGAGCGATGGCTGTTGCCAATGAACAGGAAATGAAAGCAAGAGTAGAAGAAATGAGAGCGAAAGTTGTGGAAGCTGAGGCAGAGGTTCCGTTAGCTATGGCAGAAGCATTGCGTTCAGGAAATATCGGTGTGATGGATTACATGAACATCAAGAATATCGATGCCGATACGGATATGAGGGACTCCATTGGAAAACTAACGGGCGATAAAAAGGATGGAAAAAATCCAAAAGGTGAATAATCTGCCCGGGTGAGAAAGGAGACTTCTCCATGGAAGGTTTAATCGTTGCCGTCATAATCGGTTTATTGACGACAATTTTCAATCGGACGAAAGAATCGTCTTCTGAAGAAAACCGTAAGAAGCCAAAACCAATCGGGACGGGCAGGCCCTCACAGACTTACAGGGAAGCCCCCCGGACAGAAAAGGAAGATGAGCCTGTTTACCGTTCTGGTGAACAGGAGCAGCCTGTCTATACTCTTCAAACGAAATTCGAAGAAAAGAAGAAGGACATCGAGAGCACATACGCCCAATTGAAAAAGCAGGAAGAGGGCTATAAACAACAGGTCCAAAAGCAGCGGGATAAGGTGAAATCCATAAAAGATGTGAAGGAGTCACCGTATGCCATTAATTTTGAGAGCGAAAATGATATCGTGAAAGGTTTCATTTTCTCGGAAGTATTCGGCCCTCCGCGCGCAAAAAAAACGCATCATCGAAAATAACAGTGATGAATCCCCTTTTCATTTCATAAATATGAGATGAAAGGGGGTTCTTTTTTTATGGCGAAAAATTGGGTACAGCAAATGCGAAAATGGATGACGCAAACCATGGACCTGCCTGAAGATGTCATGATGGACCTTCCGCGAGTCACAATGATTGGACAAATCCATATCTATATAGAAAATCACCGGGGACTGTTGACGTTCACCGACCATGAAGTAAGGCTGCTGCTTAAACAAGGCCAGTTATTGATCAAAGGTGAACAGTTTGTCATAAAAATGATTCTGCCGGAAGAAATACTTCTCCAGGGGAAAATCGTAGAAGTTATCTATTTAGAAAATTAGGAGGGACGATTTTGAAAAACCATTGGCTTACCTCTTTAAGGGGAAAAGTTTTCGTTAAAATGGAAGGCAGACTCATTGAGAGGGTCATCAATCAATTGCTGCGATCGAATATATCCATTTGGAATGTTAAAAGAGCCGGTACAGATACAATCACGTTTTATTTAGCATTAGAGGATGTACATAACTTCAGAAGAGCGGTACGGTCATCAGAGTGCAAGGTCACATTCCTCAGGGGCCAGGGAGGTCCTTTCCTGCTGAAACGGGCATTCAAGAATTCAGGTTTCCTCCTTGGCGGTTTATCTTTTCTCCTCATCGTCATTTTATTATCAAATATGGTATGGGGAATTCAGATCAAGGGGGCGGCACCGGAAACCGAGTACAACATTCGTAAGGAACTTACAGCGATGGGGGTCAAAACAGGGAAACTTCAATTCTCGATTCCTGATGTTGAAAACATTCAGAGGGAGCTTTCTTCAAGGATGGATAATATAACATGGGTAGGTGTCGAATTAAGAGGGACAACCTTCCATTTCCAGGTCGTTGAAAAGAATGCACCGGAACCAATCGAATCAACCGGGCTCCAGCATATAGTCGCGAAGAAGAAAGCGGTCATCGTGGAAATGTTTGTGGAAGAGGGGGATCCCCAGGTCAAGGTGAATGATTATGTGAAAAAAGGACAGCTTCTCGTTTCGGGCGTGATCGGGAATGAAAAAAAACCGAAAGGAGTACCTGCAAAAGCAAAGATAATGGGAGAAACCTGGTATAAAACATCGGTGGAACTTCCCTTGAAGACAGATTTCGTCGTGTTCAGCGGAAATGAGAAAAGAAAGCATTTTATAGAAATCGGTTCCTTGAGAATCCCGATATGGGGTTTTGGGAATCCTGATTTTAAGGAATCGATAATGGAAGAGACGGAAAAACCAGTGAAGTTCCTGAAGTGGCAGCTGCCGATTGCCTATATTGATCAGAGCATGAAAGAAAAGGAAAATGTTGAAAGATCCTATACAAAAGAGCAAGCGATTCAAGAAGCGAAAAAACTTGCCAAAAATAATTTGTCATCTTCCCTCCCGGATGATGCAGAAATAATCGGTGAAAAAATTTTGCAAGAAAAGGTGGAGAATGGTAAAGTTAAGGTGAATCTTCACTTCAAAGTAGTAGAAAATATTGCAGAAGGACAACCAATTATTCAAGGAGACTAATTAATGTCAGATGATATCTTAATGAAATTACAGCTTGAAAATCCAAACGAAGCAGTGGCTTTATTTGGAGTTTCAGATTCTCACCTTAAATTAATCGAAAAAGAGTTAGACGTTTCAATTGTTACAAGGGGCGAAGAATTGCTAGTTTCAGGGAAAGAAGATCGTACGGAACTGGCCCTTGAAGTTTGTGACCGTTTAGTGAGCGTCATCCGTAAAGGCATCAATATCAGCCAGCGGGATGTGCTTCATGCCATTCAAATGGGTAAAAACGGAACGTTGGAATATTTCATTGATTTGTATAATGAAGAAATAACGAAAAATGCCAAGGGTAAATCGATCCGCGTAAAAACCCTTGGTCAAAGACAATATATTCACGCCATAAGGAAACACGATATGGTTTTCGGTATTGGCCCGGCAGGTACCGGGAAAACGTATCTGGCCGTCGTAATGGCTGTCCATGCGCTGAAAAATGGAGAGGTCAAGAAAATAATCCTCACGAGGCCTGCTGTTGAAGCCGGTGAAAGCCTCGGGTTCCTTCCAGGGGACTTAAAGGAAAAAGTAGACCCGTATCTGCGTCCTCTATATGATGCACTGCATGATGTGCTGGGGGCGGAGCATACAGCTCGTTTAATTGAAAGAGGAACGATTGAAATCGCTCCCCTGGCGTACATGAGGGGACGTACACTTGATGACGCATTCGTCATTCTAGATGAAGCCCAGAATACGACCCAGGCGCAAATGAAGATGTTCTTGACGAGGCTCGGTTTCGACTCGAAGATGATCATCACCGGAGACCGCTCCCAAGTCGATTTGCCAAGAGGGGTCGAATCCGGGTTGATTTCCTCAGAAAGAATACTGAAAGATGTGAAAGGCGTCTCCTTCATCTATCTTGAACAGGCAGACGTAGTAAGACATCCCCTTGTAGCCAAAATCATAAATGCTTTCGAAAAAAACGAAAAATAATTGCAGCTTAAAAGATTGACTTTGCCTTTTATAGGCAGTCAATCTTTTTTATGTGACTTACATTCTTTTTACCGATTCTAATTGGCTGCAGCTGGACAGTTCCGCCCCTTGACGAGTTATCATGAACAAAACTAGCTCCTTATTCGTAACTTCGTAGGTTAACTGGGTATATGAAAGTAAGCACAATCAAACCCAATCAGAGCTACATTACGAAAGGAGCTAGCTTATTATGAAGAATACCACAAAATTTATTGGTTTAGACGTATCTAAAGAAAAAATTTCAGTTGCCATCGCAGATGTAGGACGTGAAGCTCCAAGGTACTATGGCATGATTCCTCATACTGCTGAAGCCCTCCGGTCTCTCGTGAAAAAGCTTGGTCAATCTGAAAACCTGTACATGTGTTATGAAGCTGGACCAACAGGCTATCCACTCTATCGCTTACTGACTTCAATGGGTGTGCATTGTGATATTATTGCGCCATCACTCATTCCTCAAAAGCCTGGGGAGCGTGTGAAAACAGATAAAAGAGACGCCATCCGACTCGCTCAGCTCTATAGAGCTGGTGAGTTAACAACGATCCATGTGCCTTCAGAAGAAGGTGAAGCACTGCGTGATCTGGTTCGCTGCCGTGAAGATGCAAAAGAAGATGAGCTGCGTGCCAGACACCGGCTGACTAAATTCCTGATGCGTCACGAAATCCGGCCACCCGATGGTGTGAATCGTTGGACAATTAAATACTACAGGTGGCTTGATACACTGAAGTTCGAGTATTCATCTGCGCGTGTTGTATTTCAGGAATACTATCATCAACTCAAAGAGCTTCAACAGCGGGTGATTAGACTTGAAGAAGAGATTCGCGAACAGTCCACAAAAAATGTGCACGCACCGATGATCCAGGCTTTTCAATCACTACGGGGCATCGCACTGATTACGGCGACCAGCCTTGTCGCAGAAGTAGCGTGTTTCCAACGCTTTCAGACGGCGCCTCAATTTATGGCTTACGCCGGATTGATTCCGAGTGAGTACTCAAGTGGTGAACGCAGACACCAGGGGCAAATCACAAAAGCCGGTAACCGACATTTGAGAAAACTGTTAATTGAAGCTGCCTGGAGTTACCGATATTCACCTGCCGTTAAAGGTGATTTAAAAAAGCGTCAACAAGGAAGTCCGCTTACTGTGAAGGAAATCTCCTGGAAAGCGCAAAACAGACTCCATAAAAAATATTACCGATTGGTTTCTAAAGGGAAAGAAAAAAATAAAGCCATTACCGCTGTCGCCAGGGAACTAGCTGGGTTTATTTGGGCGATTTCGCAAGAAATCAAACCGATTCATCAGTAAATCCTTTGTTTCAAGTGATCTAGTGTTCCTTGTATACAGTTTTGCCCAAACGAAACGAAGATGAGATGAGCTTAGGGCTCGAAGGCAAAGATCAACACCGGGAAGGAACATCCACGTGCCTCCTCTGTGCTAGTCTGATTCGTCAGATGAATGCACGTTACGAGTTAGTGGGAAAGTCCTTCATACGGAAAGATAAAATGTGTGAATCCACGAATATCAGAGTGCTAACCGCAGTCGAACATTTTTGCCTTCGTGCCGTGTGCTTACCTTTAGTTTCATCCTAAATGAAAGGAGAAAACCAGTAGGAAACGCACAGTCAAAGCAAAGTTTAAAAGAAGCTGTAGGGGCTTCGCTTCTTAAAGGCGGACAAAAATAATTCAAAATCGAATGGGGAGCACCTGTATTGACAGTTTTGTTCATATCAGAAGGCTCAAGGGTCACCCGCGGAAAGCGAAGTCTTGCACGGAAATCAACAGCGGTGTTCAAAGAGAAGTTTACGAAACAATCCTTTTCTGTGATAAGAATAGATAATTAAGTCAAAAACTGTTATGATTTTACATAATTAGAGGAATGGTCACCATCAATACGGCATAGCACGGTCAAACCCGATCCGTTAAGATTACAGGGGGTTCTTTATGCAAACGCACCCATTATTACATAAAATAAGAATGTTTCTGAGTTACCGGTTATTCACTAACATAATGTTTATTTTGCTTGGGATCATCGTATTTGGCATCCTTTACGGAAACGTTAAGCCAAACCCGCTTGATATCAGCCTTTACGGGGAAGCTCCATCAACGATCCGGGCACCTAAAACGCTCGAAGACGAGGAAGCCACTGAAAAGAAAAAAGAGGAAGCGAAAGCAGAAGTGGGAAACGTGTACAGCACGAAAGAAGGTGCTGTGAATAACGCTGTCATGCTTGTCAGTTCTTTAATCGACAGTGTACTTGAAGTAAAAGATGGGTCTGAAAAAGAAACCCCTCCAGAAGAGGAAGAGATTAACCCACAAAGCCCAAATGTGAATAAACAGCTAGAAGAGCTTAAGAAACGTCTTCCTGAAAGCAACGATAATATTGTAACAAAGGCACTGACCGATAAAGTCCTGAAAACACTGCTGGCTGCGACTGAAACCGATCTGGAAAGAGTGGAATCGATCGTAACGACACAGCTGCAGGTCATTATGCAGAACAAAGTGAAAGAAGAGGAAATAAGGGAAGCAAAGGTAAATCTGGAAGAACGGATAAAGAGCTTCACATTCACCGGAGACTTATCTGATGCAGCGGTCGCACTGGGGAACGTTGCGATTGAGCCGACCGAATATTATGATGAGGAAAAAACGGAACAGCTGAAGAAACAGGCAGTTGAAGAAGTTCAGCCCGTTAAAATTGTCTATGGCGAAGTCATCGTAGAAGAAGGTAAACTGGTCACGCCAAACATCTATGAAACATTGAATGATTTTGGTATGGTAGAAGAAGATTTTTCTTTGAAGCCGATTATTGGACTGGCTCTGTTTATTATCGTGATCATCAGTTCTCTGTATTATTTCTTCTACACACTTGAAGTAAAGGAAGAGCAGAAACAGAACTATTTGATCTTAACGAGCATTGTGTTTGTCATATCGTTGTTAATCATGAAGATAACCGGATTATTAAAACAGCTGGAGATAAATGATATTGCGTTCTTATTTCCTGCCGCTTTCACCGGAATGATCCTCCGCATCCTGCTGAATGAACGGATTGCCATGATGATGGTGTTTATCATTTCTGCTTGCGCGAGTATCGTATTTAATGAAAAGTTTTCCGGCTCCATCGATATAGAGGTTGCGATTTATACGTTGTTCAGCGGAGTGGCTGGAATAATGACGCTTGTCAGCAGGAATCAGCGTACCAATATTTTGAGGGCTGGTATTTATGTGGCTTTCGTCAATATATTGATCATTGCCTTTCTTGTACTGTTAAGTGATGTATCCTATACAAGTACAGAATATATTTATTATCTTGTATTTGCGCTTGTGTCGGGAATCGGCTCTTCCATTTTGACAATCGGATTCCTTCCGTTCTTTGAAACAGGATTCGGTATCTTGTCTTCAATGAGACTGGTCGAGCTTTCAAGTCCTAATCAGCCATTATTAAAAAAATTGCTGACGGAGGCACCGGGAACCTATCATCATAGTGTGATGGTGGCGAATCTTGCTGAAGCTGCCTGTGAAGCCATTGGTGCAAATGGACTGCTGGCCAGGGTCGGATGTTATTATCATGACGTGGGGAAATCGAAGCGGCCGCATTTTTTCATAGAAAATCAGATGAATATTGAAAATCCGCATGATCGAATGACTCCTGAAACAAGTAAAACCATCATCATCAACCACGCATCGGATGGTGCAGATATGCTGAGGAAATATAAGCTTCCTAAAGAGATCATCGATATAGCTGAACAGCACCATGGCACGACTCTGTTGAAATATTTTTATTATAAGGCGAAAGAACAAGGGAAAGATGTAACTGAAGAAGAGTACAGGTACCCGGGACCCAAGCCGCAAACCAAAGAAACTGCGATTATCAACATCGCTGACAGTGTAGAGGCGGCTGTCCGGTCAAAGAATTCCCCGACCCAGGAGGAAATCAAAAATCTTGTAGCATCGATTGTGAAAGATCGTCTGAATGACGGTCAATTCAATGAATGCGATCTTTCGTTAAAGGAACTTGAAAAAGTGAAGACAGCCCTTTGTGAAACGTTAAATGGTATTTATCATCCAAGGATTGAATACCCTGAACTTAATGCTAAAGGAGAATAAAGCATGACACTATCCATCGACTTTATTGATGAGACTGAACGACTATCAGAAGAAGAAATAGAGCAGATTGAAGAGATTTTGAATTTTGCTGCCAAGAAAGAGGAAATAGAGGAAAGCAGTGAAGTTTCGGTGACGTTTGTTTCAAACGATCGGATCCGGGAAATCAATCGTGAGTACCGCCATAAAGATCAGCCTACCGATGTCATTTCTTTTGCCCTGGAAGAATTGGGGGAAGATGAAATCGAAATTGTAGGCGCTGACATGCCGAGGGTATTGGGGGATATCATCATTTCTGTCGAGCGTGCGAAAGAGCAGGCAGAAGAATATGACCATTCTTTTTCCCGGGAACTTGGGTTCCTGGCCCTTCATGGCTTTCTGCACTTATTGGGATATGATCATATGGAGGAGCAGGATGAAAAGGAAATGTTCCAGAGACAAAAGGATATCCTCGATGAGTATGGACTCAAAAGAGAGTAGATTCGGGCTGGAACGTCTTAGAAAGTCCTTCGGATATGCCTGGCAGGGAATCAGGTTTGTATGGTCATCGGAGCAGAACTTCAGAATACATGCAGCAGCGGGTTTCATTGCTGCGGCCCTTGGTGTGCTTCTGAGCATTTCAGTATTTGAGTGGATCGTACTTATCTTACTCATTTCTGGCATGATGGCGCTAGAAACGATGAACACAGCCATCGAAAAAGCAGTCGACCTTGTGTCTCCAGATGATCATCCGCTTGCAAAGGCTTCCAAAGATGCGGCAGCGGCTGCTGTCTTGCTATTTGCAATCGGTTCATTCATCATCGGATGCATCATTTTCATTCCTAAAATATTTAATTATTAAGCAGTTTTCTCATCAGATGCCGGTCACCCGGGGAAAGCGAAGTCTTCCACGGACATCAACAGTGGTGATTTAATAGAACCAATAAAAAAACACCTTAAAGAGGCGTGCAGGAAGAACTTTTCTTTCCGCAAGCCTCTTTTTGATTTGAAAACGCTCTTATTGTTGTATAGAATAAGTTAAGCGCGCATAGGCAAAGTACCTGTAAATAGTTTGAATTATCTAACTATTTCATTACAAAATGATAACAGCCCATTTTCTTTTATGAAAATTATAGTAAAATGAAATATGTAAGGGTCAAAAGGAGAGTAAATCGAATGAATACAGAACAACTAATCAAAGAAGCAAAAGCCGCACGGGAAAAAGCATATGTACCTTATAGCAAATTCAAGGTCGGTGCAGCTCTTCTTACAAAAGATGGAAAAGTCTATCACGGATGCAACATAGAAAACGCTGCATACAGCATGTGTAATTGTGCAGAAAGAACAGCTCTCTTCAAAGCATACTCAGAAGGCGACAAGGATTACTCGATGATTGCTGTAGTCGCGGATACTGCAAGACCTGTACCTCCATGCGGTGCATGCCGTCAGGTCATTTCCGAGCTTTGTACGAAGGAAATGAAAGTGGTATTGACGAACCTTAAGGGCGATGTTGAAGAATTAACCGTCGCCGAGCTATTGCCAGGAGCTTTTTCACCGGAGGATTTACATGAGTAATAAAGAAAACAACGCAGCATTCAAATCCGGATTCATTTCAATTATCGGTCGTCCAAATGTAGGTAAGTCTACGTTCCTGAATCGTGTGATCGGTCAGAAGATTGCCATTATGAGTGACAAACCGCAAACGACACGGAACAAAGTTCAAGGTGTATTGACAACCGAAGAGTCCCAAATGATTTTCATTGATACGCCAGGAATCCATAAGCCTAAGCATAAGCTTGGTGATTTTATGATGAAGATCGCTCAAAACACATTGAGAGAAGTAGACATCATACTCTTTATGGTAAATGTGGAAGAAGGACTTGGGAAGGGAGATCAATTTATCATCGAGAAACTGAAAGGAGTCAAGACTCCAGTGTTTCTCATTCTTAATAAAATAGATCAAATTCATCCTGATGAATTATTGCCTATCATCCAGCAATACAATGAACTTTATCCTTTTTCGGCTACCGTACCGATTTCAGCACTCGAAGGGAATAATGTAGGACACCTCCTTGAATTGATTCAGGAGAACCTTCCAGAAGGGCCGCAGTTTTACCCAGCGGATCAAATTACTGACCACCCTGAGCGTTTTATCGTATCGGAACTGATTCGAGAGAAAGTCCTTCATCTGACAAGAGAAGAAATACCACACAGTATAGCGGTTGTCATTGATAAGATGGAAAGAAAAGATGACAAGAACCTGATCGATGTCCTGGCTACCATCATTGTGGAACGGGATTCACAAAAAGGGATCATCATCGGAAAACAGGGGTCCATGCTGAAAGAAGTAGGAAAGCGCTCCCGGATGGATATAGAAAACCTGCTTGGTTCCAAAGTGTATCTCGAATTATGGGTGAAAGTTCAGAAAGATTGGAGAAACCGTGCTTCAAACTTGCGCGATTACGGTTTCAATGATGATGAGTATTGAGTTTCCACTTTTAAGAATGTCAAGCGTAATCAATTAACAATATTTAGTTCACATGCTTTTAGACAAAGATGCTAATTCTAATCACAAGAAAGCTTTGAAGTCTTGCTAGTTTAAATCCAGAAAGGTGGGTTTTTGATGTTAGACTTAACTTGGAAAGTGTTTTCGCAAACAGGTAACATCGACACGTATTTACTTTTTAAGGAGCTTGAAAAAGATAGGGTCGAAGAACCATATCAATTGGAAGAAGAGATATCGGAAGTCGACTTCCCCCTGACGTAATAGGTTGTCATCACCCGGGTGATGTAAATTCGGGAGGTGGCCAAAATGCTGCAGAAATGTGAAGGAATTGTAATCAGAACAAACCACTATGGTGAATCAAACAAAATAGTCACTATATACACCAGGGAATTCGGGAAAATCGGATTGATGGCACGGGGGGCTAAAAAGTCCAACAGCCGTCTTTCCGCTATTTCCCAATTGTTTACATATGGCTACTTTTTGTTTATAAAAGGCAGTGGTTTAGGAACTCTTCAACAAGGGGAGATTGCAGAATCACTAAGGCATGTAAGAGAAGATTTGTTTAAGACGGCTTATGCTACATACATCGTAGATCTCCTTGATAAAAGCACGGAGGACCGCAAGCCTGACCCGTTTCTTTTTGAATTGCTTTACAAGGTACTGAAGTATCTTAACGAAGACTATGACCCTGAAGTATTAATGCATATCTTTGAAATGAAGATGCTGCCAGTTTTAGGCCTGCATCCTCATTTGAACGGCTGCTCAGTCTGTGGTGAGACCGAAGGGACATTCGGCTTCTCGTTTAAAGAAAACGGATTTATCTGCCACAGATGTGTGGATGAAGATCCTCACCATCTGCCTATATCTCAAGGTACCGTTAAATTATTGAGGCTGTTTTATTATTTTGATATCAATCGTTTAGGGAACATCTCTGTAAAAGACGAAACTAAAGCTCAGCTCAAACGGGTAATCAGGACTTATTACGATGAAAATTCAGGCTTAACGTTGAAATCCAGAAGATTCCTTGATCAAATGGATAACCTTAAGGACTTATTCTAGTGTTAAAGCATATTGTGATTTTTGGCTGGCTCTCCTGTGGGGGCCGGCTTTTTATTTTGAATCCATTCATCTTTACATCCCGAAACGAAAAAAGCGCCCAAAGGATAACCTTTGGGCGCTGTTAAAACAAATTAAAATTGTATTTTCTCCATCAAGAAGGACTTTACTTCACTGATTGGCATTCTGACCTGGTCCATCGTGTCGCGGTCACGAACTGTAACCTGTCCGTCTTCCACTGAATCAAAATCGAATGTAATGCAGAAAGGAGTACCGATTTCATCCTGGCGGCGGTAGCGTTTACCGATGGAAGCAGTTTCGTCAAAATCGATCATTAAGTCTTTTGACAGCTCTTCATACACTTTGAATGCTTCATCAGAAAGCTTTTTCGATAAAGGCAGGACTGCCGCTTTGAATGGGGCAAGTGCCGGATGGAATCGAAGGACCGTTCTTGAATCGTTCTCTAATTCTTCTTCTTCATAAGCATCACATAAGAATGCCAGGGTAACGCGGTCGGCACCAAGGGATGGTTCGATGCAGTACGGTACATATTTTTCATTTGTCTGAGGGTCCATATAGTGGAAATCTTCATTAGAATGTTCCATATGACGTTTCAGATCAAAGTCCGTTCTGTCCGCAACTCCCCACAGTTCTCCCCAGCCGAATGGGAATTTATATTCGATATCCGTTGTAGCGTTACTGTAGTGAGATAGCTCTTCTTTATCGTGATCGCGCAGGCGCATGTTATCCTCATTCATACCGAGGTTAAGCAGCCAATTCTTACAGAATTCACGCCAGTAAGAGAACCATTCTAAATCTTCTCCCGGCTTACAGAAGAATTCCAGTTCCATTTGTTCAAATTCACGGGTTCTAAACGTGAAGTTACCTGGAGTGATTTCATTTCTAAAGCTTTTCCCTACTTGTGCAATACCGAATGGCATCTTTTTACGCATGGAGCGCTGAACATTTTTGAAGTTTACAAAGATACCTTGAGCTGTTTCGGGACGCAGGTAAATTTCATTTGTAGACGACTCTGTTACACCCTGGTGTGTCTTGAACATTAAATCGAATTGACGGATTTCTGTGAAATTGTCACTTCCGCAATCTGGACACTTAATATTGTGTTCTTTAATGATTTCTTCCATTTTATCGAATGGAAGGCCGTCAACGATCATTTCGATGCCTTTCTCTTCAAGTGCATTTTCAATGATTTTATCCGCTCGGTGACGTGTCTTGCATTCCTTACAGTCGATCATCGGATCGTTGAAGTTTCCGACGTGTCCGGATGCCACCCAAGTTTGAGGGTTCATCAGGATGCTTGCGTCAAGCCCGACATTGTAAGGGGATTCCTGAACGAATTTCTTCCACCATGCTTTTTTAATATTGTTCTTGAGTTCTACACCCAATGGTCCGTAATCCCATGTATTTGCAAGGCCTCCGTAAATTTCGGAGCCCGGGAATACAAACCCGCGGTGTTTTGCTAAATTTACTACTTGTTCCATTGACATATAAAGTCACTCCTTTTCATTGATTCAATTAAGGAAGAAAGAATAAAAAAAGCTCGTCCCTAGGCAATTGCCTAGGGACGAGCTTGTTACTCGCGGTTCCACCCTAGTTGATATACAGTGATCTGTATATCCACTTTCGATTTGATCAGCTCAGGACTGCCGTTTCCCTGCACTCCGGGCTTTCACCATCCCCGGTCGCTTCTGTCTGCAAGTACTTATGTATCCGTCTCAGCTACTATGTGGTTGTAAGATGAAGATATTTTATCATGCCGGTAATAAAATAACAACTCCCGCTGTCATAAAGATAAAAAATTTGAAGTTTTTCTGAAAAAAAGATACTCTTTGATAATATGCATAGTGTTGTCACAATGTGATGACAATATTCTCTTTTCATTTTCCGTAAATAGTATATAATATTTATTATAAAGTATAACATTAATCGTTTGTTCGTTAGGTGGTGAGTAACAATCGAACTAAATAAAAGGCAAGAACAAATTTTGCAGATCGTTAAAGACAATGGACCGATCACCGGCGAACAGATCGCCGACAAGTTAAACCTTACAAGGGCAACGCTAAGACCCGACCTCGCCATTCTGACAATGGCGGGTTATTTGGATGCAAGACCGAGAGTCGGCTATTTTTATACAGGTAAAACGGGTACGCAGCTCTTGACAGAAAACCTGAATAAAATTTATGTTAAAGACTATCAATCCATTCCGGTTGTGGTGAATGAGAATGTGTCAGTATATGATGCCATTGTGACGATGTTCCTTGAGGATGTAGGTACTTTATTTGTAGTGGATGCCAATACATATTTAGTTGGTGTTTTATCCAGGAAGGATCTCCTTCGGGCAAGTATCGGAAAACAAGAACTGAGTACATTGCCTGTGAATATCATAATGACGAGAATGCCCAATATCACAACATGTGAAAAGGACGATCTGTTGATCGGTGTGGCAAAGGATCTCATTCATAAGCAGATTGATTCCGTTCCTGTAGTGAAAAAGAACGAGGACGGGGATATGGAAGTCACCGGAAGGATTACCAAGACCAATATCACGAAAGCATTTGTTGCACTGGCAGAAGAAGAGTAGAAGGTGGTGAAGGATCGTGAAAGAACCGATTATTTATGTAGTTTCCGACTCAGTGGGAGAGACTGCTGAACTAGTTACTAAAGCGGCCATTAGTCAATTTAATGGTTCCAATACGGTCATCAAACGCTTTCCGTATGTAGAGGACTTTGATAATATCGATGAAGTCATTTCCTTGGCAAAATTGAATCAAGGGCTGATTGTCTATACGCTGGTCAAGCCGGACATGAGGGCGTATATCAAAGAACAGGCGGATAAAGAAGAGCTTTACGCTTTTGATATTATCGGTCCTTTAATGGATAAGTATCAGACGATTTATGAAAAGGAACCATTATTTGAACCAGGTACAGTCAGAAAGCTGGACGATGACTATTTCAAAAAAGTGGAAGCGATTGAATTTGCGGTAAAATATGATGATGGCAGGGATCCAAGAGGAATTCTCAAAGCAGACATTGTGCTTGTAGGGGTTTCCAGAACGAGCAAGACCCCCCTATCTCAATATCTTGCCCATAAACGTTTTAAGGTGGCGAATGTCCCGCTTGTTCCGGAAGTGGATCCGCCTGAAGAACTGTTCAAAGTTTCTCCAAAGAAGTGTTTCGGTTTGAAGATCTCTCCTCAAAAGTTAAATACCATCCGGAGAGAGCGGCTGAAGTCTCTGGGGCTCAATGATGAGGCGAGTTATGCCAACATAAAGCGAATAGAAGAAGAGCTGACATACTTCGAAAAGATTTCAAAACGCATGGGCTGTCATGTGATCGACGTGACCAACAAGGCAGTAGAAGAAACAGCCAATATCATAACGAATATTTATCAGCGTACAAACAACTCTTAATAAAGAACGATCCTGTCCCTAATATAATATGGGAGGATCGTTCTTTCATTTTGCGCGGGAAAAACCCAAAAAATTCTTTCGTGTAAATTAGTGGTCAAACCTGTCCGATTATACTATAATAAAAAATTGTGATAAAAATATTTAAAATAGGTTTAGACTAAACTCTTAAGGAATAAACTAATTATTGTGATATGTCAAGTCTCGTCTCGAATTTTTTTCGATATTCTACCTGAATTCCAAGGAAAAGTTCCTGTGGAGAGAAGGATAATACGGAGTGATGTAGAATAGTTAGTAATAGCAAACAAAAATCTACCGTTTTTGTAGATGCAGATGCTTGCCCTGTCAAGCAGGAAATCATTCGGATTTCAAGGGATTTTGGAATTGAAGTGGTCTTTGTCGCTTCCGATGCCCATCGGAAGAATACCCCCGATGAGGGGAGATGGGTATACGTAGACCGTGAGAAAGAGGCGGCAGACCTGTATATCATGAACCATGTCCGGACGAATGATATCCTTGTGACACAGGATATAGGACTCGCAAGCTTGGTACTGCCGAAAAAAGTTTATGCACTCTCCCCGAGGGGAAAGGTCTACAGAGAAGAGAGTATTGTAACGGCGCTCGATTACCGTTACGTGGCAGCGAAGGAAAGACGGAAGGGGAATTATGGTAAGGGGCCAAAGCCTTTTACGAATAATGACCGGGAAGAATTTTCATCGCAATTCGAAGAAATTTTGTCGAAGATTGCAGGAAAATAATCATTCTTACCGAATGCATTAAGAGGGAAATGAAAACCAGGTGATATACAGTGTCTGATAGGATCCCTGAAGAAACAATAAATAAAATATTATCTTCTACGGATATCGTAGATGTTGTCAGTGATTATGTACAATTGAAAAAACAAGGGCGTAATTATTTTGGCCTGTGTCCTTTTCATGGAGAAAACACTCCATCATTCTCCGTATCGCCTGACAAGCAGATTTTTCATTGTTTTGGCTGCGGAGCAGGAGGCAATGCTTTTACATTCTTAATGGATGTCGACGGCCTATCTTTCATAGAGGCAGCACAGAAGCTTGGAAGTAAAATTGGAGAAGAGATTGCTGTCTCCACGACTTCAAGTGCACAAGAAGCGCCTCCACAGGAAGATGAGAAGCAAATGCTTCAGGCTCATGAGCTATTAAGTAAATTTTACCATCATCTCCTCCTAAACACAAAGGAGGGTCAGGAAGCCCTTGAATACTTACTTTCCAGGGGATTTACGACCGAGAGTATCAGTAAGTTCCAGATTGGCTGGTCCTTGCCGAGCTGGGATTTCACTGTGAAGTTCCTGCAAAAACGCGGGTACTCCCTTGAATTGATGGAAGCGGCCGGATTGTTGGTAAGAAGGGAAAGAGACCAATCGTTTCTCGATCGTTTCAGGGGCAGAATCATGTTCCCCATTACTGATCCGAAAGGGAAGGTAGTCGCGTTTTCAGGAAGAAGCCTTCACTCCGATGATGAACCCAAATATTTAAATAGTCCTGAAACCAAGATATTTTATAAAAGCCGCATTCTTTACAATTATCATGAGTCCAGGACGCTTATTAGAAGAAAGCAGCAAGTAATCCTATTTGAAGGCTTCGCCGACGTGATATCCGCAAGCTCGGCATCTGTTGAAAATGGAGTGGCCACGATGGGTACTTCATTGACTGAAGGACAAATAGGATTGATCAAGCGCTTGACCGATTCCGTTGTCATCTGCTATGACGGTGATTCGGCAGGTGTGGAAGCCGCCTTCAGAGCGGGTAATATGCTTCTTAACCATCATTTATCCATCCGCGTGGCTATGTTACCCGAACGATTGGACCCTGATGACTACATCTCCAAGTATGGCGAGGAAAAGTTTCAACAGGATGTAATAGGGGCCAGCTTGACGTTTATGGCATTTAAGCTGCGGTATTATAAGCTGAATAAAAATTTGAATGATGAAGGAGACCGCCTTCAGTATATAGAAGACATACTTAAGGAAATTACCCGGTTGGGCAATGCGGTTGAAAGGGACTATTATATCAGGTACCTGGCAGACGAATTTGATGTTTCCTTGGATGCTCTGCAGCAGCAGCTTGCTGAAGTCGATGGGACGCTGAAAGGAAAGTCAAAACCTGCTAAACAAGCTCCCCCGCCTAAACCGCATCTTCCAAGGGTGCAGGCTAAATTGCTGCCTGCATATCAAACGGCAGAAAGACGGCTCATTGCCTATATGCTGAAAGATCCAAACACAGCATATAAGGTCCAGGACTGGCTTGCAGGAACCCACCTTAATATTGATGAACATCAAGCTATCATTACTTATTTATTCGGTTATTACGAGGAAGGGATGCCTCCCGGGGCCAGTTCTTTCATAGGATATCTGCCGGATGAAAGACTTCGGAGGATCGTTACAGAAATAGAAATGATGTCCATCAGTGATGAATGCACGGATCAAGAGCTGCTGGATTATGTCCAATCCGTTTTAAAACATCAAAAGATGTTGAAGATAAAAGAAAAAGAATCAGAAAGAAAAGAAGCACAAAGGCAAAATGATTTTCGTAAAGAAGCTCAAATAGCAATGGAAATCTTACAGCTGCGTAAGTCTCTATAAAGTTTTGTTCAAGGAAGTTGGAAGGAGGGGAACACATGGCTGAAAAGTCCGCGCGTTCCAAACAAATTGCGTCAGAATTATCCGTTGATCAGGTGAAAGAATTTTTAGTAAACCAAGGGAAGAAAAGAGGCGTCCTTACTTATGAGGATATTGCCGATAAACTATCCGGTTTTGAGTTGGATTCAGACCAGATGGATGAGTTCTACGAACATTTAGGTGAGCAGGGTGTCGAAATCATCAACGAAAATGAAGAAGATGACGATCCCGGTGCCAATGAGCTGGAAAAAGAAGAGGAAGAAGAATTTAATTTAAATGACTTGAGCGTTCCTCCTGGAGTTAAGATAAATGACCCCGTAAGAATGTACCTGAAGGAAATCGGAAGAGTCGATCTTTTATCAGCAGAAGAAGAAATCAATCTTGCAAAAAGAATTGAAGATGGCGATGAGGAAGCTAAACGCCGCCTGGCAGAAGCTAACCTTCGTCTTGTAGTCAGCATCGCAAAAAGATACGTAGGCCGTGGAATGCTGTTCCTTGATCTGATTCAGGAAGGTAATATGGGTCTGATTAAAGCGGTAGAAAAATTTGATTACCGCAAAGGCTACAAATTCAGTACGTATGCTACATGGTGGATCCGTCAGGCAATCACCCGTGCCATTGCAGACCAGGCAAGGACCATCCGTATACCGGTCCATATGGTCGAAACGATCAACAAATTGATCCGGGTACAAAGACAACTGTTACAAGATCTCGGCCGTGAGCCTTCACCAGAGGAAATTGCGGAAGAAATGGACCTTACACCTGAAAAAGTAAGGGAAATTTTAAAGATAGCCCAAGAGCCTGTGTCACTTGAAACACCGATTGGTGAAGAAGATGATTCACATCTTGGAGATTTCATTGAAGATGCAGAAGCGCAGTCTCCTTCAGAGCATGCCGCTTATGAATTATTGAAAGAACAATTGGAAGACGTTCTTGATACTCTTACAGACCGTGAAGAGAATGTCCTCCGTTTACGATTCGGACTGGACGATGGCAGAACCCGTACACTCGAGGAAGTTGGAAAAGTATTCGGTGTAACGCGTGAACGTATCCGTCAGATTGAAGCGAAAGCACTGCGCAAATTGCGTCACCCAAGCCGCAGTAAACGACTCAAGGATTTCTTGGAATAGGATGATCAGGCCTCTATCATTTATATGATAGAGGTTTTTTTCTTGAAATTTAAAGGGATTATCCCGAGTACTGACGAATTAAAAAGAAGGATCAATTTCAGAAAGTGAGAGCATTATGTCTAAATCTACACACAGCAGACAAGCTGTGATCATAAACGAAATCAAATTTTGGAAGCAGAATAACATGCTTCCGGACCAATATTGCGACTATTTACTGGCACTCTATAGCAAAGGTGAAGAAAATCTTTCGAATCCATTTCCTGAAAAAGGAAAATTTCAGCCATATTACATGACCATTCTGCTTTCTTCAGTCGCTATGTTCATTTCATTATTTGTCATTTATTTTACTGAATTGTCAGTCGTTTTGCAAACAGCGATTTTGACAGGTTTTGTCGTATTACTAATGGGATCGGGAATTTATTATACTAAGAAAAAAGTTTCTACTGTATTTTTCTTGATAGCAGCAGCTTTCATCATTCTTCTTTTATCCATCAGCATAGTGGAAGAGGTTTTTGATGGTTCCCCATTCATTTCATATGCCGCCTTGTTTTTGAATTGTATTTTATGGCTTGCACTCGGATTGAAACGCAGGCTGATCTATTTTACATTATCTGGATCCATTGGCGGCCTATTATTGGTAATCTCTATATTGCAATAACTTCTGAATTTTAAAAAGTTTTTTAAAGTTGAGAAAATTCACCTTTCCCTTTTATAATAGGAATGAGAGCGCATTCATAGAAATGTTGATAGGCTTTCACGATTAAAAAGTCTGAACCGTTTCAGGCTTTCATTCATCAAGTTAAAACAAGGGGGATAAGGATGAATTTTGACTTAACACAAGAACAGGCAATGATTAAAAAAACGATCAGGGAATTTGCAGAGGAGGAAGTCGCTCCGGGTGCTTTGGACAGGGATCGAACAAAAGAATTTCCTAAAGAAATCTTTAAAAAGCTTTCTGATTTAGGAATGATGGGTCTGCCGTTTCCTGAAGAGTACGGAGGAGCAGGTGCCGATACGGTCAGTTTTGCGATTGTGACGGAAGAATTGAGCAGGGCATGTGCATCTACAGGAATCACATATTCCGCTCACATTTCTTTAGGTGGCGCACCAATCAATTTATTCGGGACCCATGAACAAAAGGAAAAGTACCTTACGCCGATTTGTACAGGAGAATCGTTCGGTGCTTTCGGATTGACAGAACCTAATGCAGGGTCCGATGCGGGAGGGACACAGACCACTGCAGAAGATAAAGGCGATACATGGGTGATCAATGGAAACAAGTGTTATATCACGAATGCAAGCTATGCTGACCATTTAGCTCTGACTGCGATCACAGGAAGAGAAAATGGGAAGAAAGAGATAAGTGCGATCATCGCCCCTACCAAAGCAAAAGGATTCACTGTGATTGATAACTACGAAAAAATGGGGCTGCACTCTTCGAACACAACTGAATTGGTGCTTGAAGATGTCGAAGTGCCGAAAGAAAACCTGCTTGGTAAACGCGGGGAAGGATTCAAGCAATTCCTTGTCACCCTGGACGGAGGGCGTATCGGCATTGGAGCCATGGCTGTAGGTGTCGCCCAGGCTGCGTTCGAGAAAGCTCTTCAATACTCCAAGGAAAGAAAGCAGTTTGGCAAGACACTGTCAGAATTCCAGGTCACTCAGTTCAAGCTTGCAGATATGGCAATGAAGATCGAACTTGCCAGGAACATGGTTCACAAAGCTGCCTGGCTTAAAGATCAAGGCAGACCTTTCTCGAAAGAAGCGTCCATGTGTAAGCTGTATGCTTCTGAAATCAGCATGGAAGTAGCAGATGAAGCCATTCAGATCCATGGAGGATACGGCTACATGAAAGAATACCACGTGGAAAGATACCTGCGTGACGCCAAACTTCTCGAAATCGGCGAAGGAACCTCTGAGGTACAACGTATGGTCATCTCCCGTCTCATCGGGGTAAATAATTAATATTTGATTAGAAGAGCTTTCAGGCTGCGTACCTGCACCTGAAAGCTCTTTGTATTTTTAAGATATTATTAATGGAAACAATTTGTTTCTAACAAAAAAGATAGTTTGATAATCATGTTAAATAATCCTGAGTGTATTGGAGCGGAAGGCACTTGACTCCGACGGGATGTAGAGGAAAGGTCGAGACTTGTCCAGCTCTGGCGGCTAGCCCCTCGAGGTCATAAGCTAAATGGTCCATGAAGGCAAAATAACGCCTCCACGGCCCATTCATCTTATGCTTGTCGGGGCTGAGCGAGCCGCCTCCGCTCTTCCACCCGCAGGAGCGCAGCGACGAGGAGGCTCGACTTCCTCCCCGGGGAATCTTGTGCCTGCAGCGGAAAGGAACGGTCCAGGTTTCAACAGCTCTGATGTCTATGGATATAATTGATTGAAGAACAATCGACAAAAATACAAACAAATGTGTCTAATTTGTGAGAAAGATGGAAAAGTTAATCTATAGGACTTTTCCTTTGTCGCTTTTTAAAGTAAAATATAAGTTGTTTACTAGCACTATTTTGGATGTTGTACATAAAGGAGGTTAAATCATGAATCGTAATCCAATTATTCCATTCATTCTGATCATGGCTATGGGGATCGGCCTTGTATTCTTCATGTCTTTAGAAGGCCTGAACAATGCTGATGAGAAAGCGAAAGAAGCAGAACACGGGGAAAAAGGCGGTAAGGAAGAGCAGGCTTCAAGCGGCGAGTTTGATCCTGAGCAAACTTACAAAGACAACTGTCTATCTTGTCACGGTGCCAACTACGAAGGCGGCATGGGTCCGGCTCTTAAAGGTACAGACAAGTCTGTAGATGAGATCAAAGAAACCATTAAAAATGGTAAAGGCGCGATGCCTGCAGGCCTGGTTCAAGACGAAAATCTTGATGCAATGGCTGAATGGATCAAATCACTTAAATAATGTATACGCTTAAGAAGGTTCTTTGTCTAATGGGGCAAAGGACTTTTTTTATTGGATAAAGTCAGATAGAATGAAAAACGTACATACTAAGTATCAAATCAACTAAAAAGGTGAAGACATGAATATTGAACAATTATCTAAACGTTTAGAAACAGTCGTTTCATATATCCCTGAAGGGTCAAAGATAGCAGATATAGGTTCCGATCACGCATATCTGCCGTGTTTCGCGGTACGAAAAGGAATTGCAGAGAGTGCCATTGCAGGAGAAGTGGTGAAAGGTCCCTACCTATCTGCCGAGAAGCAGGTGAAGGATGCCTGCCTGCAGGATGTAATCGAAGTCAGACTCGGAAATGGGCTAGAAGTCATCGCTCCAGGAGAAGTGGACTGCATTACGATCGCGGGAATGGGCGGCGCCTTGATCGCCTCGATTTTGGAAGAAGGCAAAGAGAAGCTTACGGGAGTGGGAAGGTTGATTCTTCAACCTAATGTAAGTGCCAAGTCAATTCGTATCTGGCTCCTTCAAAACGGCTGGGAACTGACAAATGAAGAAATCCTCGAAGAAGATGGAAAAGTGTATGAGATTTTGACAGCTGACAGGGGAGAACCGCAGCGTCCCTATTCCAAGGAGGAACTGCAAAAGGAACTTTTACTCGGTCCATTTTTAATGAAAACGAAAAATGCGGCTTTCAAAAAGAAATGGATGCAGGAGAGTGCACAGTGGAAAAACATCCTGTCTAACATGGAGAAAGCGGCACAAACAGAAGCATTGAATGAAAGAAAAACTGAATTAAAGAATAAAATTCAAATGGTTGAGGAGGTTCTTTCCACATGAAAACGGTAAATGGACATCAAATCATTCAACTCTTTGAAGAGTTTTCACCTAAACACCTGGCTGAAGATGGCGACCCCATCGGTCTGCAAATCGGTAAACTGAATGAAAAAGTGGAAAACGTTATGATTACGTTGGATGTCCTTGAAAACGTGGTAGACGAAGCAATCAAGAATAATGTCAAATTAATCATTGCGCACCACCCGCCTCTTTTCAGGCCGATTAAGTCACTTCACACTGATACTTATCAGGGGAGAATGATTGAGAAACTGATCAAGAATGACATTGCAGTGTATGCTGCCCATACTAATCTTGATGTTGCTTCAGGAGGAGTGAATGATCTTCTGGCTGAAGCCCTGAACCTTCAAGAAACTTCTGTTTTACTTCCGACCTACTCAGAACAGCTTAGGAAGCTTGTCGTTTATGTACCGAAGGAAAACAGTGAAGAGCTGCGGGAAGCATTAGGCAGGGCAGGTGCCGGCCATATCGGCAATTACTCACACTGCAGTTTTTCAACAGAGGGAAAGGGAAGGTTTTTACCAGGAGACAAATCGCATCCTCATATCGGTCAGAAAGGGAAGCTTGAGGAGGTGGCAGAAGAAAAAATCGAAACCATCTATCCGCGTTCCCTTGAGAAAAAAGTGGTGAAAGCGATGTTCACCCATCATCCGTACGAAGAAGTGGCCTATGATCTCTATACTCTTGAAAACCAAGGGGACCCTTTGGGACTTGGGAGGATTGGAAAGCTTCAGGAAGAAGTCTCACTGAAAGATTTTGCGGCCACTGTAAAAAAGACCTTCAGCATGGACGGAATCCGGGTGATCGGAGACATGGATGCGAAAGTCAGGAAAGTTGCAGTTCTTGGAGGGGACGGAAATAAATTTATATCAGCTGCCAAAAGACAGGGGGCAGATGCATTTGTTTCTGGTGATATCTACTATCACACCGCACATGATGCAATGATGATGGGGCTAAATGTGGTGGATGCAGGCCATCATATCGAAAAAGTGATGAAGGATGGCGTGGCAAAATATTTAGCAGAAAAATGTGCGGAAAAAGGGTATATCGTCAATATATTCTCTTCAAAGTCGGATACAAATCCATTTACTTTTATGTAATGATGGCTCAAGCGATTCGTCCCTTAAACAGAAAAAGCCCCGCTGGCGATTGCCACGGGGCTTTACATTCATTTAACTTAACTTGGTCTTCTTCACCTTTGGAAGGATTTTATTCAATGGGACATTGCGCTCCCTGGTCCAAGTCGTTTCATCTTCAGGGTCAAATTCCTGCAGGAACTTGATGACTTCCTTCACGATTGGAGTCGGGGTCGACGCACCTGCTGTGACCGCTGCGATTTTTGCCGATTTGATCCATTCGATGTCCAGCTCGCTGATGTCTGAGATCCTGTAGGCAGGAGTGCCTGCAATTTCTTTCGAGACCTGTGCAAGACGATTTGAGTTATTACTCTTAGGGTCTCCGACTACGATGAGGACATCTGCGTCGCCAGCCTGCTCAGCAACAGCTTCCTGACGCACTTGGGTAGCAAGGCAGATTTCCTTATGCAGCTCGACATGAGGGAACAATTCTTTTACTTTATCCATCGTATCCAAAACGTCCCATTGGCTCATGGTCGTCTGATTGGTCACAATGATTTTATCATTATCAATGGATAATTTTTCTACATCTTCGGCAGTTTCTACAAGATGTACGATATCGGGAGCAACACCTACTGCACCTTCCGGCTCCGGGTGTCCTTTTTTACCGATGTAAATGACATCATACCCCTCGGCTTCCTTCGCACGGATGAGGTCATGTGTTTTTGTTACATCGGGACATGTGGCATCAAGCGTAACCAGCCCTTTTTTTCGGGCGATTTCCTTGACTTCAGGTGAGACACCGTGGGCGGTAAAGATGACCGTACCTTCATTAACCTGTTCGATGATCTCTTTTCTATTTTTTCCGTCCAGCGTAATGATGCCTTCTTCTTCAAACGCATCGGTGACGTGCTTGTTATGAACGATCATTCCTAAAATATAAATAGGACGAGGGAGCGATTTATCGAGTGCAGCGTTTCGGGCGATGACCATCGCATCCACTACACCATAGCAATAGCCCCTCGGAGTTATCTTGATAATATCCATCTATGAAAATCCTCCTACATGGAAAAGGTTGTGACTCTATTATAAAGGAGAATGGGATATCTGACAAAGAGTAGGGGCGGTTTGATTTTTACCCGCTGTCATAATCAAAAGAAAAAACCCCTGCAAAGTGGATACTTATAGGGGTTCGGATTAAATATATAGTTTAGGCTTCGAACTTCCAGCAGGGGACTTTTTCTTTGGGCGCCGTACCTCGGCTTCTTCTTCAATAGCCACTTCTTTCTTCACTTTCCTTTTTTTCTTAGGCTCCTTTACGTCTGTTTCCTCTAGATCTGCCTCTAGTTCGTCTTCTTCGTTCTTTGCATCCCCTGAAGGAGATTCATCAGCCGATAGGTCCTTGAAACCGCGGTAAAGCTTCCACAGTGCTGGCAGGTTCTTTACCATCGGGCCATATTGCTGGATCATCGGACCGAATTGCTGGGCTGCATTCAGGACCTGTTGTGTATTGGAAAGAAAAGAGCTGATATTGCCTGGATTAAGTAAATTTCCGATGGTGGATGCCCCCGCTGCCGCACCTGGTCCACGTTCGAATCCAGGGGCGGCTCCTCTTGAATCGCCTCTGCTGAATTGTTCAAGAATGCCTCCTTGCTGATTACCTCTATCACCTTTCTTTAATAATTTCGCAAGGAGTCCGCCACCGCGTCCTTTTCTTCTGCCTCCGGGCATTCCTTGCATATTCATGGGGGCGGGGCCCTGTTCACCCATGAATCCGTTCATCTGCTGACCTATCTGAAATGGAGGAGCAGATGGTGATCTCATTCCGAACGGGTTTCTCATTTCACCCGGCTGCCTCAACCCGAATGGGCTTCTTCCTCCTTGTCGGGGCATCATTCCAAAGGGATTTCCCTGCTGTTGATTCTGCATTCTCATTCGTCCTCTAGGCGGCATGCTGCCTGCCTCCTTTCACTGGATATTTCTTTGGTCATTATAGAGTATGCAAGTCGGGAAAAAAGGGTATTGGATCAAATCGGGCAAATCCCTATAAGTGTAACTAGATGTTTTGTCAAAAGTTTATTATAATGATTAGATGTTCTTTAAAAATAACGCCGACTACTTACGTTTAAATAAAAGGATATTAAAAATAAGGAGATGAAACAGATGAAAAAGAATTTATTTTTAGATTATGACTTTCAACCTTTTATTGTCCAAGCAATAGAAGAACTCGGTTTCTATGAGCCGACTGAAATTCAGAAGAAAATGATACCACTGATCCTGAAGGGGCAAAGTGCGATTGGGCAATCACAGACAGGTACGGGTAAAACCCATTCATATTTACTACCGATCATCGAAAAAGTGGATGCAGCTTCTGAACAGGTACAAGCTGTAATCACAGCACCGACAAGGGAGCTTGCTCAGCAGATTTATCACGAAATCCTGAAGCTCACTAAAAACAGTGGTATTACCTCACGCTGCTTTATCGGAGGGACCGATAAACAAAGAACGATTGAAAAGCTTAAAACACAGCCTCATATCGTTGTCGGGACACCCGGCCGGGTCAATGACCTTGTAAAAGAACAAGCACTATTTGTGCATACTTCTTCCATCCTGGTCGTAGATGAAGCAGACCTTATGCTTGATATGGGCTTTATCGAAGATGTGGATCAAATTGCCACGAAGATGCCTGAAAAGCTGCAAATGCTTGTCTTCTCTGCAACCATTCCGGAAAAATTGAAGCCTTTCATGAAAAAGTATATGGAAAATCCTCAGTTTGCTCATGTCGAGCCTGAGCGAATTTCGGCTAAAAATATCCAGCACATCATCATTCCGAAGAAAAGCCGTGAAAAAGTGAATGTCCTGTATGATCTTTTAGTGGAAATCAACCCATATTTAGGAATTGTTTTTACAAATACGAAAGCGAAGGCGGATGAAGTGGCGGATGCGCTGATCGCCAAAGGATTGAAGGTCGGCAGAATTCATGGAGATCTCTCACCGCGTGAGCGTAAGAAAATGATGAAGCAGACAAGAAACCTTGATTATCAATATATTGTGGCCACAGACCTTGCGGCAAGAGGGATTGATATCGAAGGAGTCAGCCATATCATCAACTTTGAACTTCCTCAAGACCTGGATTTCTATGTGCATAGATCAGGCCGTACTGCTAGGGCGGGTAATTCGGGAATCGCCTATACGATTTACGAACCGTCTGATGAAGATGCACTGAATCGACTTGAAAAGATGGGGATTTCATTCAGTCATATGGAGCTGAAGAAAGGTGAATGGATTGAACTTCCTGCATTGAATAAACGAAAAAGCCGTCAGAAGACAACAGCCGATGAAATTGATGTCAAGGCAAAATCCCTTGTAAGGAAACCAAAGAATGTAAAGCCAGGGTATAAAAAGAAAATGAAATATAAAATGGAGCAAATCAAAAAGAAAGAAAGAAGAAAGAAAAACAGAAACAAGTAAGCCATATGAAGTGATTCATTTTCACACATTCGATAAAATGGAGAAAGAAATTTTCTTAGGAGTTGAGGAGAATGGTCAAGATTGGATCCCACGTATCAATGAGCGGCAAGAAGATGCTGCTGGCTTCAAGTGAGGAAGCTGTATCTTATGGTGCAAATACATTTATGATTTATACAGGAGCACCTCAAAACACAAGAAGAAAAAAGATTGAGGACTTAAATATTGAAGCCGGGCTTCAACATATGAAGGAAAACAATATTGATGAGATTGTTGTACATGCACCCTATATTATCAATATCGGGAATACAACCAATCCGGCGACCTTTGAGTTGGGCGTTAATTTTCTAAGGTCCGAAATTGATCGCACTGAAGCACTCGGCGCAAACCAGATTGTCCTTCACCCCGGGGCCCATGTAGGTGCCGGAGCAGATAAAGGAATCGCCAAGATCATCGAAGGTCTGAATGAGGTACTGACGAAAGATCATACAGCCCAGATCGCGCTGGAAACAATGGCAGGGAAAGGATCTGAATGCGGGAGGTCCTTTGAAGAACTCGCTCAAATCATTGAGGGAGTGGAATTGAATGACAGATTATCGATCTGTTTCGATACATGCCACACCCATGATGCAGGGTATAATATTGTCGAAGACTTCGATGGGGTATTGGAAGATTTCGATAAGATCATTGGAATCGAGCGGCTCAAGGTCCTTCACATAAATGACAGCAAGAATCCAACCGGCGCAAGGAAAGACCGTCATGAAAATATCGGATTCGGTCATATCGGATTCAAAGCACTGAATTACATCGTTCATCATCCACAGTTGTCAGATGTGCCGAAGATCCTTGAAACCCCTTATGTAGGAGAAGATAAAAAGAACAAGAAGGCTCCTTATAAATTTGAGATCGATATGCTTCGGAGTCAACGATTTGATGAAGACGTATTAACAAAGATCGAGGGGCAGTAATGTGGCAGGAGGCTTCTTCAAAGGAAGAAGCCTCCTGTTTAATAAGTATCTATCTGATCAGCTGCATGAAAAGCTGATTGATTTCCTTCGCTTTTGCAGGGCCGATCTCTTTTGCGAGCTCTTTCACCAATTTGCTTCTGCTCCCGGTATCAAAGATATTGATATTTTTCCCTTTGACTTTCCCGACGATCGCATCTGCTTGCTTGGCGGTTAAAGAAATATTGTACTGATTGGCATACTTAAGTAATTCTGCGCGGTTAATCGTGTTGATCTTGTGGTTGATCACATTTTGTAATAATTTCATCTATATCACTCCTCAAAAAATACATATGTGACTTCAGAGAAGAAAGTGACAGTTTTTTTGAGGGGAGAAAGGAAGAATGATATGGCAAAACGAGTACATAAAAAAGAAAGCCCCTTTCATTTTATTTACCGGCTGTTTTTCATCACCATCGGGGCGGCACTGGCTGGAGTGTCAATTGAACTATTTCTTATACCGAATAATATCATCGATGGAGGAATCATCGGTGTATCACTGATTTTGGATTATCTGGTTTCAGACCGAATTCCATTACTTAACTTTTCCACACTATTGGTGCTTTTGAATCTGCCGTTCTTATATTCAGGCTATAAACAAATAGGTAAAACGTTTGTCGTTTCCTCCTTGTTTGCCGTTGTCGCTTTGGCGGTCATCGAAGGATTCCTTCATCATTTTGATCCTTTTATAAAAGAAGAAATCCTCGCAACCGTCTTTGGGGGATTGATTCTCGGCACTGGAGTCGGGCTTGTCATCCGGCACGGCGGCTCTTTGGATGGAACTGAGATCCTCGGGATTCTGCTAACAAAGAAGCTTCCGTTTTCGGTAGGCGAATTTGTGATGTTCATCAATATCTTTATTTTTGGATGGGCGGCTTTTGTTTTTGGAATCGAGGAAGCAATGTATTCTGTTATGACATACTACATTGCTTTTAAGACGATTGATACCGTCATTCAAGGAATGGATGAGACGAAGGCGGTGATCATCGTATCAGACGAGTATGCGGAAGTATCTGAAGCGATTCTTAACAGACTTGGACGCGGCACTACCATGTTAAAAGGACGAGGCGGTTATACGGATCACGATAAAGAAGTGATTTACGTGGTCGTCACAAGACTTGAAGTGACAAAGCTGAAATCAGTCGTTTCTGATATCGATCCAAACGCGTTCATCACCATCATGAGTACGCAGGAAACGAAAGGAGCCAGATTTAAATCTGCTATCCATTAAAAAAGTTCATCAAGAGGAAAGCTGTTCATTCTTATGGGCAGCTTTTTGTTTGTGGTGAACTCATTAGTTTACAATTGATTTTCCATATTGTATACTTTCTTAAGTGATTTAAATCGTAATGATTCTTAAAAAGAGAGTTGAGAACAATGGAACAAAATCATGCTCCTATCATTAATATAGAACATTTGAATTTCAGGTATGACCGTGAACGTGTATTGGAAGATATAAATCTTTCCATTCCCAAGGGCGCTTTTTTAGGGATCGTCGGTCCAAACGGTTCAGGGAAATCGACCTTATTGAAACTTATGCTGGGCTTATTGAAAGTGAAGCAGGGAAAAATCGAGCTTTTTGGACTCCCTCAACAAAAATTCAGGGAGTGGGACCGCATCGGATTTGTTTCTCAAAAAGCAAACAGTTTCAATACTGGTTTTCCTGCCACTGTATATGAGGTGGTTGCAAGCGGATTGGCGAAAAAAGCAGGTTTGTTCAAAAGGATTTCTTCAAAGTATCGGAAAGACATACAGGATGCAATCGAATCAGTGGGAATGACCGCTTTTACAGGCAGGAATATCGGTGAATTATCCGGTGGTCAGCAGCAAAGGGTATTCATCGCTCGTGCGCTTGTCAGCAAGCCTGATGTATTGATCCTGGATGAACCGACTGTCGGTGTGGATAGTAAAAATGTTCAAAACTTTTACGATATGCTTGATCATTTGAATAAGGATCTCGGCATTACCTTATTGTTGGTAACACATGATATCGGGTCCATATCAAGTAAAGTGACACATGTTGCCTGCTTAAATAAACATCTACATTTTCACGGAAGAACAGAAGAATTTGAAAAACTAAAAGAAGGTGAGATGTCTTCATTTTATGGTCACGATGTCCACTTCTTACATCACGAACATCATTGATTGGAGGAAAAGCGGGTGCTTCAAGCAATTTTTCAATATGAATTTTTACAAAATGCTTTTCTTACAGGAATCCTGATCGGGATCATCGCTCCGCTTTTAGGAGCGTTCATCGTTGTGAGGAGACTTTCTCTGATTGCGGATGCGCTCAGTCATGTAACTTTATCCGGGATTGCCGCAAGTTTATACTTGAGTAAGACAGTTCCGTCATTCGGAGGCCTCAACCCTTTATACTTCGGAATGATTTTTTCGGTTACAGGCTCGCTGTTCATTGAAAGGCTGAGGTCCTTATATAAACATTATCAGGAATTGGCCATTCCGATCATACTCTCAGGTGGAATCGGGATTGGTGTGATCTTTATATCGCTTGCTGACGGTTTTACGACGGATTTATTCAGTTATTTATTCGGCAGCGTCAGTGCCGTGAGCAGGGGAGATCTTTATCTGATTGCTGCGATCAGCATTGTGGTAATAGGAGTGATCTTTTTACTGTATAAAGAATTATTCCTGCTTTCCTTTGATGAAGATCATGCAAAGGCATCGGGAATCCCGGCCAAAGCGATTCATTTTATTTTCATGGTGATGGTGGCGCTGGTCATCGCTGCATCCATGAGGATTGTCGGTATCCTTCTGGTATCATCCCTGATGACTCTCCCGGTAGCTGCGAGCATCCGGATAGCAAGAGGATTTAAACAGACGATTGCCTTTTCTTTACTATTCGGCGAAATTTCAGTGATCGTAGGACTGGTCAGTGCCTTTTATTTGGATCTCGCCCCTGGTGGAACCATTGTGGTCACCGCCATACTTATTTTATTGATCACGATTGCCGTCAAGAAGGTTAAATCATCCAGGCATACTGAAAAAGCAGAGGTGTAGAAAATGAATGTAACTGAAGCGATGGATCTTTTAAAATCTGAAGGATATAAACATACGGGTAAGAGAGAGGAATTACTCCAGCTGTTTTCTGACTCAAATAAATATTTAACGGCAAAAGATGTCCTGGAACACATGAAAAGCGACTACCCGGGATTGAGCTTTGACACGATTTATAGAAATCTGAGCTTATTCGTTGATCTGGGAATTCTTGAAGAGACCGAGCTTTCAGGGGAGAGGCATTTCCGGTTCACGTGTGAGAGCGACCATCACCACCATCATTTCATTTGCATGGACTGCGGAAAGACAAAAGAAATCCATACTTGTCCAATGGATGTATTGAAAGAGAGCATTGAAGAAACCGGCTATGATATTTCAGGACACAAGTTCGAAATATATGGAAAATGCCCTCAGTGTCAATGATATTGAAGGTAAAAAGAGACCCGCGGCGGGGTCTCTTTTTTTAGGGCATTAAAAAATGACGCATGCCAATCATGCGTCATCTACTATGTTAAAACTTATTTTCCTTTCAGCCAGCCTTGAACCCAATGATTTGCTTCCATCCAGTCATTCACCCGGATGACCCCTTTAGGGATGGGCTTCTGATTGTACGGTGTATTGAACAATACCACAGGGATGTCCAATTCTTCATGTATCATGACGGCGTTATCATGCTTGTCTTCAAAAAAGATATCGACATCATATTTCTGAGCCGTTGATATTTTATTGTGGGACCCGATCAATTCGATGTGATGATACATAAGATCCTTTGCATCGAACCATTCCTTTGTCAATTGAAGCAGCTCTGACGGACGTGCACTGATGAAATACAGTTCATGATATTCTTTCCAATCATCCAGGATTTTTTTTGCACCGGAAGCGAGCGGCGATTGCTTGTAAATAAGCGGTTCTGCTTCTTTGAACCATGTGCCGAAGACTTTAGGGGATATATCGAGCACTTCAGTCAGCTCGTATTGCGTTATGTCATTCAAAGTCAGGTTCAGTTTAAAATAATCATTTATATACGGAAGTAAAGACTCGGGAGACGTTACTGTTCCGTCTATATCGATTCCAAAGCGTTTCATGCGGTATCATGCTCCTCTTATACAAACTTCTTCAAGTGTACCATATTACAGCTTATCCCTTAAGGTTTTACAATGTGCAAAATAAAACAATGTAAAAAACATGATAACAGAATTGACAAACATTAGCATAGTAAAATATGTGCGTCTACAAACAATAAGAAGGCTCCCAAACATCGAAAGTGAGGGATTGCTGTATGGCTGATGAACGACATCGAGATCGAGAAGAGATCGACGTATATTACGACAATCCGGAAGTGTTGGATAGAGATCAAGAATTCAAAGAAGAAACAGCTGCAGAAATCGCTGCGCCAGTTAACGTCAGCCGCGATTTTGAAGAGGATACAGAAGAGGAAAGCACGACTTCGGGACGAGTACTGGGATATTCAGCACTTGCTCTGTCGATCCTTTCCTTATTCATCCTTCCAGTCATCATGGGTGCGGCCGGAATTGTTATCGGATTCGTTGCCAGAAGACGAGGTGCAGAAACACTTGGATCTTGGGCTATTGGTATTGGAGCAGTATCGATAATCATAGGGTTGTTTGTATTGCCCTTCTTTTAATAAGTAGACCACTTTTTTAAAATGGGGAGCGTTTTAAAAAAGTAAAAAAAGAGGACTGAGCGATCAGTCCTCTTTGCTATAGATTAAATTTGGGTTTCTTTTTTTTCTGCTTCTTGCTTATCATAGTATTCCTGAGCGATTTTGTCGATTTCCTTTTTCAATTCTTCGACCATCGTTTCCTCTGGAACCTTACGGACGGTTTTCCCTTTACGGAATAGAAGTCCTTCACCACGGGCACCGGCAATGCCGATATCCGCTTCGCGGGCCTCTCCTGGTCCGTTGACTGCACAGCCCAGTACCGCCACCTTGATTGGTGCTTTGATGGTTTGGATATATTCTTCCACTTCATTTGCGATGGAGATCAAATCAATTTCGATCCGGCCGCAAGTTGGACATGAAATCAATGTCGCTGCGTTGGAAGCGAGTCCGAACGATTTCAATAGTTCACGTGCAACCTTCACTTCTTCAACGGGATCTGCACTCAGGGAAATCCTCAGGGTGTTCCCGATACCAAGGCTGAGGATGGCACCAAGACCGGCGGCACTTTTTACTGTCCCGGCAAACAGGGTTCCTGATTCTGTGATACCTAAGTGAAGCGGATAATCAAAAGCCTGTGCTGCCTTCGTATACGCTTCGATCGCTAAATTGACATCGGAAGCCTTCATCGACACGATAATGTCGTGAAAATCAAGATCTTCAAGGATCTTAATATGATGGAGGGCACTTTCAACCATGCCATCTGCAGTTGGATAACCGTATTTCTCCAGGATTTTTCTTTCGAGGCTTCCTGCGTTCACACCGATACGGATTGGAATCCCCTTCTCCTTGGCTGCTTTTACGACAGCTTCCACTTTTTCGCGGCGTCCGATATTCCCCGGATTGATCCGGATCTTATCTGCTCCGCCTTCTATCGCTTTCAGCGCAAGCTTATAATCGAAGTGGATATCCACAACTAACGGGATATTGATTCTTTTCTTAATATCAGCAATTGCGTTTGCTGCCCGTTCATCAGGGCAGGCGACCCGGACAACCTGACACCCGGCTTCTTCAAGACGATGGATTTCCTTGACTGTCGCTTCAACGTCATGAGTCTTAGTGGTCGTCATACTTTGTATAATTAATTCGTTATTTCCGCCAATGGTTAAATCTCCGACTTTTACCGGACGAGTTTTTGAACGATGTATAATTTCACTCAAGTGTAATTCGCTCCTTTAGAAAGGTTCTTCAACTATACATTATAAATAATACGAAGCTATTGTAACAGTGTTTTGTATCAATTGACAAGAATTAGGTGCGGAAGCGTTGATGAATCAGTCAGTATAGAGGGATTTTATACGTTTTGCCTATTTGAATCTTCCCTGGTGCTGTATTGTTTAATTCCTCAAAGTCAGAGACGACCTGTTCAATGGATACTGGAAGCTTTCCTTGAAGTGAATCTTCGACAAGGCTCAAAACGGTATCACCAGGTTTGATTTCCATTTCTACATACATTTGTGCGGCACCTGAAGTGTCAGGTAAAGAAACCGTATCAGAGTTCTCTTTCATTTCGGCTTGAGGCTGTGCGGTTACGACTGTGGAAGGTTTTTTTGCCAATAAATGTAACGTACCCTTATTTAAATCATAATAGACGCTGTAAAGAAGAATGATAATACCAAAGAAAATGATCATCCGTTTCATAAATAAACCTCCTGTACAGTTGATTGGGATAAAGGGGACAAGGACATTGACGAACAAAAAGCTGGTGGGAGTGATTGGATTGCTGCCGGTTCTCATGGTATTAGGCAACTCTATGCTGATTCCGATACTGCCGAATATAGAAAGTGGTCTTCATATCGATGAGAGATGGTCAGGGTGGATACTAAGTTCATTTACCATTCCTGCTGCTGTCTGCATCCCGTTTATCGGTTTCTTATCAGATCGTTTTGGCCGTAATCGCTTGATTCAATATTCTTTATGGATCATCGTGCTTGGAAGTATATTATGTGCAGCAAGTGCCTGGATGAAGAACCCCGCCTTCCTGTTCATGGGAGGGAGGGGATTACAGGGCGTCGGAGCCGCTGGCACCACACCGCTTGCAATAGCTTTAGCCGGAGACCTGTTCCACGGTGAAGAACGTTCTAGAGTATTAGGTGCACTGGAAGTATTCAACGGTATAGGCAAGGTTATTGCTCCGATCATGGGTGCTGGCCTTACCATTTTTCTGAGCTGGAATAACGCATTTTGGATTTTTCCATTGCTCTGTCTTGTGATTCTGTTTGGATTAAAGAAAAATATCATGAATACTAATGATGAAATGGGTTTGCTTGGAGTAAGAAGTTATGTGAGGGAACTTGCTGCTGTTTTTGCTTCTAAATGGTTATTGCTTCTTCCACTTTTTACAATTGGTGGAATCGGTTTATTTCTATTATTCGGCATCTTGTTCTTCCTTTCCTACCATATTGAAAATACTTTTCATATTGATGGTTTTTTCAAGGGATTTTCCTTTATGTTCCCGCTCGGAGCCATGACGATTTCATCTACCTGGTGCGGCAAGCGGATAAAAACGGATGGGGATCGGGGCTGGCACTATATCAAGTGGGGGATCGGATTGATGACCGTTCCACTTGGAGCATTGATTTTCTTTCATTCGTTAGGCTCACTGCTGTTCTGCATTACTGTATGTTTCGGTGGACTAGGTTTGATTCTGCCTGTCCTGAATACGTTTATTACAGGTAGTGTGGATGAAGGAGAAAGGGGTTTTGTCGTAAGTCTGTATGGGGCTGCCAGGTTTCTGGGGGTAGCGCTGGGTCCTATTGCATATTCTGCTTGGAAAGAAGATATTGTTAAAATGTATGGATTTACTTTTGTATTTTCGGCACTGAACGTCTTGCTGTATGTAGTACTAATGAAACGCAGGAATAGGGTCTTTAGGCCTAAAATTAACTAAAAACAAATACTGCATTTACACTTCCTTAACATTTATTTGAGAAGATATTTTAGGGAATAGTTGGGAAGGATGTAGAAAAATGTCGAAAACACCTATTTTATTAAAGTTTTCTTCTTTATCTTTAAAGCTCCGCTTGATTATGATTATGCTGATTACTATCGTAGTTACGGGTTCCATAATAGGGTCTATTTCGTATGCACAATCAGAAAAAAACGCCATTCATTTGATGGAGCAGCGATTAGAACGTGAAGTTACGTCGATTAATGATATTGCCCAAAGCTTGATGCTGATATATGTTGGAAACCAGGATCAATTTGAAAAGCAGTTAAACAAAACGATAAAAAAACAGGATTCAGCCTTGATTCAGGATGATCTTAAGGGACAATATTTTCTGGTGAAGGATCAAAAAGCGGTCCCATTTACAGTCAGCAGGAATACAAAGCTTCAATTTCCAGAAGAACTCATCGAGGAAATTGTAAAGAATGAAAAAGGTACTGCCCAAAGGACCATAAATGGGAAGAAATATACGCTGGCATATCACACCATTCAAGAATTACAGGGGGAATATGTCATTGTCATCCCTCAGGAGAATTATATGAAGGGGTTACACTCGATAGCGCTATATACAATTTTCACGATCGTTTTATGTGTGTTCGCCGCTTGTATCATCGTCATGATCATTGTGAATCGTTTGGTGTCCCCAATTGCTGAACTAAGGGAAGCGATGAAGAAAATACGTGATGGGGACCTGCAGGCAACAATTTCGATCAAGACTTCAGTACCTGAAATTAAATCCCTTCAAAAAAGTCTTATTACTAACATTCATCAGACGACAGAGCATCTATATAATACGGGAAGTAAACTTCAATTGTCTTCAGGAGAATTGCTCGAAGAAAATGTCAGGATGATGGAAGTTGTCAAGATGGTGAAAAAAGGAGTCCGGGAGACTGCGGGTACGTCTGAAGAAAGTGTACAACATTTTTACGAAATGAAAGGTTCTGTTGAGTCAGTTTTTGTCCAAATGGACAATGTACTGGCGAAAACGACGAACATGAACCGCTCGGCGGGTGAAGGTGAAAGACATGTTGATCAAATGGTGCACGGAATGAAGAGCTTTTCGGAAGAATTGACTTCGATGACAAAAGTCATTGAAAATGTTCATCATCATTCAAAATCCATAGTATCAGTTATTTCACTTATCCATCAGATTGCTGAACAAACGAAGCTTCTTGCACTGAACGCAACGATTGAGGCGGCCAGGGCTGGAGAAGCAGGGAAAGGTTTTGCGGTCGTAGCCAATGAAGTGAAAAAGTTAGCGGATCAATCTGCGAATGCTACAGGAAATATTTCTGATACCATACATAGGATGAAAGCAATAACAGAGCAGGCAGCTTCACAGTTTTCTCTCTTTTCAATAGAGTTTCATAAGCAAATATATGAAGCAACAGGCACGAAAGAGACGTTCGATTTAGTGAAGAAGAATATTGGAGAAGTAACTAAGGTACTGGGTAGTATGAGAAGTGATTTAAGATTCTTACAACACTCCTTGCCAAAAGTAGAGAATTCCACAGATGCTTTTTCCTCTGTCGCCCAGGAGACCCTGGCTGGTACAGAAGGGATGATGATTGCTTTTGATGAGCAGTTAAGAAAATTGAATGCCACCTTCAAATAGGAGAGGAGCTCCTAGGGAGTTCCGATGATTTAAAGAAAATCAGTCAACAAATGAAAATTTAAAAGAACCCCCCTTACCAGGTAAAAGTAAGGGGGGTGTTTGTTATCCTCTTTTCTGTGGCTGCGGAATTTCCTTAATGGCAAGGTACATGATCACCATCACCACAAACCAGTCCAATAAAGGAGCAGCTGCTATAGAGGTTTGCAAAGATTTCATCAGGGTAAAAAACAGGGTAGAAAGTGTGACGGAATAAGCAGTAATCCTCCAGCTTTGGCGGTAATTCAATTTCCGCTTCATCATGTTTGCCATCATGACACCTAACCAACCGAAAATGGTTACTTTTAAAAACATCAAACCGGAAGTGAAAAGGTAAAGTATCAGAAGAGATACGGGAAGCAGTATCCATTTTAAAGAAAGGATCGAGTCGATCACATTGACTATTTGAGATTTCGTAATCACCAAATCACTGAAAGCAGAATAAGAATTTGTCTGCATATTACCTTCATTAATGACAACCAGTCTGTTTTTGAGGAAAGCTACAGTATCCTTATGTACCTCCAGATCTTCTCCTTTGATTTCACCCGTACTATCAAAAATGATAAGCAAACCATCTTTTTCAAATGTCAATGGCTGACCCTCTCCTGAGGAAAGTGATCCATCTTCAATGGAGAATGAAGGAAGATCATTGACCAGGGCTTCCTTGACTGAGGATAAGGAAGTTGAGGTGAATCCAATGAATTGAACAGCAGTCGGAATGATGGAAATCAATGCTAGAAGAAAAAGATAACGTATAGTTTTACCAATCCCCTGAAATCGGAATTTTACGATATCCCTTGGGGAATAAATACTCTTATACAATTGCTGAAACACGTTCATTAAGATGCTCCTTTCAATCTAACCAATATTAATACTAATCGTAAAGAAGCACCTTATCAATAATAACTAACGATAATTATTATTAATTGTAATGTTTTTGTAATAAATATGCACTTTTATTAACCTATTGTAAATTTGGAGTAAAAACTATTTACGAATTCTATAAAATATATTATTAATGGTAAGGGGTTTTTGTTGTTTAATGTCGAAAATTTAAGTAGGGGTTGAAAAAATGGAATTAAATTGGCAAGAGATGTTGTTTCAGTTCTTTGGTGGAATGGGGATCTTCCTCTTTGGGATAAAGTACATGGGGGACGGTTTGCAAAAATCTGCAGGAGAACGTCTGAAGGATATTCTGGATAAGTTTACGACGAATCCTTTCATGGGTGTTCTCGCAGGTATCTTTGTAACGGTCCTGATTCAATCGAGTAGTGGTACAACCGTAATTGTAGTCGGGCTTGTAAGTGCTGGCTTCATGACGCTGAGACAGGCAATCGGAGTCATCATGGGTGCAAACATCGGTACGACAGTCACAGCTTTTATCATCGGATTTGATATCGGTGCTTACGCTTTACCGATCATTGCAGCAGGAACAATCTTACTGTTCTTCTTCAAGAATAAGAAGGTTCAAAACTACGGTCAATTGATCTTCGGTTTTGGTGCTCTATTCTACGGACTTGAATTGATGGGTGGAGGAATGAAGCCGCTTCGTTCGTTGGAAGCATTTCATGACTTGACGGTCAGCATGAGTTCAAACCCAATCCTTGGAGTGGTAATCGGTACATTGTTTACGGTCATTGTACAGAGTTCTTCAGCAACAATCGGTATCCTTCAAGAACTGTACAGTTCAAATCTTGTTAATATAGATGCTGCCCTTCCAGTTTTATTCGGTGATAATATCGGTACGACGATCACGGCAGTACTTGCGGCACTGGGCGCTTCAGTTGCAGCAAGAAGAGCGGCTGCAGTGCATGTTCTGTTTAACTTGATCGGTACAACGATTTTCCTTATCATTTTGCCGTTCTTTGAAAAATTTGTTTTGTTCCTGCAAGCTGAGCTGAATTTAAACGAGCCAATGACGATCGCTTTTGCGCACGGAACATTCAACGTGACGAATACGATCATTCAATTCCCGTTCATTGCGATATTAGCTGTGATCGTGACGAAGTTGATTCCAGGTCAGGACACATTCGTAGACTCAAATTCAAAACATCTGGATCCTGTTTTCATCGAGCAGTCGCCATCCATTGCGTTAGGACAGGCAAAAGAAGAAGTTCTGCGTATGGGTCAATTTGCTGTTAAAGGTTTACAGGAAACAAATGAGTTCCTTAAAACTAAATCCTCTAAAAATTCGGAGGCTGCTTATCAGATTGAAGGAGCCATCAATAATCTTGATAAGAAAATCACTAATTACCTGGTGGATCTTTCTTCATCATCCTTATCAGAGGGTGAATCAGAACGCCACTCAATCTTGATGGACACCGTCCGTGATATTGAACGGATCGGGGATCACTTTGAAAACATTGTTGAATTAATCGAATATCAGCAATCAAATAAGGTGAAGATCACCGATGATGCGATGCAGGATCTCGAAACGATGTTCAGTTTGACGATCGATACAGTTGAAAGATCCCTTCAATCACTCGATCTGAACGACACAGACATCGCACGGGAAGTGGCAGAAAAAGAAGATCAAATTGATAAAATGGAAAGAAAGCTTCGCAAACAGCATATCCTCCGTCTGAATGAAGGTAAATGTTCGGGACAAGCGGGAATCGTATTTGTCGATATCATCAGTAACTTAGAACGTATTGGTGATCATGCCGTAAATATTGCAGAAGCAGTGTTAGGTGTAGAATAATAGAAGATAGCAGCGTCAAAGACTGACTCAATTGCTGAGTCAGTCTTTTTTTAAGAAAGGAGGAAATTGGAATGGACATACTTTATTGGACAATCATCATCGTTCTTATGGTTTTATCGTTTGTCGGACTGGTTTATCCAATCATACCAAGCGTGCTGTTTTTATTGGCCAGCTTTTTGCTCTATGGGATCTTCTTTGACTTCTCACCATTCAATTGGCTGTTCTGGACGATCCAAATTCTATTTGTCGTACTGTTATTCGGTGCAGATTACTTAGCGAATTTATTCGGTGTCAAACGTTTCGGAGGGACAAAGGCAGGGATATGGGGAAGTACAGTCGGTCTCCTAATCGGACCATTCGTCATACCCGTCTTCGGTATCATCCTTGGCCCATTTCTCGGGGCCATAATCGGAGAATGGATCGTGCACCGCTCATCATTCAGAAAAACCATCAAAGTCGGAATCGGCTCAGTAGTGGGATTCATCTCAAGCGTATTTACTAAAGGATTAATACAATTAGTTATGGTGATTTACTTTTTTTGGATTATATAAATTATTTATTAGAAACACATTTTATATGGTTTTCATTCTCAAATTGAAACCTAGAGAGTATTGGAGCGGAAGGCACTTGACTTCGACGGGAAATAGAGGAAAGGTCGAGACTTATGCCACCCGCCTCTGACCAAAGCCTTTCCGCTTTTCTGGCCCGCAGGAGCGAAGCGACGAGGAGGCTCGACTTCCTCCCCGGGGAATCTTGTGCCTGGAGCGAAAAGGAACGGTCTATGCTTCCAGCTCGACTTTCTTAAGGATTTATGAAAAATGATTTGTTGGTTAATTCCCCACAAAAAAGGGCATTTTATCTTTGTAAGAATAACCAATCAAAATATTTGAACAGATATAGGAGATTTGGTAATCTTATACTGAAACGACCTGAAGAAATCTTCAGGAAACTTACATAGGGAGGAATTTTATTATGGCTTACAAATTACCTGAATTACCTTATGCATATGATGCTCTGGAGCCTCATATCGACAAGGAAACAATGAATATCCACCACACAAAACACCATAACGCATATGTAACAAAAGTGAATGATGCGCTTCAAGGACATGACGACCTTCTAAGCAAATCAATCGAAGACCTTGTATCAAATTTGGATGCAGTTCCTGAAGGAGCTCGTACTGCTGTGCGCAACAATGGCGGCGGTCACGCTAACCACTCCTTATTCTGGACGGTCCTTTCTCCAAACGGCGGAGGAGCTCCAAGCGGTGAATTAGCTGACGCAATCTCTTCCAAGTTCGGCAGCTTTGACAAGTTCAAAGAAGAATTCGCCAATGCAGGTGCAACTCGCTTCGGTTCCGGCTGGGCGTGGCTTGTAGTGAACAATGGTGAATTGGAAGTAACAAGCACCCTTAACCAGGATAGCCCGTTGATGGAAGGTAAAACACCTATCCTAGGCCTTGACGTTTGGGAGCATGCTTACTACTTAAATTATCAAAACCGCCGTCCTGACTACATCAATGCATTCTGGAATGTAGTAAACTGGGATGAAGTGTCAAAACGTTATTCTGCTGCAAAATAAATTTCACATGATTGATCGAAGAGAGGTTCTTTTTAGAACCTCTCTTTTTTCTGCATAACTTCCCGCCCTTTTTCAAAAGATAGGGGTACGTAAAAGGGGAGTTTTAATAATGAGCAGCTTTAAAAAGATTCTAGGTGACATTGATTTAACGAGAGACCTTTCGTTGTTATTGCTGATTGGGGGATTATATTCACTGAGTATTGCGCTATCGAATACATTTGTGAATATCTATTTATGGAAACAGTCAGGTGAATTTATCGACCTCGGGATCTACAATTTGACCGTGGTGATTTTTCAACCCTTGACCTTTATTTTGGCCGGCAGGCTGGCAAAGAAAGTAGACCGTGTGATCGTTTTAAGATTAGGTGTCATTTTTTTGGCTGTCTTTTACATATCCGTCTTATCATTTGGTGAATCAGCCGAGAGCTTCCTGGTTGTTCTTGGTGCCCTCCTGGGAATTGGATATGGTTTTTATTGGCTGGCATTTAACGTCCTGACATTTGAAATAACCGAACCCGAGACAAGGGATTTTTTTAATGGATTTTTGGGGACATTGACGTCGGCTGGCGGAATGCTCGGACCCATACTTGCCGGCTTCATTATTTCAAGATTTACTTCTTTTAAGGGATATACAATCGTTTTCGGCATCTCCCTTACCTTATTCACTGTTGCTGTTCTGTTTAGCTTCTTCTTGAAGAGACGCCCTGCTTCAGGACGTTATCTGTTTATCAGGATATTCGAGGAAAGACAACATAACAATAACTGGCGGCTCATAACCAATGCCCATTTCTTTCAGGGACTTCGTGAAGGGACCTTTGTCTTCATCATTTCCGTCTTTGTGTTTATCAGTACCGGAAGTGAATTTGCCATCGGTACCTTTGGACTGATCAATTCCGGAATTGCCTTTGTAGGCTATTACGTCGCCTCACGGGCTATTAAAAAACAATATCGCAAACGTGCCATCCTGCTTGGAGGGCTGCTTCTCTACCTGGCAATCTTCCTTATCGTGTTTGATGTAACGTACACAAAGTTATTGCTGTATGCTGCATTGATTGCGATTGCTTATCCAATTCTTTTGGTTCCCTATATCTCCACGACCTATGATGTAATCGGAACAGGGTGGAAAGCGGCGGAAATGAGAATTGAATACATCGTGGTCCGGGAATTGTTCTTGAACCTTGGGAGGATAGTATCAGTGGCAGCATTCATTGTAGCTGTGACGTATTTTGACCAGGAGCAGAGTATCCCGATTTTACTTTTATTTTTGGGCGCCGGACACACGCTGATTTACTTCTTTGTTAGAAAAGTGGAGCTGCCAATATCCTGATTATGTAAATGCGTACAAAGAGAGGAAATCATTTCCTCTCTTTGTTATGTGATTTCTGTTCCATGAGAGTAGAAAAAGCGTTTTGTTTTCTATAAAATAAGGGATGGACAGAATTTGATATGATATTTTTACATAGAGGAAGGACTGGAACGTTTGAATAAAAGTAAGAAAAGAAAAAAGACACATGTCCCCGTAAGGATGAATTTGTTGTTTTTTGCGGTGTTCTTGTTATTTTCTCTTTTGGTTCTGAGACTGGGCCTTGTTCAGATTGTGAATGGGGAAAGCTATAAAAAAGAAGTGGAACGAACAGAAGATGTGGTCGTGAAAACGAGTGTCCCGCGTGGGAAAATCTTTGACCGCTATGGCAATGTGATTGTGGATAACATCCCGTTGAATGCAATTACATATACAAGAACGAATAACACTTCCATCGAAGAGATGTTTGATGTGGCCTCCAGGCTTTCAGATTTCATCGAAAAAGATACAAAAGAAGTGACAGAACGGGATAAAAAAGATTATTGGATCATTAAAAATAAGAAAAAAGCTGAAGCAAAGGTTTCTGAGGAAGAAATAAAAAAACTTCAGAGTAATGAGGACTTATCAGAGGAAGAGGTAAATGCCAAGGTCTATAAAATGAGACTGGATCGGATCACTGAGGAAGAGCTGTCATCACTCACTGAAAAAGATATCGAAGTGATTGCCATCTATCGGGAGTTCACGACCGGGTATGCGCTGAATCCTCAAATCGTGAAAAATGAAGGGGTGACCCCCGAAGAGTTTGCAGTGGTCAGCGAACATCTGAGCGAGCTTCCAGGGGTGAATACCACGACGGATTGGAAACGGTCGTATGTATTTGATGACACACTCCGGACGATACTCGGGAATGTCTCTTCTGCACGGGAAGGCCTTCCGAAGGATTTGGTAGATTCCTATTTAGCTAGGGACTACAACCGAAACGACCGGGTAGGAAAGAGCTATGTCGAATTGGAATATGAAGAGGTACTTCAAGGACAGAAAGAACAGATAAAAAATGTTACCAAAGGCGGAAGTGTACTGGAGTCACTTCTGATTCAGGAAGGACAAAGAGGAAAAGACGTTGTCTTGACAATCGACATGGAACTTCAGCGCGAAGTCGAGAAAATCATCGAAGAAGAGTTGATGAAGCAAGTGGTCAATCGCAGTGAGTCACCTGACCTCGACCGGGCCTATGTCGTCATGGTGGATCCGAATACAGGTGAAATTCTGGCAATGGCTGGTAAGCAGTACGTGAAGAACCCGGAAACAGGAAAATACGAGATGCGTGACGCCGCACTGGGTACCTTTACATCCACCTACGAGGTAGGTTCGGTAGTGAAGGGTGCCACGGTACTGACTGGTTATATGACTGGGAAATTGACTCCGGGCGAGGTCCTGGTGGATGAACCGATCATCATAGGTAAACAAGGGACACCTAAGACTTCATGGTTCAACCGTTATGGCAGTATACCGATGTCGGACTTATTTGCACTGGAGAAGTCTTCGAACTCTTATATGTTTAAAATAGCCATGAGAATAAATGGCCAGAACTATGTGCCGCGTGCCACGATGAGTTATAATCCGGACGCAATCAAAACGTTCCGCAATCACTTTTCTCAATTCGGGTTGGGTGTATCAACAGGAATCGATCTGCCTGGTGAAGCAACCGGAATCGAAGGGAACCTGACAAATCCAGGGCTGCTGCTGGATTTCGCGATCGGACAATTTGATACCTATTCAACGATGCAGCTTGCTCAATATGTATCCACCATCGCCAATGATGGATACCGTGTGCAGCCGCATATCATGAAAGAAATCAGGGAACCGACCAATGAAAAGGATAGACTCGGCCCGATTCTTTTCGAGAAAGAGACAAATGTATTGAATCGTATAGAAGCCACACAGTCCCAGATCGAGCATGTACAAAAAGGGTTTTACCGTGTATATCACTACCCGGAAGGTACGGCCTATGCACAGTTCAAGGATGCACCGTATAATGCAGCAGGTAAATCAGGAACGGCAGAAACCTATATTGACGGGAAGTTAAGCTACAATACGACGCTGATCGGCTATGCACCTTTCGATCATCCCGAAGTTGCCTATGCCACAATGGTTCCTGCATCACATGTCCAGGCAAGTGGTGTCGCGGATCCTTACGTAAATAAATATATTTCCAAACGCGTGATGGATAAGTACTTTGAGCTGAAGAAAGAGCGTGCTGAAGAAGTGGGCGACCCGACCTCTATCGACAAAAAGATCGAAAATGCTGATGAAGCAGAACAAAGACAGGAAGAAGACCGCGAAGAAAACAACTAGGTAAAAAGATGCAAAGAGCAGATTCCAATCGGAATCTGCTTTTTTTTATGGTGCTTAAATTATTGGAAACAGAAAGAATGACATTAATAAAGCTTTATGCATAGCATGTACAGGGAACGGTGAAGAATGTCGAATTTACAAAACCTTTACAAACGATTAAAACCCAATTAACACTCATCTATTAATCTAGTACTCGTAGGACAAAACAACCAAGTTTCTTAGGGGGAATTCAGGAATGAAAAGCTTTAAACGTTTAGCAATGACAGCAATGGTTGGTTCAGCACTTCTATTAGGAGCCTGTGGTGCAGGCGGTGGAGCAGAAAGTAATGGAGAACAATTATCAGGTACTGTAAAAGTGGATGGTTCTTCTACAGTTGCCCCGATCGCTGAAGCGATTAACGAAGAATATGCTGGAGTCCAGCCAGATGTTAAAGTTTCGATCGGTGTTTCTGGTTCAGGCGGAGGATTTGAAAAATTCATCGCAGGTGAAACAGATCTATCGAATGCGTCCCGCCCAATCAAAGATGAAGAAAAGAGTAGTCTTGAAGAAGCTGGAATTGATTTTACAGAATTTAAAGTGGCAAACGATGGACTATCTGTCGTAGTAAATAAAGACAACGACTGGGTTGAAGAGATGACAATGGAAGATCTTAGAAAACTTTGGTTAGAAGATGGCAAGACGAAGAAATGGTCTGACATCAATCCTGAATGGCCGGATGAAGAAGTGAAATTTTATTCTCCTGGAACAGATTCAGGAACATATGATTTCTTCCATGAAGAAGTACTGGAAGAAAAGGATATGGTAAGACAGAACATCCAGCTTTCAGAAGACGACAATGTTCTTGTAACAGGTGTAACTGGTGATAAAAATGCGATTGGATTCTTCGGATATGCCCACTATTTAGCGAACAAAGACCAACTTAAAGTCGTTAAGATCGATGGTGTAGAACCGACAAATGAAACAGTTGAAAGCGGAGATTACCCATTATCACGCCCGCTGTTCGTATATGCGAAGAATGAATCAATGAAAAACAATGAAGCTGCATACGACTACATGAAGTATACGCTTGAAAATGCCGGCGATATGGCAGAAGCGGTAGGATATGTAAGCCTGCAGGAAGACCAGTACAAGGAAGCATTAGAAACATTGGAAGGTCTTAAGAAGTAATTTACGGTACTAAGCTTGATGATCAGGGGTGGGAAGCGTTGATCGCTTCTCATCTTGTCATGTGGATGAAAGGGGTTTGCAACTATGGCTTCAGGTTCAAAAAAATCATACTCGGTATCAGATATGATTGAACAAAACAGTAATAAGGGTTTTAATCTGAAAATCGAAAAAGCGATACCTTGGATATTATTTGCAATAGCAGGGGTTTCAGTTTTAACAACACTCGGAATTGTTTTTACGTTAATTTTTGAGACAATGACATTCTTTTCACGCGTTTCATTATTTGATTTTATTACTGGAACCAAATGGTACCCTTTTTCAATAGAAAATCCTAACTATGGGATCCTCCCGTTAATCTCGGGAACATTGAAAATTACGGGGATCGCCGTTTTGGTGGCGGTACCGATAGGACTTGCATCTGCCATTTATTTGAGTGAGTATGCAACAGACCGCTCAAGAAGATTCATCAAACCGATATTGGAGGTTCTGGCAGGAATCCCGACAATCGTTTACGGATTCTTTGCGCTGACCTTCGTCACACCTTTTTTGAAGAACTTTATGCCTGAATTAAGTATTTTTAATGCACTGAGCCCGGGGATCGTCGTAGGTGTCATGATCATACCAATGATTGCATCCTTATCTGAAGATGCGATGTCATCAGTACCAAACTCCATCCGGGAAGGGGCCCTTGCGATGGGTGGGACGAAGCTTGAAGTGGCCATTAAAGTGGTACTTCCTGCTGCCGTTTCCGGTATTGTGGCTTCTGTTGTTCTTGCCATTTCACGAGCAATCGGGGAAACGATGATTGTGACCGTGGCTGCAGGGGCAACACCAAGTCTCTCTTGGAACCTGACAGATTCCATCCAGACGATGACATCTTATATTGTGCAGGTAAGTACTGGTGATGCCGGATATGGTACCACGATTTACTACAGTATCTATGCTGTCGGTTTCACCCTGTTCTTATTTACCTTAGCAATGAACTTACTTGCACAATACATCTCTAAGCGATTCAGAGAGGAGTATTAATGTATGAAGCATATCAATCAGGATAATGTTTTGAAAAAAATGTCTTCACGATTAGCTGTCAATCAGATATTTCGTGCACTATTCTTCCTGGCCACTCTATTTGGCCTGGTAGTATTGGCGGTATTACTATATCGGGTATTCACTCAAGGAATTGGCTATCTTGATCTTCAGTTCTTACAAAGTGTAGGGTCAAGATTCCCAGAAAAAGCAGGTATATACGCTGCATTGATCGGTTCGCTTTGGCTGATGGCAGTGGTGGTGGTGGTTTCGTTCATTCTGGCTGTCGGAACAGCCATTTATTTAGAAGAATATGCAAAGCAGAATAAAGTGAATAACTTTATCAAAGTGAACATTTCAAACCTGGCAGGGGTTCCATCTGTTGTTTTCGGTCTGCTGGGATTGACGATCTTCGCCCGGATGTTTGCATTGGGCCAGAGCGTACTTGCTGCAGGACTGACGATGAGCTTGTTAATTTTACCTGTCATCATTGTAGCTGCCCAGGAAGCGATCGGGGCAGTGCCGAAAGATTTGCGTGATGCTTCATATGCAATGGGTGCAACGAAATGGCAGACGATCATACGCGTTGTGTTGCCGGCTGCTATCCCTGGTATTTTAACCGGGAGCATCCTGGCTTTCTCACGTGCAATCGGAGAAACGGCTCCACTGGTTGTATTGGGCGTCCCGACAATCCTGTTATTCACACCTGCATCGATTATGGATACGTTCACAGCGCTTCCTATGCAGATTTATGACTGGACGAGAAGACCACAGGCAGCCTTCCATGATGTAGCATCAGCCGGAATCATCATACTCCTGCTTCTGCTCTTATTCATGAACTCTGTTGCAGTATTCATACGGAATAAGTTTCAAAATCGCTTCTAAATTTTATGGGTGATAAGGTTTTAATTGGATGAAGGAGGCTTTCAACATGCAAACGATAAAAACAGAAATCAATGAAAACGTAGTGACTACAGGAACAAAAAAACCGGTCTATCGAACACAACAATTGAATTTATGGTACGGCACACACCATGCCTTGAAAAATATCGATCTTGATATTATGGAAAATGAAGTTACTGCCATCATCGGTCCTTCAGGATGCGGGAAATCGACTTATATCAAAACACTCAATCGAATGATTGAGTTAATCCCAACCGTTAAGACTTCCGGAGATATCATGTATCGCGACCGCAATATCTTTGATAAAAATTACCGTGTGGAAGAACTGCGGACAAAAGTGGGAATGGTCTTTCAAAAGCCGAACCCATTCCCTAAATCAATCTATGACAATATTGCTTACGGTCCCCGCACACATGGTATCAAAAACAAAAAAGTTCTTGATGAAATCGTGGAAAAAAGCTTGCGCGGAGCGGCTATCTGGGACGAGGTGAAGGACCGTCTGAACACGAATGCTTATGGATTATCAGGCGGACAGCAGCAGCGTATCTGTATTGCAAGATGTCTCGCGATTGAACCGGATGTCATCTTAATGGATGAACCAACTTCGGCACTTGACCCGATTTCCACGCTTAAGGTGGAAGAACTGGTACAGGAACTCAAGACCGACTACAGCATCATCATCGTGACTCACAATATGCAGCAGGCAGCACGTATCTCAGATCGTACGGCTTTCTTCTTGAACGGTGAAGTTGTAGAATTTGATAAAACAGACAAAATCTTCTCGACTCCTTCGGATAAACGCACTGAAGATTACATTTCCGGAAGATTTGGATAATAAAATCAGTAGTAAATAAGAAAAGTGGGAACAGGAAGGGGTATGACTATGTCAGTAAGAGGTCATTTTGATGCAAATTTAAAAGAGCTTCAAACAAAGCTTATGGATCTTGGAAATATCGCGAAGGCATCTCTTGAAAGAAGTATCAAGGCACTTGAAGAAAAAGATGTGGATACAGCACTTGCCATCATAGAAGGAGATCAGAAAGCGGATGATCTCGAAGAAGAAATCAATGACCTTGCGATTCTTTTGATTGCCAAGCAGCAGCCTGTTGCGACAGATTTAAGAAGGGTCATCGTTGCCATTAAAATTGCTTCTGACTTGGAACGGATTGCTGATTTTGCTGTCAATGTGGCGAAATCCACCATCCGTATCGGGAGTGAGCCATTGATCAAGCCAATACACCATGTCAAAGAAATGCACGGAATCACCTCTGAAATGATCGGTTTGACACTGGAATCCTTTGTTGAAGAAGATGTTATAAAAGCAAAGAAAATCGCAGAGATGGATGACAGGGTGGATGATCTATACGGAGAAACCATTCAGGAACTTCTTGCTCTAAATAAAGAAAAGCCGGAGTTTACAGCTCAGATTACACAGCTGTCATTCATCTGCCGCTATTTAGAAAGAGCGGCAGACCATACAACCAATATTGCAGAAGGTGTCTTTTATTTAGTCAAAGGCCGTCGCTATGACTTGAACGAGTAGAAAAAAAGCTGTCCGGGTTTCCGGGCAGCTTTTTTTAATTAGGTTTATTTAGTGATCAGATCTGCGATTTCCTCTACTGTCATCTCAGAGTGAACAAGAAATTCGCCGACTTGAATTTTATCAGCAAATTCATTTTCTACAATAAATTGGACGAATTGTTCCTCTTCACTGATAATCTTTGCTTCTTGAAGTTTTTCTTCAATATCAGCAGGCGTCATTCCCGGTTTGATCGTTAAAGTCAATTGATACTTTTCACTCTGAGATGGCGCGTTTTGTTTGTCCGTATTGGTTTCATATGTCTCCAGCTGCTCTTTCAGTGCTGAAATTTCGTTTTCTTTCGCTTTTATTTCCGATTTTTTTACGATGGTATGGCTTTCAGGTGTGGAATTCAAAGATCGAGAGGAAGTACTGCCAAAGTAAAAACTATAAATGAAAATGATAGCGGTGGTAAATAAAATGCCAGCTGAAAAAGCTCTGGTTGTTTGCTTGTTCATAAAAGCTCCTTTCTAGAGTGTTGAAATGATGTGCTGAACATCTGATTTGGTAAGCGCTGATTGCTTGGCGATTTGTTCTAAAGGAATCCCTTGTTGATAGAGGGCGATGACTTGATTCCTCACGACTTCATGAATCGTTTTCCTGACCGGGGGAGTCCGTTTCAAGGAGGAATCTCCATCCATCATAAGTTCTTCCTCCAACACTCTCAGCCTTTTTTTCATTTGATAATTTTCCTGCAGGATGGTCATCGATAGATCTTCCACTTCTTTTTCGATTGCCGCATACCGGTCTTTCTGAAAAAAAGAAAGAAAGAATAATAGAATGGAAAAGCCCATAAGCACCAATAGCAGTATTTCCAAAAATATCACCTCATGCTAGTTTGTTCTTTCTTATTTATAGCATAGAAAGGAATCGTTCTCTAGAGAAGGAAAGAATAATTTGTAAAATATCTATGTAATTTGTCAGATTGTTCACGGATTTTCTTATAAAAAATTGTCGTAACATCCATGAAACCGCTTTATATGTGGGTTTTTGAATATGATAAAGAATTATTTGAAAGATTTTCTGCGTTCATACGGTGTTTTAACCATCTTAAACAAGAAACGACAAAATGCGTTTATTGTAGGTTTTTGAATAGGGTGTTACGATTAATTCAAGAATAATTGTCATAATATTTAGATGAATTCATATACTACGTGTTTAATGCTGGGAGGGTTATTTGTGCTAAATGAAATAATAAAAATGAGAGAGCAGGGAATTTCATTCAGGAAAATTGCCAGGGAACTGGATACGACTGTAGGGAAAGTTCAATATCAATGGGTAAAGTATCAAAAAATGATGGAAGCAGCAGAAGTTCCATCAGCGGAAGCACAAACAGTGATCAAGCAATCGGGTAAACGAACGGGAAGAGTGAAGAATAAGGCTGTATTGAAGGCGAGAAAACTGGCAGCAAAGCTATTCAACCATGACTTCACGGTTACATATTCAACAGGGTCTCGTATTTATTGTTATTGGACGATTTCAAAACAATGGCTTGACCAGACGAAAGCCCACTTCAGCCTGGACGAGGCATCTCCTTTCGTCCTCAGATTGTATGATATCACTTCGATCAGCTTTAATGGCCACAATCATCATTCGTACATGGACTCGTACGTACCTGCTGAAGAATCAGACTGGTTCATCAATGGCCTAAAAGAAAATAGAAGCTATTGTATAGACATAGGAATGCGTTTGTCTTCGGGTGAATTCATTGCCATCAAGCGTTCGAATGTCATTCATACTCCCCGTACTACCTGGGACGCTGAATATCATAGTTTGAGAGAATTAAAGGATTTTGAACAAGGAAGGATGACAGAACCGAAATGGGTGGAGCATGTCAGCACCTACTCTTATTATGTGATGAATCAGGAGGATAAAGCATGAACGCCAGGCATACAGTGATGATCTTACCCCAATTTGATGAACCTAGGTTGGGCATGGAAGATAAAATGAAATGTGAAGAAAGAAGTACAGCCCTGTTTAAACAAAATTTAAATTTGATTACTTTATTGCGAGAAAATGACGGAGATCCGATCCCTGTCATCATGAATCCATTAGTATTGGGTTTCTTTTCAACGGATGAGTTCATCGATGCTGCAGATTCTTTTCTGCAGGGGATGCTCAGGAGGGAAGAAGAGAAAGAAAAGTGGGTTCACATTTACTCCCAATGGATGGGTTGGAACAAAAATCTATCAGAAGCGTATAAAAAACTGCTGGAAGAAGGGAAAACGATTCTCATCCCGACTTCGTTGAATTCCATTCCCTTGACCCATTACCGGACATCGATCGGAATGGAGGTACAGGTGAAAGTAAGCATTGAAATGTTTAAGAAATATTTAGGGGTAAGCCCCGATTTTTTCTGGCTGCCACAAGCTGCTTATTTGCCTGGTCTGGACCTTTACTTGCTCAAGGAAGGTATAGAAGCTTCCTTTATCTCTTCATTTTCTTACAAGTTCAGTGAAAAAGAGATGGGAGAAGCTGAAACTCTCCGAAGTCCAAGAGGCTTAAAATTGATACCGGTATTCACTCAAGATCCTCAAGAGCAGGCGAGTAAAGAAAACCCTCAAGGGATTTCCCTTGTCACTCTCAAACTGGACGGCTGTGAAAAGCCGGAGCTTGCAAAGCTTCACTCATCATCCTTACACAGCTGGCTCAATGCTCCTTGTTCACTTGCAAGAATTGGATTTGGCTATTTAGGGATGGAAGACCAAACTCCAATATTACAGGACCCAGCGATGAGGAATATAAGAAAAGTACACGAAATGGAATTGGGGAAAGTGCAATCTGACATGGAGGTAACAGGTTCTGAGTTCCATCAGCTATCGAGGGAGTTCATTTACGCTCTTCAACGATTGAATGAGAAAGAGCTGGACATATCTTATTTTAACCGAATAGCCTCACTCATCACCGCCGGGAACACAGATGATCACTTCTTTTACCATCGAAATAAAGTGAACCCTATTCCTTCAAGTGAATTGCTGGATCTCTGCATTGGGGAACGGAAGTCTAATTCACAAGTTGAAAACCGTGATGCCGTTTTGATTCTCAGCTGGGAATATCCACCTAATATAGTGGGAGGACTCTCCCGCCACGTATATGATTTAGCGAATAACCTGGTCAAGAAAGGAAAAAAGGTGCATGTTCTCACTGCGAGGTCTAAGGATTCCCTTTCTTATGAAAAAGTTGAAGGGGTGACGATTCACCGTGTCCATCCATTACACCCATATGAAGAGAATTTCTTTAAGTGGGTGTTTGATTTGAATCAATCTTTCGTTCAACACGCCCATGAACTGATCTCTCAAGAGAACATCACTCACATACATGCTCATGACTGGATAGTATCGACATCTGCGATCAAATTGAAGGAATTACACTCGCTGCCTTTAATCACGACCATACATGCCACTGAACATGGCAGAAACCAAGGAATCTATACTGAGCTTCAGCAGAAAATTCATAAGGAGGAACAAATGCTGATTTCTGCTTCGGATCATTTGATTGTATGCAGTGATCATATGAAGGAAGAAGTAAAATCATTGTTCACTTTTGAGGCTCCAATCGAGGTGATTCCAAATGGGGTTGAAATAGAAAAGCTCGAACACCTGCCTACAGATCATTCGATGGAGGAAAGCAGGCCGTTCTTCTTTTCAATCGGGAGGATGGTGCATGAGAAAGGATTCGAAACACTTATCCGTGCCGCTTCTCTTTTGAAGGGTGAAGGCCACGAAGTCTCGTTCATCATCGCAGGCAAAGGACCGATGCTGGAGCACTACCGTCAGATGGTACAGAATGAAAATCTCGACGATATGGTGTTCTTTACAGGCTTCATATCTGATGAGAAGAGGAACAGCTACCTGAAAAATTGCCTGGCAGTCATTTTCCCGAGTCTTTACGAACCGTTTGGGATTGTTGCCCTTGAAGCCATGGCTTGTAGAAAAGGGGTCGTTGCTTCGGATACTGGCGGATTAAAAAGCATTGTGAAGCATGAGCATACCGGTTTAGTATTTCAGCCTGACAATGAAGTCAATCTGTACACCCTCCTTCTTTCACTGATTAACGATCCGGGGAAATCCGAACGATTAGGTGAAATGGGTTTCAGGATGGCGAAATCCATGTTCAGCTGGGAGCGCATTGCCGACCAGACGATGCATGTTTATGAAGATGTACTCCTGCAAACCAAAGTAGAAGGACTGCGGTGATGAAGGCCGTCATTTTAGCAGGAGGAGAAGGAAAGCGGCTGAGACCTTACACGATTTCAGTCGCCAAGCCAATGGTCCCGATCCTTAATAAGCCCATCCTCGAGTACAGCATTAATCTGCTGCGTTCCTATGGCATTAAGGACATTCTCATAACCACTTGCTATAAAAGCAATACCATCAAGGAATATTTCGGAAACGGCAGCCGGTTCCATGTGAATATTACCTATTTGGAGGAAAGAAAGCCGCTCGGTACCGCAGGCGGAATCTTTTTGGCAAAACATCTGTTGGAAGAGCCTTTTCTTGTACTTAGCGGCGATGCCTTTACCAATATTCCCATTGACCAGGTGATGAACTTTCACCGCAGCAAGAAAGCGGCCATGACGCTGGTGTCGAAAGAGGTGCCAGACCCAAGGGAATATGGGATCTGTTATACCGATGAAAGCAGGAAGCTTATCGATTTTGTTGAAAAGCCTGCCGTGTGGGAAGGGAATGAAGTCAACACCGGAGTATATATGGTCGAGCCTTTCCTCCTTAAGAAATATTCACGTAAAGGTGCGCTGGATTTCAGTCAGGATCTAATCCCTTCCCTTTTACAAAACGATGAAGCGGTATATGTATTCAAAACAAATGCCTACTGGAGAGATATCGGCAATCCGGAAGAATACAAGAAAGCGCGTGAAGATCTGATGAGAGGGCAATTCAATCCTGAGAAGGCTTCCAGCTTTTCAAGAAAGACCGATACAGCCATTCTTGATCCCTTTATCACAAGGGTTCAGGTAGCTTGTCCAAAAGTGAAAAAGCCATTCGTACTTGCCAAACTTCTGGAATCAGAATCAGTCCCCGCCATTGATGAGGAAGAATTCATGATCGAGCACCGTGATGGTGGATGGACAAAAATAATCAGTGACCCTGACAGAGGCTTTATTATTTATTCAAAAGCGGATCGAAGAAATCTGGCGAGAGAACTTGCCAGGTATTATGGAAAAAAAATAAAAACATGGCAAAAGGTGTAGAGGCTGATGAACAATAATAATCTGAATAAGAAGTTTCATATTCAAGGAATCGCCTGGAAGGAAGCGGGTTCATATATACCTCTTGGAAAAATGAGTTCTCCGTTCAATGGGATAAAGGTCAATCTCTCTGAAGGGGATGAGAACTGGGGGGAAACGTTATCTTTTGAATTTGAAAATGTAACGAAGGAAACCCGGAAGTTGAAAGTATTCTTCCTGGTGGAATGGCTGTCCTGCTGTGAAGAGACGATAGGCGTTCTCTCCCTTTCGAAAAATGCTTTCTATAATTACAGTAAAAACGATATGGCGATGTCCAATGTCGTTTCAAGTGCGGATCATGTAAAAAAATCCGTCTATCCTTTGAATTTAAAGGGCTTGAAGCTGTGGAAAAGGTCGTTAAAAAATGGATGTCTCTATTATTACCCCATCACCAATGGCCTTCATATGATGGCGTATATGCTTGAGTATACATTCAAGCCTTTCGAAGTAAAACAAGGGAAGCTTTTCGCTGTGGAAGGTGCTGTGCAGGCTGAAGGATTAAATTTCACCAATAGAATGAAAAACGGACTAGCATTTCAGCAAGAAAAGTGATATTATAGAAAAGTCGTATGAATAGATGAAGATAGTGAAGTTTGGAGGGAAATAATAATGCGTGTAAACATTACATTAGCTTGCACAGAAACTGGTGAGCGTAACTATATTACTACAAAAAACAAGCGTAATAATCCAGATCGTCTTGAGCTAAAAAAATATTGCCCGAAATTAAAGCGTGTGACTCTTCACCGCGAAACGAAATAAGCAGCCGGATTTTATCCGCTGCTTTTTTTTATACTTAAATCTTTGGACCGCCTTCTGATTTAATAGCCGGTTCCGCTGTTGTTATAATAGATAAGGAGCAGGAGGGATTACATGGATAAAAAAGCAATGAGAAAAAATCAGCTTGCAGCGCTAATGGCGATTTCCCCGTTGGACTATGAACAAAAATGTTATGTAATTGAACAAAGACTCTTTCAAACGGAAGGATGGAAGAACAGTGAAGTCATAGCGGTCACGGTTTCCAAACAGCCTGAGGTCAATACGTGGAACATCATTAAAAGGGGCTGGGAAGAAGGAAAGAAGATTTGCGTTCCAAAATGCAAACCTTCCACGAAAGAATTAACGTTCTATGAGCTGATTTCTTTTACCGCTCTTGAAAAAGTCTATTACGACCTATATGAACCTGTTCCTTCCCTTACCAACCAAGTACATAAGGAAATCATCCAGGAAGTGATCGTCCCGGGTCTGGCCTATACGAAAAAAGGGTACCGTCTCGGATTCGGCGGGGGTTATTATGACCGGTTTCTTTCAGGTTATAACGGACGGACATTATCGTTGGCATTCGATGAGCAAATGGTGGATAGTCTGCCTGTGGAATCATTTGATGTCCCTGTAGATGAAATCATAACCGAAAGTGCCACGATTCAATGTGGATAAATCATTGATGACTGTATTATTGATTGTTCTGCTTGTATCCTTTGGGGGATGGAAAACAAAGAATTTGAGCTTTTCGGGAGCATTGTCTGCTTTCCTTTTGGGGTGTATCATCAGCTATTTCTATCACTGGAAAGGGCTCCTGTTAGTAGGGGCGTTTTTTCTGAGCTCCAGCATATGGTCAAAATTATTTTCAGCTTCAAAGGAAGAAATAGAAGGGCGGATGGCAAAGACTTCCGTACGTGACTGGCAGCAAGTATGGGCCAATGGAGGACCGGCTGCCCTGTTTATCATCCTGTTCCATTTCTCAGGAAGTGAATGGTGGCTATACTCTTTTGCAGCGGCTGTCGCTGCTGCCAACTCCGATACGTGGGCTTCTGAGATAGGACCGTTGAGCAGAAAAGCTCCTCTTTCAATACGATCTTTCAAGAGAGTGGAAAAAGGAACTTCCGGTGCTGTCTCCGTGATCGGAACGGTCGCGGCATTAGCGGGTGCCGCCTTTATCTCCATGTTACTTTTTTTGATTGAGGGTTCATTCGAGTGGTTACATTTCATTCTCATCGGCACCGCGGGGTTCCTCGGGAATATTTTTGATACTGTGGCAGGGGCATTTTGGCAGGAGGAATTCACCTGTCCCGTATGCGGATCTTCCACCGAAGCTGCTCTGCACTGCGGAGCTCCTGCAGTCAGAAGCAAAGGATTACCATGGATGAATAATGAAAGTGTCAATTTATTATCGAGTTTTCTGGCGGGGATTGCCGTTTTTCTATTCATTTCTTTGTTATAAACAATGGATAAATTGGAGCCATAAGAGCAAACTATTCCCAGGAGGGATTAGTATGAACGGATGGACCAAATGGCTTGTTCTTGGCAGTTTGATTTTGTTATTGATACCTAACCGCTATCGGATACTCAACCTGCTCCTCGGCAATTTCTTCATTCGGCGCTTTGCTGTAAAAGGGGCAATGAACATCCCGGGGATACGTGCGAAATTCATGCAAAGTACATTCCGCTAGAAAAAAGGCTGTACGGGAGGTTTTCCTTCTGTGCGGTCTTTTTGCTTAGAATGCTTTTTATGGGGGCTTATAACTTTACATCATAAAAATGGAAAGGGTATAGTAGCATTAAATCAGGAAGCAGCCAGAACCGGCCTGCTCCTGCAAATTAAAAGAAAGTAGTGGATGTAGTGAATTTAAACTATCATTACCTCTTTTGGAAAATTGCACTCTTCCTAATTGAACAGAAACATTACCGGATACTGACGTTATCCCAGGAACAGGATGAAATCTGGTTTGAGAATACTGCTTTGAAAGAGCCGGATGTCATCAGGCTGCGCCTGAAGGATCTTGATTGGGGCTCATGGATTGAAAGGGATATGGAACAAACCGTCCACAATGCAGAAAGAATCAGAAGAAAGAGACATAAAAGACGATTGAATATGAAAAATCTATACATAAGCACTTACCCGCCTGTCGATGCCGGGGAAGAAATTTTCAAAGAGGATGCTGCGGCAGGAAATGATAAATTGAACGTAGAGTCCTTGCTGATAGATGAATCGATGGGGAGGGAAAGGTTGAAGAGCGACCCTTTATTCAGTGAGGGAGAATGGGACATTCCTCCAGAAGTGATGGAAGCCAACGTCGAATGGGTGAAAAGCAGGGCAGTGAGCGCCTCTGCTAAACAGATACAAAAAGAAAGGCAATTATTTGAGAAGGGGAAACCGTTTTTCACTTATCTTTTCATAGCGGTACAACTGATCATGTTTGCCGTCTTGGAAATGAACGGGGGCAGTCAGAACCCTCAAACATTGATTGAATATGGAGCGAAATATAATCCATTAATAATAGAAGGTGAATGGTGGAGGCTCGTGACCCCGATCTTTTTACATATCGGGTTGCTGCATCTGCTCATGAATACTCTTGCTCTTTTCTATTTAGGTAACGCGGTCGAAAAAATATATGGCCGTTTCCGTTTTGTTTTCGTCTATATGGTTTCAGGTATCGCCGGTTCTTTTGCCAGCTATCTTTTCACTTCGAATCTTTCAGCCGGTGCGAGTGGAGCGATCTTTGGATGTTTTGGGGCATTGCTCTATTTTGGGGTCCTGTATCCGAAAACTTTTTTTCGAACAATGGGCACCAACATCATTGCAGTCATTTTATTGAATCTGGCTTTCGGATTTACCATTCCGGGTATTGACAATGCGGGTCATCTCGGTGGTTTGGCAGGTGGTTTTCTTGCTGCAGGGATCGTCAGCGTCCCTGGATTGTTTCGTCCGTTCAGGCAGCTGCTCATTTTAACGGCCACCGTTGTGCTGATTGGGATGATGGTTGTAAGTGACCGTCAGTCAAATCCTTCCGAGTGGGATATCAACACTGCAAACGGCGTTGCCCAGGAAAAAATCACAGCCGGGGAATGGACGGAGGCTGAGGAATTATTGAGCGAAACCATTGAAAAGGGTACTCCGAATGCTGAGACCTATTTTTATCTTTCCTACGCCGAAATCAAACTTGGAAAAGCCGAAGAGGCGAAAGAACATCTGATGAGTGCCATAGAAAAAAGGGATGATTTTCACGAAGCACATTACAACTTGGCCTTGATCCTGACTGACAGCGGCGAACGTGATGCGGCTCTTTCCCATGCCAGAAAGGCCTATAGCTTGAACGGACAGGAAGATAAATACAAAAAATTGGTAAATGAATTGGAAGGAGACCTTTAAGAAGGTGCTATCCGCTGCCTGAGCAATGAAGGGTTTCCGTCTTTATCAATCAGAAGTACAAGAACTTCTTTTTTATCTTTTTTGACTAAAATAAGGGGGATGGTGCTGTCGAGTGAATCGATTATCGTACCATCTTCCTTTTTTATCCCTAAATAATAATTTTTATATAGACCTTCCCAGAGGTTACCGATGAAACGTTCCCACTCCTCCTCGTCAAATCCCTCCAGCGGCTCTTCTTCCAGGCTTGGTAAATCCGTGAGCGGGAAAGTGGTATATTCTTCAATCGGAATACCGAGTGAATCTATCCCTTTCTCCCACAAAAAGTCCAATTGTTGAGACGAGACCCGGTCCAGTATTGTCTTCCATTCTTTTTCTGCATCTGTATCCGGCTCCCTGAAAGAGTTTAAGGGACTGAAATTAGAATCTATTACGTATAGTTTATCTTCTGTCATTTTTTGCGCACTCGTATACTTATCATCATTTTCATGAATTTCAGAGTAATGGAAAGATAACGCTTGTAAAAGGCTGCTTTCTTTCCCTTTAATTGATTCTTCCTGGACGAGTCCATCAGTATCTTGTTCCCATTCATTCATTTTCCCTTTCAATCTTCCATTGATAAAAAGAAACCCTACATCCTGCCGCAAGTAAGCTGGCGTATCCAGCTTAGAAGAGGTTTTCCATTTCACTTCATACACATTATCTTTTTTCTCAGGCACAAGGGTGAGAAGGGTTGAAGCAGACTCATATGTAACATTTTCATTGATTGGAAAGAAAATAATGCTTTCTTCTGTCCGAGGCTGATAAATGAACTCGATTCCAATTGCTAGAATGACCATAAGAATCAAGAATGGAACAGCATTCAGTACCTTTTGTTTCATATCATTCACTCCAATGGTTTGTCCGGTTGTTCATTCTTATGCCGGAGGGTTGATTAATATGTTTCGATGTATGATTTGTCTTTGCGTTGTCTAGTATGGTAAAGATGGTAAAACATGTTAACGGATGAGGAGTGAAGGCTCAGAATGAAGAATGAGAAAAAGCCTGTCTCTACCAGGATAGAAGAGAATACAAGTTATCTTAAAGAAGCTCTGGCTGTTGATAAAAGTTTTGATGTCATACAGCTTGATTTAGAATATGCCGAACGCAAAATGGCTATGTTTTTAGTGGATGGTTTCGTTAAAGATGATATTATGCATTATTTAATGAAGCTATTATCAGGACTGAGTCCAGAGCAATTGGAAGAAGATACGTTACAGAAACTATTAAAAACCTATATCCCGTATATCGAAATCGAGCAGGTAGATGATCTGGATCAAGTCATTGACTTGGTGCTTGCAGGACCTACGGCGCTGGTGGTGGATGGAATTGATAAAGTCATTATCATCGATGCCAGAACATACCCTGTCAGAGGACCGCAGGAACCGGATATTGAAAGAGTCGTCAGGGGTTCGAGGGACGGTTATGTAGAGACGATTGTATTCAATACTGCACTGACGAGAAGAAGGGTGCGCGATCCTTCCCTCCGCATGGAATACATGCAGATAGGGAGAAGGTCGAAAACAGATATTGTCGTGTCTTATTTAGAAGACATTGCAGATCCCGAATTAGTTAAAAAAATCAAGGATTCCATATCGAAAATAGATACCGATGGACTTCCGATGGGAGAAAAAACACTGGAAGAATATATTTCAGGAAGGCATTGGAATCCCTACCCAATGGTACGGTATACGGAGAGACCGGACACTGCTGCCGCTCATCTATATGAAGGGCATGTCATCATCATGGTGGACGGGTCCCCGAGTGTATTGATCACCCCAACGACCTTTTGGCATCATTTGCAGCATGCCGAGGAATACCGCAACAAGCCTTCAGTAGGGGCTTACCTGCGCTTTGTGAGATTCATTGCAGTGTGGAGTTCCGTTTTTTTACTCCCTCTCTACTATTTATTTGCTATACAGCCTGAGTTGTTGCCGGATCAGCTGAGTTATGTCGGGCCAAACGAAACAGGAGAGGTACCATTATTTCTACAATTCTTTCTGATTGAGATAGGGATTGATATCCTGAGGATGGCAGCCATCCATACACCTTCCTCGCTCGCCACCGCGCTGGGCTTGGTGGCCGCCTTGATGATCGGTCAGGTGGCAGTTGAAGTCGGGCTGTTCATTAATGAAGTGATTTTATACCTTGCGATTGCGGCCATCGGTACGTTTGCTACACCGAGTTATGAGCTTAGCCTGGCAAACCGCCTCGTACGGATCTTTCTGCTGGCCGCCACATCTTTGTTCGGTGTTTATGGTTTTGTCATCGGCGTCATGGCCTGGTTAATAGCACTATCAAGAATGAAGTCATTTGACATCCCTTATATGTGGCCGTTCATACCGTTTAACTTCAGGGCATTCAGAGACGTATTCCTGCGCTCGCCAATGCCCCTCAAAAACAGAAGACCGCGCTTCCTGCACCCTAAGGACCCTGATCGTTAATATTTATAGTTGAGTTGACTTCCAACGGGATTATATCTCGCTGGAAGTCACTTTTTGTTTCTAACGTTTCATTCTAACGGATATTTCAAAGTTTGAAGTGGTGCTGGTAACGCGATTATTAACACAGAGTGGAGTGGATTGGAGCTGCAGGCACTTGACTCCTGCGGGATTTAGAGGAAAGGTCGAGACCCCGCAGGCGGAACGCCGAGGAGGCTCGACTTCCTCCCCGGGGAATCTTGTGCGTGCAGCGGAAAGGAACGGTCAACGATATAGTATATCTCTTCCTTTCACAAATTAGTATTTTATTAGTGTAAAGAAAGAATTGAGAACAGTCCGGATTTATCATATACTTTAGTGTGAAGAAAGAAAGCAGGTGTAAGAATGAAAACGATTTATGATATCCAGCAGTTTCTGAAATCCTATGGAACGATCATTTATGTTGGACATCGTCTTTCAGACCTGCAGCTAATGGAAGACGAACTGAAAGAGCTGTATAAATCCCAGCTGGTTGAACCAAGGGATTTCCAGACCGCACTGTTATTATTGAGGCAGGAAATAGCGGTAGAAAAAGAAAAACAAGACTAATAAGGGTGATACTATGACGGAAAAATGGCTGGTAGGGGTCGACTTAGGCGGCACCACGACCAAAATTGCATTCTTAAGTAAATACGGTGAACTGTTACATAAATGGGAAATCCCGACTGATAAATCCGATAATGGCAAGAACATCATCGTCGATATAGCCAAAGCGATCGACCGAAAGCTTGAAGAACTCGATCAAACCAAAGATAAGCTGGTCGGGATCGGCATGGGGGCACCTGGTCCGGTTGATATGGCAAAAGGTATAATTTATGAAGCGGTGAACCTGGGCTGGGATAAAAACACACCATTAAAGGATCTCCTGGAAGTAGAAACAGGTTTACCGGCTGTCATTGATAACGATGCAAATTGTGCAGCGCTCGGTGAAATGTGGAAAGGTGCAGGAGATGGCGCGAAGGATCTTGTCTGCGTCACACTTGGAACAGGAGTAGGCGGTGGTGTCATAACAAATGGCGATATCGTGCATGGAGTAAAAGGTGCAGGCGGGGAAATCGGGCATATTACAGTCGTGCCGCACGGAGGATTTCAATGTAATTGCGGAAAGACCGGCTGTCTTGAAACGGTGGCATCGGCAACGGGTGTCGTACGCCTGGCAAATGAAACCTTGGATTCTACTTCCACTCATTCGGCATTGAGGGATCTGCGGAACGAAAATGATGTGATCAGCGCCAAGGATGTCTTTGATACAGCTAGAAACAATGATGATTTAGCAAAAAACGTTGTTGACCAGCTTGCTTTTTATCTGGGTCTGGCATTAGCGAATTTAGGCAATGTACTGAATCCTGAAAAGATTGTGCTCGGCGGAGGTGTCTCTAAAGCAGGTGATGTTTTACTGAAGCCTGTCATAAACCATTTTCAACAATTTTCTTTCCCGACAGTCAGGACATCAACAGGGTTAAGCATCGCTACACTCGGCAATGATGCTGGTGTGATAGGTGCAGCCTGGCTGGTCAAAAATAAAATATGATTCATCATTAATAAAGAGCTCCCATAACGGGAGTTTTTTTTGTGAACTTTGTTAAAGTTAGTCGTTGTGTTTAACGGACTCATAATTTGAAAAAGCATTACTTTAGTAGATGACGCGGGACTCTTGACTTAAAAAGTTTTAAGTCCGGTTGAAATGAGACGTAGGCCTTAAGGTTCATTTTAAAGAAAAATGGACAATTTGAAACTTTTAACTGTTTCAAACGTCTAATAGTATGGGTAAGAGAATAAGGTGTAAAATATCATTTTATACTAGTTGTATGAATTTGGGTTTGACGTTTTGTAAAAAAAGTATTAAGATAACTCATGGTTCTATTTTAAAAATTCCTTTTTTTACCAGGGATAAATTTACATTAAGTGTTACATACGAAGGACCGGCGTAAGTAGCAAGGAGGTTACAAAATGAACATAAATAAGATTCCAAAGGTTCCTTTAATCATCATTGCAACATTACTCCTTTGGGTAAAAACGTACATCGTCTATAAAACTAGTTTTGATATAAAAATAGAAAACACGATTCAAGAAATCATTCTCTTCATGAATCCGTTAAGTTTCTTATTGTTTATATTTGGGATCGGACTGTTGATGAAGAAGGATAAATCACGAACGCGTTATATCATCATCACCAGTATCCTATTGTCTTCGATCCTCTATGGGAATGTTGTCTTTTATCGATTCTTCGATGACTTCTTGACACTTCCTGTTTTATTCCAAACAAGCAACTTCTCGGATTTAGGAAGCAGTGCAAGTGCCATTATGAGCTGGAAAGACCTGTTTTACTTCTTGGACGTAATCATACTTATCGCTTTGATTAAATTCATGCCTTCATGGTTCTCACTTGAAAATTACAGCCGTGTGAGCAGAAGAGCCTATTTCTTAGTTGCTACAGCATTGGTGTTCTTTAATCTTGGACTGGCTGAATCAGAAAGACCGCAGCTCCTTACAAGAACATTTGACCGTGAAATGCTTGTTAAGAATATTGGGACATACAACTACCACATATATGATATCTTCTTGCAATCTAAATCTTCTGCCCAGAGAGCATTGGCAGACGGCAGCGAGCTGGCAGGCATCGACAACTATATCCGTGCAAGCTACAATAAGCCTGACGATGAAATGTACGGAATTGCAAAAGACAAGAACCTGATTATTGTATCAATGGAATCTCTTCAAAACTTTGTCATCAACGAGAAAATGAATGGGGAAGAAATCACACCGTTTTTAAATGACTTTATCGGTGAAAGCTACTACTTTGATAATTTCTATCATCAAACGCAGCAGGGAAAAACGTCAGATTCAGAGTTCCTCTTGGATAACTCCCTTTATCCATTAAATCGAGGTGCAGTGTTCTTCACTCACTCAGGCAACCAGTTCGATTCCATGACGGAAAAACTTGATGCTAATGGATATTATACAACTGCAATGCACGCGAATAATAAGAGCTTCTGGAATCGGGATATCATGTATGATTCCTTAGGATATGAGCGTTTCTATTCATTGCCTGATTATGAAGTAACGGATGAAAACTCTGTTAACTGGGGAATGAAAGATATTCCTTTCTTTGAACAATCAGTGGAACATATGAAAGAAATGCCAAAACCTTTCAGTACGAAAATGATTACATTAACGAACCATTATCCATTCACTTTAGATGAAGAAGATAAATTAGTGGAGCCATACACGTCTAAAGACGGTACCGTGAACCGCTATTTCCAGACAGTACGCTATATGGATGAGGCATTGAAAAATTTTATTGCCGACCTTAAGGAATCAGGGTTGTATGAAGATTCCGTCCTCGTCATGTATGGAGATCACTACGGAATTTCTGAAAATCATAATACGGCCATGAGTCAATATCTGGGCAAGGAAGTAACTCCATTGGTAAGCACTCAACTTCAGAGGGTGCCGCTGATCATCCACGTCCCAGGACAAGAAGGAAAAACGATTTCCAAAGTCTCTGGCCAAATCGACCTGAAGCCAACGATTTTACATTTATTAGGGATCGATACAAAGAAAGACATTCAATTCGGTGCAGACCTCTTCTCTGAGCAGCATGAAGACTTTGCCATCCTGCGTGACGGACGTTTCATCACGAAAGATTATGTATATGCAGGAGAAAAATGCTGGGATAAGAATTCGGAAGAAGTAACCGATATGAAATTCTGTAAACCATATCAGGAACGCGCAACAGAAGAACTCGAATACTCAGATAAGATCATATACGGAGATCTGCTTCGCTTCTATGAAGAAACAGAGTACCGTGACGAAGACAAACAATAATCGAAAGCCTGTGAATTATTTCACCGGAGCCTGCGAATGAAGTTCACAGGAGCCTGCGAATAAATTCACAGGGGCCTGCGAATAAATTCGCAGGCTTTTTTTGTCATGAAATGAAGACTCCTTCATATGAGTAAGTAAGGATGGTATAGCAGGGAGGTTTCTGAAATGAAAGTAAGGGTGAGAAATGGAGATACATTTTGGTATTACAGCAATTTATTCTATATTCCTAACAAGTTAATCATTGATTCAAATCCCTCTCTCGACCCACAGGGATTAAAAATAGGAACGGAAGTAGAAATCCCTGGATTCACCAAAGAAAGCTATACAATCAAACAGGGAGATACGTTCTGGAATCTCGCCGGACAGCGGAATATACACGTGGATGCTATTTCATTGATAAATGGAGATATCAACCCAAATACCTTGAAAATCGGCACAACCATTTATTTACCTGCGAGAGTCGTCAACCCCATCGTAAACGGCAAACAAGGATATGGTTCTGAAGTTTTGGAAAGAGACCTGAAGAAGCTAAAAGAAATCTATCCGTTCATTAAATTGAACTCGATCGGTGAAAGTGTAATGGGAAAACCGCTCGTTGAAATGCGAATCGGAAATGGAAGGAGAAAGGTACACATGGATGCATCCTTTCATGCCAATGAATGGATCACCACTTCAATCTTGATGACTTTCCTGAATGAGTACCTGCTTTCTTTGACGAATGTGATGCCTATACGGGGGGTTCAAACAATGCCGATCTACACTGGTGTAACTTTATCGATTGTCCCAATGGTAAACCCTGATGGAGTGGACCTTGTCTTAAAAGGACCACCGGAGAATATGAATGAACAACTTATTACCTTAAATAAAGGCAGCTCTGATTTTACCGGCTGGAAAGCGAATATCCGCGGTGTGGACCTCAATAACCAATTTCCTGCAAAGTGGGAAATTGAAAAAGAGAGGAAGGAAGAAAAGTCGCCAGCCCCCCGGGATTTCCCAGGAGATAAGCCCCTTTCAGAACCTGAAGCAATTGCAATGGCTGAACTTGCGAAAGAAGAAGCCTTCGACAGGCTCCTTGCTATACACACCCAGGGGAAAGAGTTTTACTGGGGATATGAAGGGCTGGAACCTCCTGAAGCAGAAAGACTTGCCCAAGATTTCGAAAGGGTCAGCGGCTATAAATCCGTGAGATACGTGGACAGTTATGCAGGATATAAGGATTGGTTTATTAAAGAGTTTCAGAAACCCGCTTTTACGTTAGAACTCGGAAAAGGAATAAACCCACTTCCTCTATCACAATTTGATGAGATTTACAGGGACACATTAGGGATTTTCCTTGTAGCTGTTTATAGATGGTACTAAGAGAGTGGGTCTTTAACATAAACAGTTATTTTTTCCTGTTTCATTTAGTATAAACATAGTAGATTTTTATTGGGAAGAGGAGTAAAATTAATCATCAAGTTCTTTGCAGGGAAAGTATATTTATCCCCTGATAAGCATAAGGATCCTTCAATAAGGAGCATGTGATGGCCTTTTGACAATGCTGTAAGAGCACTGTCAAATCATGAGGTCATCATTTTTTGGATTTTTTGTAATGTTTTTATCATAATTTTGAAACATTTTGCCCGGTAATACGTACTAATTTATATGAGGATTTTTGAGAGGGGGAGAGTTTTTGAAAAAACACTGCGTACTTAATCTATTCATTGTTTTTAGTCTGGTAATGATGGCGTCATGTCAATCTCAGGTCACCGAAACTCCCTCTCCTGGAGAGAATAGGCAGGAAAAACAAGATATAAGAGAAATTAAGGAAAACAGTATTCAATCAGATAAGTTTATAGAAAATGTGGATTGGTTATCGAATACAGATGTGCTGAGTGTTATTGAAGAAGAAGGCGGGGCTGCCTTTTATGTGTCGGATGTATTCGAGGGGGGCAGTAAAGAAATATATCAAATACCTTCGTCCTACGTCCATTCAGTAGTGTCCCCGGATAAGGACAAGATACTGATTCACTCTGCCCCTGCCACATATTCGGCCATGATCACAATCATAGACCTTAACGGAAAAGTAATTTACCAGGATGAAATACCCTCATATGAATTATCTTATGAATGGAATGAATTCGATACAGCTAAACTTTTGATTACAAGCTTTGCTGAAGACTGGAGCTTTGAAGTATATGAACTGGATTTAAATACTTCCCAATTGGAGAAGGTCGATGTAGAACAGCCTTTTTTGAAATGGAATTCTGATGTTTCTGTTCTTTATCAGGATTGGGATAGCGATGAAATCAGTGTGTCAGCCCCTCTTATCAGTCAGAATTTACTGGATGGGAAAAAAGAGACTGTCGATGCATCAAGCATCCATTTTGAGCGCTTCCCTGAAATGCTGCTCTCTGTTCATGAAAGTGCAGGTGCAGATGATGATTTCACGTATCAGTTCATAAATGAATCCGGGGAAATCATTTCCAATTTCCAGATGACATTGCTTAGCCGTTACTCTGATTGGTTCATTCCTTTTTATGATATGATAGAAAACAAGAACGAGTTGATTACATTTCAAGCAAACGAGCCCGGTATTTTTGATACGTATTCAGGGACATTCACCTTGAAAAAATGGAATGTTCTGAATGGCAGCGAGAAAACACTGGTTGAAGAGATTCCTGTAGAACCAATACAGTGCGCACCTGAAGGAACTTATTGTTTGTATGGTAATCAGCTTGAAAAAGTGATCAATTTGAATGATTCCACCATCATACCACTAGTAAAAAAGGAAGGGTAGATACTACATGGCAATAGTAGACGTAACAGTGATTCCAATTGGAACAGATACTCCAAGTGTAAGTTCTTATGTTGCTGACCTGCAGAAAATCCTTAAGAGGCACCAGGATGAAGGAAATATCCGTTTTCAGCTCACTCCCATGAATACCATTATTGAAGGAGAACTTTCGACACTGCTCGGGGTCATCCAGGAAATCCACGAGGCACCGTTCCAGAAAGGGATCAAGCGCGTTGCCACAAATATTAGAATTGATGATCGCAGGGATAAAAAAGGAACAATGGAAGGGAAGCTTGCATCTGTTCAAGGACATATGGAATAAGAAAAGGGTGAGCAGGCTGACTGCTCACCCTTTCAAATTTCGGCGTTGGAAACGTAAAAAGCCCTCTCAAATGGAGGGCTTTTACAGGTGAATATAGAATTTTTAGTGACCACCCGGGTATCCAGAGTGAAGGACAGTCATAATTGTAAACCAGCCAAAAACACCAAGTGTAGCCAATGAAAATACGATTCCAAGAGCATTTTTGTTTTTGAATGTGCTCACTACTGCGAATAAAGCTAATAGTGTAACCAATGCTGTAATAATTACAAGACCCATTTATATGACCCCTTTCATTAAAAATGCGTTTTACTAACCGCTTACAAAATACAAATAATCATATGTACATAAATGCACTCATTAACATTTTATATTTTTTTCCTCTGTTTGTCGAGGTCAAAAGTTTGACACTTCTATGGCAAAATCAATTTCTATTTGTTTTTATCTCGTAACGGCTTCTGCTACAATAACAGTATATTGTTAGTAATAGAGGAGTGAAATCAAATGGAATGGAAACAGATTCCTTTAGGGCCGCTGCAAACAAATTGCTATATTCTATGGAACGATAGGAAAAAATGTTTGATCATCGATCCTGGTGCAGAAGGAGAAAAATTAGTAAATTGGCTGAATGAAAATAATCTTGAGCCGCTGGCGATTTTATTGACTCATGCTCATTTTGATCATATTGGCGCAGTCGATACAGTCAGGGATACATATAAGGTACCGGTATATATCCATGAGAAGGAGTCGGGATGGCTGACTGACCCCGGCTTGAATGGTTCCGGTTTGTTAGGGATGGGAAGTATTCAATGCAGTCCCGCAGAAAAAGTATTCTCTTCTGAAAAAACGGTCACCATTGAGGATTTTACGCTTGAACTTTTTCAAACGCCCGGCCACTCTCCTGGAAGTCTTTCTTATTATGTACAAAATGAAGGAATAGTATTTGCCGGAGACACACTTTTTATGGGAAGCATCGGGCGTAGTGATCTGCCTGGCGGGAATCATGAACAGCTGCTGTCCAGTATACATGACCATCTGCTCACCCTCCCGGAAGAAACAGTCGTCCTTCCCGGGCATGGTCCCACAACTACAGTTGGGCATGAGATGGACGGCAATCCATTCTTGAATGGGTTTTAATATAAATTGGTGATGAATAAAAAAATTCCCTTTAGCTTATGCTAAAGGGAATTTTTTTAGTGTCCTCCTGCACCCGGAGTCATCATAAAGGTCGTCCAGTAAGTAAACCCAGCGAAGAACACAGTTAGATAGGCACCGAAAATATAAATATACATACGTTCGGAAAGTTTTAAGTAGCTTAACATAATGAAGAATCCTGTTTGGCCTAAAAAGATTAATGATGTCGTTGTCATATCGCCAAGATAAAACATTACAGCAAAAATTCCAGTCCAGAATCCAAGAACTCTGTACATACGATCCATATGTAACCCTCCTTTGCACCCTAAGTCCATCATTCAATATTATAAATGAATCATACTGCAAAAGTAAATATCTGTTTGATGATAGTTTGTGACGATTACGTGATATCTACTCTAAGAACTTCAATATATAGCATGATTTCTTACGGCAGCATCCTGTTGAGACAGCGAAGCTTTATAATATGATACCCTCGTTTTTTTGATATAAGCTTATTTGTACAATTTTGTATAGCCTTTTTACAATTAAAAAGGTTCATTAAAAAGCCGTAAAACCAGGTCCTGTATTAGGGAGCAGCGTTTATTTTAGTTTTTAAAAAAATAATCACAAAATCCTGAGTGAAAATACTGTACAAAAGTTATACAAAAAGTATACAATGAGTGTAATTAAAAAAGTAACTTGCTTATATACAAATTAAGGAGGATTTATAATGGAAAACTTAACGTTCTTTACTTATCCAAGCTGCACCTCTTGTAGAAAAGCAAAAAAATGGCTGAATGCAAACTCGATCGAATTTGATGAACGTCATCTTTTTAGGGATACACCCACTCATGAGGAACTGGTTCAATTACTCTCCCTCACGACAGAAGGACTTGATGAAATCCTGGCCACCCGGAGCCAGACATTCAAAAATTTAGGGAAAGATGTGGATGACCTCCCGCTATCCCAGGTGATTGACTTAATTGTTCAGGAACCGAAGCTTCTTCGCCGCCCTTTATTAACTGACGGAAAAAAGCTGGTTGTCGGATTTAATCCGGATGGCCTGAAAAGCTTTTCAGGCAAAAAGCCCAGTTTGAAGAAGAGCAGTTGATTGAAGGAATGATGAGGAGAATCGAAAAGGCAGGCACCTTATGGGATGCCTGCCTTTTCTTATGCTTGTCGTCTCTGAACGAGCCGCCTCCGCTTTTCTTGTATCCAGCTCCAGGGCTTAGAGGCTCGAGGTCATAAGTCAAGCCACCCAAAAAGGCAAAGAACGCCTTTCCGGGTGGCTCGACTTATGCTTGTCGCCTCTGGGCGAAGCCCTTCCGCTTTTAATTGTGTCCAGCTCCGGCGGCTAGGAGCTCGAGGTCATAAGCTAAACTTACCAAAAAGGCAAAGAGCGCCTTTCCGGTAAGTTCATCTTATGCTTGTCGCTCCTGAACGAGCCGCCTCCGCTTTTCGTACTGGGCTAGCTGGATTCGAACCAACGCATGTCGCAGTCAAAGTGCGATGCCTTACCGCTTGGCTATAGCCCATTGTTGTTGCTACATTGGATAGTATGAGAAGGCGGGCAAAAAAATATACAATGTTTTAAAAGTTTTCTTCAAATTTTAACTTAAGTGAGAAGTGTCCGCTATTTTTGAATCAAAATTGAACGAACTAAGCTTTAACATCAAAAAAAATAAAGGGTTTTGTAAATTTTTGTCGTATATATTATTTATAGAACATGAAAGGTGGTGCCAATCACGATTTATCAATCGGTAGAGTCTCTTTCAGAAATTATGCTCAAAGATGCAATCAGTAATGATGCATCCGATATTCATCTGATTCCCCGACTCCATGATTACAACATCCAGTTCCGTAAAACGGGGGTGCTGTCCCCATTCCAATCGGTTCCTCTCGAACAAGGAGAGCGCCTGATCGCTCATCTAAAGTTCATGGCATCAATGGATATCGGAGAAAAACGGAAACCTCAAAGCGGTTCCTTCAACATGACCATCAGGAACTCACCCGTTTCCCTCAGAATATCGACCCTGCCAACCAATCACCTCAAAGAAAGCCTCGTCATACGGATACTCCCAACAAAGCTCCATATATCACTCGAACAAATGTCGCTTTATCCCTCTTCAGCCAAAAAACTCCTTGCCCTTCTGATGTATTCCCATGGCCTCATCATTTTCACAGGACCGACCGGCAGCGGAAAAACCACTACCTTGTACTCGCTAGTCCATCACTGTTCATCCGCCCTCAACCGCAATGTGATCACATTGGAAGATCCCATCGAAAAAGATCATGAAGATATGGTACAGATCCAAGTGAATGAAAAAGCGGGGATCACCTATTCAACAGGATTGAAAGCCATTTTGAGGCATGATCCCGATATCATCATGGTGGGCGAGATCCGCGATAAGGAAACGGCGGAAATTGCTATAAGGGCTAGTTTGACGGGGCATTTAGTATTGACAACATTACACACCAAAGACGCAAAGAGCGCTGTTTACAGGTTGATGGAATTGGGGATTCACTGGCATGATATCCAACAGACATTGATTGCGGTGTCGGCTCAACGGCTCCTGAAGCTACGCTGTCCAGTCTGTGACTTGGACTGTAAGGGTGAGTGCAAAGGAAGGGGAGCGGTTAAAAGGGCTTCAGTTTATGAGATTGTGACGGGGAGCGCTCTAAAAGAAGTTATTAAAGAAGCAAGAGGGGAAGAGGCTTACTATCAGTATCCTACTCTTCGATCATTGATTAACAAGGGGGTGGCACTGGGATTTGTTCCAGAAGCTGAGTTCCGGAAATGGATTCATGAGGAAACCTGATGAACAGGGGAAATTTCTGAAGCGAATAGGTGATCTGCTTGAGAAAGGCTACACATTTTCAGAAGCGATTGATTTTTTACTTTTGCCTGGGAGGAATGGCCCTAAGAAATTAAGGAAGAGGATCACCCACTCCCTTCAAAAAGGAGAATCGCTTTCCACCATCTTTGACCGGCAGCTAAAACTGCCGAAACAGGTTTCCGCTCAAATTTTTTTCGCTGAACACCATGGTCAGATGGGGGAGACACTAATCGAAGCAGGCAGTTACCTCCTGAAAAAGAATGAGGAGAAACAAAAGGTACTCCGGGTCATTCAGTATCCAGTCTTATTGGTACTGGTGGCGATTATTTTGATGGTGCTCCTTCGCAATATCCTGTTTCCCCGTTTTCAAGCCTTATACAGTTCACTTGGATACGAACAGACAAGCAGCTTGAATTATCTGTTGTGGTTTATTGAAAGCTTTCCTACTTATTTTTTTGGATTCATGCTGATCCTGGCAATCGCTGCCCCCTTCCTGTACTTCTTCCAACACAAACTTTTTCGAGTGAAGCATTTCATTTTCCTTACAAAGATTCCGCTGCTGTCTTATTTCATCCAACACCATCATACTCACTTCTTTGCTAGGGAACTCAGCTTTCTCCTTAAAAACGGCGTGTCCATCACGGAATCTTTAACGATCATTGAAAAACAGTCATTCCGTCCTTCCATGCAATACATTTCGAAGAAGCTCCTGAATGGATTGAAAGAAGGAAAACCGCTGTATGAATGCACTGCGGGTTTGTCACTTTTTCAGCAAGAGTTTTCATATGTGGTTGCTCATGGTCAAAAGAACGGGAGGCTCGCCGATGAGTTGAAACTGTTCAGTGACATTTGCTTTACGGAACTTGAAGAAAAAGGGAATCAATTATTGAGGTACATCCAGCCAACGATTTTTGCCTTCGTCGGGTTATTCATCATGGCCATTTATTTTTCAATCATGATGCCGTTATTCCAAATGATGCAAGGGATCTAAAGAAAAACATAAAGGGAGGAACACTTAATGCTGAATAATGAAAAAGGATTTACCATGATCGAAATGATGATTGTCCTGCTTGTCATTTCGGTTCTATTATTTGTGACAATCCCAAATGTCACCAGTCAAAGTAACAAGATCAATTCCAAAGGGTGTGAAGCGTTCATGAACATGGTGGAGGGGCAGGTGGAAGCTTATAAAATGGATGGAAACACGGAACCGGTCAGTATGGCTGAATTAGTGACAAAAAAGTATTTGAACCCAGAATATCAAAAATGTCCTGACGGCAGCTCCCTTACAATCGATGCGGGAGGGAACGTGGTAAAAGTAAGTGTGGGAGATTAAAAAACGCCTCCACACTCAAAATGGTTTTACTTTCATAGAAATGATGATTGTCTTACTTGTATTCTCCATCCTGATAAACTTCGCTGCTTTTTCAACAGAACCATTAAAAAAGCAGACTGTAAAAAGTCTGTTCATTTCCCAGCTCCAATCAGATCTCTACTTGATACAAAGCCACAGTATTTTCTCGCAATCTTCTCTCACTTTAGTTTTCTATCCCTATGCAAATAAATATATCGCGAAAGATTATTACGGGACCACTCTGGTTTCCAGGGAACTGCCGGCCGGAATTGAGCTTTCTGAACTGAACAGGTTGAATGAAATCGTATTTAACTCCTCTGGAAATACGAATCGGTTCGGTCCAGTGTATTTCAATTATGAAAGCTCCACTATTAAGCTATCATTTCAAATCGGGCAAGGGAGATTTTATGTACAGGAACTCTAATGGATTTTCAATGGCTGAGAATGTAATTGCCCTCAGCTGCTTTATGATGATAATGACTTTTTTCCTTCCTTTTTGCATAAAGATGATGATGACTCTGGAGGAAAAACAGCATAGGGTGGAAGCCTTGAAGTTTCTGCAGGAAGGAATGGAACAGGCGATTGTTACGAATGACTTCAAATCTTATAACCGTACGTTTGAAGGTATCCGCTACTCCTTCAGCTGGGAAGATGTGAACACGGATGCTTGTGTATCTTATACAAAGGGGAGTGTCATTAATGAAGTCTGTGCTGCAGAATAATAAGGGATTCACGCTTTTGGATGCACTCCTGTCCCTATTGGTATTGTCGATTATTTCACTCAGCTTCCCACTGATCATGAAAGGATTCCAAACCATAAAAACAGTGAGCGTCCCGCCCCGTTATTATGAATGGAATTTGTTCAGCGAAAGTCTGAGGAATGAGATGTGGGGAAGCGGGAATATCATGATATCACCTGAGCAGCTCTCATTTGATAAAGAAGGTGAAAGAATTACCTATGAACGATACCAAAACTCCATTCGCAGGAAAGTGAATGAAAGAGGACATGAAGTCGTGCTGCAATCGATTCATACCCTTGCTTTTTCCCAAGTGCCGCAAGGGGTAAAGGTGGAAATCAAATTTGAAAAAGGGGAGGGCATGGAAAGTGAGTTTTATTACTTTCAAAAGAATCCTACTTCGGAAATTCCTGGGTGAAGATGGAATTATCTTGCCTTATTCTCTCCTGCTCTTAATTTTGGTGATGATGACGGGGGCTGCCTCGACAAGCCTTTTTCTAAGCAAGTATCAATATTTAACCAACATGGGGAAAGTGTATGAGAGGAAAGTAAGCATTGCGCATGGCGTGCTGCTTGGGATTGAACGAGGAACGGAGGGAACCGTTCAGCTTATAGGACCTTATGGACAAACCAAATTAACGACCACTCAACTGACTGAAGAGGAAATGATAATGGAAATCACCTATCAATCTAGTGATAAGGTTTTTAAGCCAGTCTCTGTTGTGTATAATAAGGAAACAAAACACATTACAGATTGGAAGTAATACGGATGGCGATTTTTTTGGTAGGTTTTATGGGAGTCGGAAAGACCACGGTTGGTAAAGAGCTTGGGAAGCTGCAGCAGCTGCCTGTCATCGATATGGACCACTTCATAGAAGAGAAGGAAGACCGGGTCATCAAAGATATCTTCAGGGTGAAAGGGGAAGATCACTTTCGTGCAATTGAAACAGAGGCATTGAAGGAACTGATGATAAAAGAAGCGGTCGTTACCACGGGAGGAGGAATTATTGAAAGAAAAGAGAACAGAGAAATGCTGGCAGCCGCTGAGACCGTGTTCCATTTGTTCTGTTCTTTTGAGGTTTTGTGGGAACGGCTGAAGGAAGACTCCGAGCGTCCGCTGGTACAATCAAATTCCATGGACGGCTTGCTTGAGCTATACAATCGCCGCTTGCCCCTATATAGGAGTGTCAGTAAGGCTGAAATTGATACTACGTACAAAACAATTGATGAAACGATAAATGAATTCAGGCGTAATCTCACTTTTGATTAAATTCAGAAGCGCTGGATATACTGATAGAAGCGGAAGGTGGTGCCCTTGTGTCAGTAAATGATTACGTGAAATTCATAACCCAGACATTTGTTCAGCATTATGATAAATCTCCCCATGAACGAAAATCACTCAAACACCAAAGGAAGAATCAGCGGCCCCCATTCTTATTCAGATGGTTTGGGATCGTGCCTTATGCATTTATGGTTTTGTTTAAAAAGAATAAAAAATAGGAACCGCCGCTGTGGATTGCAGGGCGGTTTCCTTATGGCGGGATCAATGTGAATGCTGTAAGTAGAAAATACCGCCATTGATGATATCAATCGATATTTTTGGTTCATATTGTTCCTTCAATGCCTGCTTTTCAAGATGATAAGATTCAGGTTTTTCCTCGTGGTCCCCATAGAAATGACTCAGCAGTTCCAAATCCTCATCCCATCTTTTCCGTGCCTCATCTGCCCATTTGAATGATTCTTTTTCAAGTCCGTGCAGAAGGTAACTTTGAATGCGGTTTATCCCGCTTTTAGGTTTGATAATGGGTGTCAATGTAAAAGAAAAATCGGGTATTTTCGGCGTCAGCTTTTTCGATAACAAAAAATTGTGAAAGTCTTCTTGAATATGACCATTGATTAAATTAAGCCCGATGCTCCGGATGGTGTCTTTCTTTAAATTTGTCACATGGGAGATCTTTATATTCAATCCCAGCCATGGATGAAGCGGCACTTGCTGTCCATTGGCATTCATTCGCTCTTCATAAAGCCGGATGTAGCCTGCCAGATTTCCCGTGGAACGGAATATCTGGTGTAATCGCGGAGAGCCGAAGTGAATGAGCTCCCCTTTAAAGTCTTCAGGTGCTTTTTCACCATTCGTCACTAAAGATAGTGTCATCGGATTCGGGGTGCCGCCTGTCTTTTCAAGATAGTGCCAATAAAAAGGCCGGTTCATCAACTCTTTATCCAAGTCGATTGTCAGTTGCACCGTCATATAGCCGTCCCCGTTTGCAACCAGCTCGCAGCCGTTTGCTGTAAAATAACGCTCAAGAAATCGATGAATTTCGTGCTGCTGCATTAGCTTGTTCCTCCTTTAGTTCTTCTGCAAATTGAATCATGCTGGTGAGGTTCTCCATTTTGATTTTGAGTTCACCCTCTGTCTTGGATGAGGAAAGGATATCTGCCACATGCTCTTCAAAATCTGCAAAATCAAGCCGTGTCAAAATCTCATCCAGCTGCCCGATCACCCGCTCGAATAGGTTGATTTTTTCATATAACAGTTTCAAAATATGTTCCTCTACAGTATCTCTCGTGGCGAAATTATAGATATGCACATCCTCGGTCTGTCCCAGACGATGTACACGTCCGATCCGCTGCTCCAAGCGCATAGGATTCCATGGGAGATCGAAGTTGATGACATGGTGGCAGAACTGCAGGTTGATGCCTTCTCCGCCGGCTTCTGTTGCGATCAATACCTGGGCATGGTTTTGAAATAGCTGACGCATCCAATCTTTTTTACCCCGTTTGAACCCGCCCCTGAACGGTACGGAAGAAATGCCATGCTGCTTTAAAAACCATTGCAAGTACAACTGGGTCGCCCGGTACTCGGTGAAAATGATGACTTTGTTATTTATTTTCTGGATCAGTTCCAAAGCTTTCTGCGCCTTGGAGTTGGTCGTCACATTTTCTACTTTTTTCATGAGCGTCCCAATCGTATTCTCAAATGCTGCAGAAGGATTTTCCTTTTTCTCAAGCATGTTTTTAAGTGTATAAAAAACTGACTCCCTGCTGCTGCACGCTTCCCGCTGCAGGGTGAGAAGAGAAAATGAACTGGATGTGACCCACTCATCGTAGCTGCCTTTTAACATATTGATGCTGTTGTATAGATCCCGTTCCTGTTCATTGAAGTCAATGAGTATCGTTTTTACATGACGCTTTGTCCACTCTATCCCTGTATCGCTCCTTCTGTTCCGGATCATGACTTTATTGATGAGGTGGTTTAAGCTTTCATCATCATGAACCGTCCGGTCACCTTTTTTATAACGGTCGGTAAAACCGGATTCGTTACCAAGATGACCTGGCTTTAAAAGTGAGACAAGATGAAAAATTTCTTCGACCTTATTTTGGATGGGAGTGGCTGTAAGCAATAAACAAAACTTTTTCTTCAGATTTTGGACAAATTCATAGTTTTTGGTTTTATGATTTTTTAGTTTGTGAGCTTCATCAATGATGACGAGATCATAATCCTGTTCATATACTTTTTCCCGGTGAGGGCTCCGCTTGGCAGTGTCCATGGAAGAAACGACGATATCACATTGATCCCAGACATAGCTCTTGCGCTGCGCGACGGCAGGGATGAAGAATTTGCTGTTCAGTTCATAAGACCACTGTGAGACGAGTGAAGCGGGTACCAGTATCAACACTTTTTTCACAAGCCCGCGTATCATATATTCTTTCAATATCAAACCGGCTTCTATGGTCTTCCCGAGGCCCACCTCATCAGCAAGGATGGCTTTTCCATTCATTGTTTCCACTACCTGCCGTGCAGCTTCTAGCTGATGGGGGAGAGGAGTCACATTTGCCAAATGTTTTGGTGCCTGAAGCCCTTCAAAGTTCGGGATTGCGAGATGCTGCTCGCATTCCACTGCGAGCTTGTACAGCTCCCAATTCCCCCAAGGACCATCATTACTTATTAAAGTGTCCAGACCTTCGCCCCACTCCTCATTAAATAGAACATCAACATTCATATGAAAAACATCTCCTTATTTAATAGAAAAATGATTGCCGGGAACTCATGTTTAATGGTAGGATGAGAGTAGATTACCTAATGTTTTGAAAACTACAATAATCCGAACATTCACATCAATAACATTTCTACTGTATATACTTCTAGTATGACCAAATGTTGCAAGGAATATTGGCGAATGATGGCAAGGGGAGAGACTGTAACTTACAGCGCCGAAGGAGCAAACATCTTAAGTGTGAATCTCTCAGGCAAAAAGACTCTTGGCGGACGCAGCTCTGGAGAGTGTTTCCATATGGAAACCACCAAAGGGGAAAGCCGTTTTACCGGTAAACTTTCAGGTGAAAGGACAGAGAAACTTCTTTTGGAAAAAGGGGTTTTTCTGTCCTTTTTTCATGCGCGGAAACTGAGTGCTATGAACTTAGCAAATGAGGCGCAGATATTTGGAGACAGGAAGCGGGCAGGAGAAAGTCTTGATGAAAATAAGGGGGAAGTCTAATGGCAGATTTAAAGCAAACACCTCTATATGAAGTGTATAAAGAGTATGGGGGGAAAACGATCGACTTCGGAGGATGGGCTCTACCGGTTCAATTTTCAAGTATTAAAGAAGAACATGAAGCTGTCAGAACACGGGCAGGGCTTTTTGATGTATCCCATATGGGAGAAATCGAAGTCAAGGGTGAAGGGGCTCTCGAATACTTACAAAAAATGATGACCAATGATGTGTCCAAGATCAAAGACGGCGGTGCTCAATATACTGCAATGTGCTATGACGACGGGGGCACAGTGGACGATCTCCTGGTTTATAAAATAAAAGATAATGACTATTTATTGGTGGTCAATGCAGCGAACATCGATAAAGATTACGAATGGCTGAAACAGCATGAGACGGACGGGGTGGAGATCAATAATATCTCCGAGCATATGGCTCAGCTGGCTTTGCAGGGTCCGCTTGCTGAAAGTGTTTTACAAAGATTGACAGACGAACATTCTTTACGTGACATCGGTTTCTTTAAATTTCAGACCGAGGTGAATATAAACGGCCGTCATGCCCTTGTGTCCCGCACAGGATATACAGGAGAAGACGGGTTTGAAATTTATTGTGATGCAAAGGATGCAGTGGACATATGGAAAGATATCCTTATTGAAGGCGGAAATGACGGGGTGCTTCCATGTGGACTTGGCGCCAGGGATACACTTCGCTTTGAAGCCAACCTTGCTTTATACGGCCAGGAGCTCTCTAAACATATTTCTCCTATCGAGGCCGGAATCGGATTCGCTGTTAAAGTGAATAAGGAAATACCATTTATCGGGCAAGAAGTGCTCAAGAAACAGAAAGAAGAAGGTGCTTCACGAAAGATTGCCGGCATTGAAATGATCGACCGGGGAATCCCTCGCCATGGATATAAAGTATTTTCGGGGGAAGAAGAAATCGGCGAAGTCACCACCGGGACCCAGTCTCCTACTTTGAAGAAGAATATCGGCCTTGCTCTATTAAAAAAAGAATTTACTTCAGTGGATACCGAAGTTCAGGTCGAAATCAGAGGGAAGAAATTAAACGCAAAAGTAGTTCCGACACCATTTTATAAGAGAACAAAATAATAGGGAGGAATGACGGTCATGAAGCATCGTTATTTACCGATGACAGAGCAAGATCAACGGGAAATGTTAGACAGCATAGGAGTAAACAGCATCGACGATTTATTTGAAGATATCCCTGAAAAGGTCCGTTTCAAAGGTGAGTACAATATTAAGCCGGCGAAGTCAGAAACCGGCCTTGTAAAAGAGCTGACTGCATTGGCTGCGAAAAATGCAGATTTGAAAAGTCATACATCCTTCCTGGGAGCGGGTGTATACGATCATTATGCCCCGATCATCGTAGATCATGTTTTATCGCGCTCTGAATTTTATACAGCTTATACCCCGTATCAGCCGGAAATATCACAAGGTGAACTGCAAGCGATCTTTGAATTTCAGACGATGATCTGCGAACTGACCGGAATGGACGTAGCGAACTCCTCCATGTACGATGGCGGGACGGCACTAGCTGAAGCGGCCATGTTAAGCGCAGGACAGACGCGCCGCAAGAAAGTCCTGGTTTCAAGTACGGTTCACCCCGAATCGCGTGATGTATTGAGAACATACGCGAATGGGCAATACATCGATGTTGTGGAAATCCCCCATAACAATGGAGTGACAGATGTTGAAGAACTGAAGAAATTAATGAGCAATGAAATTGCAGCTGTCATCGTGCAGTATCCTAATTTCTTTGGCAGAGTGGAAGAGTTGAAAGCGATTGAAGAGGTGGCACACAGTGAGAAAGCCATGTTTGTGGTCTCATCCAACCCTCTTGCGTTAGGTGCCCTGACACCTCCGGGGAAACTTGGAGCTGATATTGTAGTCGGTGATGCACAGCCGTTTGGGATTCCAAGCGCTTTCGGAGGCCCGCACTGCGGTTATTTTGCAGTAAGTAAGAAACTGATGCGTAAAGTACCTGGGCGTCTGGTTGGTCAAACGGTCGATGAAGAAGGGCGGAGAGGATTTGTTTTAACCCTTCAGGCACGTGAACAGCATATCCGCCGTGATAAAGCGACTTCCAATATCTGTTCGAATCAGGCATTGAATGCCCTTGCTGCTTCAGTTGCCATGACTGCCCTCGGTAAGCAAGGCGTGAAAGAGATGGCGCTTCAAAACATCCAAAAAGCTCACTACGCGAAAAAAGCACTCAAGGAAAAAGGATTTGAGATTGCATTTGAGGGTCCTTCTTTTAATGAATTCATCGTGAAAGTGAATGCTCCAGTAAAAGAAATAAACAAAAAGCTGTTAGGGAAAGAAATAATCGGCGGGTATGACCTGGGGCTTGTCGATGATAGTCTGAAAAATCACATGTTGGTTGCCGTTACAGAACTTCGCAGCAAAGAAGAAATAGATGCATTTGCACAAGAATTGGGGGATTTTCATGAATAACAAACAAGATCAGCCTCTTATCTTTGAATTATCGAAAGAAGGACGGGTCGGCTACAGCCTGCCTGAACTCGATGTACCGGAAGTCGATGTTTCCGAATTGATTCCTTCCGACTATATCCGTACTGAGGAGCCGCATTTACCTGAAGTTTCAGAACTGGATATCATGCGTCATTATACAGCATTATCCAAGCGCAACCACGGTGTTGATTCCGGGTTCTACCCACTTGGATCCTGTACGATGAAGTACAATCCTAAGGTGAATGAAAATGTTGCGCGATTAAATGGCTTCGCTCATATCAATCCGCTGCAGGAACCTGAAAGTGTCCAAGGGGCTCTAGAGTTGATGTACGATCTCCAGGAACACCTGAAAGAGATCACGGGTATGGATGAAGTGACACTTCAGCCGGCTGCAGGGGCTCACGGCGAATGGACCGGTCTGATGATGATTCGTGCTTATCATGAAGCAAACGGCGACACGAAACGAACAAAAGTCATCGTGCCTGATTCAGCTCATGGAACAAACCCGGCAAGTGCAACTGTTGCAGGATTTGAAACGGTTACGGTTAAATCGGATGAAAATGGCCTGGTGGATCTGGAAGATTTAAAACGTGTGGTTGGTGAAGATACGGCAGCCCTTATGCTTACAAATCCGAATACATTGGGACTATTCGAAGAAAATATCCTGGAGATGGCTTCCATCATCCATGAAGCAGGCGGCAAGCTTTATTACGACGGAGCGAACTTGAATGCGGTATTATCGAAGGCAAGACCTGGAGATATGGGCTTTGACGTGGTTCATCTGAATCTTCATAAGACCTTTACGGGACCACACGGCGGAGGAGGACCGGGAAGCGGGCCGGTCGGAGTGAAAGAAGACCTGATCCGTTATCTGCCTAAACCGGTTCTTGTGAAAAACGGCGATCAGTTTGAATTTGATTACAATCGACCGGATTCAATCGGCCGTGTCAAACCTTATTACGGAAACTTTGGCATCAATGTCCGTGCCTATACGTATATCCGCACGATGGGACCTGACGGTTTAAAGGCGGTAACAGAAAATGCCGTCCTTAATGCAAACTATATGATGAGAAGATTGGCGCCTCATTTTGATCTTCCATATGACCGTCACTGCAAACATGAATTCGTCATCAGCGGTAAGCGCCAGAAAAAGCTTGGCGTCCGCACTCTCGATATTGCGAAACGACTGCTTGACTTCGGTTATCATCCGCCAACGATCTACTTCCCGTTGAATGTAGAGGAATGCATGATGATCGAACCGACTGAAACAGAATCCAAAGAAACACTCGATTCATTCATCGATGCCATGATTCAAATCGCAAAAGAGGCAGAAGAAACACCTGAAATCGTCCAAGAGGCACCTCATACAACTGTGGTCAAACGAATGGACGAAACCCTTGCAGCAAGAAAACCGATCCTGCGATACACTCCAGAACCGGCGCAGTAACCCTTTAATGCACCGAGGGACGGGCGTTTAGCGCAGTAACGTATGAAACAAAAAAAGGATTGCCGTCCCGGCAATCCTTTTTGCATTAATAAAAAAGTCTACCTGTTCTTTGAGAACTGGTTGCAGCTACAGCGGGTAGAGACCCGGGGTCATAAGCCAAAAACCCCAAAAAGGCAAAGAACGCCTTTCCGGGGTTTCCGTTTTATGCTTGTCGTCTCTAAACGAGCCGCCGCCGCTTTTCTTATTTTTTATGCTTGATTTTACCTGTCCACTTTTTGAATCCGCCCTGCAGCTGGTGAAGATCACGGTAGCCTTTGCGACGAAGCATCTGTGCTGCACGTGCACTTCTCATGCCGCTTTGGCAGTATAAGTATACAGGCTGATCGTTGCGGATTTCTTTCTGCCTCATTTTCATTTGGGAAAGAGGGATATTGCGGGCCCCTAGGATATGACCATTGTCAAACTCATTGGATTCGCGCACATCGATCAACTGAGCTTTCCGGTAACCGGCTTTAAACTCTTCCTCTGTCAATGTGTTGACCACTCTTTTTTGATTGAAGTACGTAAAAAGGGAATATGCGATAATTCCTCCAAGTACAACTAATAGAATAAATAAACCATCCATCTTGCTTTCATGCTCCTTTCTGCAAATGCACTATCTCCTATTATATTCATGATTTCCCTTAGAATCAAAAGAAATTTACTATTTAAAGCAAAGACTTTCCAATCTGTTTTTCTTTGTTTTTGGTAGAGGATTTGGTAGACTAGTAACGGATTGAATACATAGTGTTTTTTAGAAGCTGATAATAAAAGAGGTATGTCATATGTCAAAAGAAACATGGAGATTCATCGACTCAGGCAATTGTTCCCCTTCTTATAACATGGCGCTTGATGAGGCGCTTCTTGATTGGCACAGTGAAGGAAAGATTCCTCCTACGATTCGTTTTTATGGTTGGGACCCGGCGACACTTTCTGTAGGATATTTCCAGAAAGTTGAAAAAGAAATCAACATGGATGCCGTGAATGAACATGGACTGGGCTTTGTAAGGCGCCCGACCGGAGGAAGGGGTGTCCTTCACGATGAGGAGCTCACTTACAGCGTCATTGTGTCTGAAGATCACCCTGAAATGCCTAAAACCGTCACGGAAGCATATAGAGTCATATCTGAAGGAATTCTAAAGGGATTCCAGGGTCTAGGACTCGAAGCATACTTTGCTGTCCCGAAAACAGCCGAAGAGAGGGAAGGACTGAAAAATCCACGGTCCGCCGTCTGCTTTGATGCACCGAGCTGGTATGAACTTGTAGTGGAAGGCAGGAAGGTTGCGGGCAGTGCACAGACTCGGCAAAAAGGGGTCATCCTTCAGCATGGATCCATCCTTTTGGATCTGGATGAAGATAAGCTCTTCAGTCTGTTTAAGTATCCTTCCGAGCGGGTAAAGGAGCGTATGCAAAAAGCTTTCAAGAGCAAAGCTGTGGCCATGAATGAGATTTCTTCCGAGAGAATCACGATGGACATGGCTAAAGAGGCATTCAAGAAAGGTTTTGAAGATGGGTTGAATATTCATCTCGAGCCATATGTCCTCTCAGAGGAAGAAACACAATATGTAGAAACCCTGGCCAAAACTCGATATGAATCCGATGCATGGAATTTTAAACGTTAAAAAATTTTGTTTGGAGGAAAGCGATGCTTGTCGCTTTTTTCCTATTTTACCAACTATTTTTGAAGGTGAAAGTTTAGCAACTCTCAAATTAATAGATTTCCGTTTGAAATAGGAATATTATCTATGAGATTCTCCGGATTTCTATTATTTTCTGCTTATTAGGAGTTTGACAAATATATAAAAATCTGACCTCAACACAATATATGGTGTGTCGAAAAATATATTACACACCATATATTGTGTTTATTTATTGATTTTGGAATGAGCCTGTGATAACGTATTAATTGTTAAAGTTAAACAAGCTAATAAATGATAAATGAAATATTCAAGGTAGAAGGAGCTGTCTATATGACTGTTGCGTCGAAGAAAACGATGAAATTGAACAAAGAAAGATTGAATCAGGATATCGGATTGTTCCCCCAAGTGCATCCTGTCACCCCGGAAATGAATACCACACATAAAGGTGTATCCCGACTGGTTATGATCGACCGCTATTCTTTCAAAGACACTGAGAAGATCACCCTATCAGCAGGCGACTTTGTCGTATTGACAATCAAGGAAGATCCAAAATTCCCTGCCAGGGGGCTGGGCTTCATTACAGCCATCGATTGGGAAAACAAAAAAGCGGATGTCTGGATTGAAGAGGAATACAGAAGTGCGATCGATAAAACGCATGAAATCGAAACGGGCGTAGTGACACGTACACTGGATGTCATTGAAAAACCATTGGAAGTCTACTATGAACAAATTGCAAAGCGAAACGCAACAGGCTTGGCAGAAGTAGAAAAAACTCCTGAAAAGAAACAAGAATGGTTTGAAAAGTTTTATCATGAGCTCGTCAATTTGCATTTCGTACCTGCAGGACGCGTTTTGTACGGAGCGGGTGCGGGGACGGACGTAACCTATTTCAACTGTTATGTGATGCCGTTTGTTCAGGATTCGCGAGAAGGGATTTCAGAGCACCGCAAGCAGGTAATGGAGATCATGAGCCGCGGCGGCGGTGTCGGAACGAATGGATCGACTCTAAGACCGCGCAACACGCTGGCAAAAGGAGTCAATGGTAAATCCTCGGGATCTGTATCCTGGCTGGATGATATCGCGAAACTGACTCATTTGGTCGAGCAGGGCGGATCAAGACGCGGGGCCCAAATGATCATGTTATCGGATTGGCACCCTGACATCATCGAATTCATCATCTCTAAAATGCAAAATCCACGGATTCTGCGTTATCTATTAGAAAATACTGAAGATGAAAATATCAAAAAAGCAGCAGAAGATAAATTGAAGTTCACTCCCCTGACAGAACATGAAGAAGCGATGTATCAGGGAATCATCAACTATAAACAGATTCCGGGCTACGGCGGTTTCAACGAGAAGATCATCAAGAATGCCGAGGAAAAGCTGCGGACGGGCGGTACATACAGTGTACACAACCCGGAATTCCTGACAGGCGCAAACATCTCCGTCTGCCTGACAAGTGATTTCATGGATGCTGTCGAAAAAGATGAAGAATATGAACTGCGATTCCCTGATGTAGAGAGCTATGATGCCGACCAAATGAAGTATTACAACGAAAATTGGCACGAAATCGGTGATGTCCGCGAATGGGAAAAGCTCGGCTACAAGGTAAGGACATACAAGAAAATCAAGGCGAAAGAACTTTGGAACCTTGTCAATGTTTGTGCAACATACTCTGCAGAACCGGGAATCTTCTTTATTGATAATGCGAATGATATGACCAATGCGAAAGCATACGGTCAGAAGGTTGTCGCAACAAACCCATGTGGAGAACAACCCCTTGCACCATTTTCCGTCTGCAACTTGGCAGCCGTTAACCTGGCTCGATTCGCAGACAAAGAAACGAAGACCGTCGATTTTGAAAAATTGAAAAAAACCGTTGAAGTCGGTGTGCGCATGCAGGATAACGTCATCGATGCAACGCCGTACTTCCTGGAAGAAAACAAGAAGCAGGCGCTCGGTGAACGCCGTGTCGGTTTGGGTGTCATGGGTCTTGCGGACCTTCTTATCTATTGTGAAAAGGAATACGGGTCCGAAGAAGGTAACAAGCTTGTGGATGAGGTGTTCGAAGTCATCGCTACAACTGCTTACCGCGCTTCCGTTGAACTTTCGAAGGAAAAAGGAAGTTTTCCATTCCTGACAGGTGAAACGGAAGAGGAGACCGAGAGACTGAGGAAAGCCTTCACCAATACTGGCTTCATGAAAAAGATGCCTGAGGATGTAAGGGAAGACATCCTGTCTCACGGTATCCGAAACTCTCACTTACTGACGGTAGCGCCTACTGGATCTACGGGAACGATGGTGGGGGTATCAACCGGGCTTGAACCTTACTTCTCGTTCACCTACTACAGAAGCGGACGACTTGGCAAGTTCATTGAAGTAAAAGCGGATATCGTGGAAGATTATCTGAAGCGCAATCCTGATGCTGATGCAAACGACCTGCCTGAATGGTTCATTTCATCAATGAACCTTGCTCCGGAAGCACATGCCGATGTACAGTGCGTCATCCAGAACTGGATCGACAGCTCCATTTCCAAAACAGTTAATGCACCAAGAGGATATACTGTAGAAGAAGTACAAAAAGTGTATGAACGCCTGTACAAAGGTGGAGCGAAAGGCGGTACCGTTTATGTCGATGGAAGCCGTGATTCACAGGTGTTAACGCTGAAGGCAGAAGAAAACAGCTTTGACGAAGATGACGTTCAAGAAGAAGTAAAAACAGAAAACAAACCAATCGTGCTGCTGGATACCATCCAGGACGTACGTTCAACAGATGTAACGATAGGATCTGAAGTGGGGAATACATGCCCTGTCTGCCGTAAAGGTACCGTAAAAGACATGGGCGGATGCAATACATGTACCAACTGTGGTGCACAGCTTAAATGCGGATTATAAGCTTATTTTGAAAAAGAAGGGGACTATGTTCCTCTTCTTTTTTTGTGCGTGGATTCCGGCGGGCCCTTCTGCTTTTCTAGTGTCCAGCTGCAGCGGCTAGGCCCTCGAGGTCATAAGCTAAATTGGCCAAGAAGGCAAAAAGCGCCTTCACGGCCAATCCATCTTATGCTTGTCGGGCCTGAACGAGCCGCCTCCGCTTTTCTAGTGTCCAGCTGCAGGGCTTAGAGGCACATGTCATAAGCCAAATCGACCAAGAAGGCAAAGAGCGCCTTCATGGCCGATTCGTCTTATGCCACACGCCTCTACCAAAGCCCTTCTGCTTTTCTTGTTCTATTTTCAACTTTTTAAAATTAAAGATGTATAAAGAGCTTTGAAGGAGTGGAGCCTGTGGACATCGATGGAGTATTTTCTGGCGGAGGGGTAAAAGGGCTCGCCTTGATAGGTGCTTACCAAGCAATTGAAGAAAGAGGATTAAGAATCAAGAGGGTTGCAGGAACCAGTGCCGGCGCCATTGTGGCAGCTTTTATTGCAGCTGGGTACTCAAGCAGTGAGCTGAAAGATATTATGGAAGAAATGGATATCAAGAAGTTATTGGATACCAATGCATTCGTCTCGCTTCCCTTTATTAAGTGGTTCAGGATTTATTATCGGTTAGGATTGTACAAGGGAATAGCTCTTGAGAATTGGATCGAACAAAAACTTAAAGCACGGGGGATTTACACGTTCGCGGATCTTCCTGAAAAATCCTTGAGAGTCATCGCTTCCGATTTATCGAACGGGAGACTTCTTGTATTGCCTGATGATTTGGAGAAGTACGGAATTTCGCCAAAGACATTTCCGGTTGCACGAGCCATCCGGATGAGTGCAAGTCTCCCGTACTTTTTTGAGCCTGTGAAACTGCGTTCGCTCGAGGGCACCAGTTTACTTGTGGACGGAGGTGTCCTCAGTAACTTTCCGATGTGGCTGTTTGACAGGGAGAATATAAAAAAGGTTCGGCCGGTCATTGGGGTGAAGTTAAGTCATAATTCAATCGAGCGGCCGAAAAATAAAATCAAAAATGCAATCGAGTTGTACAATGCTCTTTTCCAGACAATGAAAGACGCTCATGATTCGCGCTATATTTCAAGAAAGCATGAGAAGAATATCATTTTTATACCGACTGAAGGGGTGCAGACGACTGAATTTGAATTATCGAAAGAAAAAAGGAGTGAGTTGTTTCAAATGGGGAAATTTCAGGGAGAACTTTTTCTGAAACAATGGACGTATTAGGGTTTTGTGCAAAAAACAATCGGGCACTCATTTTAAAAGGAGGCCCGATTGTTTTTTTTATTCTTTTTTCCTTCTATGACCGTTAAGTTAGCACTGGATTTTTTACGGTGGGAACGCTTTTTTGAAAGCGGAGAGACAGTGGGTTTTTGTGTCTTAGCGGTCGATTTTTTCTTCAGTCTCTTTTTTGATTGTTTGGCTGCTTTAAGAAACGCTCTTTGTTCGTTGCTTCCAGCACCGCGTCTATTACTGAACCATCTGCGGTAAATAAAGTATATGACGCCTATGACGGCTGCAGTGACGAGTATTTTTCGAAGAAGTCCGAGGGGATTTCCAATCAGCCACGATCCCAATCCTACAATCGCTAATACAACCAGGGTGAATACCAAGATATTGCGAGCGTTCAACAAAGCCACCTCCTTACGATTCAATCGTTCTTTAAACTTTTATATTATTATTATTTTAGACAATTTATATTCATTTTAATCGTCGGTTTGGATAGTTTTTCGGGTGTGGGGATTCAAGGGTTACAGTAAACATATTCACTTTATCCGAGTCCGATAAACATGGAAAAGATGTATGTAATATAAACATCCTTATATTCTATTTTACTAAAAATTCTCAAAAAGAGCCAGACTGCGGATTCGAAATTTAAAAAATGAAATTTTGCATCATAAGGAATTATTATGCAAAGTGTTTCGGTGAATGGGACATACTATGAGCGGAGGTGTTCAAGATGTCCGAAGATAAAAATCAACCGGAAAGAGTGAAAGGTGACCAATCCAATCCTGAACTGGAGCAGAATAAAAGTGAACAACCAATGTCGTTCATTGGAATGGTGATGGTGACGGGTTTTATTGGGGGATTATTATGGAGTGCGATTGCGTATCTTTGTTATTATTTTTCCTTTACCAAAATCGAACCTAATATTATTTTCGAGCCTTGGGCGGTTGGGGATTGGAAGGATCGCTGGATCGGAATTGCTTTATCCATCTTAGCCTACGGCATCATATCCGTAGGAGCAGCTCTGGTTTATTATGGGGTCCTGAGAAAATTTAAGTCCATGTGGGTAGGCGCAGGGTATGGGGTCGTATTGTTTTTAGCCGTATTCTTACTGTTGAAACCCCTGTTCCCCAGCATGAAGTCCTTGACGGCAATCGATTATCATACTTTGATCACAACAGTGTGTATCTATATCCTATATGGAGTGTTCGTCGGATATTCGATATCGTATGAAGAAAATGAGCTGCGGCATCAGGAACAAAAGGAAAAGAGCGGGGAAGTAGTATCATGACCTTCTTGTTATCAGATAATTTAGTAGGTATAGGTAAAAGGTTTATGTTAGAATGTTCATGTTGAACATTCTATTTTTTTAGGGGTTATCTATGAAAAAAATATTGTTACTAAACGGCCCTAATTTAAACAGGTTAGGAAAACGTGAACCTGAAATCTATGGGCACACCACACTTCAGGAGCTAGAAGAGAAACTGAAGGAACAGGCAAAGGAAAAAGGCTATCAGTTACGAACCGCTCAATCGAATCACGAGGGGGAAATGATTGATCATATCCATAAAGCTGAGGACGAAGGATTTTCAGGCATCATTCTGAATCCGGGAGCTTATACTCATTACTCTTATGCATTAAGAGATGGTGTAGCTTCGGTATCAGTGCCTGTCATAGAAGTCCACATATCAAATATCCATCAGCGGGAAAGTTTCAGGCATCATTCCGTCATTGCGGCGGAAACGGTCGGGCAAATTGTCGGTTTGGGACTTTTCGGATATGAACTAGCCTTGGACGCAATCATTAATTACATAAAAGGGAGAGTGTAAGGGGATGAAGATTGATCGATTACGTAATACATTTTCTGAAAGCGGTATAGACGGGATGTTGATCACAAGTACATACAACCGCCGTTATATGACAAACTTCACCGGTTCTTCAGGTGTTGTATTGTTATCTCATGATAAGGCTTTGTTCATCACAGATTTCCGATATACCGAGCAGGCGGCGGAGCAGGCAGCTGATTATGAAATTGTCCAGCACACCGGCCCTATTCAGGAAGAAGTGGCAAAACAAGTCAAGGAATTGGGAATCAAAAAACTCGGCTTTGAAAAAAATTATATGACATACAGTGCATTTGAGAGCTATCAAAAGGTACTTGAGGCTGAACTTGTCCCTGTAGCCGGTACGATTGAAAAGTTACGCTTGATTAAGACACCTGAAGAGCTTAAGATAATTAAGGATGCGGCTGACATAGCGGATGCGGCATTCAAGCACATATTAGATTTCATTAAACCGGGTGTTACCGAACTGGAAGTGTCGAATGAATTGGAATTTTTCATGAGAAAAGCGGGAGCCGCTTCTTCATCTTTTGACATCATTGTGGCATCAGGGAACCGCTCCGCACTGCCTCATGGAGTGGCAAGTGATAAAGTCATTGAAAAAGGTGATTTTGTTACATTGGATTATGGTGCATACTATAAAGGCTATTGTTCTGACATGACTCGTACCTTATCAGTGGGAGAACCAAGTGATAAGCTGAAGGAAATTTATGATGTTGTCCTTCAATCCCAGCTCCTGGCTATGGAAAAGATCAAGCCTGGTATGACAGGGAAAGAAGCAGATGCGATTTCACGCGATTACATAACAGAAAAAGGTTATGGTGAGTGCTTCGGACATTCGCTGGGTCATGGAATCGGTCTTGAAGTTCATGAGGGACCTGGCCTTTCCTCCCGATCCGAAGTAGTACTTGAGCCTGGCATGATTGTAACGGTTGAACCGGGGGTGTACGTACCTGGGGTCGGCGGTGTGCGTATTGAAGATGATACACTCATCACTGAGGATTCCAATGAAACATTGACACACTCAACTAAAGATCTAATCATTCTACCATTTTAGTCCTTGCAAGAGGTCTAATTGACAATAGGAGGAACAAACATGATTTCAGTAAATGATTTTCGTACAGGTTTAACAATCGAAGTGGATAATGGGATTTGGAGAGTTATGGACTTCCAACATGTTAAGCCGGGGAAAGGGGCAGCATTCGTCCGCTCTAAACTTCGTAATCTTCGCACCGGAGCAGTGCAGGAAAAGACTTTCCGCGCAGGTGAAAAAGTAGCGAAAGCTCAGATTGATAACCGCAGAATGCAATACCTGTATGCCAACGGTGACATGCATGTATTCATGGATAATGAAAGCTACGAACAAATCGAATTACCGGCAGCATCTATCGAGTATGAATTGAAATTCCTGAAAGAAAACATGGAAGTTCAAATCATGATGTATGAAGGTGAGACTCTTGGAGTTGAACTTCCGAATACGGTCGAATTGACTGTAACGGAAACAGAACCTGGAATCAAAGGGGACACAGCTTCAGGCGGGTCTAAACCTGCAACAGTCGAAACTGGATTAGTCGTGAACGTACCATTCTTCGTTAACGAAGGGGATGTACTCGTCGTCAATACGACTGACGGCACATACGTTTCACGCGGATAATCGAGTTTAAATCATAACGTAATCAAAAAAAGCCTAAACAGATCTCATTCTGTTTAGGCTTTTTTTCTTTTTCCTCTTTACTGCTTTAACGCATCGAGGGACGGGCCTTTAATTTCTTGTCATATTCTATTTTCATTAGAAATACATTGTATTATCTGGGGGCTTGTACGTTGTTATTGATAAAGCCCGGTGGAAATAGATAAGGAGGTACATTCATGCAAGAAGTTCTAGCCCTGCTACCCAGCACAATTTCTGAAAGAATCCTGTCCCTTCCACAAGACGTTCTGGATACAACCGAAGAAATCAGAGTACGTACCAACAGGGTATTGGAAGTCACTGCAAGGGGGAAACCTTATTTTCTGCCATACACTGTCACCCCTGAAGACTCTGAACAGCTGATAAATAAATTATCCCATCATTCATTTTATACACTTGAGGAAGAACTCAAGAGAGGCTATATCACTATAGATGGAGGACATAGGGTGGGACTTGCGGGAAAAGTCATCCTGGAGTCCGGCAATGTGAAAGGGATCCGTCACCTGTCATCCTTCAATATCCGTATTGCAAGGCAAAAGATCGGAATCGCTCAGCCGCTTCTTCCATTTGTCTATAAAGGGGGCTGGAAGCACACAATGATCATCGGTTCTCCCCAAACAGGTAAAACGACCCTGCTAAGGGATCTTGCGAGAATCATCTCAACCGGTGACCGTGAACAAAACATTCCTCCCTATAAAGTGGGAATCGTGGACGAACGTTCCGAAATCGCTGGTTGTGTGAACGGGGTTCCGCAGCTTCTATTCGGTCCGAGAGTCGATGTCCTTGATGCTTGTCCAAAAGCCGAAGGCATGATGATGCTTATACGTTCCATGAGTCCAGATGTCCTGATCATCGACGAAATAGGCCGCGTGGAAGACGGACAGGCCATTCAAGAAGCGGTAAATGCAGGCATTACATTGATGATGACAACCCACGGGGCTTCTTTGGAGGAAGTGAAAAAGAGACCTGTCATAAGGGATATTATCGGAATGAAGAGTATTGAACGATTCATTGAGCTAAATAGAGAAACGGACCCTGGACAAGTATCTGAAGTTTGGAATGAGCATGGAGAATCTTTATTGAACAAAGTGAGTGTGACGTAAATGATAAAAATTTTAGGTGCGATCTTCATTCTTCTCTCTACTTCATGGGCAGGTTTTGAAGTCTCGAAATATTTGACAGAAAGGCCCCGGCAGCTTCGGCTGCTTAAAGTGGCACTTCAATCCCTGGAGGCTGAAATCACCTACAGCCATACACCTCTTCATGAGGCTACTAGAAAAATATCTAAACAGCTTCAGAAGCCGGTCTCTTGGTTTTTTGAGAATTTTTCAAAGAAGTTGACCGAACAGGAGATTTCGGTGAAAAAAGCATGGGAAGACAGCCTGGATGAGGTATGGAAGCTGACGGCCTTTAAATCTGGAGAATATGAAATTTTGAAGCAATTCGGTGAAAACCTTGGGAAACATGATTTGGTCACGCAGCAAAAACACATTCATTTGGCTTTGAAACACTTGGAAAGAGAAGAGACAGAAGCAGTGGAAAGACAAAGGAAATATGAAAAGATGACAAAGAGTCTTGGATTCCTATCAGGTCTTCTTCTTATCATCCTGCTGCTTTAATGAAGTTAGACGGCCATGTCCGTGTAACCCACAATGTGCGAGTCAAAAGATCAGGAGGGAAAATTATGGGAATCGATGTGGACATTATTTTTAAAATAGCAGGGGTGGGGATCGTCGTCGCCTTTTTGCACACCATCTTAGATCAAGTCGGAAAAAAAGAATACGCACAATGGGTCACGCTTTTTGGCTTTATTTATATTCTCTTTATGGTCGCATCCATCGTGGATGATTTATTTCAGAAGATCAAATCTGTCTTTTTATTCCAAGGGTAAAGGGGGAGTCAGCGATTGAAATCATCCAAATTGTCGGTATCGCCCTTGTATCCACTTTTCTTGCATTAATTGTAAAGGAGCAAAAGCCGAACTTTGCTTTTTTGCTCATCGTATTCGTCGGCTGCTCCATATTCCTGTTTTTAATCGATCAGATTTATACCATCATTCACATGCTCGAGAAGCTTGCGGCAAACGCAAACGTAAATCTTGTCTATGTTGAAACGATCCTGAAAATAATCGGCATCGCTTACATAGCGGAATTTGCTTCTCATATCACGAAAGACGCAGGTCAGGGTGCGATTGCAGCAAAGGTCGAGCTTGCAGGCAAGATCTTGATTCTGGCAATGGCTGTCCCGATCCTGACAGTGATCATTGAAACAATCATCAATATGATTCCAACCGGATAAGAGAGGATGAAGAGGTGGGATATTTGCAGCAATTAAACCGAATACTCGTCGTGGCACTATTTTTCTTTTTCATGGGAAGCCCAATCGGACAGGCAGAAGAAAACAAAGAACAGGATGATAACGGTGTGCAGCAGCAGGTCATCAATCAGCAGCTCGAAAGCTTGGGAATCGATGAGCTGAAGAGCTTTTGGACAAGCATCGTGGATCAATATGGGGGATATCTGCCTGAGAGTCAAAAAGGGAGCTTGATGGACTTCATTCAAGGAGAGAAGGAGTTTTCTTTAAAAGCCTGGTTCAGCGGAGTACTTAAATTTGCATTTCAAGAGTTGGTCATGAATGGAAAGCTTTTAGGCACATTGATCCTGCTTACGATTTTCAGCATGTTCCTTCAATCTCTGCAAAACGCGTTTGAAGGAGGGAACGTAAGCAAGGTGGCTTACGGAATCATCTTCATGGTGTTGATCATCATCGCTTTGAACAGCTTCCACGTGGCAATCGATTATACACAGGAAGCGATTTCCACCATGATCAATTTCATCATCGCCCTCATTCCTTTACTGCTTGCATTGATCGCAGCTTCAGGAGGAGTCGTATCTGCCGCATTTTTCCACCCTGTCATCCTGTTTCTGATGAACACAAGCGGCCTGCTCATTCAAAATGTGGTCCTGCCGCTCCTATTCCTTTCCGCTCTATTGAGCATCGTCAGCACCCTGTCGCCGCATTACAAAGTGACACAGCTCGCCCATTTATTGCGTACCTGGAGCATCGGGCTCCTCGGTGCATTCATGACCGTCTTTCTCGGTGTCATCTCGGTGCAAGGCGCAACAGCGGCAGTCACCGACGGCATCACGATCCGTACCGCTAAATTCATTACCGGCAACTTTGTACCTGTCATTGGCAGGATGTTTACCGATGCGACCGACACTGTCATTAGTGCTTCCGTGCTTTTAAAGAACACTGTAGGAATTGCGGGAGTGGCTATCGTCCTTATCATCGCAGCATTTCCCGCCATAAAGATCCTCATGATCGCCTTTATTTACAAGCTGGCTGCCGCCCTTCTTCAGCCGCTTGGAGGGGGGCCCGTCATCGAGTGTCTCGATACGATCGCGAAAAGTGTCATCTACGTGTTCGCAGCACTTGCGATTGTATCATTCATGTTCTTCTTAAGCATTACCGTCATCATTGCAGCCGGCAATATAACCATGATGGTTCGATGAAGGAGGAGCGCCCATGTCATTTCTAACTGAATGGATCACCAATATTATCGTCTTTGTCCTGCTGGCAACCGTCATTGACATGCTTCTTCCAAGCTCAAATATGCAAAAATACGTAAAGATCGTGACGGGGCTATTATTGATCACCATCATCCTTACACCATTGTTGAAGCTGATGACAGCAGATGTTGATTCTGTTATGGAATCGTTCCGTGTAAATGGACGTTCCCAGAATAATTCTGTAGAAAATTTAATAGAAATGAAGAAAAAAGAAATACAAGCTTCACAACGTGCATATATTTTAGAACAGATGGCTGTCCAAATGAAACAACAAGCTGAAAAGGAGTTGATGGATGAACACGGTAAAGTCATTGAGAAGGTCAGTATAGCAGCATCCGATTTGGAGAACATCCCAGATAGCATCACAGAAGTGACGGTTTATCTTTCTTCCAGTCAGGGGGAAAACGCAATTGAAGCCGTCCAGAATGTGGAGATCGATACGGGAGATAAGACAAGAGTACAGAAGACAGATGAGAATGTGTCCCTGGTGACCTCCTTACTAGCGGAAGAGTGGAACCTTTCACCCGAAAAAATAATCATAGCCGAGGGAGGGACGGGAAGCGACAATGAACTTTAGCAAAGGACCCGTAAATCTGATAAAAGAGTGGCTGTCAAAGGAAAATGCGCATACACCTCCGGAAAACAAAAAAGGAAAAAAGTTTCAGTACTTTCTGATCGTCCTGCTGCTCGGGGTCGCCTTCATGCTGATCAGCGATCTTTGGAATAAAGCACCCAGCATTGCAGTAGACAAGACCCTCCAGGAAGAGGGGGAAGAAAACGTGCCTGCATTCGGCAAGAATCACAATGATGATTCATTGATGCGGAGCTATGAAGATCAATATGAAAACCAGCTGAAAGAGGCACTCGATCAAATCACCGGGGTCAGTGAAGCCCTTGTCGTAGTCAATGTTGAATCCTCTGAACAGAAAGTGTACGAAAAAAATGAAAACAAACAGTCCCAGCATACAAACGAGGAGGACAAAGAGGGTGGAAAACGCTCGATAGAAGAAAAGTCAAGTGAAGAACAGATTGTCATCATACAGGACGGTGAAAATGAAGTGCCCGTCATCAGTGAAACCAGAAAACCTAAAGTCAGCGGCGTCCTTGTCGTAGCAAAGGGAGCCGATAACATACAAATCAAAAAAATGATATTGGAAGCTGTTACCCGCGTTCTGGATGTACCGGTTCACAGGGTATCGGTCCAACCTAAAGATTAAGGGGGAAATAATAGATGTTATTAAAAAAACAAACAGTGTGGCTTTTAACGATGTTGAGTCTTGTGATCGTCCTATCCGTTTATTACATCACTTCACCTACCCAGCAGGTAACGGACATGGCAGCGGAGCAGAATGAAGGCGGCAAGAAAGCGGCAGAAGGAGATAATAAAGAAACAATGACCAATGGCGATGTGGAAGTCGTCACGGATTCTGCCGGCAATGAAATGTTCGAAGCGATGAGAATGGAAGTGGAAGATCAGCGTGCTCAGCTCCGTGAAGAACTTGAAGCGAAAGTAGGAGATCCTGAATTGTCTGCAGAAGAGAAAAGTGCAGCCTATGAGCAAATGGAGAACCTGCGTGAGCTGGCAATGACAGAATCAGTACTTGAGACGACAATCAAGACGATCGGGTACGATGATGCACTCGTAAGAGCAAATGGAGACAGCATCCGCATCACGGTCAAAACAGATAAAGAGCACACAACGGCAAATGCCAATGAAATCATCCGCCTGGTCATGAGTGAAGTAGGAAATGTGAAGCCTGTAGCGGTGGAATTCCAGCCGACAAACTAATAAATGAAAAAGGACGATCCTTAGATGATAAAGGGTCGTCCTATTTATTTTAGCTTCATAATGAAGTCTTGCACACAAAAGGGCAGCGGTGTGAACAGTGTTATTCAATGAATAGGACAATCAGACAACCATTCCAGATAAATCATCTATTATTTTATTTTTTTGAAAAAAAGAGATAGAATAGAAAGGGAGCATGAATGCGCTTTATGGAATAGCTCGAAACACATATTGAATTTATACGAGATATTATCGTATGATATTAGTAGCTAGTCATAATTTTTTAAACTATAAGAGGGGTGTCCAAAGTGTTAAAAATCCAAGAAATTCGTGAAATTATAAAACTCGTCGATAATTCCAGCGTGGATGAGTTTTCATATGAGTATGAAGGATCAAAAATCGAACTAAAGAAAAATAATGGAGCCGTTCCAGCACCGCAATTCGTTCAAGCTGCAGAAGAAGTGAAGCAGCCGGCTCAACAAGCGGTTCAGCAAGCACCTGCTGCTGTTCATACAGAAGCGGCGCCTGCACCGGGAGAAGAAAATAAACCTTCTGAAGCAAAAGCGGATGATGCAAACTTACATAAAATCACATCCCCGATGGTAGGGACGTTCTATCAATCTTCTTCCCCTGACGCGGATGTATATGTGAAAGTCGGTTCAAAAGTAGATGACAGCACAGTCGTCTGTATCGTTGAAGCGATGAAGCTGTTCAACGAAATTGAAGCGGAAGTAAAAGGCGAAATTGTAGAAATCTTGGTGAAAGACGGTCAACTTGTTGAATATGGACAGCCGTTATTCTTAGTCAAACCTGAATAAGGAGCGATAAACTTTATGATAAAAAAGGTATTGATTGCCAATAGAGGAGAAATAGCGGTTCGAATTATACGTGCTTGCCGCGAATTGAACGTAGAAAGTGTAGCTGTCTATTCTGAAGCAGATAAAGAAGCATTGCATGTCCAGCTTGCAGATGAAGCCTATTGTATCGGGCCTACTTCGTCGAAGGACAGTTATTTGAACTTTACTAATATTATTTCAGTAGCAAAATTGACAGACTGTGATGCCATTCATCCCGGTTACGGCTTCCTGGCTGAGAATTCCGACTTCGCAGAGCTTTGCCGTGAGTGTAATATCACATTCATCGGGCCATCTCCTGAAGCCATTTCAAAAATGGGGACAAAGGATGTCGCAAGAGAAACGATGCGTGAAGCGGGGGTTCCGATCGTACCTGGTTCTAAAGGGATCGTCAAAGACGCAGATGAAGCTGTTAAACTTGCGGAATCAATGGGATACCCAGTCATCATCAAAGCCACTGCAGGCGGAGGCGGTAAAGGGATCCGTGTGGCGAAGACCGAGGAAGACCTTGTGAAGGGTGTCAACATCACCCAGCAGGAAGCAATGACAGCATTTGGTAATCCAGGCGTGTATATTGAAAAGTTCATCGAGGACTTCAGGCACGTGGAAATCCAAGTCATGGCTGACAATTTTGGCAACGTGATTCACCTTGGAGAGCGCGATTGCACCATCCAGCGCCGTCTTCAAAAATTGATCGAAGAAACACCATCTCCTGCACTGAACGAAGAAATTCGGGCCCAAATGGGAGAAGCCGCGGTAAAAGCAGCCCAAGCGGTTGATTATACAGGTGCAGGCACGGTAGAATTTATTTATGACTACAACAACCAATCATTCTATTTCATGGAGATGAATACCCGTATCCAGGTAGAGCATCCTGTCACCGAACAGGTTACCGGTGTTGATTTGATAAAAGAACAGATCAAAGTGGCTTCCGGAGAAAAATTATCTATCACCCAGGAAGAAGTAACCTTTACAGGGTGGGCGATGGAGTGCCGGATCAATGCAGAAAACCCGGAAAAGAATTTCATGCCGTCAGCAGGAAGAATAGAAATGTATCTCCCTCCCGGCGGTCTTGGCGTAAGAGTGGATTCTGCTGCATATCCTGGTTATATGATCCCTCCTTACTATGATAGTATGATTGCAAAAGTCATCACTTATGGAGCGACTCGTGAAGAGGCGATCTCCCGTATGAAGCGTGCCCTGAGTGAGTTTGTTGTAGAAGGGGTGCACACGACCATCCCGTTCCATTTAAGAGTATTGGAACATGAAACCTTTGTAGACGGAGAATTTAATACGAAGTTCTTAGAAAAATATGATGTAATGAAATCCTAGTGTGAATTCAGGAGGTGCCTTACATGGCGGAAAATCAAAACCTTTTACAAATGTCTCACGGTAAAGACGGCCTTGGGAAGATAGAAATCGCACCTGAAGTGATCGAAGTCATCGCTGGAATTGCTGCTTCAGAAGTAGAAGGCGTATCACAAATGCGCGGTAGCTTCGCGACAGGTGTAGTCGAACGTCTGGGCAAGAAGAACCACGGTAAGGGAGTCAAGGTTGAACTGGCGGAAGAAGGAATCATCATTGATGTATACTGCATCATGAAGTTCGGCGTCTCTATCCCGACAGTCGCTCAAAAAATCCAGGATAATATCCGTCAAGCCTTAATGAACATGACTGCTTTGGAAGCAGATGAGGTCAATGTTCATATCGTGGGTGTCCAGTTTGAAAATCAGACACTTGAAGCTGAAATTGATGAAGAGATGTAAATGTGATTAAGAAGGGAGAACGGCCATTTGGGCCGTTCTTTTTTTATGGAAGGGTGAGCTTGGTGGAGGGAGGGAATCTGCATTTTTTTAGTAAGATAATCGAAGCGACTCCTTTTTACGTCATTTTTATCTGCTGAGCCCTATGTTTCAACGTTTATTAGAAGGATTTCTATTCATTTTCAATAAAAAATTCTTTTAGCTGTGCCGGATTTTATGTTTTTCAACTGAAATATTAATATATTTATTTTTATTGTGCCATTATTGGAATAATTGTGCCGGTATTTAAATAATTGTGCCAAAATCCCAATTATTGTGCCACTTGTCGAATTTTCTTCATTTCTGTCTTCCTGGTCGCTTGTCGCTCCTGCCCAAGCCGCCTCTGCTTTTTGATTGTCCAGCTGCAGGGCTTAGAGGCAAATATCATAAGGCCAAACCGGCCAAGGAGGCAAAGAACGCCATCATGTCCGATTCGCCTTATGCCACCCGCCTCTAACCAAAGCCCTTCCGCATTTCAATTATCCAGCTCCGGCGGCTAGGAGCTCGAGGTCATAAGCTAAACTTACCAAAAAGGCAAAAAACGCCTTTCCGGTAAGTTCATCTTATGCTTGTCGCTCCTGCCCAAGCCGCCTGCGCTTTTAGTTTCAGAATATTATTTTTTCTCCATTCACGTGCGTACAGGCATTGATTTGTGCTATTATCAAAGGTATGAAAAATTGACAAACGTTAAAAGGAGTTATTAGAAGATATGAAGAGAAGAGTTGCCCGTGAGAAAGCTCTGCAAGCCTTATTTCAAATAGATATGAGTGGTATGGAACCAGAAGAAGCGTTGAAAAATGTGGTGGATGGAGAAGAAGTAGACGCCTTTTTGAAAGACCTCGTACTTGGTTTTGTAAAACATCAGGATATGGTAGACGGCAAAATCAGGGATAATTTAGAAAAATGGTCTTTTGACCGCCTCGCGAAAGTAGATCGGAATATTTTGAGGATCGGCGCTTATGAGTTATTATTTGTTGAAGATGTACCGGATAAAGTCGTCATCAATGAAGCCGTTGAAATTGCAAAAACCTTTGGCGATGATCAATCAAGCAAGTTCGTGAATGGTGTACTCTCTAAGGTAAGTCAATCTTAACAATGATAGGGGGCTGGTTATATGTCAGCTGATCTTATTGATGGCAAGCTTATTGCGAATTATTATCGTGAACAATTGAAAGAAACCATTTCTGAATTAAAAGCAAATGATGTGATCCCCGGATTGGCTGTTATTCTTGTTGGGGATAATCATGCCTCCCACACCTATGTGAGAATGAAGAGAAAAGCCTGCAGCAAGTTGGGAATCCATTCAGAGCTTTATCAGTTTGATGAATCATTAACGCAGGAAGAACTTGTCGATAAAATAGAAGAATTAAATCGAAGGGATCATATTCATGGTATCCTGGTTCAATTGCCTCTGCCTCAGCATATTAATCCGATCACAATCATTGAAACCATATCTCCCTCTAAGGACGTGGATGGATTTCACCCGGTTTCAATCGGAAAGATGGTTACGAATCAAGATACTTTCTATTCATGCACCCCTCTCGGCATCATCAAGATGCTCGAGTATGAGAATATTGATATCAAGGGAAAGCACGTGGTGATCTTAGGGAGAAGCAACATCGTCGGAAAGCCTGCCGGTCAACTTTTCCTGAATCGGGATGCAACCGTCACGTATTGTCATTCTAAAACAACGGGCCTCTCCGACTATACTAGAAATGCTGATATTCTCGTTTCCGCTGTCGGGAAGGCAAAATTGATACGAGCAGAAGATATCAAAAAAGGTGCAGTCGTCATAGACGTCGGAATGAACCGGGATGAGGAAGGGCAATTATGCGGTGATGTCGATTTTAATGGAGTAAAGGAAGTGGCAGGGAAAATTACACCTGTTCCAGGTGGAGTAGGACCGATGACCATTACTATGCTTCTTTACAACACGGTAAAATCAGCTCGATGGTGGCTGGTTGATCGCCAAAACCGATAAAAAATAGTACACTATATACAACAACTCAGAAGGGACGGCACATCAGCTTGTCCCTTTACGTATTCCTGCATGATAAAATCAGTGCAGAAAGTTGATTTTGGAGCGATTTATGCAACAACGTCACTCAATAAAGAATATGCATGGTCAAAGGAGTCAGGTGAGCATGGAACAGGATCAGTCGCGATATTTAACGGTACAAGCTCTGACAAAGTACATAAAACGAAAATTCGATAGGGATCCGCATTTGTCTAATATTTTTGTAAGGGGAGAAATTTCAAATTTCAAGCAGCATTCCAGCGGTCATATGTACTTCACTTTAAAAGATGACCGTGCAAGGATTCTCTCAGTCATGTTTTCAAGTAATAACCAACATCTCAAGTTCCGGCCAGAAAGCGGAATGAATGTATTGATACGGGGAGATCTGTCCGTCTATGAAGCAGGCGGACAGTATCAGATCTATGTGAAAGAAATGCAGCCGGATGGAATCGGTGAACTTTACCTGGCGTATGAACAATTAAAGGAAAAGCTTGAGAAAGCAGGTTACTTTGATCAAAGCAGAAAAAGAATGATACCGAAGTTCCCCTCAAGAATTGCGGTTGTGACTTCCCCGACGGGTGCTGCCATACGGGATATCATTACAACAATAAAGAGAAGGTACCCAATCTGTGAAATCCTGATTTTTCCTGCCCTGGTACAAGGCGAGAGGGCTGCCGGCTCTATTGCGGAAGCCATCAGAAAAGCGAATGAATATGAGGGAGTCGATGTGCTGATTGCAGGAAGGGGAGGCGGCTCCATCGAAGAACTTTGGGCATTCAATGAGGAAATAGTGGCCAAAGCAATTGTCGATTCGGCTATCCCTGTCATATCCGCTGTCGGGCATGAAACAGACTTTACGATTGCAGATTTTGTTGCAGACCTTAGGGCACCGACCCCCACCGGTGCGGGAGAGCTGGCTGTCCCTCACATCGATGACCTGCTTGAAAGGATCATGAACCGAAAATTAAGGATGATTAAATCATTTAAGGTGAAAATTCAAAGTGAGCGGAATCGATTGGACAGTTTATCAAAATCCTATTCGTTAAGGAATCCGCGTATCCTGTATCAACAAAAAGTTGAGCATGTAGACAGGCTGACGGACCAGCTGCAAAAAAATATCACACTGCATGTCAGGCAGCAAAAGGATGTTCTTACCGGACTGCACTCCAGACTTCAGCGTGTTCACCCTTCACAGATCCTGAAGATTCAGGAAGAAAGGGTGACATTTTTGCAGGGACAAGTGAACAAGCAGTTTAGAGCAGTGCTGAGGGAAAAGGGACATCGGTTTCAATCGGTCATTTCCACCTTGGATGCACTGAGTCCACTGAAAATCATGGACAGGGGATACAGCCTTGTCTATGGGTCAGATGGGGGATTGATAAAATCCTCACAGCAGGTAGCGAAAGGTGATAAACTCAAAATAGATGTAAAAGACGGAACAATACAATGTGAAGTAGATTTGGTAAAGGAGCGGGTTGAAAATGGCAAAAACTAAAGAAGAACTGTCATTTGAAGAGGCAATGGAGCAATTGGAAGGCATTGTTGAGCAATTGGAAGAAGGCGAGGTGCCTTTGGAAAAGGCATTGCAGTTCTATCAAAAAGGAATGGAACTTTCAAAGTATTGTCATGATACCCTCAACAAAGCAGAAAAACAGCTAACAAAAATGATCACGGATGAAGGAGAAAAAACCTTCGAAATCAAAGAGGGGGAGTAATGGGTGAGCCTTCATGTTGATCTAGGTACTTTTCAGCAAAAGTATAAACAAAAGATTGAAGAAGAGATGATCGGTTCTGTCCAGGAGAAAGCCATGCCCTCAACATTAAAAAATGCCATGGCGTACTCTTTGGAAGCCGGCGGAAAAAGAATCAGACCGCTTCTCTTATTAGCTGTCATTAAAGGATATGGAAAGGATCCACAGCTTGGAATGAAGACAGCGGCTGCGCTTGAAATGATTCATACATATTCTCTCATCCATGATGATCTCCCATCGATGGATGATGATGACTTAAGAAGGGGAAAGCCGACAAATCACAAGGTATTTGGTGAAGCTATGGCAATCCTCGCCGGGGATGGTCTGCTTACGCAAAGCTTTCAGCTTATTGCAGAAGACACCTTTCTTACCAGTGATCAAAAAATTAAGTTAGTGGGCCTCTTGAGCCGCTGTGCAGGCCCTGAAGGTATGGTTGGCGGGCAGGCAGCTGATCTTGAAGGGGAAAATAAAAAGCTGTCTGTTGCAGAATTGGAATCGATCCATGTTCATAAAACAGGGAAGTTACTTATTTTCAGTGCGCTTGCGGGAGCAATCATTTCAGGTGCTTCAGATGAAGAACAACACAAACTTGAAGAATTTGCCTATCATATCGGCCTGGCATTTCAAATTCAGGATGATATCCTCGATATTGAAGGAGCAGAAGAATTGATCGGAAAGCGGACCGGGAGCGATGAATCCAAACAGAAAAGCACCTATCCAGGGCTCTTGTCCATGCATGGAGCCAAGGGAAAACTTACGTTTCATTTTGATGAAGCATTGGTTTCCCTGGATGGACTCAGTATGGATACGGAATTGCTTAGGCAAATTGCCCATCTCATAGTCAACCGCAACCATTAAGGTTCTTTATTATTTGAGGAAATCATAAAATATGATATAATGTGATTATAAACATTTGGGTGGTGCAGTATTCTAGTCAACCCACCAATCCTGAAGGTGGGCCTAAAAATCCACTAAAGGGCACATCGATGAAGTTCCTGGACTTGGCTTGAGGCGCCCAGCTTTGGGTCATATCTGGGAGTAAGGCTTGAGGGCGATCCACAATGGCATGTGGGCGTTGACCCGCAAGCCGCGGAGGCTCTGTATCTTACGCTGGCATAAAGCATGTGCAATAAGTGCAGAGTATGAACCTGCGATTGTGATTTTGATCACTAGCAGCGTAGCCTGCCTTGAGTGAAGAGAGAGGGGATTATGGTTACAAAGTACACATCAGTTGGCCATTGATATGTGCTTTTTCGTCCATATGAAATCCTTTTTGCAAAAGAGGCTAAGGATTGTGTTAAGGGTTGTTGAGGAAAACTCCTAGACTGTTCATTGGACATATATCGGGGATTATAGTGCGGACTAAGTGGTAATCCAGTCTAGCTTGTGGTGACGCGGCTAAGTCGGGTTTAAAGGGAAACCGCCGGTATGGCAACATCCGGTACCTGATTGGGAAAACCTACTGGACCTAAGCTGCAATTTTTACCCTATATATGACCATCCAATTACATAGAATTCGAATGAATATTTTACACAGTAGAAACGGTGTGTGTAGACGATAATGAATGATACATTGAAAAACTCAATAAAATGGAGTGTCAGTATTGCCGTTATCACATTCGTGTTAGCGGCTATTTTTTCAGTTACATCCAATATGGTATTAAACGGTGTGGCCTGGGGTACGGGGTTATTCGTAGTGCTCATCATCGTATGCATCGGGATCTTCTTTGACATGTTGGGGATTGCTTCCACTGCTGCTGATGAAACCCCTTTTCATGCAATGGCAGCCAAGAAAGTATACGGTGCGAAATATTCGATCAAGATCGTAAGGAATGCGGATCGATTTGCAAGTTTCTGTAATGATGTAATCGGGGATATCTCAGGAATCATAAGCGGTACAGCCTCCGCCATCGTCATCATTCAATTAGCGGTTTCCTTCCAGCTGGAAGGCGGATCGATCAAGGAATATATAGTCAGTGTTACATTGACAAGTATCATCGCCTCTCTGACCGTTGGCGGCAAAGCTCTTGGGAAAACGTTTGCGATTACGTATTCAAAGGATATAATATTTAGAGTTGGCACCGTGCTTCAATTTATAGAAGATCGGTTCCATATTGTTCTGATTAAAGATAAAAAAGATCAAAAAAAGAAAAAGCGCAAAATCGAGAAACAAAATATATAGTCATGAAAGTGAGTGGACCCAATGGATTTACTATCAATAAAGGAGCCTTCTTTTTTGAAAAACATGAGTAAAGAGCAATTAGAAGAGCTCAGTCAAGAGATACGCCAGTTTTTAATTGAGAATTTATCGAAAACTGGAGGTCATATTGGTCCAAACTTGGGTGTCGTGGAACTGACTGTTTCCCTTCATAAACATTTTAACAGCCCCGTTGATAAAATCATTTGGGATGTAGGCCATCAATCTTATGTACATAAGATATTAACAGGGCGTGCGTGTCAGTTTGATTCGTTAAGGCAATATAAAGGGTTGTGCGGTTTTCCGAAGAGAAATGAAAGCGAGCATGATGTCTGGGAAACCGGCCATAGTTCAACCTCTCTCTCTGCAGCTATGGGAATGGCGATTGCGCGTGATGTGAAAAAAGAGAAATCATTCATCATACCTGTAATCGGGGACGGGGCATTGACAGGCGGAATGGCTTTGGAGGCATTGAACCATATCGGGCATGAAAAGAAAGATATGATCGTAGTCCTGAATGATAATGAAATGTCGATTGCCCCTAATGTAGGAGCCCTTCATAGTGTGCTTGGAAGGCTGCGCACTGCCGGTAAATACAATTGGGTTAAAGATGAACTCGAGTATATCCTTAAACGTATCCCTGCAGTCGGCGGGAAACTTGCAAGTACGGCGGAACGGGTGAAGGACAGCCTGAAGTATCTGTTTGTATCCGGCATGTTCTTCGAAGAACTTGGATTTACTTATCTAGGCCCGATTGACGGTCATGACTTTGAGGAGCTGGATGAAAACATCCAGTATGCCAAGAAGACGAAAGGACCTGTACTGCTCCACGTCATCACGAAAAAAGGAAAGGGATTCCATCCTGCCGAGTCTGACAAAAAAGGAGACTGGCATGGTACCGGACCTTATAAAATCGATACCGGTGATATTATTAAACCGGTCAATGCACCCCCTTCCTGGAGCGGTCTGGTGAGTGAAACGGTGAGAAAGATCGCGAGAGAAGATGATCGTGTAGTTGCCATCACTCCGGCAATGCCTGTCGGATCAAAACTTTTAGGATTTGCTGAAGAATTTCCTGAGCGGATGTTTGATGTAGGTATTGCAGAACAGCATGCAACAACAGTGGCTGCAGGTCTTGCGACTCAGAATATGAAGCCATTTTTGGCCATTTATTCTACTTTCCTGCAAAGGGCATATGATCAGGTCGTTCACGATATCTGCCGTCAAAACCTGAATGTTTTCATCGGAATCGACCGAGCAGGGCTGGTCGGGGCTGATGGAGAAACACACCAAGGTGTATTCGATATCGCCTTCTTGAGACATCTGCCTAATATCGTCATCATGATGCCGAAAGATGAAAATGAAGGCCAGCACCTGGTCAATACGGCAATGAATTATGATGACGGTCCGATTGCATTAAGATATCCAAGAGGAAACGGATATGGGGTTCCCATGGATCAGGAGTTGAAAACCATCCCGATCGGGAAATGGGAAGTGTTGAAAGAGGGCAATGACGTCGCAGTCCTTACTTTCGGCACTACAATACCGATGGCACTTGAAGCAGCCAATGAACTGGAAGACCAAGGAGTTTCAGTCCGTGTAATCAACGCTAGATTCATCAAACCGATGGATGAAGAGATGCTGAAATCAATCTTTGATGAAGACATTCCGGTCCTGACGGTTGAAGAAGCTGTCCTGCAAGGCGGATTCGGCAGTTCTGTGCTTGAATATGTCCAGGAAAACGGCTACCGGAATGCGGTAATCGAAAGAATCGGAATCCCTGATTATTTCATCGAGCACGGAAGCGTCAAAGAATTGTTAAACGAGATCGGTATGACGAAAGAAAATATCATGGATCGAATCCTGACAATCACTCCAAAAAAACAAAAAAGGGCTTAACTAATATATGAAGTCAAAAAAACAACGTGTAGACGTACTCTTGGTTGAAAGAGGACTTATTGATACAAGAGAAAAAGCAAAAAGAGCAATCATGGCAGGGCTTGTCTATTCAAATGAGGAGAGGCTGGACAAACCAGGTGAAAAAGTAAGTGAAGATGCCCAGCTTACAATCAAGGGTAAAATGATGCCATATGTGAGCCGGGGCGGACTGAAGCTTGAAAAGGCGTTGAAGGTGTTTGATATTGAGGTTGAAGATAAAGTCATGATCGATATCGGATCTTCGACAGGCGGATTTACTGACTGCGCCCTTCAAAATGGTGCAAAAATGTCCTATGCCATCGATGTCGGCTACAACCAGTTAGCCTGGAAGTTAAGACAGGATGAAAGGGTTGTGGTAATGGAAAGAACCAATTTCCGATATGTCACCCCCGCTGATTTACCGGGTGACATGCCCTCATTTGCATCGATTGATGTTTCATTCATTTCACTTTCATTAATTCTGCCGGTCCTAAAAACACTCCTGGTTCCGGGTGGAGATTGCATCGCACTGATTAAACCTCAATTCGAAGCGGGTAAAGAACAAGTCGGCAAGAAAGGGATCGTCCGCGATCCCAAAGTTCATAACGCTGTTATTGATAAAATCATGGACCTTGCTGTGAAAGAAGGATATGACATCCATGGGTTGTCATATTCCCCTATTACCGGCGGGGACGGCAACATAGAATTCCTTATCCATATCCGCTGGACTGGAAAAGAAAGTGAAGGGAAATCACTTCTCACCATCACTCCTCAACAAGTTATTGAAGAGGCACATAGTCAGTTTTAAGCTAATAATCAATGAAAGAGCAGACTGCCCTGAAGAGGGCAGTCTGTATTTTTTTGTTTCGTTTTCTATCTGAATAATAGGTATGCTTGATTGTAAAGTCTATCTAGCTGTTGGTTGGAGTGCAAGGCGAAGACTCCTGTGGGAAAAGCGGTGCAGGAGAGACCCCGCAGACGGAACGTCGAGGAGGCTCACCGCCCGCCCGCGGAAAGCGAAGTCTTGCACGTAAACCAACAGCGGTATGTAAGCTTGTGGCCGCCTCCGCTTTCATTGTCCAGCTCCGGGGCTTATGCCACCCGCCTCTGAGCAAAGCCGCCTCCGCTTTTCACTGTCCAGCTCCGGCGGCTAGCCCCTCGAGGTCATAAGCTAAATGGTCCTAGAAGGCAAAAGGCCGCCTTCTAGGCCCATTCATCTTATGCTTGTCGGGGCTGAGCGAGCCGCCTCCGCTTTTCATTGTCCAGCTCCGGGGCTTAGAGGCACATGTCATAAGCCAAAGCGGCCAAGAAGGCAAAAAGCGCCTTCCTGTCCGCTTTGGCTTATGCCACCCGCCTCTGAGCAAAGCCGCCTCCGCTTTTCTGTTGTACTTATCCTTTAAATAGGCTACTATAAGCGTAGAGGTATAAATATACAGGTTTAATTCTAGGTAAGAGGTGTGAGTTCTATGATGAACAAGGGACAAAGACATATAAAAATAAGAGAAATCATTACAAATAGAGATGTGGAAACACAGGATGAGCTGGTTGACAGCCTTAAGAACGCAGGCTTCAATGTGACACAGGCCACGGTGTCAAGGGATATCAAAGAATTGCATTTAGTCAAAGTGCCATTGATGGATGGGAGATATAAATACAGCCTCCCAGCGGATCAGCGGTTCAATCCTCTTCAAAAATTGAAAAGAACCCTGACGGATGCATTTGTCAAGATTGACACTGCAGGCCACATGCTTGTTATGAAGACTCTGCCTGGTAATGCGAATGCCATCGGTGCCCTTATTGATAATCTGGACTGGGAAGAAATCCTTGGTACGATTTGCGGGGATGACACATGCTTGATCATTTGCAGAACAGAAGACGAAACGAAGGTCATCACAGAACGCTTTCTCGAAATGTTATAGGCTGCAGTTTCGTTGCATTGAAACTGAATCAAAATCATTCTTTATGAGACGGGTGAAATCGATTTCACCCGCTTTTCCACTTTTAAAAAGAAATATTGTTTACAAAAGTGGAAAAAAGGTTAGAAATTCATAAACCACATTTTTACAGGAAGACAAATAAAAATAAAGACCTTATTAACTGAGGTGAATGTTTCTTGTTACAGGAATTATCCATTAAAAATTTTGCCATCATCGACTCTTTGGCCCTCTCGTTTGAAGAGGGACTCACTGTGCTGTCAGGAGAAACAGGTGCAGGTAAATCCATCATCATCGACGCAATCCATCTTCTTGTGGGAGGAAGGGGATCTGCTGAGTATGTTCGGCATGGAGAGAAAAAAGCAGAGATAGAAGGTTTATTTATTCTTGATGATGATGCGCATCCTTGTTATGAAAAAGCTTCAAGTTTCGGAATTGAGATTGAAGAAGGAATGATCGTTCTCAGGCGTGAAATATCCAATAGCGGAAAAAGTGTCTGCAGAGTAAACGGCAAGTTAGTCACAATTGCCATCATGAGGGAAATCGGCGGTGCGCTGATTGATATACATGGTCAGCATGAGCATCAGGAATTGATGAATGAACATCTGCACTTATCCCTTCTCGATCAATTCGGGGGTAAAGAAATACATGCTAATTTAGTCTCTTATCGGGAAATCTATAAAGAATACAGCACCATACACAAGCAATTGACCAGGATGAATGAAAATGAACAAGAGATGGCACATCGATTGGATCTTATTACGTTTCAATTGAAAGAAATTCAGGAAGCCGATTTAAAGCTGAAAGAGGACGAAGAGCTGCTTGATGAGAAACGGAAACTGATGAATTTCGAGAAATTATATGAAGCCCTTCAAACTTCTTATAACAGTATCCAGGGTGAAGGGAAAGGCCTGGATTGGACAGGCTTGGCTATGAGTCACCTGGAAACCGCTGCAGACCTAGACGCACAGCATAAAAAAACGCTCGAGGCGGTAACGAATGCCTTTTATGTATTGGAAGATGCTGTTCACCAAATAAGCGGAGAGTTGGATCAGCTGGAATTTGAGCCTGATCGCTTAGACCTCATCGAAACCAGATTGAATGAGATAAATGGATTGAAGAGGAAATACGGCACTTCAGTAGAGGAGATTCTTGCATATGGTTCCAAGATCGAAGAAGAAATCGAGACGATCTTGAATAAGGATTCACATATCGCAGAACTTCAAAATAAATTGCAGTCCCTTGAGAAAGACTTAACCATAGAAGCAAAAAACCTGACTCAATCCAGGAAGAAATGGGCAAAGAAATTAACTGTGAGCATTCATGAACAGTTAAAGCAGCTCTATATGGATAAAACAAAATTTGAAGTGCGCTTCAGCGGAAAAGATGAAGAACCTTTCTCCTTTTCCCATTTTAAAAAGGATGGATGGGATCAGGTGGAATTTTATATTTCCACCAACCCTGGCGAGCCGCTGAAGCCGCTATCCAAGGTTGCTTCAGGAGGAGAGCTTTCAAGAATCATGCTTGCGCTTAAGACGATTTTTTCGAAACATCAAGGAATCACATCCATTATCTTTGACGAAGTGGATACCGGTGTAAGCGGAAGGGTGGCCCAGGCCATTGCCGAAAAGATTTACCAGGTTGCAATCCATTCACAGGTGATGTGTATCTCCCATTTACCGCAAGTGGCTGCAATGGCTGACAGTCATTTGTTTATATCCAAAAAACTGATTAAAGGGCGCACGAGCACATCTGTCAAGCGTTTGGAAGAAGACGAAAAGGTAAAAGAAATTTCCCGGATGATTTCGGGTGTGGAAATCACCGATTTGACACAAGAGCATGCAAAAGAGCTGCTGCAATTGGCAAGTTCCATAAAAGAGACATGAGAAGCTATCCATACAGGGTAGCTTTTTTTCTTTATTACCAGTTATAAATACAGCTTTTAAAGGCAAAATTAAAACTGTAGCCAAGTAAGTGATTGTGCATTTGAAGCGAGGAGAGTGAAAATAGTGAGTTTAGACTGTTTAAGGAAATATATAGGTGGAATTCTCCTTGTTTCGCTTTGTTTTTTTGGTTTTTATGAACCTGTTCAACAATTAGTCAATATACCGAATTCGATCAGAGTAATGGAAGGGGATCAAGTTGCTCTCCCCAAGACAGCATCCGTTACTGCTATGAGTTCGTTTACCAATAAGAATGTACAAGTCGGCGAAGAAAAAGGACTTCTGTCCATCCAGGGAAAATCGGTTGGAAAAGATGAAGTCGTGCTTGAGTTGGCCGGTCTTCCGATCAAGAAAGTCAATGTGGAAGTACTGAAGGATTTCAAAGTCATCCCAGGCGGTCAATCAATTGGAGTCAAATTAAATACTGTTGGGGTGCTGGTGGTAGGCCACCATTTAGTCGACACAGCAGAAGGTAAAGTATCTCCCGGTGAAAAGGCCGGTATCCAGGTTGGGGATATGATCACTGAAATTAACGGCAAGAAAATTGAACAGCTTGCAGATGTTGCTCCTTTTGTTCAAAAAGCTGGAGAAGATGCCAAAAGTATGGAAGTTGTTATTAAACGTGAAGATGAAATTGTAAAAACGTCGCTGCTGCCCCTGAAAGAAAAAGGGGAGGACGCATATAAACTCGGATTGTATATCCGCGATTCTGCAGCCGGGATCGGAACGATGACATTTTTTGATCCTCTCTCCAAGAAATATGGAGCACTTGGACATGTAATTTCAGATATGGATACGAAAAAGCCGATTGTGGTGGAAGACGGTGAAATCGTTCATTCCGAGGTAACTTCCATTGAGAAAGGCAGCGGAGGGAAGCCGGGAGAGAAACTTGCTCGTTTTTCGGCAGACAGAAATGTAATCGGAAATATTACGCGGAATAGCCCATTTGGAATCTTCGGGGAGCTCAATCAATCGGTTGAAAATGATATTTTGGATAAGCCGATGAAGATTGCGCTGTCACATCAGGTAAAAGAAGGTCCTGCAGAGATCCTTACGGTTGTGGATGGAAATAAAGTGGAGAAATACGGTGTTGAAATTGTGAGTACGATTCCTCAAAAATTTCCTGCCACTAAAGGGATGGTCATCAAAGTCACTGACCCTGAGTTATTAGAAAAAACCGGTGGGATTGTGCAAGGGATGAGCGGCAGTCCGATTATTCAAAATGGCAGGCTGATCGGTGCAGTCACGCATGTATTCGTCAACGACCCAACAAGCGGATATGGTGTCCATATCGAATGGATGCTGAGCGAAGCGGGAATCGATATCTATAAACAAAACCATGAAAGAGCAAGTTAACTTTTTCAAACCCTTATATAGTGCCGGTACAAACGGTGCTTTAGAGGGTTCTTTTTTTATTATACCAAGGAACCCGCAGATAGTATGCGACCAAGAAGGCTTACGTCCATCCGCGGAAAGCGAAGTCTTGTATGGAAATGAACATCGGTGATTTAAGGGATTTAACATTCGATACAAGCATTTGTAAGAACTCCAAAAAATTGATAAAATAAAGATTATTCGACAAAAGCTCAAGCGAATAGCGAAAGAGGTCGAAAAATAAAGGAAAACAAAGTAAATGAGAGAAAATAATATATTTTTTGGTATTTTTTAAAAAATAAAAGGATTTTTGGTTGCATTGTCGAAAAAGTAATTTAGAATAAAAATATAGACATGAAAATATACACATGAATTAAAATGGATTCGAGGAGGAAACCTGTAGTGAAATCAATTAAAGTATGTGTCGTGGATGATAACCGGGAATTAACTTCCTTACTGGAAGACTACATTGCTTCACAGGACGATATGGAAGTGGTGGGAATCGCCCATAATGGTCAGGAGTGCCTGGACTTAATGGAAGAAGTGGATCCGGATGTATTAGTGCTCGATATAATCATGCCTCATTTGGACGGTCTCGCTGTACTTGAGCGTCTTCGCGAAAAGAAGAAAATTCCCAATGTCATCATGCTTACGGCATTCGGTCAGGAAGATGTAACGAAAAAGGCTGTCGACCTTGGTGCGTCCTATTTTATCCTGAAGCCTTTTGATATGGAAAATCTCGTCAGTCATATCAGGCAAGTGAGCGGAAAATCAAATCCGATCATTAAAAAACATTCCTCATCCAGATTAACTACAGAATCAAAACCTAGAAACTTAGATGCAAGCATCACAAGCATCATCCATGAAATCGGGGTCCCTGCACATATTAAAGGTTACCTTTACTTGAGAGAAGCCATTTCTATGGTATATAACGATATCGAGCTGCTTGGTTCCATCACAAAAGTTCTTTATCCTGATATTGCAAAGAAGTACAATACAACCGCATCCCGTGTTGAACGTGCGATCCGCCATGCCATTGAAGTCGCCTGGAGCCGCGGAAATATAGATTCGATTTCCTCATTGTTCGGTTATACTGTAAGCATGTCCAAAGCGAAGCCGACCAATAGTGAGTTTATTGCGATGGTGGCAGATAAACTGAGACTTGAGCACAAGGCTTCTTGAAAGGGTAAGTAATCATACTGCATCTTTAATAGTAATGAACCCGATGAATCCATGATTTATTGGGTTTTTTATTTCTTTGCGAATTTGCTGGACATATAATAAAAGGAAAAAGGGTAAATAAGAAAATAAAACTAACACGGGAAGTGACGAGCGTGACGTTGATATTTGCACACAGGGGCTCAGCGGGAACTCATCCTGAAAATACAATGGATGCTTTTATGGAAGCGGAGAGAGTGGGGGCAGACGGCATTGAACTCGATGTTCAATTGACCAAGGATGGTGAAATCGTGGTCATCCATGATGAAACGGTTGACCGGACCACTAATGGTAAGGGATACATAAAAGATTATCACTTAAGGGACCTTAGAAAATTACATGCGAATTATACCTTTAAAAAGAAATTCTTCAATAAACAAAGAATCCCGACACTTAATGAGGTATTTGATTGGATGAAGGATAACAGCCTTATATGTAATATTGAACTGAAAAACAGCATCATGGACTATCAGGGACTCGAAGAGAAGGTCATTCAGTTGATCAGCAAATATGACTATTCAAACCGTGTTGTCATTTCTTCTTTCAATCACTATTCCATCGTGGCTTGCAGACGCCTGGATCCGTCGATAGAAATTGCACCATTATACTCCACTGGTCTATATATGCCTTGGGTCTATGCAAAATCTCTCGGAGCGAAGGCGATTCATCCAAACCAGAAAGTGGCTTCAGATGAGATCATATCAGAGTCGATGAAAAATGGAATTGCAGTCAGGCCCTATACCGTCAATAAAGAAAATCAGCTGAATCGTCTGTTCAATATCGGCTGCTCTGCCATAGTGACCGATTATCCTGAAAAGGCAATCAACATGAGAGCAGACCTCTAATGTAAAAAAAGCTAGCGTTATAAATAACGCTAGCTTTTATTGTTGAAACGATCCTGCACTTTGTTTCGTTTCCTGTCACGGTGCAATACAAATCCTGCGATGAAGCCAAGACCTGCTAAAAAGAAAACTAACCCTATAATAAATTGCAGTCCCAAAAACGGAATGGGAGGCTGCAGAATGCCAAAAAGCATATCTCTCATTAACTTGATACCCAGTGCTGCCAATGCACCGGGAATCAGCATGATAATCAATGCAATAATACGTACCATTATGGACATATCTCCTTTTTTCCTCACTACTAAAAATTCTAACTTCATCTTGAAAATTGTCAAGCTGTTCAACATTGTTGTAAAATAAACATGGATATGAAAAAAATTGCAGATATCCTGTAATGAGGTGAAAGAAATTGCAAAAAGTTCTAATCATCGGGGGAGGCAAAGGCGGAACCGCCATATTAAAAATCCTCCATGAAGTCTCCTTGATGAAAGTGGTCGCTATAACAGATCTGAACAAAGATGCGTTGGGACTTCGTCTGGCAAAGGAGTGGGGTATCCCATACGGAAGCGACTGGAGAGATTTCCTGAATGATTCTGTTGATATCGTGATTGAAGTCACTGGGGATCGACAAGTCTTTGAAGACGTTAGAGAAGTAAGAGGGAAAAACACTGTTCTCATCCCAGGCAGCGTCGCATTTCTTATATCTAAACTCCTGGAAGAAAAAGAAGATCTCATTCACCAATTGACGAGTGAGTCATTTAAAAGGGATTTGATTTTTAATTCCACTGACGATGGAATGGTCGGTATAGATTCAAAAGGGATTGTCATGCTGTTCAATAAAAGTGCTGAACGTATGATAGGAATAAGCAGTGAACATGTCATCGGAAAGCATATCAATGATGTGATTCCTGAAAGTAAACTCACCACGACCCTTGAAACCAGACGTACCGAAATCAATCAGGAAGTGGTATTGGAGAATGGGTTAAAAATCATTTCCAACCGTATACCGATGATTACGGAAAATGATGAGATAATAGGAGCGTTCACTGTCTTCAAGGATATTACAGAAGTCGTGAATCTTGCGGAAGAAATAACAAATCTGAAAGAAATCCAAACCATGCTTGAAGCTATCATACATTCAAGTGATGATGCCATTTCGGTGGTTGATGAAGAAGGAAAAGGGATCATGATCAATCCTGCATATACAAGAATTACCGGGCTGACCCGCGATGAGGTCATAGGAAAGCCTGCCACCGCTGATATTTCAGAAGGTGAGAGTATCCATCTGAAAGTACTCCAGACAAGAAGGGCGATCCGTGGTACGAAAATGAGAGTGGGTCCAAAACGTAAAGAAGTTATCGTGAATGTCGCTCCCATCATAGTGAACGGTAAGTTGAAAGGAAGTGTCGGGGTCATTCACGACATGTCGGAGATTCAGTCCCTGACTCAGGAGTTGGACAGGGCCAGGAGGATCATTCGCACCCTTGAAGCCAAATATATGTTTGAGGATATCATCGGGGAATCTGAAGAGATGCAGATTGCCGTTGAACAAGCGAAACTGGGAGCCAAAACCCCGGCGACGGTCTTATTGAGAGGGGAGTCGGGAACGGGAAAGGAACTATTTGCACACGCGATACATAATGCAAGTGACCGCAAATTCAACAAGTTTCTGCGTGTAAACTGTGCCGCCCTATCTGAAAATTTGCTTGAAAGTGAATTATTTGGATATGAAGAAGGGGCATTTTCAGGTGCGAAGCGCGGAGGTAAACGGGGGTTATTTGAAGAAGCTGATAAAGGCAGTATCTTTCTGGATGAAATCGGTGAACTCAGTGCCAATACCCAGGCGAAATTATTAAGGGTGCTGCAGGAAAATGAAATCGTTAGAGTCGGAGGAACGAAATCAATAAGTATCAATGTGCGGGTTATAGCTGCAACAAATGTCAATTTAGAAAAAGGAATTGCTGACGGATCCTTCAGGGAAGATCTGTATTACCGGCTGAACCGGATGCCGATTCAAATCCCGCCGCTCAGGAATCGTAAGAGTGACATTCCACTTATTACTGAAAGTTTGATTGCTAAGCTTAATCAGGACTATGGTAGAAATGTTGAAGGAATTACTGAAAGTGCTGTAAACAGGCTGATGGATTATCACTGGCCTGGAAATGTGAGAGAACTTGAGAATGTTCTTGGCCGGGCGATGATCTTTATGAAATATAATGAAATGACCATAGACTTGCATCACCTGCCTCCGCTGGAAAGGACGTTGAAAGAAGAAGCCGGTAAAACGTCCGCCCCGCTCACTGATGCGCTGGATTTAAATTCTCAGCTTGAAAAATATGAAAAAAAGATAATTCAAGAAGTTTTAGAGCAGAATAATGGTAACAAAACAGCTGCTGCAAAAAAGTTGAATGTTTCAGTCAGAAATTTGTATTACAAGCTTGAAAAATATAACATTGAAATAAATAGCATGAAATAAATTGCATGGTGTGAAATAAATTGCACGGTAATACAGTGTAAAATAAAGCGTTTTCAAGGATTGGAAAGTTGGCACGCTTCTTGCATGTATTTAAAGTGGGAACAATATTTTTTTGAAGGGGTTGAAACATACATTCATGAATCTACAGTCTTTAGTGGAAAAAGCAACCCAACAAGAACATTCTGTTGTTGCTGTTGCGGCAGCAGAAGATAAAGAAGTACTTGGGGCTGTCGGTATGGCAGTAGACAGGGATATGGCAGAATTTATTCTATTTGGTGACAAAGAAAAGATTGAAGCCATAATAGAAGAGAGTGTGCCGCATTTGAAGTCCAGCGATGCTGTGAAAATCAAACATGCACCTTCCCCTCTGAAAGCAGCTGAATTGGCTGTGAAAGCTGTCAGAGAAAACGAAGCAGGTGCTTTGATGAAAGGTAATGTCCCTACAGCAGTCATTTTGAAGGCTGTATTGAATAAAGAATGGGGCCTTCGTACTGGAAATGTGCTTTCGCATGTAGCGGCTTTTGAAATATCTGGCTTCGATAAATTGGTGTTTGTGACAGATGCCGCAATGAATATCACTCCTGATTTGAATCAAAAGACTCAAATCATCGAAAATGCAGTCAGCGTTGCATCTTCAATAGGTGTTTCACTGCCTAAAGTAGCGCCGCTTGCTGCAGTGGAAGTGGTGAATCCGGCGATGCAGGCGACCATTGATGCTGCCTCTCTAACGATGATGAATAAAAGAGGACAAATTAAAGGTTGTGTGGTGGATGGTCCGCTGGCTCTTGATAATGCCATCTCGCATCATGCAGCAGGACATAAAGGGATTCAAAGCGAAGTAGCTGGACAAGCAGATATATTACTCGTCCCTAATATTGAAACGGGCAATGCATTATATAAATCACTCATTTACTTTGCCAAAGCAAAAGTAGGGGCAGTGATTGCAGGGGCAAAAGCACCGATTGTGTTAACATCCAGAGCGGACAGTGCCGAAAGTAAATTATATTCACTTGCACTGGCAATATGCTCTGCTTCAAATAATTGAAATACCCGATGTGAAAAATTTATTTAAAAGATCCTGGGGAGGAATTATAAATGAAAATTTTTAGCTATATGGAAAAATACGATTATGAGCAATTAGTATTCTGTCAAGACGAAGTATCTGGATTAAAAGCGATCATTGCGATTCATGATACCACTCTTGGACCTGCACTTGGCGGGACACGCATGTGGACATATGAGTCAGAAGAAGCGGCGATTGAAGACGCTCTTCGCTTAGCAAGAGGAATGACATACAAAAATGCTGCTGCAGGCCTTAACCTTGGCGGAGGGAAAACAGTGATCATCGGTGATCCGCGCAAGGACAAAAATGAAGAAATGTTCCGTGCATTCGGACGTTATATCCAAGGGTTGAATGGCCGCTACATCACAGCTGAAGATGTAGGTACCACTGTGGCTGATATGGACCTTATCCACGAGGAAACAGATTACGTTACAGGTATTTCTCCGGCATTCGGATCATCAGGAAACCCTTCTCCTGTAACAGCATACGGTGTATACCGCGGGATGAAGGCTGCTGCTAAAGCGGCGTTCGGCACAGATTCACTTGAAGGTAAGACAATCGCGGTTCAAGGTGTAGGTAACGTAGCGTACAACATGTGTAAGCATCTTCATGAAGAAGGCGCAAACCTCATCGTTACGGATATTCATAAAGAGTCGGTAGACCGCGCCGTAAACGACTTCGGTGCTAAAGCAGTTGATCCTTCAGAAATTTACAGTGTTGATTGTGATATTTTCGCTCCATGTGCACTGGGAGCCATCATCAATGATGAAACAATCTCTCAAATCAAGGCGAAAGTAATTGCCGGGGCTGCTAATAACCAATTAAAAGAAACCCGCCATGGAGATGCTATCCATGAGATGGGCATCGTTTATGCTCCGGACTATGTCATCAACGCCGGGGGCGTAATCAATGTAGCAGACGAACTATACGGTTATAACAGTGAAAGAGCAATGAAAAAGGTAGAACAGGTTTACAACAACGTTGAGCGTGTAATTGAAATTGCGAAGCGTGATAACGTACCTACTTATGTTGCTGCAGACAAAATGGCGGAAGAAAGAATTGAAAAAATGCGCCGTTCAAGAAGCCAATTCTTGCAAAACGGGCAACACATTTTAAGCAGACGCGGATAATAAATACAGAACGCTTGACTTCTTTTGAAGTGAAGCGTTTCTTACCTGGTAACAGGATATAGATGGGAACAAGGGGTTATCTATCATAGGGGGAAATTTCAATACAGAACAACACATTACAGCTACCCAAATGGAGGTAACAGCAGTGCAGGAAACGAAACATCGAATATTAGTCATAAATCCAGGATCGACATCAACGAAGATTGGTGTTTTCGATAATGATCGATCCATTTTTGAAAAAACGATCCGTCATGATACAGATCAAATAAACGAATTCCCGAATATCATCGATCAGTATGAATTCCGTAAAAATACGATTCTGCAAACGCTGGATGAAGAAGGCATCAACATCAGCAAATTAAGTGCGGTCTGCGGCCGCGGAGGGTTGTTACGACCGATTGAAGGCGGGACATATTTGGTTAACGATGAAATGCTTAAAGATCTCAGGGACGGTTTTTCAGGTCAACACGCTTCCAATCTAGGGGGCATATTGGCTTTTGAAATTGCATCAGGACTGAATATCCCTTCTTATATCGTTGATCCTGTCGTAGTGGACGAGCTTCAGCCGTTGGCAAGGATATCCGGTTTCTCTTTGATTGAAAGAAAAAGTATCTTCCATGCGTTAAACCAAAAAGCTGTAGCAAGAAGAGTCGCAAAGCAATTAGGAAAAAAATACGACGAACTTAACTTAATCATCACTCATATGGGCGGTGGTATCACTGTCGGAACTCATCAAAATGGAAAAGTGATCGATGTAAACAATGGTTTGCATGGAGACGGTCCATTCAGTCCTGAAAGAGCGGGTACGGTACCTGCAGGAGATCTGGTCGATCTATGTTTCTCAGGAGATTATTATCGGGACGAGATCATGAAAAAGCTGGTCGGTCAAGGTGGACTGGTTGGGTATCTCGGCACTAGTGATGCTGTAAAAGTAGAGAAAATGATTGAAAACGGTGATGAAAAAGCGAAAAAAGTATACGATGCCATGGCTTATCAAATTGCTAAGGAAATCGGCTCTGCAAGTGCGGTACTGAATGGTAAGGTTGATGCGATCGTCTTAACAGGCGGACTCGCATATGGTAAAGAATTCGTCAAAGCGATTCAAGAACGCATCAATTGGATAGCGGATGTCATTATCCATCCAGGAGAGAATGAACTGCAGGCATTGGCTGAAGGGGCACTCAGAGTACTGAAAGAGGAAGAAAGCTATAAGGTTTATCCAGGAACGGTAAAAAAAGAAGCGACAGTATAAGATTGAGGAGGATGCAGCATTGGCACAAGAATATGATTTAGTCATTCTGGGCGGAGGAACAGGCGGTTATGTTGCCGCTATCCGCGCATCACAATTAGGTTTAAAGACAGCAATCGTTGAAAAAGGGAAGCTGGGAGGAACTTGCCTCCACAGAGGGTGCATTCCGAGTAAGGCTCTTTTAAGAAGCGCTGAGGTTTATGCAACGGCAAAGCACAGTGACAGCTTCGGTGTTAAGATCAACGGTGTAGAGCTTGATTTTGAAAAAGTTCAATCCCGTAAGGACGGAATCGTCGAACAGCTTCATAAAGGCGTTCAGCATTTAATGAAACAAGGGAAAATCGATGTATTTGAAGGAATCGGCCGTATTTTGGGCCCTTCTATTTTCTCTCCGATGCCTGGTACGATTTCAGTCGAGATGAATAACGGTGAAGAGAATGAAATGCTGATTCCGAAAAACGTCATTGTAGCAACAGGTTCACGTCCCCGCTCGCTGCCGGGTCTGGATATCGACGGAGACTATGTATTATCTTCAGATGAAGCGCTGTCACTTGAACAGCTGCCGAAGTCGATCATCATTGTCGGCGGCGGTGTGATCGGAATCGAGTGGGCTTCCATGTTATCCGACTTTGACGTTGAAGTGACAGTGGTAGAGTATGCTGACAAAATCGTACCGACGGAAGACCATGAAATTTCTAAAGAAATGCAGCGTTTGATGAAGAAAAAAGGCGTGAAAATCGTAACAGGTGCAAAGGTACTTCCGGAATCCCTGCAAAAAGGTGACGGAAATGTAACGATCAATGCTGAACATAAGGGCGAAGAGAAGTCATTCACTGCTGAAAAAATTCTTGTCTCTGTGGGCAGGCAGGCAAATGTAGAAGGAATAGGCCTGGAAAACACCGACATCAAAATAGAAAAAGGCTTTGTTGAAGTAAATGATTACTTCCAAACGAAAGAATCTCATATCTACGCTATCGGTGATGTCATCGGCGGTCTTCAATTGGCCCATGTTGCTTCTCATGAGGGTATTACAGCAGTCGAGCACATGGCAAATGAAAACCCTGGTCCCATTGATTACTCACTTATTTCTAAGTGTATATACAGCAACCCGGAAATTGCCAGCGTAGGCATGACCGAACAAGAGGCGAAGGAAAAAGGCTTTGAACTCAAGGTAGGAAAATTCAGTTTCAGGGCCATCGGGAAGGCACTGGTATACGGTGAATCTGATGGTTTCGTTAAGATCATTGCTGATAAGGATACTGACGACATCCTCGGCGTACACATGATCGGTCCTCATGTAACCGATATGATTTCTGAAGCAGGACTTGCACGTGTGCTGGATGCCACACCATGGGAAATCGGTCATACCATCCACCCGCACCCATCCCTGTCTGAAGCGATCGGGGAAGCTGCACTTGCAGTGGATGGAAAAGCGATCCATTCATAATAAATTTCAACTTATTCAGAAGGGGGAATCATTCCCCCTTATTAAGACTTTAACCCGCAGGAGGTAAATAAATATGGCAGAGAATCGTCATGAAGAATTAGGTCTCTCTAATGAAAAAGTATTAGAAATGTATGAAACGATGCTACTTGCTAGAAAAATTGATGAGCGTATGTGGTTATTGAACCGCTCTGGTAAAATCCCATTCGTCATCTCATGTCAGGGTCAGGAAGCTGCACAAATCGGGGCAGCCTTCGCACTGGATAAAGAAAAGGACTATGTCCTTCCATACTACCGTGATATGGGTGTTGTGCTGACATTCGGCATGACGGCTCAGGAATTGATGCTTTCTGGATTTGCCAAAGCTGAAGATCCAAACTCAGGCGGACGCCAGATGCCTGGTCACTTCGGTCAAAAGAAAAATAACATCGTAACCGGGTCTTCACCTGTTACAACTCAGGTCCCGCACGCAGTAGGAATTGCACTTGCAGGGAAAATGGAAAAGAAAGACCTTGTCACTTTCGTAACGTTCGGTGAAGGTTCTTCAAACCAGGGTGACTTCCATGAAGGTGCTAACTTCGCAGGGGTACATAAGCTTCCGGTTATCTTTATGTGTGAAAACAATAAATACGCAATCTCTGTTCCAATTGAGAAGCAATTGGCATGTGAAAATGTATCAGATCGTGCTATCGGGTACGGAATGCCTGGATACACGGTTGATGGAAATGATCCTCTGGAAGTATACAAGGCTGTTAAAGAAGCAGCAGACCGCGGCCGCCGCGGGGAAGGTCCTACTCTGATCGAAACGGTTTCATACCGCTTGACTCCTCACTCTTCAGACGATGATGATCGAAGCTATCGTTCTCCGGATGAAGTGGCAAAAGCGAAAACGAACGACCCGATCATTACATTTGGTGCTTACTTGAAAGAAACCGGCGTGATGGATGATGAGCTTGAAAAAGAAATCAACGATCGTGTTATGAAGCAAGTGAACGAAGCAACAGACTATGCAGAAAACGCTCCATATGCTGAGCCTGAATCAGCAATGAAGTATGTGTACGCAGAAGAGAAGTAAGGGGGAATAGATTATGCCAGTAATTTCATACATTGATGCAGTAACAATGGCAATTAGAGAAGAAATGGAACGAGATGAAAAAGTATTCGTTCTTGGTGAGGATGTCGGAAAAAAAGGCGGAGTATTCAAAGCGACTCACGGATTATATGACCAATTCGGGGAAGAGCGTGTCATCGATACCCCCCTGGCTGAATCAGCAATCGCAGGTGTCGGGATCGGTGCTGCAATGTACGGCATGAGACCGATCGCTGAAATGCAGTTTGCAGATTTCATCATGCCTGCCGTGAACCAGATCATTTCTGAAGCGGCACGTATTCGTTACCGTTCAAATAACGACTGGAGCTGCCCGATGGTCATCCGTGCTCCTTACGGGGGCGGTGTTCACGGGGCCCTCTATCACTCTCAATCGGTAGAAGCTGTATTTGCCAATCAGCCAGGATTGAAAATCGTGATGCCATCTACTCCTTACGACGTTAAAGGTTTGCTGAAAGCGGCTATCCGTGATGAAGATCCGGTACTATTCTTTGAGCATAAACGTGCATACCGCTTAATCAAAGGTGAAGTACCTGAAGATGATTACACCCTGCCAATCGGGAAAGCGGACGTGAAACGGGAAGGTGAAGATATTACTGTCATCACATACGGATTATCCGTCCACTTCGCTCTCCAAGCAGCAGAAAAGCTCGCCCAGGATGGAATCGAAGCCCATATTCTTGATTTAAGAACGATTTATCCATTAGATAAGGAAGCCATCATCGAAGCAGCTTCTAAAACGGGCAAAGTACTGCTGGTTACTGAAGATAATAAAGAAGGAAGCATCATGGGTGAGGTTTCGGCAATCATTGCAGAACATTGCTTATTCGAACTTGATGCTCCAATCAAGCGTCTTGCCGGACCTGATGTTCCTGCAATGCCTTATGCACCTACAATGGAAAAATACTTTATGATCAACCCGGACAAAGTAGAAAAAGCTATGCGTGAGCTGGCAGAATTTTAATCCATCAAACACACTGAATGCAAAACGTTAGGAGGGTTCCTCATGGGTATAGAAAATATGAAGATGCCGCAGTTAGGGGAAAGTGTTACGGAAGGTACAATTAGTAAATGGCTGGTATCGCCCGGTGATACTGTAAATAAATATGATCCGATTGCAGAAGTGCAGACGGATAAAGTGAATGCTGAAGTTCCATCTTCTTTTACTGGGACGATCAAAGAACTGATCGCTGAAGAAGGGGACACATTGGAAGTCGGCGAAATTATCTGCTCAATCGAAGTGGAAGGGGCCGGTTCTGCTCCTTCTGAGGAAGCACCCAAAGAAGAGAAAAAGGAAACTGCAGAATCTTCACAGGCAGCTGCGAAATCCTCTCAGCAAGCTGCGAAACCATCGCAGCCAGCTGCGAAACCATCGCAGCCAGCTGCGAAACCATCGCAGCCAGCTGCGAAACCATCGCAGCCAGCGAAGAAAGAAGCCGGAAATAAAGCAAGATATTCCCCGGCTGTACTTAAGCTTTCTCAAGAACATGATATCGACTTGAATCAGGTGGAAGGTACCGGTAACGACGGCCGTATCACTAGAAAAGATCTTAAGAAGATCATCGAGTCAGGCAATATCCCTAAAGCTGGAGATGCACCTGCATCACAACCAGCGGAAGCAGCACCTGCACCTGTAAAAGAACAGGCACAACCGGCTGCAGCTCAGAAGCAGGCAGCACCTGCACCGAATGTACCGGTTATGCCAGGGGATATCGAAATCCCTGTGACTGGGGTTAGAAAGGCGATCGCTTCCAATATGGTGAGAAGCAAGCACGAAGCTCCTCACGCTTGGACAATGATGGAAGTCGATGTTACAAACCTTGTAGAATACAGAAATTCACTCAAGACAGAATTCAAACAACGTGAAGGGTTTAACCTGACATTCTTCGCTTTCTTCGTGAAAGCTGTATCACAAGCCCTTAAGGAATTCCCGCAAATCAATTCCATGTGGGCAGGGGATAAAATCATCCAGAAGAAAGACATCAATATCTCGATCGCTGTTGCCACGGATGATGCTTTATTCGTTCCTGTCATCAAAAATGCAGATGAAAAAACAATCAAAGGCATTGCTCGTGAAATCACGGACCTTGCCGGTAAAGTACGAAGCGGCAAGCTGAAGTCGGAAGATATGCAGGGCGGAACCTTTACGGTGAATAACACAGGGTCTTTCGGCTCTGTCCAATCAATGGGTATTATCAACTATCCGCAGGCTGCAATCCTTCAGGTTGAATCAATCGTCAAGCGTCCTGTTGTCATGAATAATGGGATGATTGCCGTCCGTGATATGGTGAATTTGTGTATGTCACTCGATCATCGTGTACTTGACGGCCTGGTTTGCGGCAGATTCCTGCAGCGAATCAAAGAAATTTTGGAGAATACTTCTAAAGAAACCACTTCTGTATATTAATAATAGGATCTTACCTTGCAGATAAGGTAAAACGACATCGATAAAAGGACTAACCTAAGCGGTTAGTCCTTTTTTTGTTTTTATCAAATGGTTATTTTTTCCTTATTTGAGTTGGTTTTTCCTGGAAATCCCGGGATAAAACGACGGTTTATTCCCAGAAGAATAATCTTCCATGAACATTACATATTCACGTAGTACTTTTTTTGCGACTGATTTTTATGAAAAAACATTCCTAACCCCTATTTCTTATTTTTTTGAATCATAATTTCTGTGCTGAAGAAAACGTGTCTTTTTGCCCCTGTTTTTTTACCTGAAATCAAAGAATATTCCTGCAGTTATGGAATACACATGACTTTCGTCTTCTCATAAAATGATCGGAATCAGACCATTCGTTCATTTTCCGAAAATTCAGATTAATAATGACAAAAAGTTACAACATTTTACAATTGCAGTTGGTTATCTTTGGTGTAACACCTACATTTTACCAGGTGACACTGAATGAGGAGGTGAATCTTGAAAGGAAACATCAAATGATATCGGGAGGGAATTAAATGAGGGGAAAAAGTAAAAGAAAGTGGTTTTCAATCGTATTGACCCTAGTAATGTTCATTCCACTAATGTTTCCATTCAATTCAAACGCAGCAAGCACTTCCATGCAAAGTGCAGCAAAAGGAAAAGCTTCTACATCAGTAAATGATACTGCAAAGGTAAGTCCGCAATCGAAGATCACCTCTAAACTGCAGGAGCAATTCAAGAAAGATAAGCACGTCACATACTTAGTGAAGTTCAAGGAGCAGGTCGACACTAAGGGCGTAGCGAAAAAAGCGGCTGAAAAAGCTGAGAAACAGAAGCTTACTGCAAACAGTAAGAAGCTGTTGAAGCGTAATATGGTTGTTTCAGAGCTGCGTGCCACTGCACTTGAAACTCAAGCAGAAGTAAAAAAATACTTAAACAAAGAGAAAAAGAGCGGTGCCGTTAAAAATGTTAAAGACTTTTATGTCGTAAATGGTATGGCTGTTACAAGTACAAAGGAAGTCATGGAGAAGATCGCTAAATTCCCTGAAGTAGCGAAAATTTTACCGAATGAAACGCGACAGCTCATCCAGCCGGTCAAAGCAGAAGGATCTCAAGCGGCGCTGGATGTAAAGAAGGCTGAGAAAGCTGACAACAAGCCGGCTTCCATCGAGTGGAACATCGAGCAGATCGGTGCCCCGGCGGTATGGGATATGGGAATCGACGGAGCAGGTACAGTTGTTGCTTCAATCGATACCGGTGTTCAATGGAATCATCCGGCATTGAAGGAGAAATACAGAGGGTTCGATCCTCAAAATCCGGATACTCCGGAAAACGAATTCAACTGGTTTGATGCTACAGCAGGTCAGGGCACACCTTATGATGATCAGGGGCATGGTACACATGTTACTGGTACAATGGTAGGATCTGAACCAGATGGAAATAACCAGATCGGTGTAGCTCCGGGAGCGAAGTGGATCGCGGTTAAAGCATTCACAGCCAATGGAGGAACAGATGTCGATTTGCTTGCAGCAGGAGAATGGATCCTTGCACCAACTGATGCAGAAGGCAATCCGCATCCTGAAATGGCACCGGATGTGGTCAACAACTCATGGGGAGGCGGACCTGGTTTAGATGAGTGGTACCGCCCAATGGTTAATGCATGGAGAGCGGCTGAGATCTTCCCTGAGTTCTCTGCAGGAAACACTACGTTATTCAATCCTGGAGGACCAGGTTCGGTTGCAACACCGGCAAACTATCCTGAGTCATTTGCTACAGGGGCGACTGACAGCAGTAATAACCTGGCCGGTTTCTCTCTTCAAGGACCATCCCCGTATGATGAGGTGAAGCCTGAAATATCTGCCCCGGGCGTGAACATCCGTTCTTCCGTTCCTGGGAGCAATTATGAAGGCGGATGGAATGGTACATCGATGGCCGGTCCTCACGTATCGGCGGTTGCCGCACTTTTAAGGCAGGTCAATTCAGACTTGACTGTTGATGATATTGAAGAAATCTTAATGGCGACTGCAATCCCATTGACTGATGGAACATTCCCTGAGTCTCCGAATAATGGGTATGGCCATGGGCTTGTAAACGCATTTGATGCAGTTTCGTCAGTAATGAGCGGTATCGGAAAGATTGAAGGTAACGTTTCGAAAGAAGGCGATGATACAGAAGCACCTGCCATTACACATGAGGCCCCTGCAGAAGCATTTAAAGAAATGAATTTACCGCTTCAAGCGGATGTAAGCGATAATGTCAGTGTAACGAATGTTTCGCTTGACTATCAAAATGCGGATGGCGAATGGGTTTCGGTTGAAGCTTCAAGAACATCCGGCGACTACACAGAAGGCACCTACGAAGCCGCCATTCCTGGTGAGGATTTAACCGGTGACAGTGTGAATTATAAATGGAGTGCGCTGGACTTCGGCGGGAATGAAGTTGAAAGTGATACGTACACGGTTCCTTTACTGCCTGGAATCACAGTTGGTTATGAGCAGGACTTTGAATCAACTCCGGCTGGCTGGACTACTTATGGAGAGGCAAACAGCTGGGAATGGGGCTCACCGACTACAGGTCCTGAAAGCGCAGTTTCCGGAGAAAAAGTGTATGCAACGAATCTCGATGGAAACTATGATAATCGAGCAAACATGTCCCTGCAGATGCCTCCTATCGATCTGCCGGAAGGAAACAGCTTCTTGCAGTTCAAGCAGTGGCATGAACTAGAACGCAACTACGATTATGGTCACGTATTTGTCTCTACGGATGGAGAGAACTGGACACAGGCTCTTCGCGTAAACAATGTGACAGACGGCTGGGTGGACGGCGAGGTTGACTTAAGTGCCTATGCAGGCCAGCGAGTATACGTAGCATTCAATGTGACAACTGATGGGAGTGTCGTGAAACAAGGTTGGTATCTGGATGATGTCAAACTGAGTGCAGAATCCATTTTGCCGGCTGGTAAGGCTCAGTTAGGGCTGCAGTCGAAGAGTGACAGCTCTTCATCGGTTTCCAAGAAGCCTAGTGTGAACCCTAATAAGATCGAAATGGTGAAACCTGCGAAGAAAGAAGCACCTGCGGATGGTACTGCACCTGCACCGGTATTATTACCGTTACAAGCTGAGGTGACAGTGCTTGAAACAGGACGCTCTGCATACACAAACCCTGCAGACGGGTCTTATCAAATGACGCATGCAGCGGGAGAATTCACGCTTCAAGCTTCAACCTACGGCTTCAGATCCCAGACACAAAATGTCACAGTGGAAGCGGATGGAACATCTACAGCCAACTTCACGCTGGAGGAAATTCCTCGTGGTACTGTGTCGGGTGTCGTAACGAATCAAGTAACCGGTGAACCTGTTGAAGGGGCTACGGTCTTCCTGATGGAAGACGCAGTCGTGACACCGGTGGAAACCAATGCAGATGGTGAATATGAACTTGAAGCCTATGAGGGTGAGTATACGCTTAAAATCGTTGCCCCTTACTACTACAGCCAAGAAGTGAGTGTGACGATTGAAGGCGGGGAAGCTGCTGCAGCGGATGTTTCACTTGAACCGTTCATCGGCTACCCTGGCGAAATCGGATACGATGATGGAACGGCAGAAAACGCACGTGCCTTCTACGATGCAGGCAATGGATGGGCCGTTAAGATGTCACTTGAAGAAGGAAATGATTCAGCGATGGTAACCGGAGGTCTATTCCGATTCTGGGATACAGAGTGGCCGGTGCCGGGGGGAACTGATTTCCAAGTGGCCATCTATGACGCTTCCGGAACTGATGGGGCACCTGGTAATAAAATTGCAGGCCCAATTGATGCAACTGCCCTGAGAAATGGCGAATGGACGCATGTAGATCTTAGTGAACACGGAATCATGGTCGATGGAGACTTCTATATGGTCTACATCCAATCTGCCCCTAACCCTAACGCACCTGGATTGGGTACAGATGAAGACGGCGAATACGCTGCGCGCAGCTGGCAGCTGGTCGGCGGAGCATGGTCGCCTTCTCCAGAAGATGAAGGAAACTATATGATCCGTGCAACGGTGAATTACGAAGTGACTGCACCAGTCATCACTTCACCTAAAGACGGTTCATATACGAAGGACGAATCGGTGACCGTTGAAGGTACTTCAGCACCTACTACTACCGTCCATCTATACAATGGGGATGAAGAAGTGGCTCAAGCCGAAACGGCTGAAGACGGTACATTCTCTGCAGATGTTACCTTGAACGACGGGGAGAATGTCATTTCGGCAAAAGCTGCAACAGAGCAGGGTATGACGGGGGCTTCCGAACCTGTCACAATCACGCTCGATCAAGTGAAACCGGAACTCGCGATCACTTCTCCTGAGGAAGGACTGAAAACAAATCGTGAAGCCATTACAGTGAAAGGAACCATTAACGAGGATCACCTTGCGTGGGTGAAAGTGAATGGTGAAAAAGCAACTGTGAAAGACGGCGAATTCAGCCACAGGCTTCTTCTCAATGAAGGGGAAAATGTCATTCAAGTCGTTGCAAAAGATAAAGCCGGCAACAAAAAGAAGAAATCGGTGACGGTCTTTGCCAAGTTCGGGGACATTGAAATCGATCATCTTCTTCCGGCTGAAGATAAAGAATTGAAAAAAGGTGAATCGGTCAAAATCGAATTTGACAGCGAACCTGGCCTGGATGCAACATTCGTCATCCACATGCCGTTGACCAATGCAGGAGGGCAGTTGACAAACGCAACTGAACTTCCGATGATGGAAACATCTGAAGGTCATTATGTAGGGTACTATACAGCCATATCTGATGTTAAGGCAGCAGGTGCAGTGGTTGAAGTGAAAATTTCTGATGACTTCGGTAATGTATCCACCAAACGTGCAGATGGAAAGTTATATATCAACACAAAAAAATAACAGATTGAGAAAGGGAAGAGCCGGCATTCAGGCTCTTCTTTTTCTTTATTTGTTTTCAGAGGGGAATTGAAGATAAGAGAGTTTTTTTATATACTAAAATAGTATTAGAATAAAAATTTAGAATTTTCATCAAAAAGATCCAAAGAAAAAAGAGAGCAAATGGGATGACTAAACATTATTTTGTAAACGATTTCAAAAATGCGAAATGAAAGAGGGGTACTATGAAGCTTAGTGAGATGAAAGAGCAAACATTCAATCCTCCCAGTTTAGAAGAATGGCAGGAAGCGGCTGAAAGAGCCTTGAAAGGGAGAAGTGTGGAAGCGTTACATACTAAAACGTATGAAGGAATCGATCTGAAACCACTTTTCACCCAAGAAGATATTTCAGCTATCAATCGTGTGGATTCCTATATACCGGATATAAATAAAAAATTATCAACCCTCAATGAGTGGAGAATCGCTCAGCAATTAAAAAGGAAGACGTGGGTAGAATTAGCCGATGCTATGCAGCAGGCAGTCTCCAGGGGACAAAACTGTCTGGCATTTTCAATGGAAGGAATGGAAATCGGAGAAGGATTTGACTCCTTTATCGAACGGTTTGCAGGGGAAGCCCTGCCGGTTTTTAACATAGAGAAAAATAATGCTGAGTTAGTTGACCGATTATCCTTTCTTGCGGTTGGTGATGAGTCCTTCAGAGAGCTTAGAGGAGTGATTGGATTTGATCCCCTTTCAGAAATCGGACTTGAACAGGGGGAATACCAGCTTGACGGTTGGATAGAAAAGGCCGCTGCAGCAGCATCTCATCTTCCTGAAATCAAAACCATCGTAATAAATACGTCTCCTTACCATGAACAGGGGGCGAATGCCGTACAGGAACTTGCCTATGCTTTGAGTACAGGAGTCTTTTATCTTGAAAGGTTGCAAGAGAAGGGCTGGTCCCCTGAGGAAATCGCCCAAAAGATTCATGTTCATTTTTCTTTAGGAAGTCACTTTTTTATGGAAGTGGCCAAGATGAGGGCATTCAAAAAGTTATGGAAGGACGTCCTTGCCTCCTACGGCCTCACTAAAGAAGTCTGTGATGATTGCATCAGTATAAGTGCAGAAACCTCAAAGTTCAATAAATCGGGGCTCGATCAGCATGTCAATTTGCTTCGGACGGGGGGAGAGGCATTTTCTGCTGTTCTTGGCGGCGTCGATTACCTGGTTGTCCATCCTTTTGACAGTATAAAAGGCGAAACAACTCCATTTTCTGAGAGGGTGGCACGCAACTTACAGTTGATCCTTGGGGAAGAAGCCCATTTAAATAAAGTCTTCGATCCTGCAGGCGGCTCCTATTATGTGGAGTGGCTGACGGAAGAAGCAGGGAGAAGAGCCTGGAAGGAATTCCAGCACATCGATCGAGAAGGCGGAATCGATACTTTATTGCTGGAGGGGAAAATCCAGGAGAGTATTAGAAAGGTACTCGAAGAGAGAGTGACTGATTTATCCACACGATCCAAGTCCATGATCGGTACCAACATCTACGCCAACCTGGAAGATTCACTTTCAGGTGTGGAAACAGAGAAGGGGAACAGGCTCTCCCTTCCATTCGAGAAACTTAGAATAAGAGCTGAAGAACTCGTGAAGTCAGGCAGCAAACCCGCTGCCGGCATTATTGGTTTGGGGGAATTGAAGAGCCATAAGGCGCGGGCCGACTTTGTAAGTGGCTTCTTATCCACAGGAGGCATCGACTCCCGACTGAGTCATTCATGTCTCACGAAAGAAGATATCCTTACGTTCATTGAAGAAACCAACTATCCTTATTATGTTGTTTGCGGTAAAGATGAAGAATATGATGAATGGCTTCCGTTGATCGTGGAGACAGCAGCCAATTATCATTCCCAAATAAAAGTCGATATCGCAGGTAAACTGAACGGTGAGAAAATGAATGAATGGTTACAGCTTGGGTTGAACGGCTGTATCCATCAGAAACAGAATATGCTCCATAAACTGACTGAATTACTTTCAATCTGGGAGGAGGAGAAGAAACATGATTAAACCAGACTGGCAGGGGATGGATCCATACTCACAAGCGAAGGAGACGGGGAGTTTTTCTGCTTCCGGCAGCACCTATGAAACAAATGAGAATGTAACAATCAAATCCCTCTATACAGAGGAAGATACAAAGGACATCCCCCATCGTGATGATCTGCCGGGACTGGCGCCTTTCACCAGAGGTCCATATCCGACGATGTATGTAAACAGGCCATGGACTGTGCGCCAATATGCAGGCTTTTCAACAGCGGAAGAAAGTAATGCTTTCTATCGAAGAAACCTGAGTATGGGGCAGAAAGGCCTTTCGGTAGCGTTCGACCTTGCGACCCACAGGGGCTATGACTCCGATCACCCGAGAGTGGTAGGTGATGTTGGGAAAGCAGGGGTGGCAATCGATTCCATCCTTGATATGAAAATACTATTTGATGGTATTCCTCTTGATCAAATGTCGGTATCGATGACGATGAATGGGGCCGTCCTCCCGATTCTTGCCTTTTACATTGTGACGGCAGAAGAGCAGGGAGTTTCCCAGGAACAGCTTTCAGGAACCATTCAAAATGACATTTTGAAAGAATACATGGTGAGGAATACGTACATCTATCCACCTGAAACTTCGATGAAGATCATCGCGGATATCTTTGAGTATACATCCAAAAAAATGCCAAAATTCAACAGCATCAGCATCTCGGGTTATCATATGCAGGAAGCGGGGGCACCTGCTGATATCGAGCTTGCTTATACCCTTGCCGATGGCCTTGAATACGTGAGGACCGGGTTGAAGGCAGGTATTGGTATCGACTCATTCGCACCAAGGCTGTCATTCTTTTGGGCAATAGGAATGAATTATTTTATGGAAGTGGCAAAAATGCGTGCCGCACGAAGGATCTGGGCCCAAATGATGAAATCCTTTAATCCGGAAAATGTAAAATCAATGGCGCTGCGTACGCATTCTCAAACATCAGGATGGAGCCTGACGGAACAGGATCCGTTCAACAATGTGACCCGTACGCTGATTGAAGCACATGCTGCAGCAATGGGGCATACACAGTCGCTTCATACAAACGCACTGGATGAGGCGATAGCCCTGCCGACAGATTTTTCAGCGCGTATTGCCCGTAACACTCAGCTTTACCTTCAGGAAGAAACATTGATTACAAAAGTCATCGACCCTTGGGCAGGATCCCATTACGTAGAATCTTTGACAAAACAGCTCATGGAGAAAGCCTGGGAGCACATTGAAGAAATCGAAGAGCTTGGCGGAATGACGAAAGCGATCGAAACAGGTCTTCCGAAGATGCGGATCGAGGAAGCAGCAGCGAAAAGGCAGGCAATGATTGATTCAGGTAAAGAATCGATCATCGGAGTGAATAAATACCGTCTGGAAAAAGAAGATGAGATCGAAACACTTGATATTGATAATACAGCCGTCAGACAGAAACAGATTGAAAGAATACAAAAGTTGAAAGAAGAGAGAAATGAAGAGGAAGTGTTAAAGACGCTGGACGCCTTGACGAAAGCCGCGGAAACAGGTGAAGGAAACCTGCTCGAAAAAGCAGTGGAAGCTGCCCGGGCAAGAGCCACTCTCGGTGAAATCTCTGATGCGGTCGAAAAAGTATCAGGCAGACATAAAGCGACGATAAGGAGTATCAGCGGCGTGTACAGTTCTAATTTTTCAAATGAAGATGAAATCGCAGTCGTACAGGACATGACAGAGGAATTCCTGGAGAATGAAGGAAGAAGACCTCGTATCCTGATTGCCAAGATGGGTCAGGATGGGCACGACAGAGGGGCGAAAGTGATCTCTACGGCATTTGCCGATCTTGGATTCGATGTCGATATCGGACCTCTGTTTCAAACGCCGGAAGAAACGGCTCTGCAGGCGGTGGAAAATGATGTCCACGTCATAGGCTTCAGTTCACTCGCAGCAGGTCATAAAACCCTCTTGCCGCAGCTGGCGGCCGAGCTCAGAAAACTTGGAAGAGAAGACATACTCATCGTAGTGGGCGGCGTCATTCCGGCCAAGGACTATGAGTTCCTGCTGAATAGCGGAGCGTCTGCCGTATTCGGACCGGGCACGATCATTCCGGTCGCTGCACAGAAAGTGATCAAGGAAATATACGAAGTGCTCGGTTATGAGGAAGTGACCGAATAATGGACAACCAACGCCCGGAAAAAAAGAAGAGGTTTGTAAAGAAAAAACAAGATCCGATCTCCATCCAAGCATTGAAGGAAGGGATCCTGAATGGAAATCGCAGCTCCCTGGCCAAAGCCATCACCTTGATTGAAAGCAATGCCGCCCATCATTACGAATGGGGACAGGAACTTCTTGGGGAAGTGATGCCCCATACAGGGAACAGCCTCCGTATTGGTATCACGGGAGTTCCCGGAGCCGGGAAAAGCACATTTATCGAGGCGTTTGGAGAGATGCTGTGCAACCAGGGGCATTCTGTTGCGGTTCTTGCGATCGATCCAAGCTCTTCCTTATCCGGGGGCAGCATCCTGGGGGATAAAACAAGGATGGAGCAGCTGTCAAAGAACCCTAAAGCCTTTGTCAGGCCGTCACCGACTGCAGGAACCCTCGGGGGTGTGCATCGAAAAACGAATGAGACCCTGCTTTTGTGTGAAGCTGCGGGATACGACATTATCATCATTGAAACCGTCGGTGTCGGTCAAAGTGAAGTCATGGTCAGACAGATGGTTGACTTCTTCCTTTTACTTGCCATCACCGGCGCGGGAGATGAGCTGCAAGGAATGAAAAAGGGCATCATGGAACTAGCAGATGCAATGGTCGTCAATAAAGCGGATGGTAAAAATAAGCCGCTGGCGGAAAAAACCCGACGTGAACTGAATCAAATCCTCCACTTTCTCGTACCCGCTACAAAAGGATGGACTTCAAAGGCGTATACATGCTCTGCCCTTGAGAATAGGGGTCTGATTGAACTGTGGGATGTGATGAAGGAATTTGAAAAGAAAACAAAAGAAATCGGCAGTTTCCAAAATAGGAGGGCCCTTCAAAAGAAAGATTGGTTCTATACCATGTTAAAAGACCGGATTCTGTCAGATTTCTTCCTCGATGAAAGAATAAAGCCTGCCGTCCCGCAAATGGAGGAGAAGGTCAAAGTCGGCGATCTTACCACTTCCAAGGCAATCGAAGAACTGCTTCATCTTTATAAGCAGGTTTGATCCGGGCATGGCGGAGGCAAATCGTGCGCGGAAAGCGATGTCTTGCACGGAAATCAACAGCGGGGATCAAAAGTGCTAAATGAATATGAGGTTTGTATAGGAATCAATCATTTACAATTGAAAATTAAGACCCAAACTTGTATGATGGTGGTAAATCAAACTTCGCTAACAGAGAAGAATGATCAAGAACATAGAGCAGTGAAAAGGAGCGTCATAGAATGGATATGGATTTCAATTTATTTATGAACGATATCGTCCGCCAGGCCCGTCAAGAGATGGAGACATCTGGTTATTCACAATTAACAACAGAAGAAGAGGTTGACCAAGCTTTCACAAAGCCTGGTACGACGCTTGTCATGATCAACTCAGTTTGCGGATGTGCCGGGGGCATTGCCCGTCCTGCAGCGGCTCATTCCATCCATTACGATAAGAGACCTGATCAATTGGTAACGGTATTCGCTGGCCAGGATAAAGAAGCAACGGCTAAAGCGCGCAGTTACTTTACCGGCTACCCGCCGTCCTCTCCATCTTTCGCTTTATTAAAAGATGGGAAGCTTATGACAATGGTAGAAAGACATGAGATTGAAGGTCATGATCCAATGTCAGTTGTAAACAAGCTTCAATCGTATTTTGATGAATATTGTGAAGAGGTTTAATAAATATACAAAAAAGGCCTGTTAGAGCATTCTCTAACAGGCCTTTTTTATCTTTATTTTTGAGGGAGTTTTCTGAAAATACAAACAATAATTTATAATTATAAAAAGTATTGCATAAAAATAAAAAGCTGATAGAATACAAATATATTAATTAATATACAAAAATATAAATATTTATACAATCTTAGGGGGATGAGTAAATGAAAAAGCTATTATCATTTTTATTAGTCTTTGTACTATCTATCAGTCTCGCTGCATGCGGGTCAGACGCAGCAGATACTGCATCCGGAGATCCAAAGAAATTAATCATGGGTACATCGGCGGATTATAAACCGTTCGAATACGTCGACACAGCAAACAGTGATAAATTCATCGGATATGATATCGACCTCGCCAATCTGCTGGCAGATGAGTTGGGATATGAAGTTGAAATAAAAGACATGGAGTTCAGCGGACTTATCACTGCGTTAAAAACAGGGCAGGTTGATTTCGTCCTATCAGCGATGACACCTACTCCGGAGCGCAAGAAAAATGTGGATTTCAGTGATGTCTATTATACAGCGAAAAATATGATCATCACGAAAAAAAACAGCGGGATTTCCACTGAAAAAGATTTGGGTGGAAAATCAGTGGGGGTTCAATTAGGATCGATTCAACAGGATGAAGCGGAAAGTATGAGTTCTTCAATCGACCTTAAAGTTGAAACAAGAGACCGTATTCCTGAGCTGGTACAAGACCTTCAAAATGGACGTTTTGATGCCATCATTATTGAAAATACAGTAGCCGATGGCTACTTGAACAAAAACAAAGAGCTTCAAGGAACGACGATGGATGTGAATGAAGAAGAAGCGGGATCAGCGATTGCTTTTCCAAAGGAAAGTGAACTTACTGGAGAATTCAATACAGCCTTAAAGAAACTTGAAGAAAGCGGAGAATTGGATAAGTTGGCTGAAAAATGGTTCAACGGGGCTGTTGAATAAGGAATTGAAAAGAGAGAGGCTGACCATCCTTGCGGTTGGCCTTTCGACATTTATTGAGAATGTTGGAGGAATAAAAAATGAAACTTGATTTTGCACAGCTGCTGCCTTCCATACCTTTTATTTTGGAAGGTTTGAAGGTTACGTTGATGATTGTGGGTGCATCAGGCATTTTAGGATTTATATTCGGAATTGTATTATCGTTATTTAAAATCAGTTCAGTAAAACCCCTGGTGTGGCTTGCTGATGCTTATACATCTGTGTTCAGGGGAACACCACTTGTACTGCAGCTGATGATCATATTCTACGGATCCCCCCAACTGTTTGGAACACAAATTGAACCATATACAGCTGCGATTCTTTCGTTTTCCTTAAATTCAGCAGCATATATTTCCGAAATCATCCGGGCGGGTATAAATGCCGTCGATAAGGGCCAGAAGGAAGCTGCTATGGCTTTAGGGATTCCCTACAGCCAAACGATGAAGGATATCATATTGCCTCAGGCGATTAAAAATATATTACCGGCCTTGATGAATGAATTTATCACGTTGACGAAAGAATCGGCCATTGTCACGGTAATAGGAGCGATGGACGTAATGAGAAGGTCATACATGGTGGGAAGCGATCTTTACTCCTTCTTTGAACCCCTATTACTTGCAGGGCTCATCTATTATGTAATGGTCATGGTGTTGACGCTTCTTGGGAAATTACTTGAGAGGAGGCTGATAGGAAATGATTAAAGGAGCACACATCACAAAATCATTTGGAAACCTGGACGTGTTAAAGGGGATAGACATAACTGTCCAAAAAGGTGAGGTACTGGCGGTGATCGGTCCTTCAGGCTCAGGGAAGTCAACCTTGCTGAGATGCCTGAATTACTTGGAGCAGCCAAGCAGCGGCACGATCCAATTTCAAGAGAAAGATGTCAATATGAAGAATATCGGTCAAATAAGACAGGAAGTGGGGATGGTCTTTCAGCATTTCCATCTGTTCCCCCATATGACAGTCTTGGAAAACGTGATATATTCCCCCATAAAGGTGAAAAAAGTAAAGCGTAATAAAGCGGAACAGCTCGGAATCGAATTACTTACCAAGGTAGGTTTGAAGGATAAAAGTGCCGAATATCCCAATCGTCTTTCAGGCGGCCAGAAACAGCGTGTGGCCATAGCAAGAGCTTTAGCGATGGAACCGAAAGTCATCTTATTCGATGAGCCGACATCTGCACTTGATCCCGAAATGGTAAAGGAAGTATTGTCAGTCATGAAAGATCTTGCCGGTTCCGGGATGACGATGATCATTGTCACCCATGAAATGGGCTTTGCAAAAGAAGTGGCCGACAGAGTCATCTTCATGAATGACGGTAAAATCGTCGAGGAAGGAAAACCCGCAGATTTCTTTCTTCAGCCGAGTACAGGCAGGGCAAAAGAATTTCTTGAAAAAGTATTATAGACAAAGCTATGTCAAAGTTTTTAGTGATTTGGGTTATCCAGCTGCTGGAGTGAAAGACGGAGGCTGCAGAAAGCGAAGTCTTTTAAATGGCCGGGCAGCAATGCAGTACGGCCAAGGAAAAAAGAAGGATCAGCAATTGATGATCCTTCTTTTTTGTTAGCGCTTCAATATGGTATTCTTAAAGAATCATTTTAACTGTTAGGAGAAAGATGCATGTTCCGTATAGGATATCGAACACTCAAAACCGGGATCGGGACTGCCCTGGCGATCAGTATCGCCCAACTGTTTCAGCTTGATAATTTTGTGTCAGCGGGGATCTTGACCATCCTTTGTATCCAGAACACAAAGAAAAAATCCGTCCAGGCCTCCTCCAGCCGCTTTATCGCCTGTGTAATCGGGATGTTATTCTCGGGAGCATTCTTTGAATTCATTGCCTACCATCCGATCGTCATTGGCCTCTTGCTACTCGTCTTCATCCCTGTAACGGTTTCCCTGCGGATAAAAGAAGGAATCGTTACAAGTTCAGTCATCATCCTTCATGTGTATTCTGCGGGAAATGTGACACTGGGACTCTTCAGGAATGAGATGGGGATTATAGTCATCGGTATCGGTATCGCGCTCATCATGAATCTGTATATGCCGAGTGTGGAAAATAAGCTGGCTGAATATCAAGAGAAAATCGAAGAGAATTTTTATAAAATCTTCTGTGAACTGATAAATCATTTGAAAACCAATCAGAGTGATTGGGATGGGAAGGAAATCACCGAAACAGAAACTTTATTAAAAGAAGCAAAAACCCTTGCTTTCAAAGATGTGGAGAATCATTTTCTTCGTCATGAAGATTTGTATTATCTTTATTTCAAGATGAGGGAGAAGCAGTTCGAGATTCTGCAGCGCATCCTGCCGATTGCTGCCTCAATCTCGTTAAGAGTCGAGCAGGGGAAAAAAATCGCTCAATTCCTGGAAGAACTAAGTCAGCATATACACCCTGGCAATACCGCGCTTTTTTACTTGAAGAAATTATATGATTTAAAAGTTGAATTCGAACAAATGGACTTGCCTAAAACACGGGAGGAATTCGAAGTGCGTGCAGCACTTTATCAGTTTGTTCAGGAGATGGAACAGTATCTGTTGATAAAAAGCTCCTTTAAAGGCATTCAAAAGAATGAGAAAAGCAAAAGAGAAGTACACTACACCTAAGATTGAAAAGTAAGGGTGATATGAACATGCGCATACTTCTTGCCATTATGCTGATGGCGTCTCCAATCTGGCCGCTGGGAAGAAATCCGCTGCCCGGGGACCCGTTTCTCATCATAAATAAAGAATCCAACCAGCTGTCTTTTATCAATGAAGGGAAGGTGGTGGGAACCTATGGTGTTGCAACCGGCAAAACAACCGATTTAACACCAGAAGGTCTTTTCACTGTCACGGTAAAAGCGAAAAATCCATATTATCGTAAGAAAAACATTCCGGGCGGTGATCCCAGAAATCCGCTGGGTTCAAGGTGGATTGGATTTGATGCGGAAGGAACGGATGGAAGGATCTATGGCGTCCACGGCACCAATCAGCCATCGAGCATCGGAAAGTATATTTCAAACGGATGCATCAGGATGCTGAATAAAAATGTTGAATTCATTTATGACAGGGTGCCCATCGGCACGAAGGTTTTAGTGGTGAAAACATCAAAATCATTCCAGGAATTGGGGAAGGAATATGGTGCACTGAAATAAAAAGGGATTTGCTCTTCGACGATGTCGATGGGCAAATCCTTTTTAGTATAGATCCGAGCTTATAGTAAAAATGTAAGGCCCGCCATTATTGTGGAGGCAATCATCGCAAACAACATTAAATATACCACGATCTTTTGCATCTTTTTATTACCCATAGAATCTCTCCATTCTTTCAGTAAAACATAAATTATTGATAAGAATATTTTATCGTTTATCCCTCGGGATTACAACCTGTCCCTTTTAAGAAAACGCTTTAATAATTCGTTAATTTAGGAGGATTTTCGACATCCTAAATCGAATTATTAGAGAGTGGGAAGCAGAACATAGTTAGGGGATGGTAAGAATGAACAGAGTGGATCACATCGGGATAGCGGTATCATCAATTGAACAAGTTCTTCCATTTTATGAACAAACGCTTGGATTGAAGCTGCTTAAACTTGAAGAAGTTGCATCTCAGGGAGTAAAGGTGGCTTTTATTGATGGAGGAAATATTAAACTTGAATTATTGGAACCAATACATAAAGAAAGTCCCGTAGCAAAATTCATTGAAAAAAGAGGCGAAGGGATTCATCACGTTGCTTTCGGAGTAAAAGGAATCGAAGAACGAATCCGGGAATTGCGGGACAATGGCGTGAAAATGATCAATGAAACAGCGAAACAAGGGGCAGGCGGTGCGATGGTCGCCTTTATGCACCCGAAGTCATCACATGGCGTTCTATACGAACTTTGTGATAAATCAAACATCAAGGAGGATCATGCATAATGGATATCTATGAAAAGATTAATGAACTGTATGACCGCAGAAGAGAAGTTGAGCTTGGAGGCGGGGATGCGAAAATCGATAAGCAGCATGAGAAAGGGAAACTGACAGCAAGGGAGAGAATCGACATCCTGGTGGATCCGGGGAGCTTCGTTGAACTGAACCCATTCATTGAACACAGATGTTCGGATTTTGGGTTGAATGAAGTGAATGGTCCGGGTGATGGGGTAGTCACCGGATACGGAAAAGTAGACGGGAAGCCCATTTATCTGTTTTCTCAGGATTTCACCGTATTTGGAGGGGCACTTGGTGAAATGCATGCCAAGAAAATTGCACATGTCATGGATTTGGCCGTCAAGAACGGGGCCCCTTTTATCGGGTTGAATGATTCAGGCGGAGCGCGTATCCAGGAGGGGGTTGTCTCCCTTGACGGATATGGCCATATTTTCTATCGTAATTCCATTTACTCGGGAGTGATTCCGCAAATTTCAGTCATTATGGGTCCATGTGCAGGCGGGGCCGTATATTCTCCTGCGATTACTGACTTTGTTTTCATGGTCGATGACACAAGCCAGATGTTCATCACAGGCCCTAAAGTGATCGAAACGGTTACGGGGGAGAAAATCAGTTCCGAAGACCTGGGCGGGGCGAAAGTTCATAATACAATCAGCGGAAACGCACATTTCAGAGGGAAGACAGAAGAAGAGGTCCTCCTGGAGGTGCGCAGGTTATTGAGTTATTTACCTCAAAACAACGAGGAAAAGCCTCCCCGCCTCGAGGCATCAGAAGAAGATGATTACCGGGCAGATTTAACGGACCTCATCCCTTTCGATGCCATCCGTCCATATGACGTCCGGACGGTCATCAATGAAATCGTTGATGGGGACAGCTTTATGGAAGTACAAAAGGAATTTGCCAAGAATATCGTGGTCGGCCTGGCCCGAATAAAAGGTGAAGTGGTAGGACTTGTGTGCAACCAGCCGAAGTTCATGGCGGGAGGATTGGATATTGATTCATCCGATAAAGCATCCAGGTTCATCCGTTTCTGTGATTCTTTCAATATCCCCCTTATCACCTTTGAAGATGTCACAGGCTTCTTCCCGGGGATCAAGCAGGAGCACGGGGGAATCATCCGTCATGGTGCAAAAATCCTATACGCTTATTCAGAAGCTACTGTGCCAAAGATGACAGTGATATTAAGGAAGGGATATGGGGGAGCTTATGTGGCTCTTAACAGTAAGTCGATCGGTGCCGATCTTGTTTTTGCTTGGCCGAATGCAGAAATTGCTGTCATGGGACCGCAGGGAGCAGCAAATATCATCTTCGCACGGGAAATTGCCGGAAGCGAAAACCCTGAAGAGCTCCGTGAGCAAAAAATCGAAGAATACCGCGAAAAATTTGCTAACCCTTATGTAGCGGCGTCCAGAGGAATGGTCGATGACGTCATCGACCCGCGTGAAACCCGTATCAAGCTGATTCAGGGTCTGGAAATGATGAGAAATAAAAAAGAAGAAAGACCTGCAAAAAAACACGGGAATATCCCTCTATAAGGAAGTTTATTTGTCCGGTCCCCGCATTCACGATATACTAAACAGTGAATACATATTGTGGAGGTCTATCGAATGATAAATCAAGAACGTTTATTGAATGAATTTCTCGAATTGGTTCAAATCGACTCTGAAACGAAAGATGAAGCAGAAATTGCGAAGGTATTGACGAAGAAGTTTACAGAATTGGGTGTCGATGTGTATGAAGATGATACCATGGGTGTGACCGGGCATGGTGCGGGCAACCTGATCTGTAATCTGAAAGGTAACAAAGACGGCGTCGATACGATTTATTTCACTTCTCATATGGACACGGTTGTCCCTGCGAAAGGTGTAAAACCAACGGTCAAAGAAGATGGTTATGTTTATTCCGATGGAACGACGATTCTTGGAGCAGATGATAAAGCAGGGCTTGCAACGATGCTTGAAGCAATCACTGTCTTGAAAGAACAGAATATTATTCACGGCGATATCCAATTCATCATCACTGTAGGGGAAGAGTCTGGCCTTGTAGGTGCAAAAGCTCTTGATTCTTCTCTTGTAAAAGCGAAATATGGATTTGCCCTGGATTCTGATGGTAAAGTCGGCAACATTATCGTTGCAGCTCCCACCCAGGCAAAGATCCTTGCCACGATCTTCGGTAAAACAGCCCATGCTGGAGTTGCTCCTGAAAAAGGTGTATCTGCCATCACGATTGCCGCTAAAGCGATCGCAAAAATGCCTCTTGGCCGCATCGATGAAGAAACAACGGCCAATATCGGACGTTTTGAAGGCGGAAAAGCAACAAATATCGTTTGCGAGCAAGTTGATATATTAGCCGAAGCACGCTCGCTGGTACCAGAAAAAATGGAAAAACAAGTGGAAAAAATGAAGAGTGCATTTGAAACAGTTGCAGAAGAAATGGGTGGAAAGGCTGAAGTAGAAGTCCAGGTCATGTATCCAGGATTCAAATTCAGTGACGGAGACGAAGTCGTTGAAGTTGCCAAACGTGCTGCCAAGAAAATCGGCCGTCCGAGTGAACTGCTGACAAGCGGAGGCGGAAGTGATGCAAATGTCATCGCTGGCTTCGGTGTACCGACAGTAAACCTGGCAGTGGGATACGAAGAGATTCATACAAAGAACGAAAGAATGCCTGTGGAAGAACTCAATAAACTTGCTGAAATGGTCGTAGCCATCATTCAGGAAGTGGCTGAATAGTAAAACTGAGTCTGCCCGCTCTGTATCTATAAGTAATTGTCCATTAACAATCATGATTGTTAATGGGCTTTTCTATTTATACGCTGATTCCAAATGAATGGATAAAAGTTCGTACTTTTGAAATGCGTTTTATTGAAAGTCGGATTCTTTATCCTAAAGAATATGGTACATTAGAAGTAAATAAACAATGAGTTGAGAGGGGACACCACCAATGATGACAAAAGTAGTCGTTTTCCATGCCGGCAGGGAAGAGTATGCACTCCCGATAGAATATGTCGTTTCAATCGAAAAACTTGGTAACATAAACCCGATTCCGCATCTGCCTTCATACGTTCTCGGTTTGGTTAAAGTAAGAAATGAACTTATTCCGGTAATGGATCTGGCAGCCATTCTATACAATCAGACACTAAACACCGAAGAAGGATTATTCCTGGTTGTAGTACATACCGAAACCCTTCAAATCGGGCTCCTGGTACAAGAAGCAAAAGAAATCCTTGAAGTTGCCGATGCCTCGATTACGGATGTCGGGCTGCTTGCTTATTCAAAGACAAAATATTTCCATGGTGTAATCAACCTGGAGAATCGTATGATTACACAGATTGACCCAAATGTTTTAGTGGACAGCTTGGAAGGTATTAAAGAAATAAAGGAATATGTTCTCAATCAAAAAATCTCTCAAAACTAATAAATGAAAGACGCGATAGTATGAATTCACATTACCCCAAGAATGGCAGAGTCATTCTTCACGTCGATATGAATAGCTTTTACGCATCGGTTGAGATGGCTTTCGACCCCACCCTTAAAGGAAAGCCATTGGCCATCGCTGGTAATCCAAAAGAGAGAAAAGGCATTATCGTTACATGCAGCTATGAAGCAAGAAGCTTTGGTGTGAAAACGACGATGCCTCTTTGGGAAGCCAAAAAACTCTGTCCTGCCCTGATCATAAAAACGCCCAATTTCGATCGGTACCGGGCTGCATCTAAGGGCATGTTCGATATTTTAAGACAATACTCCGACCTTGTGGAACCGGTTTCCATCGATGAGGGCTATATGGACATAACAGATTCATATGACAAAGGCACCCCGCTGGAAATAGCCTCCTCCATTCAAACCCAAATTAAAAGTCAATTGGACCTTCCTTGTTCAATCGGGATAGCTCCAAACAAATTTCTTGCGAAAACCGCTTCCGATATGAAAAAACCCATGGGGATCACTGTCCTTAGAAAACGAGACATCCCTATGAAACTGTGGCCCCTCCCTGTAATCGAAATGCATGGAGTCGGTTCTAAAACAGCTGAAAAACTAAAAAAAATTGGTATAGTGACATGTAAAGATTTAGCGGAGGCAAACGAGATTCAGCTTAAATCCTTGTTGGGGATCAACGGTCTACGTCTGAAGGAACGTGCAAATGGCGTTGACCGTAGAGTGGTGGACCCAGATTCGATTTATGATTATAAAAGTGTAGGGAATTCAACTACCCTTCCGAAGGATACCACGAATCAAAGTGAACTCCTGGCCATCATTGACAGGCTGTGCACCAAAGTGTCCCAAAGACTGCAGCAGAAGGATGTGGTGGGGACGACAGTTCAGATCATGATTCGCGATAAATACCGAAAAACCATCACCAGAAGCAGGAAAGCCGATAACCCCGTCATAAAAAAAGAAGACCTCTTCCTTTACGCAAAGGAGTTGTTTGTCAAACACTGGAATGGAGATCCCGTCCGGCTCCTTGGAGTGACCGTACAGGATTTAATGGAGAAAAACGAAGCAACAGAGCAGCTGGATCTTTTTTCTTTCGAAAATGCGGCAAAGGACGAGCCTTTATATAACGTCCTGTCTCAATTGCAGGAAAAATTCGGTAAACATTCTATATCGAAGGGGGTTAAGGGAAAAGAGAGGAAATCTTCATATGTTACAAAGCATGATACAAGTTTCAATAAGGACTTTTTGCGGGATTAATGGGCACTCTAACAAATGGATACGATAAAGTACGGGATGACATAATCCGATTATTTGCATCGGTCTCGTATTCTTGTTAGATTGAAAGGGATTGCCTAACGTGTTTAAGAAATAATAAATGATTTCTATAAACAGTAAAACTCACACAGAAAGGACGTTGACTGAAATGTCTAAGCAAGAAATTGGAGTTATTGGATTAGCTGTAATGGGAAAAAACCTTGCATGGAATATTGAAAGTAGAGGATATTCTGTGTCTGTTTATAATCGTTCCCGTGAAAAAACGGATGAAATGGTAAATGAATCAAATGGAAAGAAGATTGTCCCTACATACACAATTGAAGAGTTCGTAAATTCGTTGGAAAAACCTCGCAAAATCCTTCTTATGGTGAAGGCGGGTAAAGCAACGGATGCTACAATCGATCAATTGAAACCTTTCCTCGAGAAAGGAGATATCCTGATCGATGGCGGTAACACGTTTTTCGAAGATACAAGAAGACGTAATCACGAATTGAGTGAATCAGGTATCCACTTTATCGGTACAGGTGTATCAGGCGGGGAAGAAGGGGCATTGACCGGTCCGTCTATCATGCCTGGCGGCCAAAAGGAAGCCTATGAGCTTGTTGCACCGATCCTTAAAGACATCGCTGCTAAAGTAAACGGTGAAGCTTGCACAACTTATATCGGTCCCGATGGTGCAGGTCACTATGTGAAAATGGTCCATAACGGAATTGAATATGGAGATATGCAGCTGATTGCAGAATCCTATTTCCTAATGAAAAATGTTCTTGGGCTAAGCGCGGAAGAACTTCACGAAGTTTTCGCTGAGTGGAATAAAGGTGAACTGGATAGCTATCTGATTGAGATCACAGCCGATATCTTCACGAAAAAAGATGATGAAACAGGCAAGCCGATGGTCGATGTCATCCTTGATAAAGCCGGGCAAAAAGGTACCGGTAAATGGACAAGCCAAAGTGCGCTTGACCTGGGTGTATCCCTGCCGATCATTACAGAGTCTGTATTTGCCCGCTTTATTTCAGCCATCAAAGATGAGCGGGTCAAAGCGAGCAAAATCCTGAAAGGTCCTGATACACCTGCGTTCACGGGTGATAAAAAAGCTCTTATTGAATCCATCCGCAAAGCCCTTTACATGAGTAAAATCTGTTCATATGCCCAAGGCTTTGCCCAAATGCGTTCAGCGAGCGACGAATACGACTGGAACCTTCAATACGGTGATATCGCAATGATTTTCCGGGGAGGCTGCATCATCCGCGCTCAATTCCTTCAAAAGATCAAGGAAGCCTATGACCGTGAATCAGGCCTTTCTAATCTTTTATTGGATCCTTACTTCAAGGAAATCGTGGAAAGCTATCAATATGCGCTTCGCGAGGTCATCTCTGTTGCCGTCCAAAACGGTGTACCAGTACCAGGCTTCTCAGCAGCGCTTTCTTATTACGACAGCTATCGTACCGAAACTCTGCCTGCCAATTTGATTCAGGCGCAGCGTGACTACTTTGGTGCGCATACGTATCAGCGTGTCGATAAAGAAGGTACATTCCATACTGAGTGGATGAAATAAAAATAATTGAATCATATGAAAAAGCCATGCTGCTATTGGGCAGCATGGCTTTTTAGTTTCTTAAGCGCTCGGGTAAGTTTTACCAAGGGAAAAATAAAAAACGGCCAAGGCCTCAACCTTGGCCGTTTCTCTTGCAACACCCATGGAATTAATCGATGAATGATTTACACAACTTTCTTAGCATTGTTCTACATCTAAGTTCGCAATCGGCCACCAGTAGTACCCATCTTTCGCTAACAGGTTATCGGCAGCTTTAGGTCCCATCGATCCGGACTCATAGTTAGGGAACTGTTCATCACGCGTCTTTTCCCATACTTCTGAAATTTTATCGACGAACGCCCAGGATAGTTTCACTTCATCCCAGTGAGTGAAATTGGTGGCGTCTCCTCGCATGCAGTCATGCAGAAGTTTTTCGTATGCTTCAGGCGTATTCATTCCATCGACACTGGTATTGGCAAAGTTCAATTTAACCGGCGTCGTTTCAATGTTCTGGCCTGATTTCTTTACATTCAGATGAAGGGTGATGCCCTCTTCCGGCTGAATGTGTATAACGAGCAGGTTCGGTGCTAACGGCTTGTCTGTATTATAGTAAAGGTTCATCGGGATATCTTTGAATTGAATCACGATTTTCGTGGACTTGGTAGCCATCCGCTTCCCTGTCCGGATATAAAACGGCACACCCGCCCAGCGGAAGTTATCAATCATCAGTTTTCCGGCTACATATGTTTCAGTATTGGAATAGTCGTCCACGTTTTCAGCTTCACGATATCCATCGACGGTTAGATCTTTTGAGGTGCCTGGTCCATACTGGCCGCGCACAAAATAATCCTTCACTTCTTCTGATTCAAACGGACGCAGAGCTCTCAACACGCGGACTTTCTCACTTCTGATTTCGTCAGTCGTCAATTTGATCGGCGGTTCCATGGCCAGGAGGGCAACCATTTGAAGCATATGGTTCTGTACCATGTCTCGGAGCGCACCGCTTTTTTCGTAATATCGTCCACGTTCTTCAACACCGAGCTCTTCAGAAGAAGTTACCTGGATGTTTGAAATATACCGATTATTCCATAACGGTTCGAACATGGCATTTGCAAAACGGATCACTTCGATATTTTGCACCATTTCCTTACCAAGGTAGTGGTCGATACGGTAAATCTGATCTTCTGTAAACGATTCGCGGATTTGACTGTTCAGCTTCTCAGCCGAAGGCAAATCATGACCGAATGGCTTCTCGATCACTAACCGCTGGAATCCTTGGGTGTCTGTCAATCCTTGAGTCTTTAATTGTTCCGTGATGGTCCCGAAGAATTCCGGTGCCATTGCCAGGTAGAAAATTCGGTTTCCTTCGAGTTGATAATGTTCATCCAATTCTTCCGACAATTGCTTCTGTGCCTGATAGGATTCACTGTTTGATAAATCATTTTGCTGATAGTAAAAATGAGAAACGAATTCATCGATGTTTTCATCATTACCTAATGCGTTATGTACGGATGTCCTAACATGCTCTTGAAAATCTTCAATTGACCAGTCACGGCGGCCGACACCGATGACGGCAAATCGTTCAGAGATTTTTCCTTTACGGAATAAATGATAAAGAGATGGATATAGTTTTCTTTTTGCTAAATCCCCTGTGGCTCCAAAAATAGTAATGAGAGAAGAGGGTGTATTAGTATTTTTCACAGTCATGACCTCACTTTATCTTGTTACTGATCTGTTATAAAAGAATGTTTCTTCCTATTTATTATCTTTACAATTATTTAATTTTAAAGATTAACTGAGCATTTAGCAAATCATATGCTGATAAACTTTTTTCTTATAAAGGATAGATGAAAATGTTTTTACTTTTCATCAGTGGTAAACAAGTTTACTGCTGTAATCTGACGAATGATCGTCGTCTTTATGATGGCTTAATTCTTCAATCTTATAACCAGATTAAAAAATGTATGGTAAAGCGGAACTTTTACATTTGTATATGGCACTTAATGCTTCGCTGCACTAGGTTTGCGGGTAAATATGCTATGATAGAAGTATCACGGACCCAGTAGGAGTGAAGAAATGTGGAATTATTATTTTTGGGCACGGGAGCCGGTGTACCGGCTAAGCTCCGCAATGTGACAAGTATAGCTTTAAAATTATTAGAAGAAAGAGGTGCAGTATGGCTTTTCGATTGCGGAGAAGCAACGCAGCACCAGATATTACATACGAGCTTGAAACCTAGAAGAATCGAGAAAATCTTTATCACCCATCTCCATGGGGACCACATATACGGGCTCCCTGGTTTGCTTGGGAGCAGGTCGTTTCAAGGAGGGGAATCGGAGCTTACTGTCTATGGTCCACCAGGTATCAAACAGTTCATCGAAGTCTCTTTATCGATCAGCCAAACCCATCTGAAATATTCCCTTAAAGTAGTGGAAATAGAAGAAGGGACTATCTTCGAGGATGAAAGTTTCAGGGTGGAAGCAAGGGAACTCCAGCATGGACTCCCGACCTTCGGTTTCAGAGTGGAGGAAAAAGATAAACCCGGAGAGCTTCAGGTGGATCGCCTCCTGGAAAGAGGGGTAAAACCCGGCCCCATTTATAAAAGATTGAAGGCGGGCGAAAAGGTGGTACTCGATGATGGCAGCATTGTGAATGGAAATGATTATATCGGCCCCTCTATCCCGGGACGTGTCGTCACAATTCTCGGCGATACCCGCACGTGTGAAAATGCATACGAGCTTGCGCGTGCCGCCGATGTGCTGGTTCATGAAGCCACCTTCAATAGAGAACAGGAAGAGATGGCATATGAATACTTCCATTCAACAACAAAACAGGCAGCAGAGACTGCAACGACGGCCGGAGTGAATGTCCTGTTCCTGACTCATATTTCTTCCAGATTCGCTAAAGAATCATGGCCGGAACTGCAAAAAGAAGCAAGGGATATCTTTCCTGACAGCTATATTGCAAAGGATTTCATGGAGCATACCATTCCTTTGAAAAAGTAGGAAAGAGAGGAGACCATTTGATGAAAACCATCTACATTGTGCGTCATGCCAAAGCTGAAGGCCAGCCGCTTCATGCATCTTTGACTGCTGAAGGTGAGGGGCAGGCACATCATCTTGCTGCTTTCTTGGAAAAATACCCGGTGGAAGCCATCTATTCAAGCCCTTATAAAAGAGCCTTGCAAACGATTCAGCCATTTGCTGAAAGGACCGGCATCCCTTTGCATGAAGATGATCGTCTGGGTGAGAGAATATTGAGCTCAAAGGATCTTCCGGACTGGAAGGGTAAGCTTCGTGAAAGCTTCGAGGATTTTTCCCTTGCCCTCCCGGGGGGAGAGTCAAATGAACAGGCAATGGGGCGTGCCGCTTCTTTTATCGAGGATGTGGCCAAAAGAAAAGAGGATCATATCGTTGTTGTCAGCCATGGTAACCTCACCACTTTATTTCTGCGTTACTTTGACGGAAAATATGGGTTCGAAGAATTGTTTGCCTTGACCAACCCGGATGTGTACCTTGTGAAAGTGGATGAAGGAAGGGTCGAACGGGTTTGGGATTCTGACTAACCATCGATTATTATTTGATGTTCCTGATTCAATAATGAAGCATGCTTGAAGAGCGAAACCGCCTTTAAAGCATGCTTTTTTTGATTATTGCGGTTGTAATTGGGGGATCGGGAAGTTTCTATGCATCTTTTGACAATCGATAGAGGTTTTATAAAATTCTTCACAGGGAGGAAGTGAATTGGAAGCATTATGGCAGCAGTTGTTAGCTCATTTTTGTATTTATGATCCTACCTGTATATATGATCCTGTTTCAGGATTTATGATTCTATCTGCAAATATACGATCCTATTTCCAGTTTTATGATCCTAAATTGAATTTTATGATCCTTTGATAATTATTCAAAATAACCACCTTGTTTTAAACATTAACTATTAAAAAACCGAGCATACCTGCCCGGTTTTTAACGACCTTACTCATTGGATGCTTGTCACCTATGCACAAAGCGATTCCGCTTTTCTTCTTACCATCCCCGCTCATATTGCTTCGGCGCCTGGATCTCTTCGTTCAATTCCTTTGCGGCACTGCGCGGCCAGTAAGGGTCTCTAAGCAGCTCTCGGCCGAGGAGTATCAAGTCAGCACGCTCATTCTGCAGGATTTCTTCTGCTTGAAGTCCGGAGGTGATGAGTCCCACTGCCCCTGTAGGGATGCCGGCCTCCTTCTTTATGGTTTCCGCAAGTTTAACCTGATAACCAGGGAAAACAGGTATACGAGCCGGTACGACTGCTCCCGAGCTCACATCGACAAGGTCGATTCCCTGCTCTTTCATCCATCTTGAAAATAATACGTAATCCTCAACATCCAGCCCGTCCTCGTGGTAATCTTTTGCCGAAACACGCACGAGAAGAGGTCCTTCCCACACTTCTTTTATCCCTTCGATCACTTCACGGAGGAAGCGGTACCGGTTTTCGGCTGAACCTCCATATTCGTCAGTTCTTTTATTCGACAGCGGGGAAAGGAATTCATTGATGAGGTACCCGTGGGCAGCGTGTATTTCAATAACATCGAATCCTGCTTTCCTTGCTCTTTCCGCCCCTTTCACGAACGCCGTAATGGTTTCCCTGATATCCTCAGGATTCATTTCAAGAGGTGTCTTCATATCATCATTAAAAGGGATGGAAGAAGGAGCGATGATGTCACCCTCCAACACCGCTTTTCTGCCGGCGTGGGCCAATTGGATCCCGGTTTTTGCCCCTTGTTCTTTGATCAAGCTCACTAACTCGCTTAACCCTTCGATGTGGTCGTCACTCCAGATGCCGAGATCCTGCGGTGAGATCCGGCCCTGCGGGGTGACAGCCGTTGCTTCTTGTATAATCAATCCTGCACCGCCGACGGCCCTGCTCACATAATGTGTACGGTGCCAGTTTTCTATTTTTCCATCTTCATTGTGTGAAGAGTACATGCACATGGGTGCCATCACAATGCGGTTTTTAAGTTCAATATTTTTAAGGGTATATGATTCGAACAATTTTGTTTTCAACAAAGAATCTCCTTTCGGTAATTTATTTCGAGTTCCTAAATAGTCGTGCTCTTTGATTATATCAACCTGAAATAACAGGTGAAAAGAAATATGCTTTTCGAGACTTTACTCCACCCGGTTTACTATTAATTCTTTTCCCATTTCCTGAGAACGGTTCCTGGCAGAATCCACACACTTTAAAAACGCCTCGCTGACACCGTATTCATCAAGTGTCGATATGCCTGCTTCCGTGGTTCCGCCCGGACTGGTCACATTTTTCCGCAGTGTCCCGGCTTCCTGGCCCGAATCTTCAAGCATTTTTGATGCACCCGCAATGGTCTGCGTGATCAATGCCCTTGCAAGCTCCTTCTGCAATCCGAAATCCACTGCCGCTTTTTCAAGCAGCTCTGCAACATAATAAATATATGCCGGTCCGCTGCCCGATACAGCTGTGATCAGATCCATCTGCTCTTCTGGAACCTCCACGGATAAGCCTACCGAACCAAAAAATGTGAGTGTCCATTCCTTTTGCCGTTCTGAAAGAAACTCATTATAAGTGACGGCTGTTGCTGACTTTCGGAGTGCCGCACTCGTATTTGGCATGGCCCTGGAAATGGCCCCGTTAAACGCAAGGGTTTCCCGGATATGCTTGATCGATATGCCGGCTAATACAGAAATGATGAGTGTGCCCGAAGAAAGGAATCTTCTTATTGCCGGCCCTGCCTCATGGAAATCCTTTGGCTTCATGGCCAATATGACCACATCAAATTCTTCATTTGAAGGGAGACAACCACTTACCCCGTTTACACCAAAATGTTCAATAACCTCCTGTAAACGCTGATGGTTGGTCCGGTTTGTGATATACACTTCTTCTTTTTCCAAAACCTTTGCATTAATCGCTCCGCTTAATAAAGCATGTGCCATCGAACCGGCTCCGATAAACAATGTTTTCATTTTAACGTTCCCTCCTTTTGAAAAATAAGGCTCTGTTCACAGCTGTTTATTTTCATATAAGACGTCGTTTTCCGCAGGAATATCCCCGGATAAATCATCAATGCCATTAACTAAGCCTGAAAAATAAAAGACCCCTTCATCCATAAAAGGACGAAAGGGTCATGCTTCCGTGGTACCACCTTGTTTTATCCACCCAGAACTAGAATGGATACACTTTATTCCATGTAACGCTGGAAACGTTCTTTTTTAAGACGCTCTAAAGGCAGGTTCACAGACAGAGAGGACGACAGTGCTTTCCAGCCTATGAGCACTGCTCTCTAGCGCCATTTATCTGTTACTATTCTTTATCATCGCTTTAACTTTATATTATAGGTGATTATCTTAAAAAAGGAGCTTGTCTGTCAAGTGTTTATTTCAGTATATTCATAAGATAAGAAAAATGACAAAGAAAGGAATTAACTGTACACTATAAAATGAAGGACCATTCATTTTTAGGTCATATTTAATACACTGGAATGTGGTGAAATAATGTCAACTACTGGTTTCGTGGATAACATTGCCAAGATTACATTGTCAACTCCGTACGCGGTGGGGGATGTCAATGTCTATTTGATAAAGGGGGATGTGCTTTCCTTGGTGGATGCGGGTCCGCTTACGGATACCGCATGGTCTCAACTAACCGGCGGGCTGGCTTCTTTAGGTTATTCCGCCGGGGATATCGAACAGATCATCCTGACCCATCATCATCCCGATCACGCTGGAATGCTGCAGCGTTTTTCTGAATCTGTAAAAATCACCGGCCACAAGTATAATCAATACTGGATAAACAGAGATGACTATTTTCACAAGGTTTACGACCGTTTTTTCTATCAATTGGGTCTTGAATCGGGGCTTCCGCAAGCCTATCTTTCAGCGATCCCCAAGTTTAAAAGCCCATTGAAATACATGGGATACAGAAACTTGGATGATGCTATAGAAGAAGGGGACTCCTTACCCGGACTTCCCGGCTGGAGAATCATTGAAACCCTGGGGCACGCTCAAAGTCATCTCTCTTTCTACCGGGAAAGTGATGGAGTGATGATCGCGGGCGATCATATTCTCGCCCATATCTCTCCCAACCCGATCATCGAGCCCCCTTTTGATGGGGGAACAGTGCGCACAAAGCCGCTCCTTCAATACAATGATTCGTTAAAGAAGCTGATGGGCATCCCCATCTCATATGCTTATACCGGACACGGGGCAGAAATCGAGAATGTCCATGACTTGATTCCGAAGAGACTGGCGAAACAGGAAGAAAGGGCAAAGGCAGTCCTTGGGATGATCAAGGGTAAACAACAAACTGTTTTCGAAATCTGTAAGCTACTATTTCCTGCCGTTTATAAAAAGGAGCTCGGGCTTACGTTGTCAGAAACAATCGGCCAATTGGATTATCTTGAATCTCTTGGGTCCATCCGGAAAGAAAAGCAAGATAATGTCTACTACTACCATGCGTAATCGAGGTGAAAGAGTTGAATCATAGAATTAAAGGAAAGAATATTGTCATTACTGGGGCATCAGGGGGTATCGGTGAACAAATGGCTTTAAAAGTAGCCGAAAACGGAGGAAATCTGGCCTTGATTGCCCGGCGTCTTCATTTGCTGGAGAAGCTGAAACACAGCGTGGAAAGTAAATTTCAAACGAAAGTGGAAATTTATCCGCTGGATGTCTCCAGGTACGAAGAGATACCAGGCGTTTTTCAAACGATCCTGAATGATTTCGGAGAAGTGCATGGCTTAATCAATAATGCAGGATACGGCATTTTCAAAGAAGCGCATGAAGCTCCTTTTCCAGAAGTGAAAGGGATGTTCGAAGTGAACGTTCTGGGTCTGATGGCTTGTACAGGCGAGGTCCTTCCTCATATGCGTGGACAGGGGTTCGGACATATCATCAATATTGCATCGCAGGCAGGTAAATTTGCATCCCCTAAATCAAGCGCTTATTCAGCATCCAAACACGCTGTTCTCGGTTACACCAATAGCCTGCGGATGGAGGCGGCAAGATACGGGGTCCAGGTGACAGCCGTCAATCCGGGACCGATCGCCACTGACTTTTTTTCAATTGCCGATGAATCGGGTACATATGTGAAGAATGTGGAGAAGTGGATGTTGAAGCCCCGATTTGTAGCAGACAAAGTGGTTGATTCACTCTTTACAAACAGAAGGGAAATCAATTTGCCGCGGTGGATGAATGCAGGCAGTGTGGTGTATCAACTATTTCCATCTTTTGTCGAAAAAGTAGGAAATAAACTTTTTTTCAAAAAATAGTGAAACCGAATAGTACTTTAGTACGTCTAATCTTATAAGGAGGGAGTCTATGAAAAAACAATCCATCTTATTCATGCTGTGTGTCTTTTTTCTCATAAGCGGTTGTCAGTCGGCTGGAGTCGCCGGCAAGCCTCAGCACAATGAAGATTTCATAGGCTTTGCGACTGATATAGATCTTGAGAATAATAAAGTGCTGATCAATGACGTATGGTTTTCATTTGATAAACAAACAGAATTCAAATCTGATAAAAAGAAATCATTACATAGAAAAGATTTGACAATCGGTCAAAAGGTAAAGGTGAAGTTTGACGGTGCCTCTTCTGAATCTTTTCCTGCCAGTGCAGCTGCACATCAATTCATTTTGCTGACTGATGAACAAAGCAAGAAACAAGGGAACGCCGTGGAACTTGTCGTGAAGGATCCCCGTTTTTCCCAAGTGGTCATGCAATCAATGGAAAAGAATCCGACAGGGATGTATTCCCTGCGCTTTAAAGACTTGTCCCTCAATAGGGATGTCCACGTGCTTGTCAATATTGACGACAAACGCGTCATCGTACCCATATCAACCTCTGTCAATGAATAAAAGAGCGGTCATCGAGCCGCTCTTTTTTTTGTATTCAAAAGGGTGTACCGTTCTTGCATGTTCATATTTAAAAAGGTCTTTAGCATCTTCTTATAAATAATTGTTTTTCCCTTCGTCCCACTCCAGAGCGATTACACAAAACAAAATATGGGTATGCATCATTGAACAAGTAAAATGCTGATCTTATTAAAAAGTATGCCTACTTTTTTCCTTCAGTGGGAAACTAATGTTATCTACGTTAAAAGGGATGTGAATGTATGACGGGTATTTTGTTAGCCCTGATCCCCGCAGTCGCATGGGGGAGTCTTGTGTTTGTAAGTGTAAAGCTCGGGGGTAATGCCTACAGTCAGACGGTCGGGATCACAATCGGATCCCTGCTGTTTGCGGTTGGTATTTTCCTCTTTAAATCACCCCAATTATCAATGCTTGTTTGGGGTGTCGGTTTCATTTCAGGCATCTTTTGGGCGGTGGGACAAGTCAACCAGCTCGCAAGTGTCAAGTTTATTGGTGTCGCCAAAACAGTGCCCATTTCCACCGGGATGCAGTTAATCGGAACGACTCTATTCGGCGTCCTGGTGTTTAAAGAATGGACCACCACTGAAACCATCATGCTGGGAAGCGGGGCTGTCAGCGCGCTTATCATTGGGGTGATCCTGACCTCCTATACACAAAAATCCGAGGACAAAGATAATCAACAGTTGAAGAAAGGTCTTCTTACATTGTTTATATCAAGTCTTGGGTACATAGCGTATGTCGTCATTGTCCGCTGGTTCAAGATCGACGGCTGGGAAGCCATTTTGCCGCAGGCCATCGGAATGTTTATCGGGGCGGTTGCCATCACCGTTAGACATAAGCCTTTCACTAAATATACAATCCGCAATATTTTAACCGGCCTCATGTGGGCAGCGGGAAATCTCGGGCTATTGCTTGCCCTTCCGAGGATCGGTGTTGCCACGAGCTTCTCCCTTTCACAAACGGGAATTGTCATTTCGACAATCGGGGGGCTCTTCTTTTTAGGGGAAAAGAAATCGAAAAAGCAAATACTGCTTGTCATCGCTGGTTGTATTCTCATCATTATCGGCGGCGTGCTGCTGGGGTTCACAAAAGAATAGACCAAGCATTACGTCAATCAATTCTTTTGTCCATTACAAAATCTCTGCCCCCAGAGCTGAAAAAATAAAGGAGGAAATACTATGTTTTCAGATTTAAAAGGAAAAGTGGTCGTTATCACTGGAGCTGCAACTGGAATCGGAAAGGCAATCGCCAAAAGGTTTGCCGAAGAAAAGTGCAAGGTGGTCATCAACTACTTCAATGAAGATGAAAATCCACGGGAATTATTGAAGGAAATCGAACAAAGCGGCGGTACTGCTTCCATCATCCAGGGTGATGTGACAAAAGAAGAGGATGTGGAAGGCTTTGTCAGATTCGCTCACGATACGTACGGAAGCCTCGATATTTTTGTGAATAACGCTGGAATCGAAAATGAAGTGCCGTCCGAAAGATTATCCCTCGAAGATTGGAATAAAGTACTGAATACGAACCTGACCGGAACCTTCCTCGGATGCAGGGAAGCGGCGGAGTACATGTTGAAGAATGGCATCAAGGGCTCGATCATCAATATTTCGTCCGTACACGAAATCATCCCCTGGCCGCATTTCGTTCATTATGCCGCCAGCAAAGGCGGAGTGAAACTGTTGATGGAAAGCCTGGCTTTGGAATTCGCGCCCGACGGCATCCGGGTGAACAACATTGCCCCCGGCGCCATCGATACCCCTATCAACGCGGAGAAATTCTCCGACCCCGAAAAGAAAAAAGGGGTCGAAAAACTGATACCGCTCGGCTACATCGGCGAACCTGAACAAATCGCTTCCTGTGCAGCATTTCTAGCATCAGAGCAGGCAAGCTATGTAACCGGAACGACCTTGATCGCAGATGGGGGAATGACAAAGTATCCGGGATTTCAGGCCGGGAAAGGGTAAGGAGATGAAAGGGTAGGGCGGTGTTTGGATATGAGGAGTCTGCTCTGTAATGGGGCGGGCTCTTTTTTGTTTACACGCAGGAGCGAATTTGAAAGTAAGGTCTCCAGCAGTAGATGTGGAGAAGGGTTTTTATCCTTTTATTAGAGAGAAAACGGGATGTTATAGCTGAAATGACTTTTTTCATGTAAAAAAGGCTGCTTTAAAGCTAACGGGTGCTGTTTTGGAGTGCAAAATTGCAATCTACACCGCAAAATGTGGTGATCATTGCAGATGCATTTACACTTAATCTTACCCGACAAAGTGAACAGAAGCGGGCCCCCCGAGTCAGATGAAAGAATCAGTAACATTGGATGATTAAATAAGGGGAGAACTTTCCCTTAATGAAGTAATGGAACTGAAAACAGTTAAAATAAAGGGAAGTTTTACTTCTATTCACTTGAAAAACATTAAAATTGGGGATTTGTGCAAGATTAGAAGAAAATTTTCCCCTTATTTACCCCTATCCAAGCGAGCTTCAGCAGATTAACGGGAAAATTTCCCCTTATTTATCTTTAGTTACTCTATAAAGGATAAGGCATCCTTATAATCCTAACAGTGTCCAGCTGCAGGGCTTAGAGGCACATGTCATAAGCCGAATTGTCCAAGAAGGCAAAGACCCGCCTTCATGGCCAATTCGTCTTATGCCACCCGCCTCTGAGCAAAGCCCTTCCGCTTTTCTTTTGTCCAGCTCCGCCGGCTAGAGGCTCGAGACATAAGTCATGCCATCCAAAAAGGCAAAGAGCGCCTTTATGGCTGCCCTGTCTTATGCTTGTCGCCTCTGAGCAAGCCGCCTCCGCTTTTCTAGTGTCCAGCTGCAGTGGGCTGCTCCCGTTTGAAAATTAACCTTAGTCTTTTGAGGCAAAAAGCGCCTCTAAAGCCTAAGAACATTTTTCAAAGGGAGCAAAACGCCCACTTCCGCTTTTCTGTCTCCCAATATTTTAACTCCATTGCCAGTAATTTAAGTTGAAAGCGAACGTATATTCGTATACAATCATAGATATAATAAACAAGAACGAATGTTCGATTTCATGAAGGGAAGGAGTGAAAAGGATGACTGTCGATTACAGCGGGCTGCCGCACCACAAGATTTTATGCATCGATATGAAGAGCTTTTACGCCAGCTGTTCGGCTGTCATGCTCGGACTCGATCCGCTCCAGTGCCATTTAGCGGTGGTCGGGGACCGGGAGCGGCAGGGGAGCATTGTATTGGCTGCGTCTCCCAGATTAAAAAAAGAATTTGGAATTAAAACGGGGTCGCGGATGTTCGAAATTCCAAAGGATCCACGCATTCAGCTAGTAGAGCCCAAAATGGCCACCTACGTGCGCATCTCCACTGAAATCACCCGTCTGTTTCATCGTTATGTCCCGAAAGACGCCATTCACACGTATAGTGTCGATGAAAGCTTCATCAAAATTGACGGGGCCACCCATCTGTGGGGGGACGCCATGACCATCGCCCGTAAAATCAAAGATGATATGGAAAGGGAATTTCAGCTTCCGTGCGCCATCGGCATCGGACCCAATATGCTTCTCTCCAAGCTTTGTTTAGACCTTGAAGCAAAGAAGGAGGGAATTGCAGAGTGGAGGTATGAAGACGTGCCGGAAAAGCTGTGGCCTCTGTCCCCCCTCAGTGAAATGTGGGGAATCGGCCGCCGTCTTGAAAAGACGCTCAACCGGATGGGGATCTTCTCGGTCGGGCAGCTGGCCCAGTATGAGCTGGAAAAGCTCGAAGCGAAGTTCGGAGTAATGGGCAACCAGCTGTATTATCATGCATGGGGTGTGGATTTATCGGAAATCGGGGCGCCGATCATGGAAGGGCAGATCAGCTTCGGAAAGAGTCAGATCCTCCTCAGGGATTACAAGGAAAGGAAGGAAATCAAGTCTGTCATTCTCGAGATGTGTGAAGAAGTGGCAAGAAGAGCGAGGACACATAAAAAGGCCGGAAGGACCATCAGCTTCGGAATCGGGTACAGTAAAGAAGAATTTGGGGGCGGGTTCCACCGTTCGAGGACGGTGGAAGAGCCGACCAATATCACGATGGATCTGTACAGAGTCTGCCTTGAGCTTTTCGAAGAGAATGATAACGGAAAGACTGTCCGGAAAATATCCATCGCCCTTTCAAATATTGTGGAGGATGAAACGCTGCAGATTTCCTTATTTGATCCCAAGCGATGGGAGAAGCGCGAATTGGGATATGTGGTGGATAGGATTCGCCGCAAGTATGGGTCGGCTTCCCTGCTCAGGGCGGTATCCTATACAGAAGCAGGAACGGCGAGACACCGTGCGCGGCTCGTCGGAGGACACAAATCATGATGAAATCCGGGAGGTGAGCAAGTGTGATTCGTGACCGAGGAAGAATCAAATGGACGTCCATGATGCTGCCGGAGCATGTGAAATTATTACGCGACTGGGCGAAAGAAGATACCTATGAAAAAAGAAAAGAGCTTGATGAACAAGAATTAGAAGTATTGAACGAAGTAGTGGCGGAAGCGATGGAATTCGGTAAAGCCGTATCCATCACTCATTATGTGAATCATCGGCATGAGGCCCTTGTCGGAACCATTCACCATGCTGATTCATTGGAAGGGAAGCTGCATGTCGTGGACAGGGGTGAGAAAGTTCACTATATTCCTTTATCGGCCATCACGGATATCCGCTTTTTTGAAGAGTGAGCAGGTCACTGGTACCAATAAAAAGAGAGACTTTGCAAATGAAGTCTCTCCGCTTTCATCATTATTCCTCATCCAGCACTTTCTCCGCACGCACACAAGATTCGAATTTCCCCTTGTGGGAAGCGTCGCAGAACGGCATTTTAGTAGATAGACCGCAGCGGCATAATGAGAAGACCTGCTTCGTGGGAAAAACATTTCCGTCTGCATCGATTAATTCGACATCCCCGGTTACCCGAAGAGAACCGTTGTCATTGACTTTGATTTGAGCTTTTGCCATGAAAAACCACCCTTTCTATAAAATACAAAAGTTTCCCCATACTGATAGTAAAGTGAAAGATGAAAAAATGCAATATAATAAAGGGAAGAGAAAAAATATGATAGGATGGAAGGGAGGAGGAAGTCAAATGAACATTCAACTTACAGATGCAGCAGCAGAAAAGATAACCGAGAAAACAGCAGGCCAAAAAGGTTATTTGAAATTAAAATATGACATAGACGGATGCGGGTGTGTAGTGAGCGGCGTCCCGACCTTATGGTATGTGGCAGAACCGGATGAAGTCGATGATGTGACAGTCGAGACCAATCATTTTCCGATTTTGGTTGAGAAGTCGAAAACGGTTTTTCTTGATGAAGATTTGAAAATCGATTTTTCAACAACCAGTAATACCTTTCAACTGAAAAGCCCTGGACAGATCCTCAACGGAAGAATGAACTTCATCCTATACCCTGCAGAATAGAGAAAAAGCCGGTCCTCAAGGGGAGCCGGCTTTATTTTCATTCATGAGCCTCTCATACATTTCCGCAATGGCTGCCCCGTTTTGCCAGCAGTCGCCCCCGTCTTCTGTACACCAGCAGGCAGACAGGACGGAGTGACAGAATCCGTAAGCGATGAGCTTTTCATAGGAAAGGGACAGAAGGGAAGACAAGGTCAGCGTTCTGAATTTTAAGAGTTCATAAGGATTTTCATGGTCCTTCCAGTGGTTCAGGGTGTACTGGATGCAGTCGTATTCCCGCTCCCCGATCAGCCCCTTGGGATCGATGGCGGTCCAGCCGGCAGCCTCGGAGTACAGGATGTTTTCATGATGCAAGTCACCGTGAAGCAGGTAACGGTCCTGTGGGGAACCGAGAAGCCTGCGGAAAAGTGACTCTGCTTTTGAGATCATCTTCTCCGGCAGGGGACCGTTCCCGTCCTTAAAGCGGGATTTATATCGACTGATGCCTTCCGACCAGGCTTCAACATCGGGAAAAGAGTGGGAAGTTGAAGGCTTGTGCCACAATGACCTGGCAATAGAGGCGAAAATCTTTAATTGCTCCATTTCATTTCCAAGAGAATGTAAAGGGGAGCCGGGCTTTACATGAGAGAGGAGCATCCAGCCCGTTTCCTGGTCAGAGTCGATCATCTTCACCATGGCATCCCCGGAGAATTCCCTGAGTGCATGGAATTCATTTGAAAAGTCTTTATTGGGATACCCCGTTTTCAACACCACGGAAGTCCCGTCATGGAGTACGGCCGGGACGACGAAATTGTAGCTCAAGGAAAAAGGTTCACCGTATGTCAGGTTAAATCGTTCCTTCAGGATGAGTATCGTCTGTTCAGCTTGATCGATCCAGGCCGCCCCGGATTCTCCATACATCGTTATCATCTTAGAATGGAAATAGCCCGGGATCATGAGGCGCCCTCCTTTTTATGGTTGACGACTTCATCCAGGAATCGTTGGACCACGCCCTCATACTTCTCGGGATCTTCGTTGTAGGATTGGGCATGGGTGCCGCGGAAATCAAGATGCATCATTTTCGCCCCCTGCTTCTTATGAAATAAATCTTCCGTCATTTTCGGCAGGATATAGTCGTCTTCCATACTGTGGATGAACAAGACAGGCTTTTGGATGTTCCCGATGACCGAAATAGGGGAGAGTTCCTTTAACGAATAACCCTCGCGGAATTTCAAGGTTCGGCTTACGAGAGGCAGCAGGAATCTCGCTGGCACTTTCAGTTCGACACTCATCCTGTAGGCGAGCTGTTCGGCGAAATCGGAATACGGGCAATCTGCAATATAAAAGTCAGCGCAGTCCTCGACACTTCCCCCGAAGAGGAGGACGGTCGCGGCCCCCATGGATTCACCATGCAGGCCAAAAAAAACATCTTTGCCTTCCCGTTGGATCAATTCATCGACGACGGCTTTTAAATCGTACTTTTCGTAATATCCGTAGCTTGTCGTGCTGCCGCCGGACCCCCCGTGGCGCCGGTGGTCATAGATGATCGCGTTGAATCCTTTTTTTATAAACATATTCATATATTTAATGGAATTAAGCTTATTTTCAGTGACCCCATGTGCAAAGATCATATATCTCTTATGAGGGTAAGGAGTGACGAAAATAGCGTTGAGATCATATCCGTACGGCGAGGGGATGTTCACTTCTTCTTTGGGGAGTGCATCATATTCTTCCTGGTTTAGCCGGAGTGCATTGATTTCCCTTGAACGAACGGAATGTTCATCTTTTTTTGGAAGGTACAGGAAGGTATTCGTAATGAAATATCCCAATCCGCCAATTCCAAGAGCGGAGAGGAACCCTCCTAGCAAGAGAGATCTCTTTTTCATACATATCACCTCATTGTCTTACAGCAGTGCATTTATTTTATCATTAAAGTGGAAAGAAGTGGAATGTAAATGCATTGGGAGCATTGGTGAATAAGGAAAAAGAAGCGCCCCGCTGCGGAGGGCACTTCTGAAGGTGAATCAAGATTTGGCATTTTGACGCTTAGTCGGGTGAATCGCTTTATCAAGCTCTTCCGCAGATAGAGTATTCGCCGTTGTATCGCTGTTTGGCTTTCCTTTTTGACTAAATCCTTTTTCGCGTTTTTGACTCATGTTTTCATCACCTCATAGCATGGAATTAGTCTTAGAATGCTCGAGGGGATGACGGGATATGCAGCAATTATTGATTCAATTCGTAAAGTCTGTAATAGCCGGTATCAATCGGCCTGCTGATGTGAGGCTTCACAATGTCAATCGCTTGGGAAAGCTTTTCCAGATCGATCCCGGTCTCCACTCCCATTTCTTCAGCCATGTATACAACGTCTTCCGTCGCAACATTTCCTGTGGCTCCCGGAGCGAACGGGCATCCACCCAGTCCGCCGGCAGAAGTATCAAAGCGATCGACCCCGGCCTGCATCGAAGCGAGGATATTGGCCAAGGCAAGCTTCCTGGTGTCATGGAAATGAGCAGTCAGGAGTGTATCAGGCAGCTCATCTTTAAGTAAAGAAAATAGTGTATGCGCTTCAAGGGGATTCGCACGCCCGACTGTATCCGCGACACTTAACTCATCGACGCCCATCCCGACGAACCTTTTGCAGAGGGAAAGGGTATCCCCAGGCTCGATTTTTCCTTCATAAGGACAATAAAAAGCTGTCGAGATACACGCTCTCACAAAATAACCCCGGTCTTTTAACTGAGCAATGAGAGGCTCAAGATCTGAAAGCGCCTCTTCTGTTGTTTTATTGATATTCTTTTGATTGAACGTACTGCTTACTCCTACAAATACAGCTACAGCCCTGCAGCCGGTTTCATATACACGATCGAGCCCCTTCTTGTTCGGTGCAAGCACGAAGTCGCGAGAGTCACTTGTTAAGCAGGAATCAACAATATCTGCTGCATCCTGCATCTGAGGCACCCATTTAGGAGATACAAAGGAAGTCAATTCCATCTCCCTGATACCGGATTCCTTCAGGCGTAATATAAATTCTTTCTTCGTATCGGTCGGCACAAAGTTCTTTTCGTTTTGTAAGCCGTCGCGCGGCCCCACTTCGATAATGGTTATGCTTTTAGGTAATTTCATCATTTCCCGCCCCCTTGTACTTATTGTAGGAAAATTTCGACAACAAAATCAACTAAATTTTTTAAGAAAGAGAAAGGAAAATGAAGCGTTTACATAGAAAAGGTTAAAGTGGAGATATTTTTGCCTATTCTCTAAAGGGTGGAAATTCATGCAAATCAGTCAGAATGGAATGGGAGGAAGAGAAATGTCGAATGAGGTTGTAATCGTAAGCGCGGTACGTACAGCGATTGGGAGCTTTAACGGCTCATTGAAGGATGTTTCAGCACCTGAGCTTGGAGCGATCGTCATTAAAGATGCTCTTGAAAAGGCCGGACTGAAAAAAGAAGATGTCGATGAAGTCATCATGGGGAATGTCCTGCAGGCCGGATTAGGTCAAAACCCTGCAAGGCAGGCATCCATAAAAGCAGGATTACCGGAAAGCGTACCTGCCATGACGATTAATAAAGTATGTGGTTCCGGATTGAAAACCGTACATTTGGCAACTCAGGCAATACTTGCAGGAGATGCCGATATTATAGTTGCAGGCGGAATGGAAAACATGAGCCAGGCCCCGTATTTATTAAAAGGGGCAAGAAATGGATTCAAAATGGGAGATCAGAAGGTAGTGGACAGTATGATTTCCGATGGCTTATGGTGTGCATTCAATGATTATCATATGGGGGTGACGGCTGAAAACCTGTGTGACCGCTATACCTTATCCCGTGAAGAACAGGATGAGTTTGCAGCGTGGAGCCAGGAGAAAGCAAGTGCTGCCATCGAGTCAGGCAGGTTCAATGATGAGATTGTCCCTGTACATATTCCTCAGCGTAAAGGTGATCCGGTTGAATTCAGCCAGGATGAATTTCCACGCAAGGGCTCAACTGCAGAGAAATTATCCGGACTCCGTGCGGCCTTCAAAAAGGACGGGAGCGTTACAGCCGGCAATGCTTCTGGAATCAATGACGGAGCGGCTGCTGTAGTGGTCATGTCAAAGAAAAAAGCAGATGAGCTGGGGATTGCCCCTCTCGTTACGATAAAAGGGAATGCAAATGCCGGGGTCGACCCGAGTGTAATGGGGATTGGTCCGGTAGCGGCTGTTAAAAAAGTGCTGGAAAAAACAAAGCTGACGCTTGAAGACATGCAGCTGATCGAAGCGAATGAAGCGTTTGCTGCTCAATCTCTTGCTGTCGACAAAGAGCTGGGGTTCAAACGGGACGCTCTCAATGTAAATGGCGGAGCCATTGCTTTAGGGCATCCGATTGGAGCAAGTGGAACAAGGATCCTGGTGACGCTTATCCATGAAATGAAGAAAAGACAGGTCCAGCATGGATTAGCAACTTTATGTATCGGCGGAGGTCAAGGTGTAGCGACAGTCGTAGAGCTGCATCAATAAAAAAGCTGGCTGAAATAAGAACTGAGGAGGGAATACAATGAAACAGGTTTATACTTCATACAGTGAAGCGGTGGCGGATATACATGATGGTGCCACGCTTATGGTAGGCGGATTCGGCCTTTGCGGAATTCCGGAGAAATTGATTCTTGCCCTGGTGGAAAAAGGCGTCAAAAACCTGACAGTCATCTCTAACAACTGCGGTGTGGATGACTGGGGGCTGGGATTATTACTGAAAAATAAGCAGATTGATAAAATGATCGGCTCTTATGTAGGAGAAAACAAAGAGTTCGAAAGACAGGTGCTGTCAGGAGAGCTTGAAGTGGAACTGGTCCCTCAAGGAACATTGGCGGAAAAGATTCGTGCAGGAGGAGCCGGAATCCCGGCATTTTATACACCGGCCGGAGTCGGGACACCGGTTGCGGAAGGAAAAGAAACACGTACGTTTAATGGAAAAGAATATCTGTTGGAAGAAGCCTATACAGCTGATTTTTCGCTTGTCAGAGCCTGGAAAGCAGATAAAATGGGGAACTTGGTATACAACAAAACGGCGCAGAACTTCAATCCGATGATTGCTGCTGCCGGGAAAGTAACCATTGCTGAAGCGGAAGAAATTGTAGAAATTGGAGACATCAATCCCAATGAAGTTCACACTCCAAGCATCTATGTTCAACGATTGGTTCAGGCAGAGCAGGAGAAACGTATTGAAAGAAGAACAGTCAAAGCCTAGAAGGGAGAGTGGAAAAGGATGGATCGTGCAAAGATGCGTGAAAAGATTGCCAGAAGAGCGGAAAAAGAAATTCAAGATGGTTTTTATGTGAATTTAGGAATTGGAATGCCGACCTTGGTCGCAAACTATATCACAGAGAATAAACAGGTTGTACTCCAGTCTGAGAATGGACTGCTCGGTATCGGCCCTTACCCGACAGAAGAAGAATTGGATGCTGATTTGATCAATGCAGGGAAAGAAACGGTCACTGCTATTCCAGGCTCCTCTTACTTTAACAGTGCGGAATCCTTTGGGATGATCAGGGGAGGACATATCAATATCGCCATCCTGGGCGGAATGGAAGTTGCCGAGAATGGTGACCTTGCCAACTGGATGATCCCTGGAAAAATGATCAAAGGAATGGGCGGAGCGATGGATCTGGTCCATGGTGCCAGGAGGATCATCGTCATCATGGAACATGTGAACAAAAGTGGCGAAAGTAAAATCCTTAAAGAGTGCACGCTGCCTCTTACAGGTCAAGGAGTGGTCGACCGGATCATCACCGACCGTGCTGTCATGGACGTGACGGAAGATGGCTTACTTCTCCGCGAGGTAGCGAATGGCTTCACCGTTGAAGATATCCAATCTTCAACAGCCGCCAAACTAAAAGTGGCAGAAGACGTCCAACTTGAAGCATACTAATCAACAAACGAACCATCCGGGAAAGCAATACCTCCCGGATGTTTTTTTTATTTCAACATGCTATATTTCTAGTAGTTGCAATTGTTTTTAGGAATTTTTATTAAACCTCTCCAGCTGTTTATTGGAGTGCAGGACGAAGACTCCTATCAGAAAAGCGGAAGGGCTTTGAAGAGAGGCGGGTGGCATAAGGCGAACCGGCCTAGAGGGCGCTTTTTGCCTTCTTGGCCGGTTTGACTTATGACATGTGCCTCTAAGCCCTGCAGCTAGACATGAAAAACCTAGCCACCAACCGCCCGCGGAAAGCGAAGTCCTGCACGGAATCGGGCAGCGGTGATGAGAAAGTATATCTAAAATTGCATAGTCAGGGGGATCTCCAATGTCCAAAAAAAAGAAACAAGAAGCAGAATTGACATTAAAGAACTCTATAAATGCCGATCTGTTTGAACAGCTCAAGAATAAGAAGAAAGAGCTGGAAAAAGTGGAAGAAGTGAAAAAAGAAGAAGAGCGCCAGAGGAAAGCGGAGGAAATAAAACAAAGAGAGAAGAATAAATCCTTCGAAGAATTATTGAATGAAAGCGATATGAATTGGGAGAATTATAAGAAATAAAAACAGCTGCAGGGGATGTATCCTGCAGCTGTTTCTGTGATAAATAACATTATCTAGTCCCTATGCTGTTCATAACGAGAAAGCTTCGTCAACTGAGTCAGCACTTCAAGCTCTTTTTTTGAAAGTGGCGGACGGTTAACAGCTTCGATATTTTCCTGCAGCTGCCGGGTGGAACTGGCTCCCGGGATGACGGATGCCACCGAAGGATGAGCAAGGTCATACTGAAGGGCAAGTTCATTCATGCTTCGCCGTTCCGCAGCTTTCCCTTGGATGGCGTGCAGTACTTCTTCCAGTTCTGCAAATGAATAATCCAAGTATCCATTCTCTTTTATCTTGTCAGAAGCTTTCGAAAGCATTTTTTCAGAAAGAAGTCCTTTTGCAAGGGGGCCGCGTGCAATCATGCTCACTTGATGATCATCCAGGAGCCCCATCCATTCCTCTGGGCGACGGTCCAGCATACTGTACTGCATCATCACACTTTGCATAGATGATTGGGACAATACTTTTTTAATGACATTCGGGCGAATCGAAGATATTCCGTAATAACGGATATAGCCTTCCTCCTTCAATTCTTCAAATGCCTCGATACTGTCTTCGAAATTGTCTTCAATGGTTCCGCCGTGCAACTGATATAAGTCGATATAATCCACTTTAAGTCTGGCAAGGCTATCTTTGACTGCGGACTTTATATATTCCTTGGAAGGGTCCCATCGCCACCCTTCTTTGACATCATTCCATCGGTTCCCGACTTTCGTGGCGATGATCACCTTGTCCCTGACCTCTTTCAGGGCAGTGCCGACGATTTCCTCATTTCTTCCGAAGTCATATAAGTCAGCTGTATCAAAATAATTGATGCCGTTTTCCAAGGCAGTTTGAACAATTTCTTGCGCATTCTTTCCTTCGGTGCCAAGGGACATACAGCCAAGGCCCATCTTTGAAACATACAGGTCAGAGGTGCCAATTTGTCTTTTTTCCATGATAACCGTCCTTTCCATTCGTTCATTCACTATCTATTATTTTAACGAAAGCGGGGACAGTTAAACAAAAGATACGATTTACATTGTCGTGATGAAGCATCAACATCCATCATCTATCCCTTGATGGATGTTTCTGTCCACTCTTTGACGGTACCATATTTCTTGCTGTACTCCTTCAGCTTTGCCCTGACTTCCCAAGCTTTCCCGGCAAGAACCACTCGGTTTTTCTCTACGATTACCTGCAAAAGCGGTCACCTCATCCTTTCTATGAAATATGGTAAAATGTATGAAAGTAAAGTGATTGTGAGAACAAGGAGAGTTGAATAGTGAAAAAATTTGAAGAGAAGACGCTTAATAGTGAAACGATTTATCAAGGGAAGATCATTGACCTGAAAGTGGATGAAGTAGAGCTTCCGAACGGAAAGACGTCAAAAAGAGAACTGATCAAACATCCGGGGGCCGTTGCGGTCATCGCTTTGACACCGGAAGGCAAGATCGTGATGGTGGAGCAGTATCGGAAGGCACTTGAAAAATCTATCGTTGAGATTCCTGCCGGTAAGCTTGAACCTGGCGAAGAACCTATCATCACCGCTGCCAGGGAACTGGAGGAAGAAACTGGATACGGCTGTGAAAGGCTCGAGCACCTCATCTCCTTTTACACTTCCCCAGGATTTGCCGATGAACTTGTGCATCTCTACATTGCAAAAAATATTACTCCTTTAGAAGAAGCAAGAGAACTTGATGAGGACGAGTTTGTAGACCTTATTGAGGTGACGGTGGAGGAAGCCCTGGGGCTGATTAAAGAGAAAAGAATCTATGATGCAAAAACAGCCTATGCAGTACAGTATCTCCAATTGCAGCAATTTTATAAATAAACACTCAAGAGACGCCGCTTACTTTCAAGCAGGCGTCTTTTTAATAGATTCACTTGAATCTTTTGTTGGTTTCAATACCGCCCGAAGCAGTCTTGAGCAGAATCAATTAGATGAATGGACAACCTGCGGCATATACTTGTCCCCTCCTGCATATATTCTACTAATCGATATCTAGGAGGAGCATTGTGATGCGCAAAAAATTATCAAATTCAAATCCACTCGTTCAACATGTACAAGCACATTCCTCAATCTATTTATTTATCATTACATTGTTTTTAATGGGAATCATCTTTGGGGCAATCGTGGTGAATTCATTGTCTTTTGCTCAAAAAGAAGATTTATTATTTTATTTAAGTAAGTTTTTCAGTGAGATCGAAGGGGGGAGGATCACATCGGCAGAGGAACTGTTCAGACAAAGTTTCCTTCATAATGTGAAATACCTTGGCCTGATTTGGATATTGGGTATTTCAATCATAGGTCTGCCCCTGATTTTTGTCCTGCTTTTCATGAAGGGGGTCGTAGTCGGATTTTCTGTCGGCTTTCTTGTCAATCAAATGGGATGGAGCGGATTTCTGCTTTCTTTTGTGAGCGTACTGCCTCAAAACATCATCATCATTCCAGCATTCATCTTCATAGGAGCGATCAGTGCCAGCTTTTCCCTTACACTCATTCGTAAAATATTTGTACGTCATAGTGCATCCATGCAATTTCAAATCATCCCCTTTCTATCAAGGTATGTCATTTTCTTCGTCATAGCAGTGGGGATCGTGACGGTTGCGGCCAGTATAGAAGCATACCTTTCTCCCCAATTAATGGAAGCCGTCATTTCGAGAATAAAATAATGATTATTATATAATAATCGTTTCATTTTCTTTATTATAATAATTTTATTTTGCTTATTCCTCCCTTTTTGATATAATAATAAGGACATTGACGAGGGAGGGAAGGACTATGGAAAGTCGTATTGAACGAATCAAAAAGCAGCTTCATTCCGCCAGCTATAAGTTGACTCCGCAGCGTGAAGCTACTGTACGTGTGCTGTTAGAGCATGAAGAAGATCACCTGAGTGCCGAAGATGTATACCTCCTCGTTAAGGAAAAATCTCCGGAAATTGGACTGGCGACGGTGTATCGTACACTCGAGCTGCTGTCTGAACTGAAAGTCGTGGATAAGATCAATTTTGGTGATGGCGTATCACGCTATGACCTGCGTCAAGAAGGAGCCGCCCACTTTCATCACCATTTAGTGTGTATTGAATGCGGAGCGGTGGATGAAATACAGGATGATCTTCTTGAAGACGTTGAAAAGATTGTTGAGAGAGATTGGAAATTTAAAATTAAAGACCACCGATTAACCTTTCACGGCATCTGTTCAAGATGTCAGGATAAAGAGGAAGAATCTGAATAGTAGATGGAAAAGCCCTGAAGAAGCTGGTTGTTGTTTCGCTCCGAAACGATTTTATACATATCTTTAAGGGCTTTTTTTAATCAGCCCTGCAGCCAATATCAGCCTGGTCACACCTCCACCGGAAAGAGCAAAAAAGATGAAAAATGTGTCCCCCCTTGGTATAAAACAGTCCAAAAACGTCATAGCTTGTATTATAGAGACGAGTTGACTGTGAAATATCATTTACCTGGAGGACAACCTTATGAAAAAAGGACTTGGAGTGGTCTGGCAGACCATTAAAGTATTTATCTTATTTACTGGATCGACGATATTATTTTATTATGGAATCATATGGATAAGTGAAGAGTACGAAGGTTATCACAAGTACGATGAGCCAGAGGGAGCAGCGGTTAAAGTGTTTTCTTCCGTAGCAGATGAAGAAAGCCATTGGTACGATCGATTATTATTTTTTTATATGAACGGGGAGTAATGCAATTTGGAAGACGAGATCAAAGATTATATGCATTTTTTGATTGTTGAGAAAGGGCTCGCAAAGAATACCATTGAGTCCTATCAGCGTGACTTAAGGAACTATGCACTGTATTTAACCAATGTAGAAGAGATTTCGAGACTCAATGAGGTTACCAGAGTGAATATTGTCCAGTTCCTGGGACACCTGAAGGAGCAGGGGAAATCCTCTAAGACCATTGCCAGACATGTCGCTTCGATTCGATCATTTCATCAGTTTCTCTTAAGGGAAAAGAGTACAGATCAAGACCCGACCGTGCATATAGAAACACCGAAAACGGAGAGGAATTTACCAAGGATATTAAGCATCGAAGAAGTCGAAGCGCTGCTTGAGGCACCGGAGGAATCTACACCTCTTGGGATGAGGGACAAAGCGATGCTGGAGATACTTTATGCCACCGGTATCCGGGTGAGTGAACTTATTTCCCTTAAAATGGAAGATGTACATCTTACAATGGGGTTTGTCCGCTGTATCGGTAAAGGGAATAAGGAAAGAATCATCCCCATCGGAAAGACTGCCATGAGTGTATTGGAAAAATACTTGGAAGATGCCAGGCTGAAGTTAAGGTCGAAAAAGCATAAGGATGATCACCTGTTTTTAAATCACCACGGAAAAGGGTTAACAAGACAGGGATTCTGGAAGAATTTGAAGGCACTTGCCAAAAAAGCCAATATCGAAAAAGATTTGACGCCTCATACATTGAGGCATTCTTTTGCCACACATTTATTGGAGAATGGCGCCGATTTGAGGGCTGTCCAGGAAATGCTCGGCCATGCTGATATTTCTACGACTCAAATTTATACACATGTAACCAAAACCCGTTTGAAAGACGTTTATTCAAAGTTCCATCCAAGGGCATGATATAAGAGAGACTTCTTGAAGAATTATCTAAACTTTGAGGGGTTCTCTCTTGTTTTTTTTAAAAGGGAAAAGTAGAATATAGATGTCAGACTTCTGACGTGAATCTCTTTCGATTGATACGACAGGGTTAGGGGTAAGATACGCTTAGGCAGCCAAAATGTAACCGCTTTTTTAAGTGGTTTCCCGGAACCTGAAGTGACCCCCGTCTTTTACAGATGCAAAATGGCAACTGAAATGTTTTCAAATAAAGGTACAAATAAAGCAGCTATAATAGGAGGATTTCAAAAATGAGCAGCTATACATATAAGAGAGTTCACCTGATTGTAATGGATTCAGTGGGGATCGGGGAAGCTCCTGATGCCGAACTGTTCAATGATAAAGGAACGGACACACTGGGACATATCGCTGAACATATGAATGGGTTGAACATGCCGAATCTGGCAAAATTGGGCCTTTCCAATATCAAGGAAGTGAAAGGTATGGAAAAAGCAGAATCTCCACTCGCTTACTTCACGAAAATGCAGGAATCTTCCGTAGGGAAAGATACGATGACAGGTCACTGGGAAATCATGGGCCTGCATATCGATACTCCATTCAAAACGTATCCTGACGGTTTTCCTGAGAAATTGATTCAAAAGCTTGAGGCAGAGACCGGCAGAACGGTAATTGGAAACAAGCCGGCAAGCGGCACTGCCATCATTGAAGAGCTTGGAAAAGAACACATGGAAACAGGGGCGCTGATCGTTTACACATCGGCAGATCCTGTTTTGCAAATCGCAGCACATGAGGACATTATACCAATAGAAGAACAGTACAAAATATGTGAGATTGCACGTGAAATTACGAAGGATGAAGAATTTCTTGTCGGCCGTGTCATTGCCCGTCCATTTGTTGGCGATCCGGGCAGCTTCCAACGTACATCCAACCGCCACGACTATGCATTAAAGCCATTTAACCGGACAGTAATGAATGAATTGAAGGATTCAGGATTCGATGTCATCGCGCTTGGTAAAATTTCAGATATTTATAACGGTGAAGGCGTTACAAAAGCGGTTCGTACAAGACATAATATGGATGGAATGGACGTTTTCATTAAAACGTTCGATGAATCGTTTACGGGGCTCAGCTTCCTGAATCTAGTCGATTTCGACGCTTTATTCGGTCACCGCCGGGATCCGGAGGGCTATGGAAAGGCGCTTGAAGAATTCGATGCACGTCTTCCTGAGGTATTTGAAAAAATGACAGAAGATGATCTCCTCATCATCACGGCCGATCATGGAAATGATCCGACAGCTCCCGGAACAGATCATACACGGGAATATGTACCGCTCCTGGCATACTCGAAACGCTTCAACAAAGGAACTGAACTTCCTGTAAGAGAGACCTTTGCAGATATCGGTGCCACGGTTGCGGATAACTTCAATGTGAACATGCCGAAATTCGGAAAAAGCTTCCTATCACAATTGAAGTAAAAGATCATAAACAATAAAAAAGCAAAAGAGATGAATGGAAGATGCATATTTTCCATCTCATCTCCTCTTTCTGTTTAGACTAATAAAAAAGGAGTCAACTAAAATGAACTTTGAAACGATACAAAATGCTGCTAATCATTTGAAAAATCAATACACAGGTCAGCCTCGGATCGGCCTGATTCTTGGATCCGGGTTAGGCGTGCTTGCGGATGAAATCCAAAATGCCGTGAAAATACCATATAAAGAGATTCCGGACTTCCCCGTTTCAACGGTGGCAGGCCATGCAGGTCAGCTTGTGTTCGGACAATTGTCCGGTCAGGAAGTCGTTGCCATGCAGGGACGTTTTCATTATTACGAAGGATACGGATTCGATAAAGTGACCTTCCCTGTGCGTGTCATGAAGGAACTGGGCGTGGAAATCCTTATCGTGACAAATGCAGCGGGGGGAGTGAACGAAAACTTCGAAGCGGGAGATCTGATGTTGATTTCTGATCATATTAATAATATGGGAGGAAACCCTCTGATCGGACCGAACGATTCCCGTCTTGGCGCAAGATTCCCGGATATGTCTCAGGCGTATGATAAAGAACTGCGTCAAAAGGCAAGAGAAATCGCCGAAGAACTCTCCTTGGACATTCAAGAAGGTGTTTACGTAGGGAATACGGGTCCTGTGTACGAGACACCGGCAGAAGTCAGACTTGCGCGTACATTAGGCGGAGACGCTGTAGGGATGTCAACTGTACCAGAAGTGATCGTTGCACGCCATGCGGGTATTAGAGTACTGGGGATTTCATGCATTTCAAACATGGCTGCAGGAATATTGGACCAGCCCCTCTCACACGATGAAGTGATTGAAACAACCGAAATGGTCCGTGCTAACTTCCTGTCTTACGTGAAGGAAATTGTGAAGTCTATTTAACATACGAATGAACCTGAAAATATGAACGGGAACGGATTAAAAATTTTGAGAAGTTGGTGATCGGAAATGAGAATGGTGGATCTAATTGAAAAGAAACGTGATGGTAAAGAACTGACTACGGAAGAAATCAAATTCATTATAGATGGATATACAGAGGGATCGATCCCGGACTATCAGGTAAGTGCCTTGACGATGGCGATTTTCTTCAAGGATATGAGTGAAAGGGAACGTGCTGATTTAACGATGGCGATGGTCGAGTCCGGGGATCAAATTGACTTATCGGCTATTGAAGGTATTAAGGTCGACAAGCATTCAACAGGCGGGGTCGGTGATACGACGACTCTCGTACTTGGACCACTAGTGGCATCTGTAGGGGTTCCTGTCGCTAAGATGAGCGGGAGAGGACTGGGGCATACCGGAGGAACCATCGACAAACTTGAAGCAGTTGAAGGATTTCATGTAGAGATTGAAAATGAAGAGTTCATCCGGTTAGTGAATAAAAATAAGTTAGCCGTTATCGGACAAAGCGGAAACCTCACACCAGCGGATAAAAAGCTCTACTCATTACGTGATGTAACAGCGACTGTCAACTCAATCCCGCTTATTGCAAGCTCCATCATGAGTAAGAAAATCGCTGCAGGAGCTGACGCGATTGTCCTTGATGTCAAAACGGGTGCAGGAGCGTTCATGAAGACTCTTGAGGATTCTGAAAATCTTGCCAAAGCGATGGTGAACATCGGGAATAATGTGGGAAGGAAAACAATGGCCGTCATTTCTGATATGAGCCAGCCCCTCGGCTTTGCAATCGGGAATGCTTTGGAAGTGAAAGAAGCGATTGATACACTCAAAGGCGAAGGTCCGGAAGATTTAACGGAATTATGCTTAACACTTGGAAGTCATATGGTATATCTAGCGGAAAAAGCTTCATCATTGCCAGAAGCCAGGGAGTTACTGCAGAAAGCAATGGAAGACGGTTCAGCTCTTGAAAGCTTCAAAGTATTCCTTGAGTCGCAGGGAGGGGATGCCTCTGTCGTCGATGATCCATCCAAGCTTCCTCAAGCTCAATACAAAGTGGAACTCGAGGCCAAAGAAGACGGTTATGTATCAGAAATCATCGCCGATGCAGTAGGTACAGCAGCAATGTGGCTTGGAGCAGGAAGAGCTACCAAGGAATCTGTGATCGACCTTGCAGTTGGTCTTGAGTTAAGGAAGAAAATCGGGGACGAAGTTAAAGCTGGTGATTCACTTGTAACCATCTACAGTAACCAGGAAGATCTTGAAGACGTGAAAAACAAATTATATGAAAGCATCAAAATCTCTTCGGAAAAAGTAGATGCTCCAACCCTGATCCATACTGAAATTACAGATTGATACAATTGCTAAAAAGCCTTTGTGGAAGGATTCGTCCTTTTACAAGGGCTTTTTTGTCGTTCAGGGGAATCATTGTAGGCTCAAAACCAAAAAAAGCCGTGATATTCCTTATTTTTCCACGCAACGGAAATATCAGCAGAAACGAAAGATAAATGTGGAAAATGAAAAGATTAATGGTCAAGAGTAAAAGGTTATCGGCCTGAACTCGAAGAATACTTTGCCAAACTGAAAGATTCATTCATTTCGCCAAAAACAAAAACAGGTTTCTTAAATGGAGCCAGTTTTTTTATTTTAATTCGCTTGTCACTCTTAAAGAGTCTGTGAGCGACCCTTATAATTTTGAAAAATATTTGTATAAAAATGGTTCCGATGGAAAAAATGGTTCTATAAGTATTGATTAAAATGAGAGATTTTGATTGGAGGACAGTGAAATGAAACGTGTTTTGTGTATAATGGCAGCATTTTTTCTTATAGCTTCTCTATTCCCTTCGTTTGGTTTTGCCCAGGAGAATAAGAATGAGCTCGTCCAGGCAGCAAAGTCAGCTATATTGATTGAACGGGATACCGGAACAGTTTTATATGATAAGAATAGTCATGAAAAATTGGCACCTGCTTCAATGACAAAGATTATGACCATGCTTCTGATCATGGAAGCCCTTGAGAAAGGTCAAATCAAATGGGATGACGAGGTTCGCACCAGCGAATACGCAGCCTCAATGGGAGGATCTCAAATTTTCCTTGAGCCGGGTGAATCTATGACTGTGAAAGAGATGCTGACAGGCATTGCGATCGGCTCTGCAAACGATGCATCAGTGGCGATGGCTGAACATATCGCGGGCAGTGAAGAAGCTTTTGTTGAGAAGATGAACAAAAAAGCGGAAGAAATCGGATTGAAAGATACCCAATTCCAAAATCCTACCGGCCTGCCTGCCAAAGATCATTACAGCTCTGCACACGATATGAGCATGATGGCAAAAGAACTGCTGAAATATAATGAAATCACAAAATTTACAGGCACTTATGAGTCATACCTCAGGGAAGACACGGAAAATAAATTCTGGCTGGTCAACACGAATAAGCTGGTTCGGTTTTATGATGGGGTGGACGGGTTAAAAACAGGTTTCACGAATGAAGCGAAATATTGTTTAACAGCAACCGCGAAAAAAGGAAACATGAGAGTCATTGCAGTCGTATTCGGGGCGTCCACGCCAAAAGAGCGGAACAGTGAAGTGACTAAGATGCTTGACTACGCCTTCAATCAATATCAGACGAAACCCATGTTTAAAAAAGGCGAGACGCTTTCTCAAGTGAAAGTATCCAAAGGGCAAGAAAGCAAGGTGCAGGCTGTAACGGATGAGCCAATCTCCCTCCTTGCCAAAAAAGGGGAAAAGCTTGATAAGGTGGAACAAAAGGTATCACTTTCCAAAGACTTAAAAGCTCCGATTAAAAAAGGCGATAAAGTAGGAACCTTGGTGATCAAGAACGGCGGGAAGAAAGTTCTGGAAAGCGAGCTTGTAGCAAAACAGGATGTGAATGAAGCAAGCTGGTGGCAGTTATACAAGCGTGCATTCGGAATGTTCACTAAAGTTGGTAACTGATACGAAAAAAAACACACATCTTGGCGAATTTCTTCTAGTTTTGTCACAGAGAAGGATATCGGCAGCATAATAGCGAAATGACTCACTATACGACAGAGAAGGAGGCTTTCTGATAGTGAGTCTTGCTATTAACCTGGAAGTTAAAAAAGATGTGTTGTGCATCCGTCTAAGTGGAGAGTTGGATCATCATACGGCAGAAGAATTAAGGGAAAAATCTTCAAAGATTATCGAGAGTGAGAATATCAAGCATATCATTCTGAACTTGGAAGAACTCGGCTTCATGGACAGCTCTGGGCTGGGTGTCATTTTAGGGCGATACAAACAAATTAAACAAAAGCATGGAGAAATGGTGGTTTGTGCGATTTCCCCGGCAGTCAACCGATTATTTGAAATGTCTGGATTGTTTAAGATCATCCGTCTTGAACCATCCGAGGAAAATGCATTACAAAGATTGGGGGTCGCCTGAATATGAGAAATGAAATGAACATTCAATTTAGTTCCCTGAGTCAAAATGAATCATTTGCCAGAGTGACAGTCGCGTCTTTTATAGCACAGTTAGATCCTACGATGGATGAATTGACAGAAATCAAAACGGTCGTTTCCGAAGCCGTCACGAATGCCATCATCCATGGATATGAAAACAATCCTAATGGGATTGTGTATATTTCAGTTGTAATGGAAGATGATGGATTCATCGATATGACGATTCGGGATGAAGGAATCGGCATTGGGGATGTAGACGAAGCTAGACAGCCTTTGTATACGTCAAAGCCTGAACTTGAACGATCAGGAATGGGCTTTACCATAATGGAAAATTTCATGGATGAGGTAGAAGTGTCATCACACCCGGGTACAGGCACCACTGTAAGACTGAAAAAGCACTTGACCAACAGTAAAGCGCTATGCAATTAAGGAGTCGTGCCTATGGATGTCGAAGTGAAAAATGAAAAATCCCAGCCTTTTTTGAAGGATCATGAGGTAAAGGAACTCATAAAGAAAAGCCAGACAGGCGACCAGACTGCCAGGGATACCATAGTGCAGAAAAACATGAGACTGGTATGGTCTGTCGTTCAGCGTTTTCTTAATAGGGGCTATGAACCTGATGATCTGTTTCAAATCGGCTGTATCGGGCTGCTGAAATCAGTGGATAAATTTGACTTAAGTTATGATGTGAAATTCTCGACCTATGCTGTGCCGATGATCATTGGGGAAATCCAGCGATTCATCAGGGATGACGGTACGGTAAAAGTAAGCCGGTCGCTAAAGGAAATGGGAAATAAAATCCGTAAAGCAAAGGATGAGCTCTCGAAGAAGTTCGGAAGGGTACCGACTGTGAGTGAGCTCGCAGAGCACCTTGAATATTCGGTCGAGGAAGTCATCATGGCCCAGGAAGCAAGCCGTGCACCGTCATCGATACATGAGACGGTCTATGAGAATGATGGAGATCCCATTACATTACTGGACCAGATTGCCGATAACACAGACCATAAGTGGTTCGATAAGATTGCGTTAAAGGAAGCCATTCGTGAATTGGATGACAGAGAGCGTTTGATTGTTTATTTAAGATACTACAAAGACCAGACTCAATCCGAGGTAGCCGACCGGCTTGGTATATCCCAGGTTCAGGTCTCGAGGCTTGAAAAAAAGATATTACAGACAATGAAGGAACATATGTATACCGAATAAGATGACCTTGCCCTTTTTTCTCAAAAGTCTTCGGACAAAAAAGGGCAAGGTTATTTTTTTTGATTTGTGATCAGTTGGCTACCTTGGAAAAGCAGTACTAAGTACGAAAGAAAAGAGAATATATGGGGGTTTTACAACTTACATAAATTATTTCCGTTAAACCATACTATTGGTACAAGGGGAAAATCATGTTTTCAGGAAGTGAACAGCATGGAAGGAATTGTGTACATTCGGCTGAGGCATCGTGTTCAAGTTAAATCGGATAGTACTGTAAAGCTCGGTCAATTAGCGCAGATCATCGCCCCTGAAGGTGTGCTTGAAGATTTGAAGAACATTAACATTCACAAAGTGAGGCCTTCTGATAAAAACATCATCGTCATTGATGTCATGAGCGTGATCAGTAAGATCTCAGTGCCCCATCCTAGTCTGGACATCCAAACGATAGGCCCTGCACAAAGCATCATAGAAGTCATCTATGAAAAGAAGAAAATCTCGCTTCCGCTATTCATAGGGGTGTGGATGCTCCTATTTATAGGTGCTGCAATGGCCATCATGAACTTTCATGAGGATGTCAGTATGAGACAGGTCCATCAGACACTATATCTTTTCATTACCGGTGAAGAAGACCCGCATCCATTACTGTTTCAAATTCCATATTCCTTTGGGCTTGGTCTGGGGATGATCCTTTTCTTCAATCATATCTTTAGAAAAAGATTGAACGAAGAACCGAGTCCATTGGAAGTAGAAATGTTCAATTACCAGCAGGACTTGGATCAATATGTGATTATGCATGAGAACAAAGAAAGTATGAAGAAATTAGATGACAATTAGTGTAATCCTGACATTATTTATTGGTTTTGCAGGTGGTTTGGCAGTAGGGTCTGGCTTTGTAGCTTTCTTGACAGTGCTCGGGATCATCCCAAGATTGACACAATTGACCAAAACGATGAAAATGATTCACTTATATGAAATGGCGGTAATCACCGGGGCACTAACCGGGGGATTTATCAGCTTGAACAATTACACGATGCATATGAATCCTCTCGTACTGATACCGATAGGACTTGCCAGCGGGGTTTTTATCGGGCTTTTGGCAGCAGCATTAACGGAAGTTCTGAATGTCTTTCCCATCCTTGCGAAGCGGATTGGAATCGAGGGACAAATTGTCGTGTTAATCATGGCCATTGTATTTGGAAAGATATTCGGCTCCCTATTCCATTGGCTGTATCTGGTTCATCAATAAAGCTCGAGGGGTTTTTCTATGGCTGAAAGAAGAAAAGTGGTACTGATAACAGATGGAGATGAATATGCGAAAAGAGCAATTGAAAGGGTTGCAAAAGATTATGGAGGGCGCTGTATTTCAAGTTCTAAAGGAAATCCTTCCGTACTCCCAGGCCCTGAAATTGTGAAGCTCATAAAGCGAGCAAAGAATGATCCTGTCTTTGTCATGTTTGATGATAGTGGATACATTGGTGAAGGTGCAGGTGAAACGGCATTGAAATATGTCGCTAAACACCCCGACATCGAGGTTCTGGGGATCATCGCAGTGGCAAGTAAGACTCGTCAAGCTGAGTGGACAAGAGTGGATGTCTGTATTGATAAGTTTGGAGAATTAACTCCCTACGGTGTAGACAAATTTGGTGTACCCGAACTTGAATTAGGGAGAATGAATGGAGACACTGTTTATTGCCTGGATGAATTAGACGTTCCCGTCATTGTTGGAATAGGTGATATAGGAAAGATGGCGAAAAGAGACGATTACTCACAAGGAGCTCCCATTACTAAAAAAGCGGTCGAAATCATCATTGAAAGGAGCGGTTATCATGCCTGAAATTAAAAAAACACCCATTCCAAAGGACCCGGCTGTTTTAGAAGAATATATGCAAAAGAACGTCGGTCTGAATAAAAGCTTCGACCTTGGTGTCAGGAAGTTAAAGATCCTCAGGAAAAATGTTCATTTTTACTATATCAATGGATTGACAGATGCAGGGTATATCATTGAACTTGTGGAAGAGCTTGTAGCCATAAATGATAATGAGCGCCTCTCCACCCATTTATACGATATCGTTCATAACCGGTTGGTTCATCAGTCGGTGGAACCGGTTAAAACAATTGAGGAAGCGGTTGATGAAGTATTATCAGGATTGATCGCGGTAGTGGTTGAAGGGTATTCCGAGGCTTTGATTGTTGATGTAAGAAGTTATCCAGGCCGTCAGCCGATGGAACCGGATACGGAAAAGGTTGTTCGCGGGTCCCGTGACGGCTATGTAGAGAATATTATCATAAATACCGCTTTAACGAGACGCAGAATCAGAGATCCGAGATTAAGATTCGAAATCTTCCGTATCGGAGAACGTTCGAAAACAGATATATCGATTGCTTATATAGAAGATGTGGCAAACCCCAGCTTAATAGAAGTAATCAAAAAAGAATTAAAAAGTATTAAGATTGATGGATTGACCATGGCCGATAAAACGGTTGAAGAGTTCCTGGTGAAGCAGGGTTATAATCCTTACCCTCTTGTGCGCTATACCGAAAGGGCAGACGTCGGGGCCACTCATTTATTGGAAGGTCATGTGCTTATCTTCGTTGACACTTCCCCAAGTGTCATCATTACACCGACGACATATTTTCATCACCTTCAGCATGCGGAAGAATATAGACAGTCTCCCGCTGTCGGGACATTCGTGAAATGGACCAGATTTTTAGGCCTGCTGGCTTCATTGTTTCTGCTGCCGCTATGGTATTTATTCGTACTTGATCCGACTCTGCTGCCAAAGGGGCTGGAATTCATCGGACCGAACGAACAAACGAATATCCCGATCATCGCTCAGTTATTCATTGCTGATATAGGGGTGGAAATGTTCAGGATAGCCGCCATTCATACCCCTACACCACTTTCCACCGCCATGGGTTTGATTGCAGCGGTATTAATCGGGCAAATTGCCATCGATGTCGGCTTGTTTCAGCCTGAGGTCATCCTTTATGTGGCAGTGGCTTCAATCGGGACATTTGCTACACCAAGCTATGAGTTGAGCGTCGCCAATAAAATGGCAAGGCTGCTTCTCCTTGTGGCTGTGGCATTCTTCCATATTCCCGGCCTTATCATCGGCTGCACGCTCTATATCCTGTTTATCGTCAATATCAAATCGCTTAATACACCTTACTTATGGCCGTTGATCCCGTTCAGTCCGAAAGCGTTCGTCCAGATTCTTATCAGGCGGTCGATGCCGGGTGCCAAGGTCCGTCCAAGTATCGTACAGCCGCGCAATAAATATAAGCAGCCCGCTAAATCGTAAGAATATTGCAACACCTCTTGATCTGTGTTAAATTACTTTTAATTAGTAGGCTATTAAAGCTTATTATTGATTTGGCTGTGTTAAAGCAAGAGCCGATCAATTAAGGATCAAAGAGGGGAATGAATCGTTTCATGCATCTTCATGGATCAGCAGAAATCAATCATAACGGACATTTAACGATAGGCGGGGTATGTACAATCGATCTTGTTAAACAGTACGGGACCCCCCTATATGTCTATGATACAGCCTTAATAAGGGAAAGAGCGAGAGGATTTAAAGAAACGTTTCAGGAACTGGGCGTGAAAGCGGAAGTAGCATACGCCAGTAAAGCATTTTCCAGCATTGCGATTTTTCAATTAATGAAGGAAGAAGGGTTGTCGCTGGATGTTGTATCGGGCGGAGAGCTGTTTACGGCGTTAAAGGCTGAATTCCCTTCGGAAAGAATTCATTTTAACGGAAATAATAAGTCGCGTGACGAACTCCTGATGGCTGTCAAAAATAATATTGGCTGCATTGTCGTCGACAATTTCCATGAGCTTAAGCTTCTTTCTGAAATCACTCATGAATTGAAACAGAAGACAAAAGTGTTATTAAGGGTGACGCCGGGCATTGAAGCACATACTCATGATTATATCTTGACCGGTCAGGAAGATTCGAAGTTTGGGTTTGACCTGCAGAACGGTCAAGCCGAAGAAGCGACGAAGAAGTCCCTTAAATCAGAATACATAGAGTTATTGGGTCTTCACTGTCACATCGGGTCCCAAATCTTTGAAACCACAGGGTTCATCCTGGCTGCAAGGAAAATTATCGAGAAGGTAGCAGAATGGAAATCCGCTTACGGCTTCATGCCTAAAGTGATTAATCTCGGAGGGGGATTTGGCATCCGGTATACAAAAGAGGATGACCCGATCCCTCCGTCGCAATATGTGAAGGAAATGATTCATGCAGTCAAAGAAGAAGCATCCAAATCCGGTCTGGAGATGCCTGAAATCTGGATAGAACCTGGACGCTCGCTTGTCGGTGATGCAGGAACAAGCTTATATACAGTAGGGTCAAGTAAAGAGGTACCCAATATCCGCAAGTATCTTGCAGTTGATGGGGGTATGAGCGACAACATCCGACCGGCTTTATACAATGCGAAGTATGAGGCGGTCTTTGCGAATAAGGCAGATGCCGAGCCGCAGGAGACCGTGTCCGTTGCGGGTAAGTGCTGTGAATCCGGTGATATGCTCATTTGGGATTTACCCCTCCCGGAAGCGGAGGCGGGAGATATATTGGCCGTCTTCTGCACCGGGGCATACGGCTACTCGATGGCTAATAACTATAACCGCATTCCGAGGCCACCTGTCGTATTCGTTGAGAAAGGCAAGTCAAAACTTGTCATCCGCCGTGAAACATACGAAGACCTCATCACCCTCGATGAATCACTGACGGAATAAGAAAAGCAGTTTGAAAGTGGTATAGTAACTTTCAAGCTGCTTCTTTAGTTTGTTATTTAATGTGAATTTTCGTAAAACGAAAGATTCAGGCGTGCGGGACTTTCAATATTGTCTAGTTTTTTATACAATAAACAAATATCATGTACATCATATAATAGTGAAGGTGAAGGAAATGAAGTTGAATAATGGAGTATTATTCTTGATTTTATTGATCCTGGGTTTCATGGGTGGACTGCTGTACTGGATAGTATTGGCCTAAAACAGGAGAAAATGAGGTTGAATAAACAAATTAATTTTAGTAAGATATATAAACATTCATCTTATTGACGTGATTTAATTCTTGAACGGAAATCAATCTCTAATTGATTTAAAAATTATTGTTTTTGTCTATAATAGGAATAAAAGCCATTATAGGTACAAAACGTAACGAGGGGTAATTATGTTAATTCGGTATAAAAAGGCATTTGAAAAGATTGCAATGGGTCTATTATCTTTCATGCCAAATGAAAAAGATCTGAAAAAGCTTCAACAAACGATGAAGCAATATGAAACAGAAGACAATTGGCAGCTTTTTTTATGGAAAGAAGAGGATATTGTCGGATTAATCGGAGTGTATAAAACGGACAGCACTTTAGAGGTTCAGCATATATCGGTTAACCCTTCCCACCGTCATGAAGGGATTGGAAAAACCATGGTAAAACAATTGAAAGAAATGTATTCGGAATTAAAAGTTACACCGAATTCGGAAACGGCTTCTTTTTTCGAAAGATGCGATGAAGAGAATATCGTTTAATACTATAAAGAGACTAACTGGCAGTGTCGCTCTGCTATGTTAGTCTCTTTTTTTTGAGGGCTTTCAGTCTTTCGGTTATCACTGGGGTGCGGTCCCTCATTGAATGCCGGTGGATAAGCTCGTTGTTTGAAAGGTCACTCGGCATGCACCATTTATAACCCTGTTTCTCGCATAGTTCTTCTGCCTTTTTCAAGAGCTCGGGATCCTTTATTGGAAGTTCGGGGCTGTTGTATGGCAACTGTTCGTCGATATCCCGTATCGTTTTTTCCAGGGTATTGATCAGAGTGGAGGAATCTAATCCAAGTCCGTTAAAGAGTTCTTTATTTTCCTTCATGTTTCTTAAAGCTTTTTCAAGCATCCTTTTTGCCCCATGCTTATTGTTTCTTCTGTAATGATATAAACCGACAGCAATCTGAATCAGGCCCACCCAATGAGAAGAACGATTTCCCGGATCAACTTCCTTCCAATATTCCTCCAGTACTTCATGACACTCGAAATAATCCCGATTTCCGTGGAAATGGACGAGATACTGAAGATACGCTTGGGGATATGTCATGTTATCCCTCCTTTTTTAACTAGTGTATCATATTCAATCTACTCATAAAAAAGTGTATCAAAAGAACAGGTGATGATTCAAAAAATTACTATTGGAGATTAGTGTCTAATCTACTATACTTATAGAAGTAGCTTATAGGAATGAATGGAATAGAAACTGGTGATATAGTGGAATACAATGTAAAGATCGATGCGTTTGAAGGTCCACTCGATCTTCTTTTGCATCTTATCAATTCTTTAGAAGTGGATATATATGATATCCCGATGGCTCAAATCACGGAGCAGTATTTATTATACGTACATACGATGAAGAACCTCCAGCTGGATGTGGCGAGTGAATATCTAGTCATGGCAGCTACGCTCCTAGCCATTAAGAGTAAGATGCTCCTTCCAAAGCACGATGACGGCATCGCGGATGAGGACATAGAATTTGAAGAAGAAGATCCACGGGATGAGTTAGTTGAGAGGTTGATAGAGTACAGAAAATTTAAAGAAGCGGCCAATGAGCTTAAAGCCCGGGAAGAAGAAAGAGGGCAGGTCTATACCAAGCCCCCGAGCGACCTTACGGAGTTTACTGAGGAAGCAGACTTGAAAAATACTGAAATTCAAGTGTCATTATATGATATGCTGGGTGCCTTTCATAAACTGTTAAGACGTAAAAAGATCCAAAGACCCGTTCAGACGAGAATAACAAAGCAGGAAATATCGATAGAGAAACGCATGGATGAAATTATAAGCAGTTTACGTAAGGTAAAGAAAAGAACGCCGTTTACTGATCTTTTTCCCTCTAATGACAAAGAACACTTGGTCGTTACCTTCCTGGCTGTATTAGAATTGATGAAACGAAAACAAATTGTTGTAGATCAGGAAACTAATTTCAAAGAGATATTTGTAGAGTCATATGAGGAGGTAGGACTTGTTGGACAACAGTAATTGGAAGGGAGTCTTGGAGAGTCTTCTTTTCGCAGCCGGCGATGAAGGCCTTTCTTTGAAACAAGTCTGTTCAGTTCTTGAACTGAGCGAAGATAAAGCAAACGAAACCCTTCAGGATTTGAAGAAAGACTATGAGGAAAGTGATGATCGCGGAATATATATGACTGAGCTTGCCGGTACATTTCAGCTCGTAACGAAGAAATGTAATGCCGATTATTTAAAGAAGCTTGTGGAATCACCAAGTGTCAGCTCATTATCACAGGCTGCACTCGAAACACTTGCGATCATTGCTTATAAGCAGCCGATAACGAGAGTGGAAATTGAACAAATAAGAGGAGTCAAAACAGAACGTCCCATTCACACCCTTACGTCCAAAGGACTTGTCAAAGAAGTGGGGAGAGCGGAAGGGACAGGGCGTGCGTATCTGTTCGGCACTACAAAAGAATTTCTGGATTATTTCGGCTTGAGTAATCTTGATGAACTCCCACCGCTTCCTGAGAGTATCCAGGAGGATTTCGCACAAGATGAGGCCGACTTGTTCTTTGAAAAGTTTCAGGAAACGATCGATTCAGGTGAATAAAAAAGTATCTATCAACACGGCTTGGTCTCGGACCGCCGTGTTTTTTTATTTCCAATTTGTATCTTTAGTGTGAGGTATCCCGCTTGTGCTCCAGAAATAGAGAAAGTTCATGTTTCAATCATATTAGCGCTTGTCCTGCATAAACTTGTACAAACACTTCAAAGTACTATTAAAGGGGTAGATGAGTGTGCGCAGGAAGAATAAGAAACTTTACATATATTATATGCTTGTATTTGCCTTATTGTTCGTTTTGGTCTCTAAGGAAGCCCAGGCCGTACCATCCGTAAGTGCCCAAAAGGCCATTTTGATGGACGGGGAAACAGGCAGGATATTATTTGAAAAGGATGCTCACAGCAAAAGCAGGATTGCCAGTATAACGAAAATCATGACAGCAATCATTGCGATTGAGTCAGGCAAGATGGATGAAGAAGTGACTGTTTCCTCAAATGCATCCGGAACAGAGGGGTCATCACTCTATCTGAAAGCAGGAGAGAAAATAAAACTTGAAGACCTGGTATACGGTTTGATGCTCAGGTCAGGAAACGATTCTGCCGTGGCGATAGCCGAGTCAGTAGGTGGAAGCCTTGAGGGATTTGCACATTTGATGAATCAAAAAGCTGCTGAAATCGGAATGAAGAATTCACACTTCTCAAACCCTCATGGATTGGATGATCATGACGATCATTTTTCAACTGCCTATGATATGGCACTATTAACCAAGTATGCAATGGAGAACGATCTCTACAAAAAGATTTCGGGTACGAAAGTCCATACCGCCCCCAATCCCGAAGAACAATGGGATCGCAAATGGAAAAATAAAAACAGGCTGGTGACTGAGCTTTACAAACATAGTACCGGCGGCAAAACCGGATATACGAAGCTGGCTAAAAGGACGCTTGTTTCAACCGCTTCCAAGGACGGTGAAAACTTGATCGCAGTGACGCTGAACGCACCCGACGATTGGAATGACCATATCGGCATGTTTGAGTACGGTTTTGATCAATTCGATTACAAAATCGTCCTGGAAAAAGGATCCATCGAGAAGTTTGATGATGAGTTTTATGAAGGGCATGTGTATGTGAAACGCGATGTGATCATGACCTTGCAGAGTGATGAAAAAGAGTCGGTAAGAATCGAATACAAAATGCTAAAGCCTGAACAAGAATGGAAGAAGAATAAAAATGTCCCGGAAGTTGTTGGTAAGGCTGTCATTTATTTAGAGGATAGTGAAGCAGATTCATTGCCTGTTTACTTTAAGGGAGAAGAGGAGCCGGAGAAAAAGAAAAGCTGGTGGAAATTTTGGGCGTATTCAATGGAAACCTTCCTGGGAGTAAGTCAAAATGGTTAATCTGATCTGGGTGGGGATGACCATTATCGGGCTTGTATTTGCCATCATAAATGGGAGAATGGAAGAAATTAATGAAGCAATCTTCAAATCAGCCAATGAAGCGGTAACACTCTGTATCGGATTGATCAGCGTATTGGTATTCTGGCTGGGCATCATGAGGATTGCCCAGGAAGCAGGTCTTCTGGATAAACTGGCCAAACTGTTCAGGCCATTTGTAAAACGTTTGTTTCCTGAAGTTCCGGATGACCACCCTGCCATGGGATACATCCTTTCAAATATGATCGCGAACATGTTCGGACTGGGAAATGCAGCAACTCCTCTTGGCATTAAGGCCATGGAACAATTAAAGAAGTTAAACGGAGAAGGAGATTCAGCCAGCAGATCCATGATTACATTCTTGGCCATCAATACATCAAGCCTGACGATCATTCCGACAACTGTCATTGCGATACGAATGAAATATGACTCGGCATCACCGACCGAAATTGTAGGACCCACATTGATTGCAACCATGTTATCCACCATAGGAGCTATTTTGATAGACCGATATTTTCATTACAGACGTACTCGTCGCGAGGTGAAATAAATGCAATGGATTTCGACTATATCGCTATGGCTGATACCGGTCATGATTGGATTCATACTAATCTACGGGACTCTCAAGAAAGTCCCGACTTATGAAGTGTTTGTGGAAGGCGGCAAAGAGGGAGTGAAGATTGCCATTTCAATCATTCCTTTTTTGATAGGGATGCTTGTTGCCATTACTGTGTTCAGGGAATCAGGTGCATTGGAATTCTTTGTTGATCTAATACGTCCTGCGCTGCTTGCGTTAGGGATCCCACCGGAAATTGTCCCGCTTGCGATCATCCGGCCGATCTCAGGTACAGCAGCTCTGGGGATGATGAGCGATATTGTGGCAGCTTATGGCCCAGATTCATTCATCGGAAGACTTGCATCCACATTACAGGGAAGCACCGACACAACACTCTACGTCCTGACCGTATACTTCGGTGCGGTGGGGATCAAGAAAATGGGGGATGCCCTCAAAGTCGGACTGCTTGCAGACCTCGTCGGCATCGCAGCAGCCATCTTCATCGTCACAATTATGTTTGGATGATGCTCAATTGAGAAATTTTAATAACGAGTTAATTAGGAGGTATATAAAAAGGTAAATATATGAAAGTGATGGATCAGTGGAAAGATAGTGGAAGAGCTACACTCCCGTTGGAGGTAGTGGGGTTGTTCTAATGGATTCTAGCTGTTGGTTGGAGTGCAAGACGAAGACTCCAGCGGGAGAAGTGGCCTGTGTGAGACCCCGGAGGCGAAGCCGAGGAGGCTCACGGGTCACCCGCGGAAAGCGGAGTCTTGCACGGAAACCAACAGCGGTGTTCGATCCGTCAACAATTTTCATGAATTTATAAGGCTTATCAATATGAGTGAAGAATTAAGAAAAAACAGCCACCCGGCTGTTTTTTCTTTTTGCCTTTCTATTTTGTCCTGATTATGTAATAATTCATGAAGACAAAAGTATTTGAAAATCAGATGAGGTGAAATACCGTGGAACGTTTACAAAAAGTAATTGCTCACAGCGGCGTTGCATCAAGACGTAAAGCCGAGCAGTTAATCATAGAAGGCAGAGTAAAAGTGAATGGAAACGTCGTGAAGGAACTTGGGACAAAGGTTTCGTCTTCAGATAAAGTCGAAGTGAACGGTGTGCAAATTGAAAGAGAAAATAAAGTATACTACATGCTATACAAGCCGAGAGGCGTCATTTCCGCAGTGACAGACGATAAAAATCGTCAGGTTGTAACGGATTTCTTTCCGGAAATTGAAGAAAGGATTTATCCTGTGGGACGTCTTGATTATGACACATCGGGGTTATTGCTGCTTACAAATGATGGAGAATTTGCGAATCTGCTCATGCATCCAAGTAATCAGATTGAAAAAACCTATGTAGCCAGGCTAAAAGGGATCCCTCCTAAGTTTAAAATTAGGGAACTGGAAAAAGGGGTCAAACTGGACGATGGAATGACGGCACCGGCAAAGGTAAAAGTGCTTAGCATCGATAAAAAACAAGGCAAGGCAATTGCCGAAATCACCATCCACGAAGGAAGGAACCGTCAAGTCAGAAGAATGTTCGAAGCAATCGGATTTCCGGTACAGAAGTTGAAGCGGGAAAGGTTCGCTTTCCTAACACTTCACGGATTGAATGCAGGTGAAGGCCGAGAGTTGACACCCCATGAGGTAAAACAGCTCCGAACTCTCGCGGAAACGGGAAGTATACGATAAACCTGAAGTGAAAGTGTCACATATCATTCATATATTTACACTGTGAAAGTAGTGATAAATGTTATAATGGGAAGGGAATTTTCCTGGCAGGTTAAGGTTAATTCCCTACATAGCAATTATGATAACTGACTAATTTGTAGGGACTGATCTCATCATCAGGCCCTTTCCTGTTGTTAGGAGTATCATTGGCAAATGTGAGAACGATTACATTGGTGGAGGGAGATCGTCAATTGAACAAAAAGAAACGAAGATTGCTTATAAGAAGTATCATCCTTATCCTGTTGACCTCTGCAATTGTATATACCTTATATGCAAACTTTACGAAAGACGAAAGAGGGAAAATTCAAGCAGGAGATCCTGCACCAGATTTTGTCCTGACAGATATGAGTGGGAACAAGCACAAACTATCGGATTATAAAGGACAAGGGGTATTCCTGAATTTCTGGGGTACATGGTGCAAACCGTGTGAAGAAGAAATGCCGTATATGAATAATCAATACAAAGAGTTTAAAGATCAAGGCGTACAGGTACTTGCCGTCAATGTGAGTGAGTCGGAATTCCTGGTTAATCGTTTTGCCGCGAAACATGATCTTGAGTTTCCGATTGTCATCGATAAAAATGGTGATGTATTGAATGCTTATGGAGTGGACCCGCTGCCTACCACCTTTCTTATCAATCCAGAAGGGAAGGTTGAAAAGGTTCTGACAGGCACCATGACAGAAGAAGACGTCAAAAGCCATATGGAAAGCATCAAACCTTAATGCAACAGAGTTCGAACTTAAAATAAGGAGTTTTATTTTATGAAGGTAATAAAATGTGAATGCGGACACGTCAATCCTGTTGGAACTGTTCTCTGTGAATCATGCGGACGTGCCCTGACATCCGAAGCAAAAGAAGAAAAGCTTCATGATATGCGCTACGAGGGCAGTGCCAGACGCTCTCAAACGTATAACAAATCAATCATCGACAAAGTGTGGAATTTCTTTTCATCAGTGAAAGTGGGGGTCTGGCTGATCGTCATTACATTGATAGCTTCTGCGGTGGGGACGATTTTTCCACAGAAACAATATATCCCTTCTGTACTTCCTCCTGAACAATATTACGAAGAGGTTTACGGATTTGCCGGAAATCTGTATTACACACTGGGCTTCCACGATCTATACAGTTCCTGGTGGTACCTCTTATTGATAGCTTCCATCGGGGTATCATTGGTCATCTGCAGCCTGGACCGGGTCATCCCTCTGCATCGTGCACTAAAGAACCAGCGTGTTTCACGCCATGAAAGCTTTTTAAAGCGCCAGCGGGTATATGGAGTGACAGAAACGACCAACATAGATGGTAACCTTGAGGAAATCAAGAAAAAGCTCAGTAATAAGAAATACAAGGTCCGTGAAGAAAACGGAAACATCCTTGCAGAGAAAAACCGCTTTTCCAGATGGGGTCCATACGTCAATCACGTAGGGCTGATCATCTTCTTGATAGGCGGTATGCTGCGATTCGTGCCGGGAATGTATATAGACGAAACAATATGGATCCGGGAAGGCGAGAAGAAAGCTGTACCGGGCACGAAGGACGAGTACTATATCGAAAATAAAGAGTTCACTCTTGAAAACTACGATAATGAAGACAAAGATGTTTTTCAACAATCGATTGAACGAGTCGGCACCATTGCGAAAAACTATCAATCGGATGTGGTACTGTATAAAGAATCCGGAAAAACACTTCCAGGTGAAAAAGCAGATTTGAAGATGGAGAAAGAGGACTCAATAAAAGTCAACCACCCTCTTAAATTCGAGAACTTCGCCGTGTATCAGACAAGCTACAAATTGAATGAATTCAAGTCGATGTCTTTTACATTTGATAACAAAGAAAGTGAAAAAACCTTTGGTGAATTCACGGTCGATTTGTTTGATCCGAAGGACAAATACGATTTTGGTAACGGGTATAGTGTTGAGTTAATGGGATATTACCCAAACTTCACAGGCTTTGATGAAAGCGGGGAACCTATTTCCGATAAACCTGTTCCTGATAATCCTGCCTTCCTGTTTAAATTGTTTTCACCAGATAAACCTGAAGGTGAAATCAGTTTCGTAGGAATCAGAAAGAACCTCGAACCCCTCGGAGAGAATGAGTTCAAAGTCTCATTTGCGGGAGTCGATACCCGCGACGTATCGGCATTGACCGTTCACAAAGATTTGACCTTATGGATTATTGCTCTTGGAGGAGCTATATTTATGATAGGTGTTGTCCAAGGCGCCTACTGGCACCATCGCAGAATTTGGTTCAGAAGAAGCGGGGATGGTAGTTTAATAGTAGCCGGACACACAAACAAAGGCTGGTTTGGCTTAAAAAATGAGCTGAATGCAATTCTTGAAGGTACGGATATTGGAATGCCGGAGGACCAGCAAGAAAAGGAGAGTAAGGAGGAACAAGGATGACAGCGACGTCAATGGCCGAATGGAGCAGTAATTTACTCTATATCGCCTTTATTATGTATTTAGTTGCAACATTATTTCTTGGCGGAAGCATCCGTCAAAAGAATACGACAGAAACAAATCAAAGAAGATGGGGCCAAATCGGTATTGTCATTACCATAATAGGATTCGCGGCTCAACTCGGCTTTTTCTTCCTAAGATGGGCCGTAGCCGGCCATGCACCCGTAAGTAATCTGTTTGAATATACCACGTTCTTTGGGATGACACTGGTAGGGTCGTTCATCATCATTTATTTCATTTACAAGAAAACGATTCTGGGTGTAGTGGCGCTGCCCATTGCATTATTGATCATTGCTTATGCCAGCATGTTCCCTAAAGATATAAGCCCGCTGATTCCGGCTCTCCAAAGCGACTGGCTGAAGATTCACGTCACTACCGTAGCTGCCGGTGAAGCGATTCTTGCAATCAGTTTCGTAGCAGGATTGATTTATTTACTGAAGTCAGTGGATCATACAAAAGGAAACAGGCAGTCATTCTGGCTTGAAACAGTCATGTACGGAATCATTGTAGTCGTTGGATTTATTGTGGCATCAACAGGGTTCACATTAACGAATTATGAGGCGACCTTCAACTATATTAACCAACAAGGCCAGGAAGCAGTATCGGAATATACGCTTCCAGCTATCGTGGGTCCTAATGAAGGTGAATTGGTAACAGAAAATGTCATGGAACCTTGGGCGGAAATGCCCGAATTGATCAATGCCAAAAAATTGAATACGGTCATTTGGTCATTCATTACCGGAACCGTGATATACCTGTTATTGCGCCTCGCATTCAGGAAACGCATCGCTGCAAAGATCCAGCCTGCGGTTAAGTATGTCAATTTAGATTTAATGGACGAAATCGGTTATCGTTCTGTACTGATCGGGTTCCCTGTATTTACATTAGGCGGATTGATTTTTGCCATGATATGGGCTCAAATCGCCTGGACCAGGTTCTGGGGCTGGGATCCGAAAGAAGTATGGGCGCTTATCACCTTCTTATTCTATGCCGCTTTCCTGCATCTCCGCCTTTCGAAGGGATGGCACGGGGAAAAGTCAGCCTGGCTGGCAGTCATCGGTTTTGCTATCATCATGTTTAACCTGGTGGCTGTAAACCTTATCATCGCAGGATTGCATTCCTACGCATAAAACTGGACTAAATGGGAGGCTGACGAAACGGGAATCAATTTCTCTTTGAGTCAGCCTCTTTTTTGAATTACAATAAGGATAATGATGAAACCAACTCTAAAGGGGGATTTATATATGGAAGAAAGCATTCGCATATTGGTTGTAGATGACGAAGACCGAATTAGAAGATTACTGAAAATGTACTTAGAAAGAGAAAATTATACGATCGATGAAGCAGAAAACGGGGAAGAAGCTTTGGAAAAAGCCCTTGAATATGACTATGACTGTATATTACTCGATATCATGATGCCGGGAATGGATGGAGTCGAGGTGTGTAAGCATCTTCGTGAAACGAAATCCACCCCTGTGATCATGCTGACCGCCAAAGGCGAAGAAGTGAACAGGGTGCAGGGCTTCGAGGTGGGGACGGACGATTATATAGTGAAGCCATTTTCACCAAGGGAAGTCGTCCTCAGAGTGAAAGCGTTGTTAAGACGCTCATCCAAAACTAATTACATACAAACCGAGGCAAAAGCGAAAGACCTTATCGTATACCCGCACCTAACAATCGACAATGATGCCCATCGCGTTACAGCAGACGGGGTAGACGTTAACCTGACACCAAAAGAATATGAACTGCTTTATTTCCTTTCAAAATCTCCTGATAAGGTTTTTGACCGGGAGCATCTTCTTAAAGAAGTATGGCATTATGAATTCTTTGGAGATTTGAGAACGGTGGATACTCATGTGAAAAGATTAAGAGAGAAGCTGAATAAAGTTTCTGAAATGGCTGCTAAAATGATCGTCACCGTTTGGGGAGTGGGATATAAATTCGAGGTTACAAATGAATGAGGCTTTGGCGTAGTGTAGTCGGTAAACTGTGGGTCACCATATTATTACTGGTCTCATTTGTCCTTTTCATATTAACGATCCTGCTGCTCGAGTTTTTCCAGAACTATCATGTAGATGAAGTAGAGAAGGAATTAACGAATACAGCAGAAAAAGTGGCCAGAGTCGTCGAAAATCACAAGGACCTGGAACTTGGGATGGAACTGGGAAAGGAAATCATCGATGAACCGGTGAATATCCTGATTGTGCTGGATGATGACAAATCGGTTTATTCCCATGATTCAAAAGGGAGTCACCGTGATATCCACAACCTCATCATGAAGGATAAAGACTTGCAAAAAGTCTCCGCCGAAGAAACGGTAAAGAAAGAGTTTGAACTATCCTCCGGCTCTTCAGACAACAGATACGAAAATATTATCGTGGTAGGAACACCGCTGCATATTGATGACCGTGACGGAGCGGTGTATTTATATCAATCACTTGGGGTCATTAAAGATACTACCCGGCAAACGACTAAGCTCATCCTTCTTGCTGCCGGGATAGCCATCATTTTGACTACCATCTTTGCCTTTTTCCTTTCTACTCGCATTACAGCGCCTTTAAGAAAAATGAGGGAAGCAGCTTTCGAAGTGGCAAAAGGCAAATTCGATACGAAGGTACCGATCCTTACTAAGGATGAGATAGGGGAATTAGCTACTGGCTTCAACCAAATGGGAAGGCAGCTCAAATTCCATATCAATGCTCTGAGTCAGGAGAAAGAACAGCTTTCGAGTATTTTAAGCAGTATGGCAGATGGAGTCATCACGTTCAACCGCGATGGGACCATCCTGATAACCAATCCACCTGCAGACAGGTTCCTGCAGCAGTGGTACTACGAGCAGAGTGACACGGATGATGAGCCGATTCCGACATCTGTCAAAGAACTCCTCCAAAATGTAGTAGTCACCGAGACCGAACAGACTGGAGAAATCACCCTTCAGGGAAGGTCTTATGTCGTGATTGTCAGCCCTCTCTATAATAATAATACCATCAGGGGTGCGGTGGTGGTTGTCCGGGATATGACGGAAGAGAGAAGGCTGGATAAACTACGCAAGGATTTCATCGCAAATGTATCGCACGAGCTTCGCACCCCGATTTCCATGCTCCAGGGATACAGTGAAGCAATCGTGGATGATATCGCAGAATCCGAGGAAGAAAAGAAAGAGATAGCACGAATCATTTATGATGAATCTCTCAGGATGGGTCGCTTGGTGAATGATTTGCTGGATCTTGCAAGAATGGAAGCAGGCCATATCACATTAAACAAGGACTCCGTACCGATCATGCCGTTTACGGAAAGAGTGACCAATAAGTTTCTCGGACCGGCAAGGGATAACCGGGTTTCGATTTACTTTGAAAGCAGCGTCGATTTAACGAAGGAAATGACCATGGACCCGGACAGGGTGGAACAGGTATTGACTAACCTGATCGACAATGCAGTAAGGCACACCCCGGAAGAAGGGACCGTTACCGTGTCACTGACGGAAGGGAAGGGTGGCTTTCTGTTTCATGTGAAAGACACAGGCTCTGGAATACCTGAAGAAGATCTTCCTTTTGTGTTTGAACGCTTTTATAAGGCAGATAAGGCAAGAACGAGAGGGAAATCAGGAACAGGACTCGGCTTGGCAATTGCCAAGAATATAGTAGAAGCACACAAAGGTCATATTCAGGTTCATAGCAAGCTTGATCAAGGGACAACATTCACATTCTTTCTTCCTTTTCAGTCATAAATCGATGGTAAACGCAGGTGTATAAAGGAAAATGAAGAAATGTGACGATAAATCTTGTTACATGGGGAACAATTTTCACTCGAAAAGTCAGCAGTAGATACCTCGGAGAGTAGGGAATACTGTTGGCTTTTTTAGATTAATGTCCGGTTTTGAAATGAGTTAAAAAAAATGTTCCAGTGTGTAACGTTTTTATAAAATAATCGACTAATCAGTTGACGGGGAGGTATAAAATGGACTCCGTTTTTGACGAATTATATGCTAAATATCACCAGGATGTTTACAACTTTTTGATCTATATGGTGCAGAACCGGCAGCAGGCTGAAGACCTCGTTCAGGAAGTGTATATCAGGGTTCTTAAGTCCTACCAGCACTTTGAAGGAAAAAGCACCGAGAAAACGTGGCTTTTTTCCATTGCCAAAAATGTGGCGATCGATCACTTTAGAAAACAGAAAAACTGGAAGAACCGCATATTGGAAAAATTCGATTGGAACCGCAGTGACCTGTCTTCCGATGAAGCACCGCCTGAAGAAATCATCGTCGCCAATGAAGAAATACAAATGTTATATCAATGTTTGAAACATTGTTCAACAGACTACCGCCTGGTCATCATCATGCGATACCTGCAGGAATTGTCCATCAAAGAAACGGCTGAAGTATTGGAATGGTCCGAAAGTAAAGTGAAGACAACGCAGCATAGAGCATTGAAATGGCTGAAAATAGAGATGAATCAGCGTCTGGGAAAGGAGGAGAAGGAGATTGAAGAAATCAGAATGGAACGATCGTGAAATGGAAGAGATGATTAGACAGCTGCCCACGATAAAAGATGAACGTCATCCTTCCTATATATACGCCCAAGTGAGAAAAAAGAACAAGGCGTGGACCGGTATGCGCAAATATGTACCAGCCCTGGCGGCGCTTGCTGCGCTATTTATTGTAGTCCTGTTGACGCCTGCACTCATGTCACAGCTGTCCAGTGAAGATAGTGCGATGGAAGGGGCTTATTCTACTGATTCTTCAGGTGGTGAAGCGAAAACTGCAAAGGATTCTCCCGCCTCTGACTCAGATCCCGGAATAGCCCAGAACTCCGCCCAGGACCCCAAGGAAGAAAGTCAACTCAAAATGGCGGAAGGGAATAACGAGAATAACGAATCAATGATGGTTCCTGCAACAGAGTCACAACATGATAGGCTTTCAGTGTATGAGGAAGATATCGATAATAAAGACTTTTATTCTTATGGACTTGTTTCTGGTGATGCCATACCAGTACCTGTGACGGTTATTTCCACAGCTGTCAAAGACCAGACAGACTGGGTGGGGCAGCATGAAAGCATTTCGAACCGGCTGCCGGAAACAGAGTGGGGTTTTCAGGATTATTTTCCGATCAAGGGGGATTTAACACTCAGTGAAAATAAGGAAAGTGTGGTACTGACTCTTGAGGATAACCATCCGTACAGTGGAAGCAGTGCAATAGAATCCAATTTTTATCAATCGCTTCTATATTCATTTGAAGATAAAAATGTGAAGGAAATCATCCTTCAAAATAAAGATGGCAGCACACCGGAATTCAGTCACTATGGACCACTGGCCTCCATTCCCCTGAATCAGGTTTTGCATCAAGCATATTATAGTTATTCACCTGACGGACAAGGCAGATATTTGGTTCCGGGATCCATCAGCCGGAACAATGTAAAGCAATCGATAGAAGCAATGAAAGAAGTGCCGTCAGACCTTTATAAAAGCGTGATACCAGACAGTATTTCAATGGAAGTGACAGAATCTGAAAAAATGGTTTTCGTCAAGTTCAATGAGAAAGTAAATTTAGACGCTATGGAGTTCCAATCTGCTCAGGAATTCATTGAGGGGATACTGCTCACAGCCAAGAGTTCCGGCTATGAAAAAGTTCAGTTCCAAAATATTGAACAGGAAGAGTGGAATGGTTTTACCTTCACTGAGCCGCTGGAGACACCTTTAAGCCCCAACAAAAAAAGTTTGGATGAATAGATCATAGACGACTGAAATGGAATGTGAAAATTCTATTTCGGTCATTTTTTTTAGTTGATGGACTTTTCTTGGTATATTTATCTCCATCCTACGTAAACTACCAGAAGGGAATTTTTCACATTTCATATTTTTGGAAGGTTTTACATACAGTTTTAAGTGTAGTCTTTTGGCTTTAGTAATGGCCTTTATACGAAGTACTGGGGTACCTTAAGGAGGACAAGCATGCTGTTGGATTATGTAAGAAGGTTTTTGATTGTTATTTTATTGGCTATATGTGTGAGTATCATGTTCCTTACCGGTAAGGAAGTGAAAGCCATGGCCAGCGAACCAGAAGGAAGATGGATTTTTCCAGTCAAAGGGGTAATAACAGATCTCTATGGAACGCGCTCAGGCCATCATAAAGGAATGGACATCGCGGGGGAAGTGGGCTCACCTGTATTCGCAGCTGAAGGAGGAATAGTGAGCAAATCGTATTATTCGGAAAGCTATGGCCATGTAGTATTTATCTCACATGAGAACGGATATGAAACGGTGTATGCACATCTCAATGATAGGGGGGTGTCTGAAAATCAGCGGGTGGGGCAAGGTGACCGGATCGGAAGTATGGGGAATACTGGAAGATCAACGGGCGCTCATTTGCATTTTGAAGTACATAAAGGGGAATGGACCATGGATAAACAAAATGCAATTGACCCTTTTGAACTTTATGGGCAAGGGGAAATCGGACAGTTGGTGTTTGCCAAAGAACATGATCCTTATCAAACGTTTGAAGCATCGGTAAATATAAAAAAGGCTCCTGAACAAGTCGTTGACCAAAAGAGGAAGATTGTAACGGAACCGCATCTCATACATACTGTAAAAAAGAATGAAACTTTATGGGGGATTTCAAAGTACTATGGGTTGACTGTGGAAGACCTGCTGGAACTGAACAATCTTGAAATGAAGGATATCATCTACCCTGAGCAAAGGCTGAGAGTACAGACGCGAAGTTGATTACTTCGAATTCGAAATGTTTTCCTTTCAAATTGATCATTTCTTATGTATAATGATAATGTATAAAAAAATAAGATTCGTCTTCGGGGCAGGGTGAAATTCCCTACCGGCGGTAATGAAACACTGATTGTTTCTAAGCCCGCGAGCCTTTAGGGGCAGGATTTGGTGAGATTCCAAAGCCGACAGTACAGTCTGGATGGGAGAAGATGAAGGTTTTAGCCAAAACGTTTAGAAAATGGGAAGCTGAACGTTTATTTGGGTACGACTTTTCAGAACTCCGGGATGTTAGTTAATCTGGGAGTTTTTTAGTGGTGCACAGGCTGAACGATCTTCTATGTGAGATGAATCTCCAAAGGGAGAGAATGCAATGAAAAAAATGACGACACGTACGTTTGTAACAATAGGTATGTTAAGTGCCATTTCGTATGTATTAATGCTTTTTAACTTCCCAATACCACCATTCCCTAAATTTCTGATGGTTGATTTCAGTGATGTACCAGCACTGATTGCCACCATTACTTTAGGACCGCTTGCCGGCATACTTGTTGAACTGTTTAAGAATATCATCGACTATGTCATGACAGGCAGCGATACGGGTGTTCCAATCGGACACTTTGCAAACTTTGCAGCAGGAGTATTCCTGATCTTGCCGACTTACTACGTTTATTCCCGCTTTCAATCCAAGAAGGGGTTAATTGCAGGCTTGGTTACAGGAACGGTCGTAATGAGCATAGCGCTGGGGATACTGAATTATTTCGTCCTGCTTCCTGCTTACAAGTATTTCATGAATTTTGAACTGCCTGCAGGAATCATCCTTACGGGAATCGTGCCTTTTAACATTCTAAAGGGTGCGCTGGTTACCATTGTCTTCTTATTATTGTTTATTCGTCTTCAAGGCTGGCTCACGAAACAGGTTACTGTAAACAGGGCAGCTTGATGATCATATGATAAAGATAAAGCTCTGTCAGCTTTTGCTGACAGAGCTTTTAATATGCAAATGATTCGCATTAGAAAAGGCGACCGTCATCGATCGCCTTTTAAGTATGATGACTATTCAAATTTAAGTGCGTCACCATCAAATGGTTCGTCTGCAACTTTAATCGAGTCTGTCGGACAACCTTCGAATGCATCGATCATGTCATCTTCAAGCACATCAGGCACTTCGACAGTACCCTGGTTATCATCAAGGGTCACAAATGCGATCCCTTCATCATCATAGTCATAAATATCCGGAGCTGCAGCCCCACAAGCTCCACATGCAATACATGTATCTTTGTCAACGATTGTATATTTTGGCAACGAAAAAACCTCCTGAAAAAAATTCTATATAATCAATCATTCATTATACATAAAATGAGTTAGAAAAATAACCTAATTTATATTTTATAGAGGAACGTAGAACATTTCAATAGTTAGACCCTTTATTTATTATATTTATCCTATCTGTATAAAACAAAACATCGAAAGAGGTGAATTTCGTGGTACAATATTTGACAATAACCTGCAAAAACAGAGGGGCACTCCAATGACGTATTTAAACTTTGTAATAGTATATTGTTTAAGGCAGTTGAATGGTGAGCGATCCATTTACTCTGTTTATCATATTCTTAAGGGCAAGAAATCGTCTCAGTCCATTCAAGACGCGCATTTATTTCAATTACATACTTTTTTTCTGTCGCTGCCCAACCTTTCCCGTGATTATTTTAATCAAAAAATAAATGAATTGGCAGATGGCCATTTCATCGAAATGAATGAAGACTCCAGAGCACACCTGACCGAAAAAGGTGAAGAGGTAATAAATGAGTTTCAGTCAGCCTTTTTTCCTTACCATATGAATGGATTGGTATATGGTGATCGAGGCATCACATTTTGGAGAAGATTGAATTTACTTGTACAAGTACTCTCAAATACGAAGCATAAAGAAACCTCGTATTTTCCAGTTCAGCGCAACAGGAATGTTCAGGGATGGATAAAAAAATTTCTGAGGGGAGTCGCACATAGAGACGGGCTGGCAATTGCCTTGTTCAGGGAACTCCATGGTGTATTAAGCGTGATGGAGGCAGAAGAAGATCCTTCATTGCTCGTATACCGATTAACCGGTTTCCACGATTATGGTTTAACCGAAGTTCAAACAGCTGACAAATTGAATCTGCATGGTGAGGAATATCGCTTTAGGTTTCTTAATTTACTTCATGGGGTATTGTCAAAAATTGATCAGCATAAAGAGGAGTACGCCATATTATTTTCAGTGAGTACCGTGAGTCAGCAGCAAAGGAACTTGACGATTTCAACTGCCAAAACATTCGAATTATACAATCAGGGTCATTCAATCGAGGAAATTTCACGAATCAGAAAGCTGAAAGTCAATACAATAGAGGATCATTTCATAGAAATCATCTTAACGCAAGATGATTTTGATACAGGGCACTTCATTGCGCCGGGGGAACTTCGAAAGGCGGTTTCAGTAATGAAGGAACTAGGTACGAGAAGACTCAAGCCGATAAAGGAGAGGCTGCCCCATTTAACTTACTTCCAAATCAGAATCGCGATAGCAAAGGCTGGTGAAAGAAATGAATCTCCAACAAGAACTTAACGAGAGGTTTGGATATCCTTCATTCAGGCAGGGGCAGAAAGAAGTGATCCAATCCGTTCTGGATGGAAGGGATACTCTGGCCATGCTTCCAACGGGAACCGGTAAATCTTTATGTTTTCAATTTCCGGGGTACCTCCTCGGAGGGCACGTCGTCATCGTATCTCCTCTGCTTTCTTTGATGCAGGATCAGGTGGAGCAGATGAAGGTCAAGGGAGAAAAGAAAGTCATTGCCATCAATTCTTTTTTATCCTTCCCTGAAAAAAAGCGTGCCCTTGAACGATTACACACGTATAAGTTCATTTTCATATCTCCAGAGATGCTTTCTAATCCGGACATCTTTGAAACTCTCCAGGCATTGGAGATATCTTTATTTGTCATCGACGAAGCACACTGCATCTCCCAATGGGGACCGGATTTCCGTCCCCACTATTTAAAGCTTGGTGAAGTCAGGAAGGGACTGGGGAATCCTGTTACCCTTGCATTAACCGCAACCGCGACGAAAGAAGTAAGGGAAGATATTGAGGAAGTGCTCCAGCTCGAGAAGGCTGTCGAGATCATCCACTCTGTAGACCGCAGAAATATAGCCATTAAAGTTGAGAAGGTTCGATCGCATCAGGAAAAAGTAAATAAGCTTATCGAGTATGCGGCTTCCTTAAAAGGGGCGGGGGTCATCTATTTTTCCAGCAGAAGGCTGGCAGAAGAAATATCTGCTGTTCTCAGGGAAAACGGCATTGAAGATGTCACCCATTATCATGGGGGAATGGATCAGGAGGAGCGAATCCTCATACAGCAGCAGTTTTTAACAGATAAATTACGTTTGATTTGTGCTACATCCGCTTTTGGGATGGGTGTAAATAAAGAGAATATACGTTTTGTCATTCACTTTCATTTTTCCTCCAGTCTGGAGGCCTATTTACAGGAGGTTGGAAGAGCGGGAAGGGATGGACATAACAGTGCGGCAATCTTACTATACACAGAACAGGATTTCTCACTGCCTCTGCAGTTAATGGAAGGGGAGCTTCCGTTCGATCATCAAATAGAGGGGTTTGTCACTTCCCGCCAGGAAGCATCTGAAGATGAATTGACTGCTTCGTTGCAACTGTCTGATATTCAATACAGATTTTTACTGCACTATGTACAAGAAGGTCAAGGAAGTGACGGGGGTCGGCTGATTCATAGAATAAAACATATAAGGGATGAACGGCTCCACTATAAAAAAGGAAAGCTCCTATCAATGATGAAATGGCTCCAAGGGGATTCCTGCAGGAGGGAATCGATCCTTCATTATTTTGGTGAAAAAATGACCGATCAACCGAATGATTGCTGTGATATCTGTGGTTTTACGATTTCCGATTTTTATTCATGTGACATCGAGGATGAAGTGAGCGGTTTACCGGACATGCACTGGGCACAGAGATTAGAAAAAATTTTAATGGGATAAGTGATGTGAATGAAGAAGCAAGGCGAAATCATTAAACAGCTCACAAAAAAACAGTTAACCTTTCATTTGTTTTTTACTCAAATTGTACTATTAACGATTTCCTTTTTATTAGGTATATTCTTATTTGAAGAATGGTCCACTTTTGGAAGTCAGTTCCGGTGGACATCCTCCATTTGGACAGTGGGGCTTTCGTTAGGATTGATTGTCGTGATCCTTGACTTGGTATTGATGAAATACCTTCCCTCTGATTTCTATGATGATGGGGGAGTGAATGAGCGGATCTTTTCAGACAGAAGTACAGGAGAGATTGCGCTGCTGGCCATCGTCATTGCGGTCAGTGAGGAGATCTTGTTCAGGGGCGTGCTGCAATTTCACCTTGGACTTATTCTTTCCAGTATCATTTTTGCTGTCATTCACTTTAGATATTGGGCACATTGGTTCCTTATTATGAATATTGTGGTGTTGAGTTTCTTGATTGGCGTGATTTATGAACTGACCGGTAATTTATTGGTCACCATTATGATGCATTTTATCATTGACTTTTTATTAGGGCTATACATGCGTTTTAAGGCAAGTCAAGCAAGTAAAGAAGGGATGTCTCATGAACAAAGACCCATTTCGTGATCAAGCAGATAAATTAAAACAAAAGATTGAAAGGGTGCCAGAGGAACCTATTACTAAGAAAAAGGACCCTCTGCCGCCAAGAAGTGAACTTCATCGAGAAAAAAAGAAAAAGAATAAAGTTAAACTCAAATATCCTTTAATCAGCCTATTGCTATTATTTTTTATATTAATGCCTTTGACTGTATTCAGTATATATTCATATTTTGATAACCGTAACGAACCTTTGCTGTTCCTATCAGAAGAAACAAATGAAGTAGAAGAGGTTCAGTATGAGCGGGCTGCTGAAGAAGAGGAGAGTGGTATTGTTTCAGAGGAAAATCCAGAGGCTGAACAGCCGTCCGAAGAGGAAACAACAGATTCTGGTGAAAAAGAGGGAATCCGGCATTCTGCAGATGAAGGAGAAGGTGCAAAGGGTGATACAAAACTTCCGGCCGCAAAAGCTGCTGAAGTAAAAGAACCGGAAAAAATTGAGCCTGCTCCCGAAGGTAACGAAGAACCAAGCCAGGAAACAAATTCGAAAGTCCTTTATCATACCGTGCAGCCCAGTGAAACGATTTTTCGCATTGCGATGAAGTACTATCACTCGCAAGACGGGATCGAAATCATTAAGGATGCTAATAACCTGCCAAACAATGAAATACAATCCGGACAAGTCTTGAAGATACCACTTTCGGAATAATTAGTACCCCGCCATTTGGCGGGTTTTTTGCATAATGACGCTGAATTTTTTGGAATGGGGGATTCTAGGGAAATGGACAAGTTCATAGAATGAAATAAGGGAGGGGAAGAGTATGCATGACTCAATCCGCGAATTTGAAGATTGGACAGATCCGGCAACAAAACAAATGCTGAATAACCTGGTTGAAAGAAAACAAAAGTTTGATCTTGCAAAAAAGAGGCATTTATATATTTTATGGATAGCCATTATGACAGCATTTTGCTTCTTATACTATTTAACGAAGGCAGTACTCGAGCCATACTCTTATTCCTTTGGAGCGATGTTTTCTGTTTATGTATCCGAATCGCTGCACTTATTTATTTCGGTCTTTCTTGCAGGGCTCTTCGGTGCGGTGAAAGTCCTGCATCAACTTAAGGAGAAAAAAGAAAAAGAGTATCAGGATCTCCGCAAGGAAATCATAGACAGGAGCAAGGATCTCTGGAAAGAAGAAGCGTGGAAAAAGCGGCACCAGGTATTCGATAAGATGAAAAGCCAATTCGACATCAATCTTTACCATGGCAGTAAGTAATAAAAGCGTTTGACAGGCTTGCCTGCCAAACGCTTGTGTTATTTACGTATCTATCAGAAAAATCTTTTTTTGCCTTGTTCATCTTTAAGTATTTCAGCAGCTTCCCTAAAACGTTGAGAGTGAACAATTTCACGTTCCCGCAGATATCTGAGTCCGTCATTCAAATCAGGGTCATCACTCAAATTGATGATCCACTGATAGGTTGCCCTGGCCTTCTCTTCAGCTGCGATATCTTCATAAATATCGGCGATTGGATCTCCTTTGGCAGCAATATATGATGCGGTCCAAGGCACACCTGCAGCGTTATGATAGAAAAGGGCGCTGTCGTGGTTCGCATAGTGAGCATCCAATCCTGCTGCTTTCATCATTTCGGGGGTAGCATCTTTCGTTAATTTATATATCATGGTCGCGATCATTTCCAAATGTGCAAATTCTTCAGTCCCAATGTCCGTAAGCAGTCCGATTACCTTGTCAGGAATCGTATACCTCTGATTCAAATAACGCAGTGCTGCCGCCAGTTCACCGTCGGCACCGCCGTATTGCTCCACTAGGTACTTTGCAAGAGTCGGGTTGCATGTGCTGACTCTTACAGGATATTGAAGCTTCTTTTCATATGCCCACATTTGTATGGATTCCTCCCTTACTGTGTCTTATACCTGCCATGGCCAAGGTGCATCTTTCCAGTCCCATGGATAATTTGAATAGCTGTAGCCGAAGTTGGTCAGGGGACCGAATTCTTTTTCGAATTTCTTTTTTATTTGCTTTCTTGTTTTCACGTACATATTGTATTGAGAGATTGCATCGTGATCATCGGGGTGGGTGTCCAGATATAACGTGAGTTCGAGAACGACGAAGTCGACTGCTTGTAACTCCTCCAATATTTCGTAATAATGTGCAGGAAGTTGTTTCATGTTTTTATTCTCCCTTCATTTTTTCATAGGGACTGTAGTAGGGATCATAAAACACTTTCCATAATGTCCCTTTTCTCAATGCTTCTTTTGGCGGGTATTGTTCCAAATTTGGCGGCTGAAACCCCAAGAAAAGGTTAGGAGGTGTAGAGTAAACCTTTGTAGTAATTGGTTTACATGGATCAAAAGGGCTCACATATGGGTGCCAGCTTCTATAAAATTCATGCACGTAAATCCCTCCTGTTTTTGAAATTCCTTCGTAACAAGATATGAAATGATTTAACAGAACATGTTAGAAAAATTAATAACCCCTTGAAAGAAGGGAAAATGCTTAAATATGTTGAATAAATACTTGTAGGATATTAATAAAGAGGTGGTTCAATTGTTCGTAAAAAATGCAATGATTCCAAAACACAAATGCTATGTAGTCAATGAAAATGACTCGATTGAAAAAACGCTGGAAGTAATGGAGCATCATAAGATTGATGGTCTTCCGGTATTATCGAATGATAAGTATAGCGGGGTCGTCACCCGGTATAATATTTATCAGAGTTTCTTCCTTTCAGGAATGGAAAGAGATAAGTTCCTTAAGGAAACAAGAGCGATTGATATTGCCATTCACCAGGATAATTTCTTGATTGAAAGCAATGTATTTGAAGATACATTAGTGGAATTACAGGATTTTCCGATATTATCAGTTATAGATGAAAATAGAAGATTTCTTGGATTGATTACACGCTATGATGTATTAGATCAATTCAAGAGCGCTTTCGGGATGGATCGTCAAGGAGTAAGGATTGCTTTTACATCCGTTGAAACAGAAGGAAGGATAGCCCGCCTTGGAGATATCATCCAGCAGTATTCGGAGTCGGTCATTTCCCTGGTCACTTTTGATGCAACGGATAAGCTGCTGAGACGAATCGTACTCAAAATTGAAAAGAAAGATAATATTGATAAGTTCATCAATAAATTGGAGAAATCAGGCTTCAGGATTTTACACATTCAGGAAGAAGATTGATCCATATAAAATTCACTGTATGAAATACGATCCTTCTCATAAGATTTATGGGAGGGATTTTTTTGATGCATTTTGCTGTCAGGCTGGTCGGTACATTTTTAATGGGCTATCTATTTATCAAGTGGTTCCCGGATGTTGAATCACACCAAACGTCGGATGTGATCGTTGAATTGGTCTTGCATCCAGTTGAATTTTTTGCTGCATCAATCGTCTTTATTTTTGGTTTGGTCGTCCAGGGTAATTTGATGAAGTTCGAATTTTATTATTTGATACGTTTATTCAAAGGGCACTTACATAAAGAGCTGATGATTATTCCTGTTCATGCATCCATGATTTATGGACTGACGTTATTTGGGTTGTGGGAAACCCTGTTTTTTTCCTTTTTAGCGGTCTTTTATGGTATCATTTCTTTAGATTTGCGTCGGCAAGGAGGCCATCATGCTTGAATTTATAAGTGTATCACTATTGGGAGGAGGCGCTCTTCTCCTTTTTATGTTTTATGAAGCACATCGAAATGAAGTGAAAACCCATTTGTTCACATTTCCCCGTTTCCCTAAAGACGGCACCCTGACCATTTTTTTAATATCCGATATACATAAGCGCAAGCTGGATTCAGATATGATAAACCATGTTAAGGAAAAGGCGGATATCGTTGTTATAGGAGGCGACCTGACTGAAAAAGCGGTGCCGATGTCAAGAGTGGAACAAAACCTGGATAAATTAGCATCCATCGGGTCTGTTTATTTTATTTGGGGTAATAATGATTATGAAGTGAATACCGATGAACTCAAAAGGCTTTTAAAGAAAAAAGGTGTTAATGAAATCGAGAACGATTCATTGAGTCTTCAGTTTGACGGGGGAGTCGTCAATCTCATCGGAGTGGATGACGCAAGTACTCAAAGGGCCATATTGCCTCAGGCTCTTTCAAAGGCAGACCCGGCTGGATTCAATATCTTATTAAGCCATGATCCCCGTCTTGTTAAACAAGTAGGCATAGAAGATGGAATCGATCTGATGTTAAGCGGGCACACCCATGGAGGTCAGATCCGTATACTTGGCTGGGGTCTCTACAAGAAAGGAAGAATAGAAGAACTTCCCCAGACTATGTTACTAGTCAGTAACGGGTACGGTACTACAGCACTTCCGCTTAGATTGGGTGCTCCGTCTGAAACACATCTGATTACAATTAAAAGGGATGATGAATGAACAAAACCTATTCATTGCCTATACAAATTTTACACTGTCGGGAATCTTTACTATAATCTAAAAGAACATATGTAAAGAAACCATGGGGGATTTCTATGAACGATCAAAATATGAACGGTAAATATAATATTAAGGCAGTATCCAATATACTCGGGATACAACCTGGAACCTTAAGGGCTTGGGAAAGAAGATACAATATCATTGCCCCGGTCAGAAATGATTCAGGGCACAGACTATATACAGAGCAGCATCTGCATATCTTGAAATGGCTCGTCGCAAAAGTGAAACAAGGTTTCACGATCAGCCAGGCGGTTGCATTATTGGACAAACAGGAACTGGAAGAAAGTGAAGTCAGCCAGACTGAGCATGGGGATAGAACCCAGAATATCTCAGATGAGCTGTTGAAAGCCCTGCTCAGGTTTGATGAATCCAAAGCACACGAGCTCATCAATAAAGCTTTTTCGATTTATACAATCGATAAAGTGGTGATTGATATTCTTGGGAGTTTACTAGTGCAAATCGGTGATCTGTGGGAGAGGGACAAAATTACCACGGCTCATGAACACTTTGCGAGCTCCATCTTGCGTTCCCGTATAGGGAGCATCATGCATTCCTTTCCCCATAACGGGATTCTGCCTAAAGTGGTGGCTGTTTGCGGACCGGGGGAATGGCATGAATTGGGGCTGTTGATCTTCACCCTTTATGTAAGGAGAAAAGGATTCGAAGTCATTTATCTCGGGTCGAGCATCAAGGAAGATGATATAGATGTGGTCCTGAACGAAGTGAACCCGAAGTTCCTGTTTTTCTCATGTACTATGTTGGATAATGTCAACCAATTACTTTCGCTTGTTTCTTCTCTCAAAGAAGAACATGAAGAACTGGAGATTGGGATGGGTGGATTTGCAATCGATCATTTACCTGCAGCTATGAAAGAGAAATACGGGGACCATATTGTAGGACAGTCCAAGGCTCAATGGGAAGATTGGTTGAAAAGTAAATTATAGAGGTTTTATGCACTGTTTTGTGCCCCCTACATAGTATGATGGTAAGTCGTCACACTCTTGGGGGGCACGCACATGAGACTTGAGCGAATTTCCGATAATAAAATTAAATTTTCCATAAGTGTAGAGGAGCTCGAGCAAAAAGGCTTGTTTGAGCAGGATCAATGGAAAGACTCATTGATATGGCATGATCTTTTCGAAGACATGCTGGATGAAGTCCAAGGGAAATTTGGCATTGAGGCACAAATGGAAATTACAGTGGAAATTGAATCTTTCGATGATGAAGAAATTTGTATGATCCTGACTTTGGAATTGGACGATGAGGACTATTCAGATGTCGAAGGAAGCATTGAATTGTTCCATCCCATCATTGAAAAAGACCTGTTGTTCCACTTTGCAGATCTGGACGGAGTAATCGATGTAATGAACCGGCTCCGCCATACCCAAAAGTTCCAGTCCGGCTCCCTGGAGATCAGCTTTTTCCACTACGAAGCTAACTATTACCTCCTTTTTGAGAACATCCCCCGGAGCCTGCATCTCATGATAGAGTCAGTGGTCCTTGAATATGGTACATTATCAAATCAAACCAAATATATGATCATGGAATATGGTCATGCCATCATTCTGAAGCATACGATGGAAAAAATGACAAATTATTTTCCTTCATAGACCCTGTTCATCACTTTTAGGCTTGCCTAAAGGTGTTTTTATTTTGGGCAGCTATTGCGATTAAGACAGCTGCAGTGAAATGTACGTTTACATATATTTTTTGAAAAAGCACCCTCATGATTTTGGCTGTTTTAAAAGGGATAATCAGGGAATGAATATAATAAAGAAGCTCATTCCCTGATAAATGACAGCGTTTTCAAAAAAGTTGTCGATTTTTGATTTTCTATCTTTGCAAGAGGAAATCAAACGTGTATACTATGTCATGAAAGCGGACTAGGATCCGCACTACAGTGAATGATACTGGGAGGTTTACATACATGGTAGCCGAGAAGGAGAAAGAAAATCACCAAACATCTGAAAAGAACGATGTATTGAAATCCACACAAACGGTTATTCATCTCGCATTAGATAAATTAGGATATCCAGAAGAAGTATACGACTTATTAAAAGAACCTGTAAGAATGCTGACAGTTAAAATACCTGTAAGAATGGACGACGGAAAAGTGAAGGTCTTTACAGGCTACCGCGCCCAGCACAATGATGCGGTGGGTCCCACGAAAGGCGGCATACGTTTCCATCCGAATGTTACGGAGAAAGAAGTGAAAGCCCTTTCGATTTGGATGAGCTTGAAGTGCGGAATAGTTGACCTTCCTTACGGGGGAGGAAAAGGCGGCATCATTTGTGATCCCCGTGACATGTCTTTCAGGGAGCTTGAGCGGCTGAGCAGGGGATATGTAAGAGCCATCAGCCAGATTGTCGGGCCATCAAAAGACATACCAGCACCCGATGTTTTTACAAATTCACAGATCATGGCGTGGATGATGGATGAATACAGTCGGATCGATGAATACAACTCTCCTGGATTCATTACCGGGAAACCGCTGGTTCTGGGAGGTTCCCATGGGAGAGAAACGGCTACTGCAAAAGGTGTGACGATTTGCATCCGGGAAGCAGCCAAGAAAAAAGGAATAAAACTTGAAGGAGCCCGCGTCGTTGTTCAAGGGTTCGGAAATGCAGGCAGTTTCCTGGCAAAGTTCATGCATGATGCCGGAGCCAAGGTCATCGGGATTTCGGATGCATACGGAGGCCTTCATGATGAAGACGGGTTAGACATCGATTATCTGTTAGACCGGAGAGACAGCTTTGGGACGGTGACAAAATTATTTAACAACACAATCACAAACCAGGAATTGCTTGAACTTGACTGTGATATACTCGTTCCTGCGGCCATAGAGAATCAGATTACCGAAAACAATGCACATAACATTAGAGCAAGCATAGTGGTGGAAGCAGCCAACGGGCCCACCACATTGGACGCAACGAAGATTTTGACTGAAAGAGGTATTTTGCTTGTACCCGATGTTCTCGCATCTTCAGGCGGAGTCACAGTTTCCTACTTTGAATGGGTTCAAAATAACCAGGGCTATTATTGGACGGAAGAAGAGGTAGAAGAAAAGCTCGAGAAAATTTTGATCAATTCATTTAACAACGTATATGATACCTCTCAAACAAGACGGGTGGACATGAGACTCGCTGCCTATATGGTCGGCGTAAGAAAAATGGCCGAAGCCTGCCGCTTCAGAGGCTGGATTTAATCTTATATCATTAAATGAGGATGGGGCTTCCCATCCTTTTTATTGTCTTTATAAGTCCTTAATAGAGATAAAAAATTGATTGAGATTATTTCCATCATTTGTTTTTGACGGAAATCAAATGCTGTATGTAAATGCCATTTTACACTACTAAGGTATTAAGTTAACCATTTGATTAAACACTTGCTTTGACCAATGAAAAAAATTACTCCATAATAATCAGAGGAGAATGTTTCTTTCATAGGAAAACGAATACTAACTTTTAGTGATATAAAGCAATTTGAAGGAGTGCCTGAAGTTGAGAAATGAAGAATGCATCATCGTAGGCGGGGGACCATGTGGTTTATCAGCGGCGATTCACCTTGCCGAACAGGGGATCAATCCTTTAATCATTGAAAAAGGGAATATTGTAAATGCGATATACAATTATCCTACTCACCAGACCTTCTTTTCTTCAAGTGAAAAACTGGAGATCGGCGAGGTGCCTTTCGTGATTGAAGAACATAAACCCCGCCGTAATCAAGCCCTTGTCTATTATCGTGAAGTGGCTAAGCGTAAAAATCTGAGAATCAATCGTTTTGAAACGGTCAACAAAGTCGATAAAAAGGAAGATGGCTTCATCATCAGCACTTCCAAAGAAACGTATCGGGCTCAGCACGTCATCATTGCGACTGGCTATTATGATAATCCAAACTATATGGATGTCCCTGGCGAAGAAAAAGAGAAGGTCTTTCATTATTTTAAAGAAGCCCATCCTTTCTTCGATACGGACGTGGTTGTGATCGGCGGGAAAAATTCAGCGGTGGATGCTGCATTGGAGTTGAATAAAGCGGGAGCAAGAGTAACGGTTCTTTATCGCGGCAGCGAATACTCCAAAAGCGTTAAACCATGGATCCTGCCGAATTTCGATGCCCTCGTGCGCAATGAAGAAATAAAGATGGAATTCAATGCACACCTGGAAGAAATAAGAGATGATACTGTCCTTTATGAGGTAGAAGGTGAAAAGAAAGAAATAAAGAATGATTTTGTGTTTGCCATGACGGGGTATCACCCTGATCACAGCTTTCTTACAAAAATAGGCATAGGTATAGATAAGGAGACAGGCAGGCCTGCATTCGATCCTGACACCATGCAGACGAATGTGGAAGGTGTTTATGTAGCCGGTGTTATTGCTGCAGGTAATAATGCAAATGAAATATTCATTGAAAACGGCCGGCATCACGGCGGATTGATAGCAGAATCAATCAAAGGAAAGCGAAAGTAAGAAAGAGCCCGCAATCGAAGCGGGCTCTTTTAATGTTTACGGCTCGTTAATTTCTGAAGATGCGTTCCAGTTCTTGAAAGTCATTTGTTTGAGATAAGGCCACCATTAGTTTGATCCGTGCCTTTTGGCCATTCAGACCATTGGAGAAGATGACTCCTTTTTCTTTTAGCTGTTTTCCGCCACCGGTATAACCGTAGACATCCTGGGCAATCCCGTTAAAGCATCTGGACACGAGGACGACGGGAATGTTATTTTCCAACAGCTCAGAAACACCAGGCACAGCTTCAGGGGGAAGATTACCCTGCCCGAGCGCTTCTATAACCACACCGTCATATTGAAGATCTTTGATCGCAATCAAGAGACTCGAATCCATCCCTGCATATGCTTTTATAAGAGTGACTCTTTTAGTAATGTCACACACTTTGTAGCTTTCTGAAGAAGTTGGTTGATGATGGTATAAGATTCCTCTTTTCGTCACGATTCCGATTGGTCCATACTGTGGACTTTGAAAAGTAGATACGTTACTTGTATGTGTTTTTGTCACATTTTTCGCTGAATGGATTTCATCATTCAATACAACCAGAACGCCTTTCTTTTTTGATTGAGGCTCTGCAGCCACCCGCACTGATGAAATCAGGTTATAAAGTCCATCCGCCCCAATCTCATTGCTTGACCTCATTGCCCCGGTCACCACCATTGAAATGGGAAGTGAAACCGTTAAGTCAAGGAAATATGCCGTTTCCTCCAGGGTATCCGTACCGTGGGTGATCACAACCCCGTCGAATGACCGCTTTTTATATTCTTGCTCGATTAAATGCTTTATCTTATGCATATGTTCAATGGTGATATGTGGAGAAGGAAGGTGAAATGCTTCGACTACCTCTACATTGGCTAAATTGGATACCATCGATGTTTGGACCGACAGAGGATTTTCTTTACCCGGTGCGACGGAACCCGTATCCTTGTCTTCCATCATTGAGATGGTGCCTCCTGTATGTATGACCAGTACATTTTTTTTCATTGCATCATTCCTCCTGGAATTTCTTATTTTCATTCCTAGTTTATCATGATACGATTAAGAAAACTGAAAGAAAAGAGGACTTTTTTATGCTGGTGGTTTTATCAGCGGGTATAGCACCAGGGTTAGCACTATTGAGTTACTTTTATTTGCGTGATGAGTATGAAGCGGAGCCGGTTGCGTTAGTATTTAAAACCTTCATATATGGTGTTTTAATTACCTTTCCAATAATGTTTCTTCAGTATGTACTGAAAGTAGAAGGCATTGTCACTTCCAACTGGTTGAATGCATATATTTCTGCTGGTTTACTTGAAGAATTTTTTAAGTGGTTCATCCTGATGGTCGCCATCTTCCAGCATTATCACTTTAATGATCCATACGATGGCATTATATACGGGGCAAGTGTTTCTCTTGGTTTCGCCACGGTTGAAAACATATTATTCCTGCTGGCTAATGGAGTGGAATATGCATTTGGCAGAGCTTTGATGCCTGTGTCGAGTCATGCATTATTCGGTGTTATGATGGGTTATTATCTCGGTAAAGCAAAGTTTTCTGTACGTGATCAGCGGCGCAAATGGCTTCTGATATCGATAGTGGTTCCGTTAACATTGCATGGAACATATAATTATATCTTTTTGTCTGAAAAAAATTGGATCTATTACATGGTTCCATTTATGTTATTTCTCTGGTGGCTGGGATTAAAGAAAGTCAAGCATGCCCACCGGTTAACGGCCAGCAAATATTCTCATGTTGAGTTGGAGAAAGAGATCCTATAAATTTAAACAGGTTGGGGCTGAAATAAAAAATCACCACACAAATGTGCACTATTATAGTGTGGGCTATTAATACCGCTTTTGATTTCCGTGCAAGACTTCGCTTTCCGCGGGTAGCCCGTGAGCCTCCTCGGCTTCGCCTGCGGGGTCTCACATAAGCTACTCTTCCCGCAGGAGTCTTCGTCTTGCACTCCAATCAACCGCTGGTAAAAGCTAAAATACAAATATATATTTGTACAAATTAAAAACCGAACTGATTTGCATTCTATAAGGCAAATCAGTTCGGTTTTTATTTAAACTAAAACATTTTTTTGTCCCTGCCTCTTTATAATGGCATAGCTTATGCTTATCGCCTCTGAACAGGCCGCCTCCGCTTTTCTTATTTGTAAGCAGCTGCAAGATCGGTCTTAGGGGCTTCCTTGCGTTTAACTTCATCGATTTTGTTGACAAACATTTGGAACACTTTCCTTTTTTCATCGAGCTCTCTTATGTACTCCTTAAGTTCACTATACTTTTCCTCGAACGGCTTATGATACATTTCACGGATATTTTCAATGATTTCTTCATTCACTGTAGACTGAATGACCTGCTTTGTGATTCCGTACTTATAAGAATACACTTTCAGTTCCTTCTTTACATCATCATAATCCGTGTTGATTTGATCCAATACCTCAGATATATCATCTTTCCATTCATCCAGTGATTTTGCTAAATAATCCTCCATAATTGCCTCCCCTTTGTAAAAGACTTGATTGTCCCTCCTCCATTATAACGAAGGTAGTTTACATGCCTTTTTCTGAAACATTACATTGTCTTATCAAAAGGATGCTTGATCCCTGAAGAGGCTAAAAGAAATCTTTATATAGTGTGCGTCTATTATGTTTGCCAATTTTTATTTTTCAACTTGTATAAAATGGGTAGCTCTACAAAAACTAGGGTTAATGTTAATTGAAGATATGGAGGGTAAAGCATGATGAATAGTCGCATCAAATGGTTATGTACATCTGTTATCATGGTGCTTGTTTGTTCTCTTATGATGATTTCATCTGAAGGAGAGAAAGCGGACGCTTTTACAAATCAAGTCATTCAGCATGGAGCTACAGGTGAAGATGTCATCGAACTTCAATCAAGGCTTCAGTATATCGGTTACTATAATGGAAAAATCGATGGGGTTTTCGGCTGGGGAACCTATTGGGCTTTAAGAAACTTCCAATATGAGTTCGGTCTGCCGATTGATGGGTTAGCAGGTCCGAAGACGAAAGAAAAATTAGTGAGCGCATCGAAGTATAATAAGCAATTTGTACAAGAACAAATTAAAAAAGGGAAAAAATTCAGTCACTATGGCGGAACCGATCTAAGCAAGCAGAAAGGAGCTGGAGGCGGAGGAGGGGGTCAAGCAGCACAGCCGCCGAAGGAGACCCCGTCCAAACCGACAGCTGCAAACACTCCGAATGGTTTCTCACAAAATGATATACAAATCATGGCGAATGCCGTTTACGGTGAAGCCCGTGGTGAGCCATATGAGGGGCAGGTCGCTGTGGCCGCGGTCATCCTGAATCGCATCGATAGTGCGTCATTCCCGAATACTGCCGCAGGAGTCATTTTTGAGCCGGGAGCATTTACGGCGGTTGCGGATGGGCAGATTTATTTAACTCCGAATGATAAAGCCCGGGAAGCTGTATTAGATGCCATAAACGGATGGGATCCGTCTTCCAATGCATTGTATTATTTTAATCCTGTTACTGCAACGAGTGATTGGATTTGGTCAAGACCGCAGATTAAGCAGATTGGGAAACATATATTCTGTAATTAACGAGGTGAAGGATATTGGTACGTAGTATAATAATAGCTGTACTCGTCATCGGAGTCGCAGGAACGGCCTTTTGGGGGTACCAGGAACATCAGGAGAAAAATGCGATCCTGATCAATGCGGAAAACAATTATCAACGTGCATTTCATGAGTTGACTTATCAGGTGGACCTTCTTCACGATAAGATAGGCACCACCCTTGCAATGAATTCAAAAAAGTCATTATCACCGGCCCTTGCAGATGTTTGGCGTCTTACGTCCCAGGCACACAGTGATGTCGGGCAATTACCGTTAACATTGCTGCCATTCAATAAAACCGAAGAATTCTTGAGTAAAATTGGAGATTTCAGTTATCGTGTAGCGGTAAGGGACTTAGACGATAAGCCTCTGACAGATAAAGAATATACGTCATTGGAAAACCTCTACAAACAAAGCGCAGACATACAAAAAGAATTAAGAAAGGTCCAGCATCTGGTCATCAAGAATAATCTTCGCTGGATGGATGTAGAGATGGCGCTTGCTTCTGGTAAAGAAAAGGCAGACAATACAATCATTGATGGCTTTAAGACGGTGGAGAAAAATGTCACTGGCTATGATGAAGCAAGTTTCGGATCGACCACGTTTGTAAACAGCCAAAAGAAAGATGAGAATTTTAAAAAACTAAAAGGTGAACAGATCTCTAAAAAGGAAGCTGTCGCGATATTAAGAAGGTACTCAGGAATAGATAAATCAAAAGACGCCAAAGTGGCAAGCAGCGGAAAGGGATCTAATTTCAAATTCTATAGTGTTTCAATCGGAAACGGCAAGACAGAAGCAAGTATGGATGTCACTCAAAAAGGCGGCTATCCTATTTGGTATATCAATAATCGTGAAGTGAAAGAAAGTAAGATCAGCCTGAACAAAGCTGCTGAGCAAGCAACAAAATTCCTTAAAGAAAATAAGTTCGAGAAACTGGAATTGTTTGAAAGTGTTCAATATGACAAGTTAGGAATATTCACCTATGTCACCGTCCTTGATGGTGTGCGGATTTACCCGGATTCAATTAAAGTGAAAGTAGCACTCGACAATGGCCAAATCGTTGGTTTCGCCGCAGAGGAATATTTAAGAAATAACCATGACCGTGAAATAGCAAAACCAAGTCTGGCTTTGGAAGAAGCGAAGAAAGAAACGAACCCAAATTTAAAAGTCATGGAAGAAAGACAGGCGGTCATCGTAAATGATTTGAATGAAGAAGTGTTATGTTATGAATTCTTAGGTATGCTCGGCAATGACACCTATCGCATTTTCATCAATGCCAATACAGGTGAAGAAGAAAAAGTCGAAAAGCTTAAAAATGCAGAACCGATTTATGAAGAAGTCGTGTAAAGAGGGAAAGACGGTATCTTTGAATAAGGTATCGTCTTTTTTTATGGGCTGAAGTTATCAATAAATTAGCAAAAAAAGTATGGAAAGGAAGTATTTTACGTGACATAATAAGGATACATATAAACAGAAGCTCAGAAAGTGAGAGTAATGTGCAATGATCAAAGCCGGAACAACACTGCAACTTGAACCTGTTCATAATGATACATTTGAAACATACCGCTGCAGGGTGGTGGAATCAGGACATGACGGGATATATATCGATTATCCAATACATACGAAAACGGGGAAAACTGTTTTTTTAATTAACGGCACCCAGCTAAAAGCAAGCTTTATCCAGAATGAACAAACCGTCCTGATGTTTGAGACGGAAGTACTAAGCAGGAAAATTGCAAAGATCCCCATGATTCATATTCACTACCCGGGGGAAGACGAATTGGTTAAGATCCAAAGAAGACAATTTGTCCGCGTAGAAGCTAATGCGGATATCTCCCTTTACTTCGACGATCAGTATCATCCCACTGTCACTGAGGACATAAGTGCCGGCGGGGGTGCTGTACTGTTAAAGGAGGGGATGGAAGTCAAACAAGGGGCACGCATCACGATGATCATTGTCCTCAGCATGCAAACCGGGGAATGCCACTACCTCGAGATAGCAGGAAGCCTCGTCCGGGTGTGGGAACGAAACAAGAAAAAAATTGCAAGCATCCAATTTCTTAACTTAACAGAAACACAGCGTCAGCTCATCATGCGCTATTGTTTTGAAAGGCAATTGGAACTGAGAAAAAAAGGGCTTCTTGAATAAATTTCCATCATTTACACATACTTTTTCTTAATGGCTGTTTTTCATTAAAAAGATAATCATGCAAAAGAGCCTCTTTAATGATAGGAAAAGAGTGAAGCCGATGAAAGCAGTGGAGCGGATATTGATAAAGCTCGTCATGATCCATTTTGTTTTACTCCTGGCTGTTCAATTTGTTTTTCATGAACTTAATATACTGCCGGAACTCCATAAAATCATATTTTATGAAGGAGTGGAAAAGATGGAATATAGTGAAATTGTGGAAACCATATCAGGAAGTCGAAGCAGGTGAATTCAGCCTGCTGTTTTTTTGTTGCAGAATTAGGTAAGTAAGCGCTTTAAAGAGAAAGTTCTTATTAAGTTGGACTGATTTTATGATAGAATAGGGAAGAAATTATAAGGAATTTAAGTAGGTGGATGTTTTATGAAATTAAGGATTGCCATTGACGGACCTGCAGCAGCCGGGAAGAGTACCGTCGCTAAGATAGTAGCAGGGAAGTTATCCTATCTTTATATTGATACAGGAGCCATGTACCGTTCGCTGACATATAAAGCATTGAAGTCAGATGTGGACTTGCATGATCAGACAAAACTGACAAAATTGCTGGAAACGACCAAAATCGATTTGGAACCTTCTGAGAAAGGTCAGCTTGTCCTCCTTGACGGGGAAAATGTAACCGATGAAATCCGTCAATCGGAAGTGACAAATTCAGTCTCACACGTGGCCGTCCATTCACTTGTCAGAGAAGAAATGGTGAAGAGACAGCAGGAGCTTGCCAGTGAAGGCGGCGTGGTGATGGATGGAAGGGATATCGGCACACATGTCATACCTGATGCAGAGGTCAAAGTCTTCTTATTGGCAAGCGTTGAGGAAAGAGCTCAGAGAAGACATGAAGAAAATGTAGCAAAAGGGTTTCCTTCAGATCTTGAAAAATTAAAAGAAGAAATTGCACGAAGAGATAAAATTGATTCTGAACGGGAAGTCGCTCCATTGAAAAAAGCAGATGATGCCATTGAGATCGATACGACATCCTTGTCAATTTCTGAAGTCGTTGACCGCATTATGTCTCTAGTGGAAAGGAAAGGGTAACGTGAATCTATATTCATTTGCGAAAGGATTAGTAAAGTCTATTCTCTCTCCTCTTTACCGCATCGAGGTTTCCGGATTGGAACATTTTCCAAAAGAAGGAGGAGTGCTGCTGTGCGCGAACCACATCGACAACCTGGATCCTCCCGTGGTCGGCATCACAGCCCCAAGGCCAGTTTCATTTATGGCGAAAGATGAACTGTTCAAAGTGCCGCTGCTTGGGAAGATCCTTCCAAAAATTCATGCCTTTCCTGTAAAAAGGGGTATGAGTGATCGAGAAGCATTGCGAAAAGGATTGAAAGTCTTGAATGAAGGAAAGGTTTTAGGATTGTTTCCTGAGGGTACTAGAAGTAAAACAGGGCAGATCGGAAAGGGTTTGGCCGGTGCCGGTTTTTTTGCTCTTAGATCTGAAGCGAAAGTGGTACCGTGCGCAATCATTGGGCCGTATAAGCCATTTAAGAAATTAAAAGTGGTGTATGGGCCGCCTGTTCCAATGAAAGAAGTAAGAGAACAAAAGCTCAATGCAGAGAAAACGACCGAAATCATCATGGAGCATATCGTCAAACTTACGAAATGATGGAGAGGACTTTCTTGCTTGACAAATAGTTCTATTTATTAGAAGTTAGTAGAAAGAATAATTTATTTAAATTGTGTAAAAATTCACAAAATAAAATCTTTGCAGTCATGGATTAAGGAGGAGTACATAATGGAAGACATGAATGGAATTGAAGTGAAAAATCTCGAGATTGGTGAAAAAGTTAAGGGTACCGTCACTAAGGTCGAAGAAAAACAAGTCCTAGTTGATGTTCAAGATAGTAAAGTGGATGGCATCATTCCAATTAGTGAACTCTCAAGCCTTCACATTGAAAAAGCTTCTGACGTAGTGAGTGAAGGAGATGTACTGGAGTTAATCGTGACAAAAGTGGAAGAGGAACTGCTCGTCCTTTCTAAGCGTAAAGTCGATGCTGAAAAAGCGTGGGAAGAAATGAAGAATCGTTTTGAAAATGGAGATGTTTTTGAAGCGGAGGTCAAAGACGTGGTCAAAGGCGGTCTGGTAGTCGATCTTGGAGTGAGGGGGTTTGTGCCTGCCTCATTAGTGGAGGATTACTATGTGGAGGATTTCTCAGACTACAAGGATAAGGTTCTTACATTTAAGATAGTAGAACTCGACCAAGAGAAGAACCGTTTGATCCTTTCCCATCGTGCAGTAGTGGAAGCTGAAAAACAAGAGCAGAAGAAACAGCTGCTGACTGACATTGAATCCGGGGCCGTCCTCGAAGGTACGGTTCAACGCATCACTGATTTCGGTGCATTCGTGGATATTGGCGGAGTAGACGGACTTGTCCATATTTCCCAGCTGTCCCATGAGCATGTAGAAAAACCTTCCGACGTGGTAACTGAAGGACAAAAAGTACAAGTCAAGGTATTAAGTGTCGACCGTGATAATGAAAGGATTTCATTATCAATCAAAGAGACACTGCCTGGGCCGTGGAGTGACATTTCTGAAAAAGCTCCTAAAGGAAGCGTCTTGGATGGGGTCGTGAAGCGATTGGTTTCTTATGGAGCATTCGTTGAGGTATTCCCTGGTGTAGAAGGGTTGGTACACATCTCACAAATTTCGCATAAACACATCGGCACTCCGCATGAAGTATTAAAAGAAGATCAATCGGTTAAAGTAAAAGTATTGGATGTAAATGAATCTGAACAACGTCTTTCTTTAAGCATAAAAGCATTGGAAGAGAAGGAAGAAGAAGTGACGGATTATGAAATGCCGGAAGAAAACACCGGATTCCAATTAGGTGAAATGATTGGAGATAAATTAAAAGATCTTAAATAAAAATGGTGATGGACTGTGACAAGAGCTCAACGAAAACGGGATCATATAAATTTCGCCCTTTCAACAGGGCAGCAGGATAAGACGGGTTTTGAAGATGTGAAATTTGTCCATCAAAGCCTTCCGAATTCAGCACTTGATGACACCGGCCTCCAGTCCCGAATTGGCGAACTTTCTTTAAGTTCGCCAATTTTTGTGAATGCAATGACGGGCGGAGGCGGCGAATACACCTCGAAAATCAATGGTGACTTATCTATTTTGGCACGGGAAACAGGAATCGCACTGGCTGTGGGCTCGCAAATGTCCGCAATAAAGAGTCCGGATGAACGGAAGACATACGAAATTGTCAGAAAGAACAACCCTGACGGCATCATTCTTGCCAATCTTGGAAGTGAAGCAACTGTGCAGCAGGCAGCGGATGCAGTGGAAATGATCGAGGCAGATGCCCTCCAGATTCATTTGAATGTCATTCAGGAATTGACCATGCCGGAAGGAGACCGGGATTTTAAAGGTGCGATTGATCGGATCAATATGATTGCAGACAGGTTATCAGTCCCGGTCATTGTGAAAGAGACTGGCTTTGGTATTGGCAGGGAAGCAGCCCTGGCTCTTTCGGAAACTCCGATTGCAGCAATAGATATCGGCGGCTACGGTGGAACGAATTTCTCTAAGATCGAAAATCAGCGCAGACAAAGAATGCTGGGTTATTTTGATGACTGGGGAATTCCAACTGCCCTCTCCATTGTTGAAACTTGCTCAGCGAGTGATCTTCCAATAATGGCTTCTGGAGGAATAAGGAACAGTTTGGATATCGTCAAAGCGTTAAGTTTAGGCGCGTGCGCTGCAGGCATGGCTGGAGCTGTATTGAGAAGCATCATAGATAAAGGCCTTAATGAAACGATAAATGAAGTGAATGATATTCATACCGACATACGATTTCTCATGTGCGCATTAGGGTGTAACAAGATTGAAGATTTGCATGAAGTTCCTCTGATTTTATCAGGCGAAGTGCATCATTGGATGAAGGTTCGCGGATTGAAACCAGACAATTTCAGTAATAGAAAAATGAATAAATAATGAAGAAAACGGATTCCTTCGTAAAGGGATCCGTTTTTTTAGTTTCAAAGATGTTTGGTTTATTTCTGTCTTCTTCTTGATTCTTCCGGGCTTTCCATTCCTGTTGCACCCTTGTTCTGAAGCTCTTGATCACGATCAGATTCAACACGTCTGCTTTGCTTTAATTTCTTTTCTTGACGATCTCTTCCCATATCAACCACCTCCTTTACTTATTTTTTCAAGAATAAAATGAAACATGCATGAATGAATTACATAAAGATTTTCCATAATGTAGATAATAGGAGGGAATGGGGTCATGGAAGGTATTTTATTTTTATGGGTATCATGGGGATTATGGATCTATACAACATTCATGATGGGAAAGAACGAAAAGGGCCGCTTTAAGTATTCCTTCATTTTGTTGTGCATGATTTGCTTGTTTCCATATCATGTCACCCTGTTTTCATACGAGGTGTACGCAACTTACATTTTTTTAGTCGTCCTGACGTTCATCTATATCCGTCTCCTGGGTCTGAGGCAAAAACTATATATGTTGATCTGTATTTTGACGGTAGCGATGTCTTATGCGGGAATAGGCCTAATTGCCATTTATGATCCGGTACTGATGATCATCGAATCTCATCTAATTTCGGCACTTTTATCCATGAGCATTGGCTTTATATTTTATAGCACGATTAAAAAGATGAAGATTCTGTTCCTTGCAGTGCTGGCAGGCACGATGGCTGGAGAAGTATTATTGAACGTCACGTTAAATAAAATTGGATTTGGTGAATCGATTGGGAGTCACCTCTATTTGGATATGACAGCCTGCATGGCTTTGATCACCATTACATGGAAGATCATTCATGCCATGAATGGCTTGATGAGCAGCAAACTATCACCTAATAAAGGGGAAATCAAAAATTTATGAATGAGTATGTAAACCCCGTTATCTTCGGGGTAGTTGTCGGCACATTAACGAGAATCTATATGCTCCGTACGGACTATAGACAGTACCCAACGTATTTACACGGGAAAATCATACATATAGCACTTGGTTTCATAGCGGCAGGACTCGGCACGATTGCTGTACCTGCATTATTGGAAGAAAACTTCACGGCCATCACCTTTTTGACGGTGGCTGCCTCACAATTCCGTGATGTAAGAAATATGGAAAGAAACACATTGACGGAACTGGATGCCTACGAACTGGTACCACGGGGTGCAACCTATATCGAAGGAATTGCCGTGGCATTTGAAAGCAGAAATTACCTTGTGATCTTTACATCTCTAATCGCAACTTTGGTATATATTGTATTTAATTTTTATGCGGCCATTCTAGTCAGTGTGGTGTGCATGGTCATTTCACATAAATTGATGGCTGGCGGAAAGCTTAAAGATATTGTCAATATCAAGTTTGTTAAGCCGCACTTTAAGGATGCAGGACTGTACGTGGATAATATTTATATCATGAATATCGGTCTTAAAGTAAGGCAGGAAGAGATACTGAGATATGGTATGGGTTTTGTGCTATCCCCTAAATCATTCGATGCCAGATCTACGATTGCAAATCTTGGTCAAAGGCAGGCAATACTGCATGATGTGTCCACTTCATTGGGCATCTTTAAAGACTCGGGAACCCCCGCACTCACTCCTTTGGCTAAAAGAGACCTGGATGATGGAAGGGTGGCGGTATTTGTATTACCGCAAAGGAAAGACGTTGAGAAAGCCATCGCGATCCTCGGTCAGGTGCCGACACTGGAAAATGCTATAAGGATGCCATCTGAATCAAAAGCCATTCAAAAGGGGAGTAAAGCAGATTGAGTACGACTATTCAGAAATTCATTTTAGCGGCTGTAACAACTTCACCTGAAAGAGTGCCCAGCGGAACAGCGGTGTTTCATTGCAAAACAGAAGAAGAGCTGCAGAAGATCTGTGCCAACCTGGAAGCAATATTGGACGGTATTGCACATGAATTGGATCCTGGGCTGTTCATCATTGTGAAACATTGATTGCCAGTTCATTCTTTTACTGATAAAATACTAAAGTTAGGGGGACTGACCCATAAGGGAAAACGCAGCTTATGGGCCAGTCTTTATTATTGAGAATGTATGTAACTTGAAACAGTGGAAATGAAAAGGCTTAAAGGATAATGAATGAACCATAAGCTTCTTCAAGAAAGGGTGAAAAAGAGTGTCTAAACCAGTTGTTGCAATCGTAGGGCGTCCCAATGTTGGTAAGTCCACGATTTTTAATAGGATTGTCGGAGAAAGAATATCGATTGTAGAGGATGTTCCCGGAGTTACAAGGGATCGTATATACAGTTCAGCAGAATGGCTGACTCATGAATTTAATATTATTGACACGGGTGGTATCGAGTTAGGAAATGAGCCGTTCCTTGATCAAATCAGACAACAGGCAGAAATTGCGATTGATGAAGCAGATGTCATCATTTTCCTCACCAATGGCCGTGAAGGGGTGACAGCTGCAGATGAAATCGTGGCGAAAATTCTTTACCGTTCAAACAAACCTGTAGTTCTCGGCGTCAATAAGATTGATAATCCAGAAATGAGGGAAATGGTATATGATTTCTACTCATTGGGATTTGGGGAGCCATTCCCGATTTCAGGTTCTCACGGACTTGGATTAGGGGATCTGCTTGACGAAGCTGCTAAGCATTTTAAAAAGGAAGATGACGAAGAATATGGTGAAGAAGTCATTAAATTTTCACTGATCGGACGCCCGAATGTTGGTAAATCATCCTTGGTGAATGCATTATTAGGGGAAGACCGTGTCATCGTCAGTAATGTTGCCGGTACGACCCGGGATGCAATAGATTCTTCCTACACGTATGATGGACAAGAGTATGTCATCATTGATACTGCCGGAATGAGAAAGAAAGGTAAAGTGTATGAAACAACTGAAAAATACAGTGTATTAAGAGCCCTGAGAGCCATTGAGCGTTCTGATGTTGTCCTTGTTGTGATTGACGGTGAAGAAGGAATAATAGAACAGGACAAGAAAATTGCAGGCTATGCCCATGATGCAGGCCGTGCAGTCGTGATCGTGGTGAATAAGTGGGATGCTGTTGAAAAAGATGAGAAAACAATGAATAAATGGGAACAAAACATTCGTGATCATTTTCAATTCCTTGATTATGCACCGATCATCTTCCTGTCTGCAAAAACGAAGAAGAGGATTCATACGCTGCTCCCTGTCATTAACATGGCGAGTGAAAACCATGCATTGCGAGTCCAGTCAAGCGTCCTGAATGAAGTAGTCATGGATGCAGTGGCAATGAATCCGACTCCTACGGATAATGGCAAGAGACTAAGAATTTATTATGCAACTCAAGTAGCGGTCAAACCGCCGACTTTTGTTGTTTTTGTCAATGACCCTGAATTGATGCATTTTTCTTATGAACGATTCCTGGAAAATAGAATTCGTGATGCATTCGGGTTTGAAGGGACTCCTATTCGTATTATCGCCCGTGCAAGAAAATAATAAGGTAGGTGTAAAAATGAAAAATTCTCGAAAAGTGACGGTTATCGGTGCAGGAAGCTGGGGTACGGCTCTTGCCATGGTATTGGCAGACAACGACCGTGAAGTCAGGCTGTGGGGACATAAAGCAGAACAAATAAAAGAAATTAACGAACAACATACGAATCATAAATACTTAAAGGATGTAAAGCTTCCTGAAAGTATCATAGGTTATTCTGACATGAAAGAATCACTTGGTGGGATCGATACCATCATATTAGCAGTCCCTACAAAAGCAATCCGGCAGGTGCTGGGGCAGATTCAAGAGGTGCAAAGTAATCCTTTAACGATCGTGCATGTGAGTAAGGGGATTGAACCTGACAGCCTTTTAAGGATCTCTGAAATCATAGAAGATGAAATGGAACCAGGTAATCTGCGTTCTGTCGTCGTTCTTTCAGGACCGAGTCATGCCGAAGAAGTAAGCTTAAGGCATCCAACAACCGTGACGGTGTCATCTGAAGATATGAAGTCTGCCGAAGAAGTCCAGGATCTTTTCATGAACCAGAATTTTAGAGTTTACACGAATCCTGATATGCTTGGTGTTGAAATTGGCGGGGCCTTAAAAAACATCATTGCTCTTGCTGCCGGAATCACTGACGGACTGGGGTATGGTGATAATGCCAAGGCTGCCCTGATTACGAGGGGACTAGCTGAAATTGCAAGGTTAGGGACCAAAATGGGGGCTAACCCGCTCACTTTCTCCGGATTGGCAGGTATCGGCGATTTAATCGTTACTTGTACCAGTGTTCACTCCAGAAACTGGAGAGCGGGGAATATGCTTGGAAAAGGGCATAAACTCCAGGAAGTACTCGACAACATGGGCATGGTGGTGGAAGGTGTCCGAACAACGAAAGCAGGGCATCAGCTCGCCCAAAAATACGATGTGAAGATGCCGATTACAAACGCACTGTACGATGTATTATTTAATGATGTGGAAGCAAAAGAAGCGGTCGATCATTTAATGTCACGGGGAAAGACAAATGAAATGGAAGATTTGGTGAATATATTGGGCGAACGCTCATAGTCCGATAAAAATCTTACAATAATAGGCATTAGAGGATGCGAAAGGCGGAACCCGTGCATACACTGTGATGAATATATACAGCTTTGCCTATGGATGGGTAGGTCTCTTTCAGTCATTAGAGCAACTCATGAGCCTGGAAAAAATCATTATTTCAATGATTCCGGGTTCTTGGGTCGCTCTTCTTTTATGTAATGCAATCATTTAGTGGATGTTTCGAAGTACCAATCTGACATTTTATTGAACAAGCCTTCTTTTAGAAACGACTTGTGATATAATACATTCGATAACAGGAGGGATGTACCATGACTTCTATGATGAAAATGTGGATATCATTTGCATCAATGGGCTTTATGTTTCTTGCAATTTTAATGATTTATTTCAGCCGCTATAAAATCAAACAAAAATTCATTCGTTTTATTACTGCTTTTATGGCATACATACTGATGATAGCAGGCGGACTCATGATGATCTATATCGTCTTCAGCGGTCCAACCTATTAAGAAGCGAAAGGAAGTTTTGCAGATTGAAACGTGTTGCTTTAACCGGAATGCTCCTTATCATAACTATGACACTACTATCAGGCTGTCTTTATCCTGAGGAGAAACTCAGTCAGAACCAAATTCCATATGACAACCAGGTCAAAGCTGTTCAAGAAGCTGTCGAGCGATACCAAACAGATAATAACGGGCTCCTGCCGATCAAGACAAGAGACAAGGATACACCGATTTATCAAAAATATCCAATCGACTTTCGGAAGATCGCGCCTCAGTATCTATCAGAAATTCCAGGTAATGCATTTGAGAACGGCGGGATATTTCAATATGTCTTAACAGATGTAGAGGAAAACCCGACTGTGAAGATATTTGATCTCCGGATGGCCGAAAAAATAAGGGAAATCAAAATAAGGATCAAAGCTCAAGGCTACCCTCCTTTTAAAGAGCAGGTGGCTCATAACGTATATAAATTAAACTATGAAAAGATAGGATTGGATGGAGAAGTGTATGTGGACAGCCCTTATTCAAATAAGAAGCTTCCACTTGTGATAAACGGGAGTGGAGAAATCTTCGTAGACTACTCGATGGATTTATATGAAAAGCTCCAATCAACGGATCAACCAATCAAAGAAGGGAAGGACATACGTTCATTGCTGACGGAGGATTCGTTGTTTGTTCCAGCATATTCCCTTCCTTATACCCTTGACGAAAAGAAAGAACCCGTCTTTATGACAAAATAGGCATAACCCTTTTCTTGCAAAATATATTGTAGGAGAAGGGTTATTATTTTTATGTCATCCTTTATAGGGAGTTTTCATCAAATTCAACTGAACATAATTGCTGCGACATAATAAATTCAATTCATAGTCATAAGGAGGTAAAAAAATCATATTAATAGTCATAAGTCATTAGGACAACATCATAAATATAAAATGTGAGGCAGAATACACGGATGAAACATCCCTGGAATATAAGATGGGAGGGAATCTCTTGGAAAGAGTCGATCTATTCAAAGACATTGCTGAAAGAACTGGCGGAGATATCTATTTAGGTGTGGTGGGAGCAGTAAGAACAGGTAAATCAACCTTCATCAAGAAGTTTATGGAGCTTGTTGTCCTTCCTAATATCGCAAGTGAGTCAGAACGGGCAAGAGCACAGGATGAACTGCCGCAAAGTGCTGCAGGAAAGACAATCATGACAACGGAACCTAAATTCGTTCCTAACCAGGCAATATCGGTGCATGTGGACGAGGGGTTGGAAGTAAATGTAAGATTAGTAGACTGTGTCGGCTACACCGTACCTGGTGCGAAGGGTTACGAAGATGAAAATGGCCCTAGGATGATCAATACCCCTTGGTATGAGGAACCTATCCCTTTTCATGAAGCAGCTGAAATCGGCACAAGGAAAGTTATTCAGGAGCACTCAACGATCGGTGTGGTGGTCACGACGGATGGCTCGATCGGGGAAATAGGAAGAAGTGACTATATCGAAGCAGAGGAAAGAGTCATCGAGGAATTAAAAGAAGTTGGTAAACCATTTATCATGGTCATCAACTCCGCGAGACCTCATGCCACTGAAACGGAAGAGCTGAGAGTGAAGCTGCAGGAGAAATATGATATCCCGGTTCTGGCGATGAGTGTGGAAAGTATGAGGGATTCAGATGTGCTGAATGTACTGCGTGAAGCACTGTTCGAATTCCCTGTACTTGAAGTGAATGTGAATTTACCGAGCTGGGTCATGGTATTAAAAGAAGAACATTGGCTGCGACAAAATTACCAGGAAGCAGTGAAAGAAACGGTCAAGGATATCAAGCGCCTGCGGGACGTGGACCGCGTCGTCCACTACTTCAGTGAGTTCGAGCATATTGAAAGAGCGGGCCTTGCAGGTATTGATATGGGTCAGGGGATTGCGGAGATCGATTTATATGCCCCGGATGAGCTCTATGATGAAGTCTTAAAAGAAATCGTAGGGGTGGAAATACGAGGTAAGGATCACTTGCTGGAACTCATGCAGGACTTCGCTCATGCGAAAGCAGAATATGACCAGATTTCCGACGCCCTGAGGATGGTAAAGCAGACAGGGTACGGAATCGCTGCACCTTCACTTAATGACATGAGTCTGGATGAGCCGGAAATCATTCGTCAGGGATCAAGATTCGGTGTAAGCCTGAAAGCAGTAGCACCTTCGATTCACATGATCAAGGTGGATGTACAATCCAAATTTGAACCGATCATCGGTACAGAAAAACAAAGCGAAGAACTCGTACGCTACTTGATGCAGGACTTTGAAGATGATCCGCTTTCGATTTGGAACTCCGATATCTTTGGAAGAAGCTTAAGCTCCATCGTAAGGGAAGGCATCTCAGCCAAACTCTCGCTAATGCCTGAAAATGCCCGATACAAACTGAAAGACACACTCGAAAGAATCATCAACGAAGGCTCCGGCGGACTGATCGCTATCATCCTATAAACTCTTTTAGACTCTCTTTAGGGGGGTCTTTTTTTTATTGATTAAGCTTTGGGGAGTACATTATACAACAGAGAAGGCTCAGAATTTGTTGAACCAGGTGATGTGATGTTCCTGAATAGGTTATTTGGAAGAATAGAGACATAATAAAATGTTCTCAGCGGTTGATTGGAGTGCAAGACGAAGCTCCTGCGGGAAGAGTAGCTAATGTGAGACCCCACAGGAGCAGAGCGACGAGGAGGCTCACGGGCTATCCGCGGAAAGCGAAGTCTTGCACGGAAATCAATAGCGGCAATCGAAGGGGAACGCTTGAATATAATAAACTTTTTCGCCAGTCATGTTTAACTCTATAAAGGAATGGGAACTGTTTAAGAGCAACGGGGGTGATGAAACGCTTACATCAATAAGAAACACTTCAAGAAATAGCAATATAAAGGGAAAAAGAGGAGATTCTATTACATTTATGTATCAAATAAGAAAAGATTCCCATTATTTCTTGATTTATTCTTGCTAAGCCCATTCTATTGTGATAATCTTTTAACAGAATTGTTGTTGAATATTGATTCAGCAACGTTTTCAAGCGATTTTTCTATGCTTTATGTATAGAATCCGCTAAAGTTGTTTACTAATGATATTAAAGTAAATGAATCATGACTGAGACATTTCCTTGGGAGGAGGTGAATGGCATGAACAAGACAGAATTAATCAATGCTGTTGCAGAAGCTGCTGAGCTATCTAAGAAGGACGCTACTAAAGCGGTTGACGCTGTTTTCGATACAATTCAAGAATCACTTGCAAATGGTGATAAAGTACAATTAATCGGATTCGGTAACTTCGAAGTACGTGAGCGTGCAGCCCGTAAAGGTCGCAACCCACAAACAGGTGAAGAGATCGAAATCTCAGCAAGCAAAGTACCTGCTTTCAAACCAGGTAAAGCGCTTAAAGAAGCTGTAAAATAATTACATACTTTGAGCGTTAGGAAAAGGCCGCATATCATGCGGTCTTTTTTTCTTTCTTGAAAACTAGTCTTACATTAGTATGTTCATATCCATTATCATTATGTTGATAAACTTAAATCATATTCACTATTTTAAAGTGTGTATTTGAATATTATAGTTTACAGCTGTTGATTGGAGTGCAAGACGAAGACTCCTGCGGGAAAAGCGAGACAGGTGAGACTTGTCCAGCTCCGGGGCTTAGAGGCACATGTCATAAGTCAAATCGTCCAAGAAGGCAAAGAACGCCTTCTTGGACGATTCGCCTTATGCCAACCGCCTCTGAGCAAAGCCCCTCCGCTTTTCTAACCCGCAGGAGCATCTGCGAGGAGGAGGCTCACCGGCCGCCCGCGGAAAGCGAAGTCTTGCACGGAAATTAACAGCGGTGATTGAATGTGATTTTTTTAAAACTTCTAAAACACTAGGCTTTGATGAGATTATTGGCTTATGCTAATATTAACAATGTTAGTTTATTTTTTTAAGTGATAGTAGGAGGACAACATAATGGCAGAAGTCAATCATAGCCAAATAGAAGAAGCAGTGCGTTTAATACTTGAAGCAATAGGAGAAAATCCTAATAGAGAAGGGCTTTTGGATACGCCTAAACGCGTTGCGAAAATGTATGCAGAAGTTTTCTCTGGAATAGATCATGATCCTAAAGAATATTTTGAAACCATTTTCAGTGAAGACCACGAAGAGCTGGTCCTTGTTAAAGATATCCCTTTTTATTCAATGTGTGAACACCACCTGGTCCCTTTCTATGGAAAAGCACATGTTGCGTATGTACCCCGGAATGGAAGGGTCACCGGTCTGAGTAAGCTGGCAAGAGCTGTTGAATCAGTTGCGAGAAGACCTCAGCTTCAAGAAAGGATTACCTCAACGGTAGCTGATTCCATTATGGAAACCCTAGAACCATATGGTGTCATGGTGGTTGTGGAGGCAGAACATATGTGCATGACGATGAGAGGGGTTAAGAAACCTGGATCGAGCACAGTGACGACCGCAGTGCGCGGGACATTCAAAGAGGATCCACAAGCGCGGAACGAAGTGCTTTCATTTATTAAGAAGTAACAAGTACAGGAGTGGGTGTAATGAATTCAAATGATTATGTGGTTATTAAGGCCGCTGAAGACGGCGTTAACGTAATCGGTCTCACACGGGGAACGGATACGCGCTTTCATCATTCCGAAAAGCTGGATAAAGGTGAAGTGATGATTGCTCAATTTACTGATCATACTTCTGCCATCAAGGTGAGAGGGAAGGCTACGATTCTGACCAGTTATGGTGAAATAGAAAGTGAAAACAAAAAATAGCATTAGACAGGCGGGACGAACCAAGAACCATTATTCTTAGTCGTCCCCTTTATTATATGGGATTCACCATCTGGCCTACTCCGAAAAAATGAGATGGCAGGTGAAATCTTTGAGAAATGATATGGGGATAGTCGATGACTCCCTATTTATGAAAGTTTTATGGTATAATGTTTATTGCTGAAATTTATCGTGTGAAACATAGTAGAAATGGGGAAATAGGGTATGAAATTCACTGATTACAATCATCAAGCGAATATCATTCATCAATACATAGAAGAGCAGCTGCACCATTCTTATTTAAAGGAGTATATCGATCAGCCTTTTATTGATCGTAATCGCATCAACTATCTGCTTCTTCCATTTATGAATGGTCAGCGAATGATCACTCAACAGGAAATGAAGTGGATTTCTACTGCTATGTTTTTACATGTTGCCCTTGAGACCCATGAGAAGGTGACAATTTCCGAACAGGATTCTCTAAAAGAAAGACAGTTAACCGTGCTTGCAGGAGTTTATTTTAGCAGTCTTTATTATAAAACGCTTGCAGATACTGAGGACGTCGGGCTGATCGAAGCTTTATCGAGCGCAATTAAGAAAATAAATGAATGTAAGATATCGATGTACAAAGAAGAGTGCACTTCAGTCGAAGAATTGATGGAATATGTAAGGATTATCGAAACGTCCATTTTTACACATTTCTATGAATTCTTTCATCAGAAAGACTGGGTTTCTCTTCTTTCAGACACTTTTTTATATAATAGACTCTTACAAGAACGCTATGCACATTTGAATTCACAGGACACCATCTTCAGCAATGCTCTTGCATCTGTTCTGAAGCACTCGGAAGAGCGGGTGGAAGATCATCACATATTGTCCGCCATTGACCACACAATGGATAAGATCCAAAAAGATATAGAAGTTCAGTTAGATAAGAGTGATCCGGTGCCTACTGGGGTCAAAGAGTTATTTGTTGAATTTCTTCCTTTCACTGAGCCTCTTGCTACTACGAAATTATATGCGGAAGAAGGGTAATTGTTATGCAGCAGTCGAAAGAACAAAAAGTTCATGGCGTTTTTGAAAAGATTTATTCAAACTATGACAAAATGAACTCAGTAATCAGTTTCCAACAGCATAAAAAATGGCGGAAAGAAACGATGAAGTATATGAGTGTGCAGGAAGGATCCAAAGCTCTTGATGTGTGCTGCGGGACGGCAGACTGGACGCTTGCACTTGGTGAAGAGGTGCGGGAAGAAGGAAAAGTATTTGGATTGGACTTCAGTCAAAATATGCTGTCGATCGGTAAAGAGAAAGTAAAAGAATCTCCGTTAAACAATATTGAGCTAATTCACGGTAATGCAATGGAGCTGCCTTTTGAAGACAATACATTCGATTATGTCACGATCGGATTTGGATTGAGAAATGTTCCCGACTACTTACAAGTCTTGAAAGAAATGAATCGTGTATTGAAGCCGGGCGGAATGGCTGTTTGCCTTGAAACATCACAGCCCACCATGTTTGGATTCAAGCAGCTTTACTACATGTACTTTAGATTTATCATGCCTGTGTTTGGAAGGATCTTTGCAAAAAGTTTTACGGAATATTCCTGGCTTCAGGAATCCGCGAGGGACTTTCCCGGAATGAAGGAGTTGGCTGACTTGTTTAAAGAGGCCGGCTTCAAAGATATATACTTTAAACCATATAGCGGCGGAGTGGCTGCCATGCATGTTGGATATAAGAAATAGAAATTCGTAAATCAGTAAACTGGGTGGATTAACTATGAAGCTAAATAGGATTTATTCCTTTCTAAAAACAGACATAGACCAAATTGAAAAGGAACTTGAGTCAGCAATCGAGTCGGATTCCCGTCTTTTGAATCAAGCATCTCTTCACCTTCTGCAAGCGGGCGGAAAACGAATCCGTCCCGTTTTTGTCTTGCTTTCAGCAAAATTCGGGGATTACGATATTGACAAGGTGAAAAATGCCGCTGTTGCCTTGGAACTGATTCATATGGCCTCCCTGGTCCATGATGATGTGATTGATGACGCTGAATTAAGAAGAGGGAGACCAACGATAAAAGCGCAGTGGGATAACAGGATCGCCATGTACACCGGTGATTACATTTTTGCCCGGGGACTGGAATATATGACTAATATAAAAAATCCAGAAGCACATCAGATCCTTTCCCATACCATAGTGGAACTTTGTAAAGGTGAAATTGCACAAATTAAAGATAAGTACCGCTACGATCAAAATCTGAGGGACTATTTATTAAGGATTAAACGTAAGACCGCTTTATTGATTGCAGTCAGTTGTCAGTTGGGGGCCATTGCCTCAGGAGCCCCGGAAGAAGTACATAGAAGATTGTTCCGCTTTGGATACAATGTTGGAATGAGCTTTCAAATTACAGATGACATTTTAGATCTGACAGCAAGCGAAGAGGAATTAGGAAAGCCTGCCGGCAGTGATCTTTGGCAGGGGAACATCACCCTGCCGATTTTGTATGCGATGGAAAACCCTGCTCTAAAAGCTCAAATCGAACGTGTTTCGGAGAACACTACTGCAGATGAAATGAAGACGGTGATTTCATCCATCCTTTCTTCTGATGCCATCGAACGCTCACATCGGGTCAGCAGAATGTATCTTGATAGAGCATTAAGAGATTTAGAGTTATTACCTCAGAACCGGGTCAAGAAGACATTGAAGAATATTGCAAACTTTATAGGTAAGAGAAAATATTAAGAAAATTTAAAATGGAAACGTTGCCAAAACCCCTAAACAGTGTTAATATTTTTCGTGGGACGTCCTCGGACAGACTATACATACATAATTAGGAGTGGGGAAGATGGAAAAAACGTTTTTAATGGTAAAGCCAGACGGCGTACAAAGAGGGTTAATCGGTGATATCGTATCACGTTTCGAGAAAAAGGGCTTCCAATTAGTCGGAGCTAAGCTTATGAGCATCTCTACTGAGCTTGCTGAAGAACATTATGGTGAACATAAAGAAAGACCTTTCTTTGGAGAACTTGTCGAATTCATTACTTCTGGTCCTGTTTTTGCTATGGTATGGCAAGGTGAAGATGTCATCTCTACAGCACGTGGAATGATGGGTGCGACAAACCCTAAAGATGCTGCAACAGGAACAATTCGCGGTGACTTCGGTCTGACTGTCGGAAAGAACATCATCCACGGTTCGGATTCTCCTGAAAGCGCTGTAAGAGAAATCGGTCTATTCTTCAAAGAAGAAGAGCTTGTTGAATATTCAAAACTAATGAACGAGTGGATCTACTAATCCACACTTCCTATATATGGGTAAAAAGACAAGTCAGAGATGGCTTGTCTTTTTGTATGGCTGAGTTATAGCTTATAACTCGTATTCCGAGTGAAAATCAATGAACCCGTTTACTCAAGTTTTATATTATGGAACTTTAATATTAACAATTTCCATCTCCGTTCGATATATCTTATATACATACATAATTCAGTCTGGCCTAGTTGACCTTACTGGTGTAGTTAACTGGTTCTAGCTGTTGATTGGAGTGCAAGACGAAGACTCCTAATGGAAAAGCGGAGGGGCTTTGCCCAGAAGCGTGTGGCATAAGACGAATCGGCCATGAAGGCGGTCTTTGCCTTCTTGGTCGGTTTGGCTTATGACATTTGCTTCTAAGCCCTGTAGCTGGACAGTTCCACCCCTTGCCGAGGAGGCTCACGGGTCACCCGCGGAAAGCGAAGTCTTGCACGGAATCGGCCAGCGGGGTTTAACAGAGCTTGCAGAGAGAGTGACTAAGAATGGTAAATGATTATGCTGATTTTATTCTAGGAGTAAAAAGAAAAACAGGAATTGATTTATCTCTTTATAAAGAAGCACAAATGAAAAGAAGACTGACAGCACTGTATGAAAAAAAGGGGTTCACAAGCTTTCAGGAATATTATAAGTCAATCAGCTCGGATGATGAACATATGGCGGAATTTTTGGACAGGATGACCATCAATGTTTCTGAGTTCTACCGGAATTATAAAAGGTGGGAAGTCCTGGAGACAAGAATCCTGCCAAGGATCTTAGGGGATAAGAAAACATTAAAAGTATGGAGTGCAGCTTGTTCCACTGGTGAAGAACCTTACACTTTAGCCATGATGCTTTCAGATTACCTTCCATTGTCCAATCTTAAAATACTGGCGACAGATTTGGATGGTAATGCACTTCAGCGAGCCAAGAATGCAATATATCCAGAACGTTCTTTAGCTGAAGTCCCTGCTGAAATCAAACGAAAGTTCTTCAAGATGGAAGGCTCTCTATATAAAGTAGATGAGGGAATCAGGAATGCTGTTACGTTCAAGCAGCAAAACCTGTTGGCTGATAGGTTCGACCAAGATTTTGATTTGATCGTATGCCGGAATGTATTGATTTATTTTACAGAAGAAGCGAAGGATATCCTGTATAAAAAATTCAATGCTTCCCTGAAGACGGGAGGTGTATTCTTCGTAGGGAGTACAGAGCAGATTTTTAACCCGGGACAATATGGATTCCAATCGGAGGATACATTCTTTTATAAAAAAGTTTGATGTAATGACGGTGAATGTAAGGCTTGCAGCGCACAGATGCGAAGCTTTATGTTTCATCGTTTTTTTATTTGAATTTTTTATTCACATATGGATAATCTCAAATGATCTGAGGTCAGAAGAGATTACGGGCTTGAAGTCCCCGTGAAATCTTCGAAATTTTTTAACATAGTACTAGGAATGAATATAAAAGATATGTTATATTGGTACATAATTCTTTAACGAGTTGAAGGGGGAAAGTGTTATGAGATATTTAACATCAGGAGAGTCTCATGGTCCGCAATTGACGACGATCATCGAAGGCTTGCCGGCTGGAATGCCATTGGAAGCAGAAGGCATCAACGAGGACTTGGCTAGGAGACAGAAAGGCTATGGACGCGGACGAAGAATGCAGATAGAGAAGGACCGCGTTTCAATTGTCGGCGGGGTAAGACACGGACTTACATTAGGTTCCCCTCTGGGACTGGTAGTAGAGAATAAAGATTGGACACACTGGACGAAAGTGATGGGCATAGAGCCATTATCTCCTGGAGAGGAAGAGGAAGTGAAAAGAAAGATTTCACGTCCGAGACCTGGTCATGCGGACTTGGTTGGCGGTATGAAGTATGGTCACCGCGATCTTCGGAATGTCCTTGAAAGATCTTCAGCAAGAGAGACGACTGTGCGGGTGGCTGCAGGATCGGTAGCCAAGAAATTGTTAAACCTGCTTGGAATAGAAGTTGTTGGACACGTCCTTGAAATCGGTGGAATTAAAGCGGATAACGTAAAATACGATTCGATAAATGATTTAAAAGAAAGAACAGAGGAATCTCCTGTACGCTGCCTGGACGGGGAAGCGGCAGGTAAAATGATGAATTTAATAGATGAAGCAAAGAAAAACGGCGACTCGATTGGCGGAGTCGTAGAAGTGATCGTGGAAGGAATGCCTGAAGGTGTCGGCAGTTATGTACATTATGACAGAAAGCTGGATGCCAAACTGGCTCGTGCAATAATGAGCATCAATGCATTTAAAGGGGTTGAATTCGGGCTTGGATTTGAAATGGCCAGAAAACCTGGCAGTGAAGTTCATGATGAAATTCTATGGAGTGAGGAAAAAGGCTATTACAGAAGAACAAACAGACTCGGCGGCTTCGAGGGTGGGATGACAACAGGGATGCCTATCCATGTCAAAGGTGTAATGAAACCTATCCCAACTCTGTATAAGCCCTTGCAAAGTGTAGATATCGATACAAAAGAGCCATTTAAAGCAAGTATCGAACGATCTGACAGCTGTGCTGTCCCAGCGGCAAGTGTAGTGGCAGAAGCGGTAGTGGCATGGGAGCTTGCAGAAGCGATAACAGATCAGTTTAACAGTGATCAGTTTGAAAAACTTCAAAGGGATGTTGAAACTCTCCGAAAAGAAGCGAAGGAATATTGAAAATGGAAAGAATCAGTGTGAAAACTCCCTCTAAATCATATGATGTGCTGCTTGGAAGGGGAATGACAGACGAAATCATAACGTTTATTTCCTCGAAGTTTCCCAATGTTTCCACCGTCTGGATCATAGCGGATGAAAGAGTGTTTTCTATCCATGGGGAGCATCTTGCAGATCGTCTCAAGCATATTTTCCCTGTCACAGTCTATACGGCTCCTTCAGGAGAAAATGCAAAGAGCTTTGAAGTATATCAAGAGGCGATTACACATGGACTCAGTAACCACGTTGACCGAAAGGCGATTGTGATTGCTTTTGGCGGAGGTGCAATCGGGGATCTTGCAGGTTTTGTGGCATCGACTTTCATGAGGGGCATACCTTTCATAGGAGTACCCACTACCATACTTGCTCATGACAGTGCAGTCGGAGGTAAAGTGGCGATCAATCATCCTATGGGAAAAAATATGGTAGGTCAATTTTATCAGCCTGAGGGCGTCTTTTTTGACCTTAACTATTTTAACAGCCTGCCTGCCGGAGAAGTTCTTTCAGGTTATGCGGAAGTGATCAAACATGCCTTCTTATCAGATGCTCAATTCCTGGATGAGTTAAAGATAAATTTCACCTCTGTAAATGAACTTCATGAAGACTTTATCCTGGAGTCGTTACTCAAAGGGATTAAAGTCAAGGGTGATATTGTATCTGAAGATGAGAAAGAAGAGGGAATCCGGGCATTCCTGAATTTTGGGCATACGTATGGACATGCAGTTGAAAGTGCCAGCGGGTATGGGAATCGCACACATGGAGAATCGGTCATGATCGGGATGATTTATGCTCTTTACCTTAGTGAAAAATATTGTGGGCTTTCATTCAACCTGGAAGAGTTTGTCGATTGGGTGGTTTCCTTAGGGTACGATTTGTCTATCCCTGAAAATATTTCATTCGATCTTCTTCTGAAAAAGATGAAAAGCGACAAGAAATCAAAAGACCGCATGCCGGTATTCGTGCTGTTAAAAGATATAGGTGATCCCATTCTGATGAAAGTACCTGAAGAAGGACTCGCCTGCGCTGACCGATTCATTCGTGATATTCCCAAATAAATGGGTCATATATAGCAATAGCAGTGTAATGATGAGAAGGCTCAGAGATGACCACGCAGCCTTTGCTGAGGGTAAAGGAAACAGTAGGTGACATTGACCAGAGAAATAAAAGGGAGAGTGAGAATGATGCTGAGGGGAATCCGGGGAGCGACGACCGTTGAAAAAAACGACGAAAAGGACATTCTTCTTGCAACTTATGAATTGCTGAACCAAATGATTATACATAATCATGTTGAACCGGAAAAAGTGGCATCCGTCTTCATTTCCGCCACTCCGGATATGACGGAAGCATTTCCTGCCAAGGCATTGAGGGAATTCAAAGGATGGAAATTTGTTCCGGTCATGTGTATGCAGGAACTTGATGTGCCCGGGGGGCTGGAACGCTGTATTAGAGTGATGATTCACTATAATACATCTTCCTCCCAAAAGGATATCCAGCATATTTACTTGGAAAATGCAGTCTCATTAAGACCAGATTTGAGCAATGAGGAATAAATATATGTAAAATAGTTTGCTGACACATGGATTGAAAGGAAGTTTTGTTTATGCAATGGAAAACACAAGTACACAATCTAAAAGCATATCAGCCCGGAAAGACAATGGAAGATGTAAAAGAACAATTCAATCTTGAAAAGGTAGTGAAGCTTGCTTCAAATGAAAATCCTTTCGGATGTTCATCCAATGTACAGTCATTTATCTCTTCTGCAGCTCTTTCTCATGCAATCTATCCTGATGGTTATGCAAAACAGCTGCGCATGAAAGTTGCCGGCCATTTAAATGTGGAGCCCAGCCAGCTGATCTTTGGAAACGGCTCTGATGAAGTGATTCAAATGATTTCACGAGCATTGCTCGATCGTACGAAAAGCACTGTGATGGCGGCGCCAACCTTTCCTCAATATAAACATAATGCGATCGTTGAGGGTGCAGAGGTAAGGGAGGTCCCTCTCGATGATGAAGGGAGGCATCAGCTTTCCAAAATGCTTGACAGCATAGATGAAACAACTGCGGTCGTCTGGTTATGTTCGCCCAATAACCCTACTGGGGAATACATTAGAAAAGATGAACTCCTGCAGTTTCTTGACCAGGTTCCTTCCCATGTACTGGTCGTGTTGGATGAGGCCTATTATGAATATGTCACAGCGGAAGATTATTATGACTCCATTGAATTGCTTCGATCGTATCCGCAATTGCTGGTGACAAGGACCTTTTCAAAAGCTTATGGACTGGCAGGATTCAGAGTTGGCTATGGGGTTGCGAACACTGATGTGATCAGTAAATTGGAGCCGATCAGGGAACCTTTTAATAATAATTCTTTAGGTCAGGGTGCTGCAGCTGCAGCGATGGATGATCAAACATTCATTGGAGAATGCAGAGAGCAGAACCGGGAAGGGCTGAAGCAGTTTTATGCGTTTTGTGAAAGCAGCGGGCTGAAATATATGAAATCCCAAGCAAATTTTATCCTGATTGATTTCGGAATGAGCGGTGACGAGGTATTCCAGTTTTTGATGAGTAAGGGATACATCGTCCGTTCCGGTGAGGCACTTGGATATCCTGAATCAGTCAGAATAACGGTCGGATCGCCTGAACAAAACGAAGAATTGATCCGATTAATGAAAGAGTTTCTTGCTCTTGCCAAACTTGAAAATTAAATGATGCACAGCCGGAAGGTATCACACAATTGATGAACCTGTCCGGCTTTTTTTCAAAGGGTCTAAAAGAATGTTGTTCTTATAAAGGTATTGTGGAAGGGAGCCAATCACTGCATTCTACATAGAATTTATGTGATAAGCCTCTGATAAGAATAAAATCAAATGAGGTCGCAGTTAAGGGAGAGATACATAATGGAAGGGAAAGTATTGATTGTTGGGATGGGGCTTATTGGCGGTTCACTCGCTCTTTGCATAAAAGAGGAGCATCCTGATGCAACCATCGCCGGCTTTGACGTCAATCATCAAGAATTACGGCTTGCAAAGACACTGGGCGTGATCGATGAAATCTCCAGGGGACTGGAAGAGGGGGCAGAAGAGGCGGACCTCATCATTATTTCGACTCCGGTTACCCAAACGGAGAAAATACTGGAATTATTACATAATGCAAAACTGAAATCGGATGTTATCATTACAGACACCGGAAGCACCAAAGAACAAATAATGAAAGCATCCCGGCCGTTGAAGGACAAGGGTGTAAGCTTTATAGGCGGTCATCCAATGGCTGGATCTCATAAGAGCGGAGTCACAGCAGCGAAGAAGATTTTATTTGAAAATGCCTTTTATATGCTCACGCCCCCGGAGGTCGGCGGAGATCTTGAAATTGAAACACTTAAGGAGTGGCTGAAAGGAACACGGGCGAAATTTCTGATTGTCCCTCCGAAAGAACACGATGAGTTAACGGGCATGATCAGCCATTTTCCTCATGTAATCGCAGCTTCACTGGTGCATCAAGCAAAGGGTTCATCAAAGGAACATCCTTATTTAAGGAGACTGGCAGCAGGAGGATTTCGTGATATTACCAGAATAGCATCTTCGAATCCAGTGATGTGGAAAGATATCACACTGCAGAATAAAAAAGTATTATTGGATATAATGATAAATTGGAAAGTGGAAATGGAAGAAGTAATCAACATGATCAGGGAAAATGATTCAAACAAGATATATAGTTACTTCAATGAAGCCAAAAAATTTCGTGATGAGCTCCCTGTGCAGTCAAAAGGAGCCATTCCGGCTTTTTATGATTTATATATTGATGTTCCTGACTATCCGGGTGTCATCTCTGAAGTGACAGCATATTTAGCTGAAGAACGGATAAGCTTGACCAATATCCGTATCCTTGAAACGCGGGAAGACCTATTTGGGGTTTTGGTCATTAGTTTTCAAACGATGGAAGACCGTGAAAAAGCTGCGGTCTGTCTTAAAGAAAAAACGACTTATGAGATGTTCTTGGAATAGGACTGTCTATTAAATGGTTGAAACAGGAGGAGAACAATGGATAACAAATTAAAATTATCAAAACCAGCAAAAGGGTTGAAAGGCGAACTCCAGGTGCCCGGAGATAAATCTATTTCTCATCGGGCGGTCATGTTCGGCTCTGTAGCCGAAGGAAGAACCACGATTCATAACTTCCTGATGGGAGAAGATTGTTTGAGCACCATTTCCTGCTTTCGTAAATTAGGAGTGGATATTGATATACATGCAGATGAAGTGACAGTGGAAGGAAAGGGGTGGGAATTTTTATCTGAACCTTCTGAAGTATTGGATACAGGAAATTCAGGAACCACCACCAGACTGATGATGGGATTATTGGCAGGCAGACCGTTTCATTCGGTCATCATTGGTGATGAATCCATAGCTAAACGTCCCATGAAAAGAGTCACGGATCCTTTAAAGCTTTTTGGAACGTCCATTGATGGGCGTGACCAAGGAAATTTCACACCGCTGTCCGTTCGCGGAGGGAATTTAAAAGCGATCCAATATAAACTTCCTGTTGCAAGCGCTCAAGTTAAATCAGCCATCCTGTTAGCGGGATTGCAGGCGGACGGTGTGACAGAAGTCATAGAACCTCAGAGAACGAGGGACCATACAGAAAAGATGATCATTGAATTTGGAGGGGAAATCGAGAGGGTGGAAGATACCATCAAGGTTCGCGGCGGACAAGTGCTTAAAGCGGCAGACGTGTATGTGCCGGGTGATATTTCAAGTGCAGCATTTTTCATGACAGCGGCGGCGATTGTTCCAGATAGCAGGATTACGTTGAAGAACGTAGGATTAAATGAGACAAGGATCGGTATTGCGGATGTTCTGAAAAGAATGGGTGCAAAAATAGAAATTAATGAAATGCCGGATAGTGGAGAACGAATCGGTGATATTATGGTCGAAACGTCTGAACTTCAAGGAATCGAGATAGGCGGGGATCTGATTCCCACTCTAATCGATGAAATACCGGTCATTGCATTACTGGCCACGCAAGCTGAAGGGACAACCATCATAAAAGACGCTGAAGAATTAAAAGTAAAAGAAACAAATAGAATCGATGCGGTCGTACAGGAACTGAAAAAACTGGGTGCAGACATAGAAGCGACAGATGACGGCATGATTATTAAAGGGAAGAAACCACTTCATGGGGCACAGGTCCATACCTGGGGAGATCATCGAATCGGGATGACCCTTGCTGTCGCGTCTTTAATAACAGAGTCGCCTGTCTATTTGGAGAATGCAGATGCCATTAACATTTCTTATCCGAATTTCTTTGAAGATCTTAGCAAGTTAGTGGAATAATTTCTGTTTTTACGGAAGAAGACAAGTTCTTCTTCCGTAAACTTATGTTTATGTCATTTCGAGCTGCCTTTCTTCATAGCTTGTCTATAAAGGAAGGTGGAGAGATGAGTAAATATATTATAGAAAATGCGGATTGTGCCAGTCAGGATGCGATCCGCCGGATATCACTGCTGGTGGAAGATAATCGAATATCGGCAATTCGTGAAAGCTTTTCGTATTACAATCACATTCGTTTAGATGTCTCACCTTTCATCATGACGCCATCTCATGTCATGTGTGACATGGACCTCCCAGTCAATCATGACTTCCCCTCATTTAAAGCCTATTTATTGAATCATTTCATTGCCAAAGGGTGTACAACTTTTCTGACCTGCTTTAGGATTGAGTACGAATTTGAATTTAGGGAAAAGCTGGAGGAGCGAAGAACATCCCTCCTGAGCAGCCCGCTTGATTATACTATAGGTCTGGCTGCCCCGGCGAATTTGATAAGACCAGATATCATACGCCAGTGTAAGCGGAATAAAGTTCCCGTTGTATGGATCTTACTGGATGACATGAACGCATTTTCCAAGATTAAGTGGGGCTGGATAAAAGGTCTGTTATATGATTACCGTATTACTTTTGTCCCCTTTTTTACGACAAACCTGGACAAAAAAGAAAAAATAAAGCATCTTAAGATTTGGCAAAAAACGATGAAATCCGAGAATATTCCCCATTTTTTAGAAGAAATACATCAAAAAGTTCCATTACCAATAGATCAATTGAAAAAAATTGGCATCTACCCACATAGAGGAAATTTTCTGTCAGGTGGAGAATTAAGTTATAACCTTTATATGAGAAATGATGATCAGCCGGTATCGGATGGAAGTTCATTTCATTATGAAAGTCATGTACTAAAATGTACAATGAATAGAGGGAAGTATCACTATTTAAATGATCAAGGCTACTTTTATCCCGGGGCAGGAAAAGAACTCTGCATCCAAACGCCAGGTTTTTTTACCTGAGGGAACGTGATAAATGGGGCAGTTGAATAGTATGATAGAAAATCAAGCAGTACAGAAAGGAAATAAATATGTCACATGGTGAAAAAATGTTGACTTCTTTAGAAGAAGGTCATTTAGAAGAAGCAAAAAAACATTTTAATGAAACATTGAAGTTTGGCAGTCATGAAGAAAAATTCAGCTTGGCTGAAGAGCTTCACCATCTGGGGTTTCTTCAGGAAGCCAGGGAGTTATATGAGAATTTACTGATATATTATCCAGGTGAAGGTGAATTGATCATTGAACTCGCCGAGGTGCTGGTGGAAATGGATATGGAGGAAGAGGCAATCGAACAGCTTTCCCATATCGATGATGACGACATTTCCTATCCCCGTGCCTTGTTATTAATGGCAGATTTATATCAGATGCAGGGTCTGTTCGAGGTCAGTGAACAAAAGCTTCTGAAGGCAAAGAACCTGCTGCCTGAGGAACCTGTCATTGATTTTGGCTTGGGAGAGCTTTACTCCGAAACTGGCAGGTTTTTGGAAGCGATCAGATATTATAACCATTTAATAGAGAATGGGACCACCGAAATCGGGGGTACGTATGTTCATCAGCGGCTGGCTGAAGCCTATAGTGTAGGAGGTTCCTTTGAGGAGGCTTTGTCCCACTATGAAAAGGCCCTGGAGGAGCACCTGGAAATCAATACGCTGTTCGGTTATGCATTTACAGCCTACCAGGCAGGGTTTTATGAAACGGCCATTGAAAAGCTTGTATCGGTAAAGGAACTCGATCCTGATTATCACTCCGTATATTTATTGCTTGCAAAAGCTTATGCGCATGAGGAAGAACTGGAGGAAAGCCTGAACGTCATACGTGAAGGGATCAGGCAGGATGAATATAATAAAGAATTGAGCTTGTGCGGTGGAAAGATTTCACTGAAGCTCGGGCTGGATGAAGATGCAGAGAAATTCCTCAGGGATGCTCTTGCGCTTGACCCCGGTTACGTAGAAGCAGCGCTCCTTATAAACAAACTGTTCTTTACGCAGGATCGATACGAAGATGTACTGGAAATCGCTCAGATGCTGGTGGCAGAAGGAGAAGAAGAACCGCAGCTGACATGGGATCTTGCGAAAGCTTTTGAGGGGCTTGAACAATATAATCATGCATTAAAACAATACCGGGCTGCATATACTTATTTTAAGAATCACGAAGAGTTCCTGACAGAGTACGGTCAATTCTTGGTTGAAGAAGGATTTAGGGGAGACGCGATAGAAGTATATAAACAACTCCTCGATATGGATCCTTCAAATGACGAATGGCAGGATCTGATTGAAAGATTGCAAGACTGACAACCATGGATGTGACGGCAGGCCGGTAAAAGCTGCAAATGAATGTTGGAAATTGAGCATGAGACTCCGTATATTAATTAAATTGGATTTCGCAGAGGAGGGAAACCTATGACCACCCCTGTTTCTGTCAACGAGAAGAAAGAATTTATTCGCTGGTTTTTAAATCGCTATCAATTGAAAAGAAGAGAATGTGTCTGGATATTAAATTATTTGATGAGCCATGATCAGTTAATGAAGAAAGTCCATTTTGTCGAGGAATCCCAATATTGTCCGAGAGGCTTAGTCATGTCGACCCATTGTGTTGAAGACGTCCCGTTTCGTTTCTACAAAGAAAACATCATGACTACAGACGCTGAAAAATCGTTTCATGATATCCGATTAAATAAGGATGAAGATATTTATATTCAATTAAACTTCAGTAAAGCCAATTCAAGTTACCAATTCGCAGCGGTGCTGGAAGAGAATCCGTTTATGCCGAAATACCTGTTGATCAATGAAAAGGACCGCATAGTTGCAGAACAGTTCTTGAAAGAAAGTCTTCACTCATTTCAAAAGAATCGTCTATTAGAAGCAATCGATAATGCTTTGGATAAAGGTGATAAAGACAACTTTACTAAATTAACGGAAGAGCTGAATAAACTCGTGAAAAAAGAATGAAGGAATCCTTCATTCTTTTTTTCTTGTCAGTCATACCTTCCATATTTTTGTACATACTACAGAATAAGTGAATTCGCTTTTATTGAGGGAGTAATAAATGATATGATGGGAGGAGCTAAAGAATAGAAAAAGTGAGGGAATTAGATGAATTGGAATGTTAAAGATATTGAAGTTTTTGAAACTGAGAAAGAATACATAGATACCGCTGTTATCCCGCTTATTCCCATTGATTTTTTTAAGGAAATCAAGGCTTCAGCCGCTCAGACCGAATTTATTACACTGCTGACCTTCCATTTGGAAAGGCAATTCAAGGGGAGGATGATCATTACTCCTCTATTCACTTATCTAATGGGGACTACTGAAGATAAGACCGGGGAGCTCAAGAATTGGGAGGCAAGGTTGAAAGAAAGCGGTGTCAAACATGTTTTCTTTTTAACTTCCGACAGCGGGTGGAAAACATCGGAACAAAATCTTAATGACCAATTGATCTGGGTGCCGTCCATACCACTCGAACATTTGGACGAACAGTATAAGCATTCAATCATGGAAGACCAGGTTAAACAGCTCCTGAATGTCATTGTACAAAAATGGCAAAAAAATTCATAAAAACTTCACATTGTATCCATCTTTTAGTTTATTGAGTTATTGACCTTGTAATAACTTTAATATATCATAGTTATGTCCTAGTTTTATATTTGTGCGAAATATGTCCGATGGACTTACCTTACGCGATAGAGGGGGGAAAAGGATGAGCAAGCAACGTGTATCTAGACGTCAATTCCTTAACTATACACTTACGGGTGTAGGCGGTTTCATGGCTGCGGGAATGCTAATGCCAATGGTTCGATTCGCTGTCGATCCCGTGTTGAAAACTTCAGCAGCAGGAGACTTCATAGCGACGAAGCAAAAAGTGTCAGAAATAACTAATGAGCCTGTTCGTGTCGACTATTCTTATGAACAAAAAGATGCGTGGTACACATCAGAAGTAACTCAAACTGCATGGGTCTATAAGAACAAGGAAGGTAACATCATTGCTCTTTCACCAGTATGTAAGCATCTTGGATGTACAGTCAACTGGGCCGGAGACAAGAATAATCCTAATATGTTCTATTGCCCTTGTCATGGTGGTCTGTATGAGAAAAGCGGTAAAAATGTACCTGGTACACCACCAACAGCACCGTTGGATACATATCCGACCAAAGAGAAAGACGGTATTTTATACCTTGGACAACCTGAACCAAATAAATATGTTAAGTAAGGGGGCGTAATCTGTGCTGAACAAAATCTATGACTGGGTTGACGAGCGTTTGGACATTACGCCTTTGTGGCGAGATATTGCGGATCACGAAGTACCTGAACACGTAAACCCGGCGCATCACTTTTCTGCGTTTGTTTACTGTTTCGGCGGTTTGACATTCTTCGTTACCGTAATACAGATACTATCAGGTATGTTCTTGACTATGTACTATGTACCTGATATTAAAAACGCTTGGGAATCTGTGTATTATCTGCAAAATGAAGTAGCATTCGGGCAAATTGTCCGTGGAATGCATCACTGGGGAGCAAGTTTGGTTATCGTAATGATGTTCTTACATACACTACGTGTATTCTTCCAAGGTGCATACAAAAAACCTCGTGAATTAAACTGGGTTGTAGGAGTACTTATTTTCTTCGTTATGTTAGGGCTTGGATTCACCGGATACCTTTTACCGTGGGATATGAAAGCGCTATTCGCGACGAAGGTTGGGATTGAAATCGCAGCAGCTACACCATTCATTGGTGAGCAAGTGAAGATCTTATTAGCAGGGGATTCGACAATTGTCGGTGCGCAGACACTAACACGTTTCTTCGCTATCCACGTATTCTTCCTGCCTGCAGCTTTACTTGGATTGATGGGAGCTCACTTCCTGATGATCCGTAAGCAAGGTATTTCAGGACCGCTATAAGATACGATTCAATATTAATTAACCTAAATTAGAAGGAGGGGGACACTATGCATCGAGGAAAAGGGATGAAGTTTGTAGGTGATTCTCGTGTACCTGCAGACAGAAAACCGAATATTCCTAAAGACTATTCGGAGTTCCCTGGAAAAACAGAAGCTTTCTGGCCAAACTTCTTATTGAAAGAATGGCTGGTTGGAGCTGTTTTCCTAATCGGTTATCTATGTTTAACGATCGCACACCCGTCACCGCTGGAACGTGTTGCCGATCCGACAGATACCGGGTATATTCCATTACCAGACTGGTATTTCTTATTCTTATACCAATTACTTAAATACACATATGCATCTGGACCTTATAACGTTATCGGAGCATTCATCATTCCGGGAATCGCTTTTGGTGCGCTGCTTCTTGCACCATTCATCGACAGAGGACCTGAGCGCCGTCCTACCAAGCGTCCATTTGCAACAGGATTTATGCTTCTAGCTCTTGCAGCTACGTACTTCTTAACTTGGGAATCCGTTGCGACTCATGACTGGGAAGCAGCGAAAGAACAAGGTAAGATCGTAGCGGAAGCAGAAATCGACAAAGAAGCTGAGGGCTACAAAATCTATGCTGATGCGAAAAACAGCTGTATCACATGTCACGGTGAAAACATGACAGGTGGAGCTGCTGCACCTTCTTTAGTAGGGACAGGATTAAAGCCTGAAGAAATTAAAGAAATCGCTAAAAATGGTAAGCCGCCTGGCATGCCGGCAGGCTTATTCAAAGGCACGGATGAAGAGCTTGATAAACTGGCTGAATTCATTTCCGGCTTAAAAGCAGAATAATAAGAAAAAGAGCCAGCATTCGTTGGCTCTTTTTTTCTACACTAAGACCCAATTTAGAAAGGGGCAAGAAGATGATTTCTTGGCTTTTCTCCTTATTGACGAATAAGACATTTCTATGGCTACTGCTCATCATTAATCTATTGGGGACAATATACGGCTATGTATGGTACATGCCTCAGCTGAGGAATACACCGGAGCAATTTATGATTTTCGTACCGGACAGCCCCACGGCAAGTCTCTTTTTTTGCTTAGTACTTGTCGCATTCTTGTTAAGAAAGAATTGGCCGCTCTTTGAAGTTCTTGCACTTATCACTTTATTTAAGTACGGCGTCTGGGCAGTCGTTATGAACCTGCTGACACTCTGGGTAAGCGGCGAACTGCCTTGGGAAGGATATATGTTGATGGCTTCCCATGGAGCAATGGCAATTCAGGGCATCCTATATTCATCATTTTACCGGGTAAAATTATGGCATTTGGCTGCCGGTGCCCTTTGGACCCTGCATAATGACATGATTGACTATGTTTACATGCAATTCCCTGTTTATTCCAAGCTGTTTCTTTACATACAGAATATAGGGTATTTCACTTTCTGGCTAAGCATTGCATCGATTGCACTAGCATATTACTTCACACAAAAAACGCCGCGTTCCTCATTGCACCCCAACTTTTAGTAGGTTTTTTTTGGTCTACTCTTGTCCACCCCTTCATACACTTTATTAGTAGTTTTAGGGGGGACAAGTATGAAATTCTTGAAAGCAGTGTTTATCGTATTATTTTTATTTTCAGTACCGCAACTAACTCTAGCAGATCACGCTCCGTCTCCAGTGAATGAACTTGACGATATCGCCGATCAAGCACTCCAATTGACCAAAGCCGGAAAATACGAAGAAGCAAAACATTTATTGAACTACTTTTCCGAAGAGTTCACCGCACAAAGCATGCACCAGTCGTTTTCGATGGATGAGTTAAGAATCCTGACGATATCACATAATTTGGCATTAGAAACCATTAACCAGGCCAGTGCCGGCATTGAGCAAAAAGTAAATGCTGTCACAAGGTTCCGGTTAGTTATGGATGCATTATCGAGTCATTACCAGCCCCTATGGGTTGAAATGGAAGATCCCCTCATGGAAGCTTTTAAAGGGGTTAAAACGGCAGCTGAAAGTGGAAACAGTGAACGGTATCATACAGAGCTGAATATGTTTTTAGCTAAATATAACATCATCCAGCCGAGCATCAAACTGGATATACCCGTGGATCAGGCTCAGGCCCTTGACGCAAGGATAACGTATCTGGATCACTATCGCCAGCAAGTGCTGGAAAGCACGGATGCAATGGCTGAACTAACAACCCTTCAAACGGATCTTGAACACCTTTTTGAAAATAAAAAGGAAGATGAGGCTGACCCATCTCTATGGTGGGTAATCATTTCTACCGGGAGTATCATTGTTTCTACATTATCTTACGTAGGTTGGAGAAAATATAAAGGTCAGGGAGAAGAACGTACATCAGAGCGGCAAAAAAATTGACAGAATCTTTATAGCAATATAAAATTTAACTATCTGAACAGCTGGAGGTTTTTTAAACAATGATGAGTTTCCTAATATACTTTTTACTCATTGCCCTAATACCCATATGGGCGCAAATGCGTGTGAAAAGTACATTTAAAAAATACTCGAGAGTGGCTACAACATCGGGTATGACCGGCAGGGAAATGGCCAGAAAGATATTGGATGAGAATGGCCTATTTGATGTGAAGGTAGTGGAGGGAAGAGGGTTTCTTAGTGATCACTACAATCCGATTTCAAAAACAGTAGCATTATCACCTGATAATTATCATGGTCATTCAGTTGCGGGTGCAGCAGTGGCAGCCCATGAGGTAGGCCACGCAATCCAAGACGCTGAAAGCTATGCGTTCCTTCGGTTCCGACATGCTTTGGTGCCGGTCGCCAATATCGGTTCGAATATGTCGTGGATATTCCTGCTCATCGGAATGTTTACTCAAATGACAGGGATGTTCCTTCTGGGAATCATTTTGATGGCGGCAGGTGTGGTTTTCCAATTAATCACTCTTCCTGTTGAATTCAATGCATCATCCCGTGCGATGAATCAAATCGTGACACTGGGATTGATCCGGAATGAAGAAGAGCGGCATGCAAAGAAAGTACTGAATGCAGCAGCGATGACATACGTGGCAGCAGCGGCTGTGGCTGTAATCGAACTGTTAAGACTTGTATTGATCTTTACAGGTATGCAGGGTGAAGATTGATATTTAAATAACTGTCAATGCCAGGCTGATGGCCTGGCTTTTATGTTGAAAAATCCTCAAAGGCAAATGCCTGAGAGGATTTTTTTCACTTTGTCACCCTGCTCGATGTACAAAGTGCTAGTCGTGAAGTGGATTTTTGTCTGCATCCAATGTGAACCCTTCCCCAAGTACGTCATGAACGACGGTAACAGAGACAAAGGCATGGGGGTCTACAGCTGTAATGATATTTTTAAGCCGCACGATTTCATTTTTGCCCACCACACAATAGAGTACTTCACGGTCCTGCTTTGTAAAGGAGCCGTGACCTCTTAAAACCGTAACCCCACGGTCCATTTTTTCATTAATCACACCAGCTATTTCTTCATGATGATCAGAAATGATCATAGCCCCGCGCGCAGAATAGGCACCCTCCTGCATGAAGTCTATGACTTTTGCAGCGACGAATACAGCCACTAGTGTGTACATTGCTTCTCTATATTCCAGGTAAGTGATAAGGGAGGCGATGATGACCACGGCATCGAACATAAACATCGTTTTCCCCATACTCCAGCCTATGTATTTATGAACTAATCTGGCGATAATATCAACACCGCCGGTCGTGCCTCCATATCTGAAAATGATCCCTAAACCGATTCCGATGAAGACACCTGCAAATAATGCTACAAGAAATAAGTCATCCTCAAGATGTATCTCCATTTGATATCGTTGAAAAATCCATAGGAATACAGATAAACTTACAGTCCCGATCACGGTGTAATAAAAAGCCTTCTTTCCAAGGAGCTTCCAACCGATAAAAAACAGAGGTAAATTGAGGGCAAGGTTAGAATAGGAAGGATCGATATTCAATAGGAAATAAAGAATCAAAGTAATACCCGTAAATCCGCCCTCGGCAAGCTCATTCTGCATATTGAAGTGAACAAGGCCAAAAGCAAAAATGGCTGAACCTAATAAGATAAAAAAGATGTTTTTCAAACGTAATTCAAGCATTGATGATGTCCCTCCTTTGTTGGGTGGTGTCTCGTTGACAGAGACATTATATAGGAAGAGTTTTAAAGTGGCAATCCTTAAACGTAATATTTGTAAATGTGATAAGATTTAGCTAACATGATAAAAGATGATGAAGGAGTGTGTCTTTCAAGATGGCGAACAAAAAATCAATGGATCAATTGCAATCTGAAGTTGATCAATACATAAGTCAATTCAAAGAAGGCTATTTCAGCCCGTTGGCGATGATGGCCAGATTAACTGAAGAGCTGGGAGAACTTGCAAGGGAAATTAACCATTATTATGGTGAAAAGCCCAAGAAACATACAGAAAAAGAAAAAACGGTGGAAGAAGAACTTGGCGATGTTTTATTTGTTCTCATCTGCCTTGCTAATTCTCTGGATATCAGTCTGGAAGAAGCTCATAAGCGGGTGATGCATAAGTTCTCTACTCGCGATAAAGATCGTTGGACAAGAAAAGAAGAAGGAGATGAAGGATATGGAACAAATTAAGGTCGCCATTGCAGGCCCAAGGGGGAGAATGGGGAAGGAAGCGGTTGAACTCGTTCAACATACCTCGCATTTCACGTTGATTAGTGTGATTGACCATAAAGGGGAGGCAAATCTTGACGTTCCTGTTTATAAAGAAATAGCAGAATGCTTCCGGGCGGAAACACCACATGTCCTGATCGATCTAACCACGCCGGAAGTCGGTTACCTGCATACGAAAACGGCCCTGGAATACGGTGTAAGACCGGTTGTCGGGACCACAGGCTTTACGGCAGAGGAACTGAATGAACTAAAGGAGCTTGCGGAATCAAAGAAGTTGGGCTGCATCATTGCGCCAAATTTTGCCATTGGAGCGGTTTTGATGATGAAGTTTTCGCAGATGGCCGCAAAATACTTTGATGACATTGAAATCATTGAACTCCATCATGATCAAAAACTCGATGCTCCCTCGGGGACAGCGGTAAAAACAGCTGAGATGATTAAAGAAGTAAGGGAAGCGAAGACACAGGGACACCCTAATGAAAAAGAAACCCTAACTGGTGCAAGGGGAGCCAATATTGACGGTATGCATATCCATAGTGTCAGACTGCCCGGTTTAATTGCCCATCAACAGGTAATGTTCGGTGCTGAAGGACAGACCCTGACCGTGCGTCATGATTCATATAATAGAGCAAGCTTCATGTCTGGAGTAAAGGTATCAGTCGATACGGTCATGTCTCTCGATACTTTAGTGTATGGACTGGAAAATATTTTGGATTAGAGGGTGAAGCTCATGAATATCGCTTTGATTGCTCATGATAAAAAAAAGGATGACTTAATCCGCTTCGTTTTGGCATATAAACCGGTTATTGAGAAGCATTCTCTCTTTGCTACAGGTACTACAGGAAAGAGAATTTCCGAAGAAACCGGATTATCCGTTCATCGTTTCCGCTCAGGACCGTTAGGAGGAGATCAGGAAATCGGGGCATATATAGCCAATGACAAAATGGATCTTGTCCTGTTTTTCAGAGATCCGTTAACAGCACAGCCTCACGAGCCTGATGTTTCAGCCCTGATTAGACTGTGTGACGTATATTCTGTCCCGCTGGCGACTAATATGGGAACAGCAGAAGTATTGGTGAAAGGGCTGGAAAGAGGAGATATAGAGTGGAGAGGCGTAAAGAAAGAAAGGGAGGATTAAAGTGGCAGAAATGCAAGTAGATATCCTTGCCTTTGGTGCACATGCCGACGATGTTGAAATCGGCATGGGAGGGACACTGGCTAAATATGCAGAAGCCGGAAAGAAGATTGTCATATGCGACCTGACCCAAGCGGAACTTTCATCCAACGGTTCAGTATCCATAAGGAAACGTGAAGCAATGGATGCGGCCAGGCTTCTTGGGGTAATGGAGAGAGTGACACTTGATATACCGGACCGGGGTGTCACCCTCACAGATGAAAATATTTCAAAAGTGGTGGAAGTCATTAGAAAATTCAAGCCGAAAGCTGTATTTGCGCCATTTGAGCAGGACCGTCATCCTGATCACGGAAATGCATCACGGTTAGTGAAAGAGGCTTATTTTTCTTCGGGTATTAGAAAATTCAATCCTGCAACAACTGTCCATAAACCGGCCAATCTTTATTTTTATATCATTAATGGTTTTCACCGACCTCATTTTGTCGTAAATATTGAACATCATATAGAAGCGAAGCTGCATAGCTTGCGCGCATATGAAAGTCAGTTTAATAAAGGTAAAGACGGTGTATCCACACCTCTGACCGTTGATTACATAGAAGCAGTTGAAGCAAGGGAAAGAATGATGGGAAAAGACGCAGGATTACGTTACGCTGAAGGGTTCTTCTCCTATAACACGCTCATTCTGCATCAAGACTTGTTAGGAGAATAACAAATGAAATTAAGAATAGGAATCACATGCTACCCTACAGTTGGAGGGTCTGGAGTTGTAGCCACAGAACTAGGGAAACTGCTGGCTGAAAAAGGACATGAAATTCATTTCATAACATCCAGCATCCCGTTCAGGATAAACAAAATGTATCATAATATTTATTTTCATCAGGTGGAAGTCAATCAATATTCAGTATTTCAATATCCCCCATACGATATTGCTCTTGCAAATAAAATGGCTGAAATTATCAATCGCGAGAAGTTGGATATCCTGCACGTACATTATGCCATTCCCCATGCAGTATGTGCCATATTAGGAAAGCAGATGGCGGATAGAGATGTGAAGATCGTGACTACGCTTCATGGAACGGACATAACCGTTCTTGGCTATGATCCGTCCCTGACCGGAGCAATCCGGTTTGGCATTGAAAAATCTGATGTCGTAACAGCTGTCTCAAACGCACTTGTTGATCAGACTCATGAGTTGATCCGCCCTGATAAGGAGATAAAGACGGTATACAACTTTATCGACGAAAGAGTATATCGCCATATCGATTCAAGTCATTTGCGTAAAGAATACGGCATTGACGCAGACGAAAAAGTCGTCATTCACGTCTCTAATTTCCGGGGAGTGAAAAGAGTGAAGGATGTTGTTTCTTCTTTCAACCTGATACGAAAAGAGATTCCGGCAAAGCTGCTTTTGGTAGGCGATGGTCCCGAAATGACCGTCGTGTGCAGACAGGTGAAAGAATTAGGCCTGAAGGACAGGGTATTGTTTCTTGGGAAACAGGATAATCTTGAAGAACTTTATTCGATAAGCGACTTGAAATTACTTCTTTCAGAGAAAGAAAGCTTCGGGTTGGTTGCCCTTGAAGCCATGGCTTGCGGAGTTCCGGCTATAGGCACTGATGTTGGCGGAATACCTGAAGTGATCGATGACGGCTTCAATGGCTACATTTGCAAGGTTGGAGATGTGGATACTGTTGCTTCCCGAGCGATTCATTTACTAAACGATGAGAAGCTCCACGGTACCCTTTCAGCGAATGCCCTCGAAACAGCCAGGACGAAATTCCATTCAAAAAAAATTCTAGAGCAATATGAACTCATTTACAAAGAATTAATCTAAGTCAGTCACATGGTTTTAGAAAAGAGGGTGATTAAAATGTTGCCAACGATCTTCCAGGAAGCGATTCCTCTTTTAAAAAGAATTGAACAAGCGGGGTTCCAAGCCTATTTCGTTGGTGGTTCTGTAAGGGATTACCTTCTCGGAAGACCTATTAATGATGTGGATATAGCAACTTCGGCTTACCCTGAAGAAATAAAACATATTTTCCCCCGTACAGCCGATATAGGGATCGAGCATGGAACCGTATTGGTCATTGAAAACGGCGGGGAATATGAAATCACCACCTTCAGGACCGAATCAGGGTATGGCGATTTCAGGCGCCCTGACAAAGTGGAATTCATTCGTTCTTTAGAAGGGGATCTCATGAGGCGGGATTTCACCATGAACAGTCTAGCAATGGATGCAGAAGGGTTGATCTATGATCCATTTGAAGGACAGGAAGATATCAATAGGAAGATCATCAGGACAGTGGGGAAAGCCGCAGATCGTTTTTCAGAGGATGCATTAAGGATGCTGAGGGGGGTCAGGTTTGTCAGTCAGCTGGGATTTGAGGTTGAAACGGAGACTCTGGACGCACTGAAATCCTATTCAGGGCTCCTGTCCCATATTGCAGTCGAACGAAAAACGATGGAATTCGAGAAGATGATAGGCGGGGATTTCAGGGGAAAGGCTTTGCATCTCTTACTGCAAACCTCATTATTTGAACAACTCCCGGGGCTGGCCGGACAGAAAGAAGCGATTCAGGAAATGGCCGGCCTTCCTGCTTTGAAACGTTTGAATACTGAACAAATATGGCTCCTCTTCCTAACCTGCATAGATGAAAGTCCAGCGGATTTCTTGAAATCGTGGAAACTGCCTTCAAAGATGATCAAGGAACGGACGAAAGAAAAGCAGATTCTCTCCAGCCGGACAAATGATGGCTGGACAAGAGAACTGCTATTCCAAGCTGGTTTAGAAAGAGCGATCAACGTGGAAAAAGTATATAACTGCATTCATTCTGCTGCATCTTTATCAATGGCAGAATTAGAGGAGCAATATAACGCTCTGCCCATTAAGAACCGCAGCGAATTAATGGTGACAGGAAAGGACCTGATGAAGTGGACCGGGCAGAAAGGCGGACCTTGGGTGAAAAATACTCTTGAGAGTATCGAAAAGGCCGTTTTATATGAGGAAATAAGTAATGATCATGAAACGATAAGGAGGTGGCTGGAAACATGCAATCGATCAGAAAAAAACTGATTCAGGCATTTTCAGAATCCAATGGTGAATTTTTATCAGGACAGGCACTCGCAGATATTGCCGGATGTTCCCGTACAGCAATTTGGAAGCATATCGAGGAACTGAGGAAAGAAGGTTTTAAATTGGAGGCCGTCCGCAAAAAAGGCTATCGAATCATCGATACACCAGACAGTGTGACAGAAAATAAAATACGCCTGGGTTTACAGACTTCAACGTTGGGTCAAGTCATTCATTATGAGGCATCAGTACCAAGCACTCAAAAGATTGCCCATGACTTAGCGGGAAATGGAGCCGTTGAAGGAACCCTTGTCATTGCAGACGAACAGACTGCGGGAAGAGGGAGGCTTATGCGGGAATGGCATTCTTCCTCTGGAAGCGGCATTTGGATGAGTTTAATATTGAAACCTCTCCTCCCGCCGCAAAAAGCACCGCAATTCACATTGATCACAGCAGTGGCGGTTGTCCAGGCAATCGAGGAAGTGACAGAGCTGCAGCCTCAGATCAAGTGGCCGAATGATATCTTGATAAATGGAAAGAAAGTGACTGGAATCCTGACAGAATTACAAGCGGAATCGGATAAAATCAATTCCATCATCATCGGAATCGGAATGAATGTGAATCATACGATTGATCATTTCCCTGATGAAATCCGCTCCATTGCTACTTCGCTTGCAATCGAACATGGTGCACAGCTGTCGAGGGCGAAAGTCGTCCAGACAATATTAGAAAGAATGGAGTCACTCTATTCCCTTTATATGAAAGAAGGGTTCACTCCTATCAAACTTCTGTGGGAAAGCTATGCTGTTTCCATAGGAAAAAGAATAAGGGCGCGTACCATCAATGGAACCATTGAAGGGACAGCGTTGGGAATTACAGCAGATGGAGTATTGAAGATTGAAGATCATGCGGGTATCGTGCATCAAATCTATTCCGCAGATATCGAAGTGAATATCTAATGAGTACAAGCGAGATGTGAAGTGAAGTCAGTTCTTTATTCCATCTCGTTTTTTTTATGGTATAATTTTGAGTGGGCAGTATCATAAGAACTGCACCTAACCAGCAGCAAATCGTGAATACTTAATAATCTGCCTTGATCCACATTGGACTGGGACAGAGGGTCGAAACATCAATATTTAGACACTTGGGATCCTTCTGTCATTTTTCAGAAGGTTTTTTTATTAGGCTCTTTTCGATCATTCCTTAGAAAACAGCCTTTTACCATTTTGTAAGTGCTTGCATTTTTTGTTTCGTCACCTCTGACTGAAAAGAAGGAGGAAAAATATATGAAACAGACGACTGATTTTTTAAGAATGAAGAAGGAATCGGAGAAGATAACGATGCTTACAGCCTACGATTATCCGAGTGCCAAGTTAGCTCAAGAAGCCGGGATTGATTTGATATTAGTCGGTGATTCTCTCGGCATGGTCGTATTGGGCTATGATTCGACTGTTCCTGTGACGGTTGAAGATATGATTCATCACACGAAAGCAGCCAAAAGAGGTGCACCCCATACGTTCGTCGTTACCGACATGCCTTTTATGACCTATCATCTTTCAAGGGATGAGACATTAAAAACGGCAGCAAGGATCATGCAGGAAAGCGGTGCAAATGCGGTAAAAGTGGAAGGGGCCGGACTTGTGATCGAACGAATACAATCGATGACGGGCGCTGGTATACCGGTGATGGCTCATTTAGGGTTGACTCCGCAGTCAGTTGGCGTTCTGGGAGGTTACAAGGTACAGGGGAAGACGGCTCATTCAGCGCAAACGCTCCTTGAGGATGCGATAAAGTGTGAAGAGGCCGGGGCATTTTCCATCGTACTCGAATGTGTACCCAAACAATTGGCTAAAGAGGTTTCGGAAGCTGTGAACATCCCTGTAATCGGAATAGGGGCAGGCAATGAAACGGATGGCCAGGTCCTTGTCTTCCATGACCTTGTCACTTACGGAGTCGGCAGGGTGCCGAAGTTTGTCAAACAATACAGCAATATTTCTGATACTGTCACAGCAAGTATCGTGAACTATATAGAAGATGTAAAGAGTGGAAGTTTCCCAGAAGAGAAGCACTCTTTTACTATGAGGGAAGAAGAATTACAAATGCTTTATGGAGGAAGTAAAAAGTGAAAATCATATCGAACCTGCATACACTCCGTGAGGAAATCCATCATCATAAACGATCAAATGACTCAATAGGATTCGTCCCGACGATGGGATACCTCCATGAAGGACACCTCACTCTTGTAGAGAAAGCAAGAAAACACAATGATATCGTTGTTATGAGTATCTTCGTGAACCCCTTGCAATTCGGTCCGAATGAAGATTTCGATCGTTATCCGAGAGACATTGAGCGTGACCGGAAACTTGCAGAAAATAGTGGGGTTGACATCTTGTTCATGCCGGATGCTGAAGATATGTATCCTGGAACGTTATCTACCACGATGAATGTAACGGCGCGTGTGGATGTGCTTTGCGGAAAGAAACGGGAGGGCCACTTTGACGGCGTTGTCACCGTATTGACAAAGCTCTTTCACTTAGTGCAGCCGGATAGGGCGTATTTCGGACTGAAGGATGCCCAGCAGATAGCAGTGGTCGAGGGTCTCGTTGAGGATTATTTCTTTCCTGTGGAAATTGTAAGGGTGCCCACTGTCAGGGAGGAAGACGGATTGGCAAAAAGTTCACGGAATGTCTACTTATCCGAAAAAGAAAGAAACGAAGCGCCTGCTCTTTATAAGAGTCTGCAAGAAGCGAAGAATATGATTGAATCACGTGAAATGGACAGGGATTCCATCATTTCAGAGGTCATGGAGTTCATTCATAGCAGGACATCAGGAAGAGTCGAGTATGTGGAGGTTCATTCATTTCCGACGCTGGCCCCTTTAGAAAGATTAACAGGCGAGATCATCGTTGCAATCGCAGTAAAATTCCAAAAAGCAAGATTAATCGACAATATAATCATTTCATTGGACAAAAAGGAGAAATCAGCATGTTTAGAACAATGATGAATGGTAAGATTCACAGAGCCCGCGTGACAGAGGCAAACCTGGATTATGTAGGGAGTATCACAATCGATCAGGATATCCTGGACCGAGTGGACATGATGGCTAATGAAAAAGTACAAATCGTCAATAACAATAATGGAGCAAGACTCGAGACTTATATCATACCAGGGGAAAGAGGGAGCGGTGTCATTTGCCTGAACGGCGCCGCAGCAAGACTCGTCCAAAAAGGGGACGTAGTCATCATCATCTCGTATAAACTGGTCGCAGAGGAAAAGGTAAGCAGTCATGTACCGAAAGTGGCCATCATGAATGAACACAACCAAATCATGGAAATGCTCGGAACCGAGCCGGAAGCGACGATCTATTAATATGGAAGAACGACTCATTATTTTGTGGGTCGTTCTTTTTTAGTTGTCTTCATATGGAAAACAAAAAGTGGCAGGTGAAAGGAACATTTTAAGGGTAAGAACACTTATCAGACACAGCCTTATTAAAATATAACTTTGTTTTGCTGGTCCCAGCTGTTGATTGGAGTGCAAGACGCAGACTCCTGCGGGAGAAGCGAGACAGGTGAGACCCCGCAGGAGCGGATTGCGACGAGGAGGCTCACCGGCCGCCCGCGGAAAGCGAAGTCTTGCACGGAAATCAACAGCGTTATTGAGCTGGCAGATTTCATGTTAAAAATTATCTGGCTGGCTGCAGAAGTTCAATTGTCATTCATTGAGTTTATGAGCCTTCTAAATTGAATTATGGTACACTTATTTAGAAATCATATTGTATAAGCGAATAAGACGGATATATATAAAGGCAGTGAGAATAAATGTTACCATTCAAATTAATTGTTGTGGATTTGGAAACAACAGGGACTTCTCCTAGAAAAGGAGAAAAAATCATACAAATTTCAGCAGTCATCATCGAGAACGGAGAGATTGTCGATCAATTCACATCATTCGTTTCTCCGGGCAAGCCCATCCCTCCTTTCATTGAAGAACTGACGGGAATAAATGATGAGATGGTCAAGGATGCTCCGGAATTCCATGAGATTGCTCCTAAAATACTTGAATTATTGGATAACGGCGTGTTTGTAGCACACAATGTAACGTTCGATCTTTCATTCTTACAGGCGGAGCTGGAAGAAGCAGGATACAATACATTCAAGGGTCCTGCTTTCGATACGGTTGAATTAGCCAAAATAGCGATGCCTTCTGCAGACAGCTTTAAGCTGACTGAACTTTCAAATTCACTGTCATTGAGCCATGTCAGACCTCATCAGGCAGATAGCGATGCCTATGTAACTGCAGAGCTTCTGCTTCATTTTATCAATACGCTTGAGGTGCTGCCGCTCGTTACCCTGGAGAAGCTTCAAGCTCTCTCAGGCTACCTAAAGAGTGACTTATCTTTACTGTTTGATGAAATCGTCGCTCAAAAACAAAGGCATGTGGAAGACCTTTCAATGGACCTTGAGGTATACAGAGGGATAGCACTCCTTAAGAAAAATGATCTTGAGCCAGCTCTGTCCATGTCTGATGAAATCGACTTGGAAATCTCCAAATATCTTGAAATGCATATTCCTTCATACGAGAAAAGAGAAGCACAAATTCAGATGATGAATGAAGTAAGCGATTCATTTCTGGAAAACAGGCATCTGGTGGTGGAAGCCGGTACAGGTGTCGGTAAATCACTGGGATACTTATGGCCTTCGCTGCAATTCGCTAAGCAGCACGGTGAAAGAGTGGTGGTCAGCACTTTTACTACACAGCTGCAGGAACAATTATTGCAAAAGGAAATCAAGCTGCTTGAAAAAATCTGCCCGGCCTCATTTCAGACAGTGTTGTTAAAAGGGAAAAATCATTACATAAACTTATTTAAATTTGAGCAGTCCCTGCGGGAAACAGATCCCCAATATGACGTCGTATTGACGAAAATGCAAATCTTAGTATGGCTGACCAGAACAAAAACAGGAGATATAGACGAACTGAACCTTACTTCAGGCGGGCAATTGTTTTGGAACCGGCTCCGGCATGATGGATGGCACCTGCCTCACAGCAAAGATCCATGGGTATCAAAGGATTTCTATTTACATGCAAGGAAACGTGCTCAATCTGCTGACATCATCATAACCAACCATTCTATGCTGCTTTCAGACCTCATCAATAAGGGAAGCTTAATCCCTTCCTTCGACTACTTAGTCATTGATGAAGCCCATCACCTGGAAAAGTCCGCAAGGCAGCACTTGGGAATTGTATTAGACTATCTGTCCATAAAATTCACGACTTCCCAACTGGGGACTCTTGAACAAAAGCAGCTGTATGATCGCTTGTACGGGCTCATGACTACGTATGATATTGAAGGAACTCTTCATTCTTTTGAACTGGATACTCATATCCATCAATTTTATATCGACATGGAAGAGGCGATATCCGTTCTTTCCAATGTGTTCTTTAAACATGCGAAAAAAAGAACGGGAGCCCAGAAGATTCAGCTTAGAATATCAGATGAGATGAAAAATAGCAGAAGCTGGCAGCCTGTTCAAATGGCAATGGAGAGAGTCATTTCAGTCATGAAGATGATAGATAAGGAATTTCAAGATATTCTTGATACAATTAAATCAAAAAAGCTGAAGCTTAAAGACAGTGAAAAAGCGCTCGTAGAAGAATTCTACAGCTTTCTGGTTGAGTGGAATGAATTATGTCAAGCGTTCCGGACAGTGTTTCTCAAGGAGATGACCGATTATGTCCTTTGGCTGGATGGGGATACCCGCTCATTGCCAAATAGTCTGGTCATTCAGGCACAGCCGGTAGCTGTGGCGCAAAATTTAAAAAAGGACCTATTCTCAAATAAGAAGAGTGTTGTCCTTACGTCCGCAACGCTGACGGTGAGTGATTCCTTCAAATATTTCTTGAACGAGATCGGCTTATCAGGCGATGAAATGAAAGAGCTTCAGCTTTCTTCTCCTTTTGATTATGCTCAAGCGGCCACGTTATTCATCCCTAATGACGTGCCTGAAATTCAGCAAGTATCGAATGAGGAGTATATAGAATCAATCAGTTCTCACTTGATTGGAGTGGCTCAGGCCACTAAAGGAAGAATGCTTATCTTATTCACTTCATACGACATGCTGAGAAAAACCTATGAATTGATGAAAGAAAGCGGACTGCTCGAAGATTATGTTCTGATGGCGCAGGGAATCACTTCGGGCAGCCGGACGAGATTGACGAAGAACTTTCAACGCTTTGATAAAGCCATCCTGTTTGGAACGAGCAGTTTCTGGGAAGGCGTGGATATCCCAGGGGAAGACTTGTCGTGTCTTGCCTTAGTTCGATTACCATTTTCCCCGCCAGACGAACCGGTGACTCAAGCTAAATCTGAAGTTCTGAAAGCACAAGGGAAAAACCCTTTTTCAAGTCATTCATTACCGGAAGCGATAATCCGTTTCAAACAAGGTGTAGGAAGGTTGATAAGAAGAAGCAGTGACCGAGGCATCGTGATCGTCTATGACCGCAGAATTAAGACAACCCGTTACGGCAATGCTTTCATACAATCGATCCCTTCCATGAAAGTCAAAGAAGGGGACCTATACGATTTGATTGAGTGGATAGAAGATTGGCTGTAGAAATCCCTGAGACGAACCAGGCTATGCAAAAAATGCATAACTGCCGGTTCGTCTTCTTTCATATTCCATGTGTTGAGATGCTCGTAAGCGAGTGCTGTTTATTTTTCATTCTTTAACACAAGATAAAGGATAGATGAAAACTGGAGGCATGGAATATGAGAGTGGTAATATGCGCTTTGCTGCTGTTTAATTTTGTTATACCGGCTAGTTACGGGGTAAAGGTGCCTGAATTAGACTTGAATCTAGGACAAAATGAATACGCCATCAGCTTTTTGCCTCTAAAGAACGGCGAGGTTGCAGTTCTTCATTTACCTTCAGGTGAGAATTTTCTGATCAACACGGGACCGCTTACTCAACTAAAAGAACTTCATTATTATTTGAATCAAATAAATATCAAAGAAATAAAAGCCATAATCCTTACAGAAAAATCAGAGATATTTAGTGATGCGCTATTGGAACTGGAAAAGAAATATTCGATTAATGAGCTCATAGCCGGGGCTTCATTTTCCGGCATCCTTATAAACAGTAAAGCTTCCGCGGTACAGAGCTTGAAAGAAGGGGACGTATATCCTTTGTCCTCAGAACTGGCACTCGAAGTGATCCATGAAGGAAATGAAAAACAGGAGGGTTTGGATTTTTCGCTTACTTTTTTCCAGCACCGTTTTCTATGGCTGAGCTCACAATCAAAGCATGCTGAAGATGTTTTCATGGAGAAGCCTTTAAAGAATGTGAACATCGTCAAAATCCCTCTCCATTCAAGGACTGAGTGTATCTCAGATCCTCTGATCAAGCATATTGATCCGCAGACTGCCCTACTCTACCGCTCAAAAGAGAAATTATTAAATGGTGACTTGCTTGAAGCGATAAATGAAGCTTGGATCGACCTATACTTAACAGGGCAGCATGGACTGATCACGATAAAGTTCAACAAACATAATTATGAAGTACTCACATTCGAACAAGATGACGGGGCATTTAATGAACAATCCGAAAAAGGCTGACTCAATTGTCAGCCTCCAATTTTTAATCAGAATTAATGGTAAAGTTTTTTAAGTTTCTGCCTACCATAACCATAGAGAATGTTGTTATAATGTGTTTAGTGTTTCTTATGATCATGAAACCACCTGCGTACCATAGCATCATTGTAAACAGTCATATGGCAAAGGAGGAAGCTGCATTGGAGAGTAAAATTGAGATTCTTTCCACGGTTCGAATTTCTTATACAGATGATTTATATAAAATAGTGGATACATTGAATAGAACATTAAAAAAAGATGATTACATGTTTGGTTTAGCCCTGGATCCCGAGGATCAAAGTCAGGCTGTACTGACCATATATCGTACATAAAGAGGTTCAATATGAAAAAGTGGATTACAATCATTTTAGTGGCGGCTGTCATTGTGACTGGTACAGCTTCCGTACTTCTTTACAAGAGTGCAAGAGGACCGGTAGAGAAAGAGTTTGACCAAGCCTCCAAACGTGTACTTGATGAGACACCTATAAGAACAATTGAGAAGGCAAGCATCTACCACGGTGCGAAATCTTATACAGTCATCACAGGCAAGGATGATCAAAACGAAAAAGTGGTTGCCTTTGTGCCTGAAAAAAAAGAAGAAATAATCGTGAAAAAATGGGCTGATGGTATTTCGAAAGAGCAAGCAATTAATAAACTAAATGATGAAAAGCAGCCCGAGGAAATATTATCTGTGAGATTAGGGCATGAATCAGTAGGTCCTGTATGGGAAATCACCTACTTGGATAAGCAGAAAAATTTAAACTATTTTTATCTTCTTTTCTCCAATGGGGAATGGTGGAAGAAAATTGAAAACCTATAAGTTACTAGGAGGAACAAATCGATGAATTTATCTTTAGCCAAAAGAGTGAGTGCATTAACACCTTCTACAACCTTGGCAATCACAGCAAAAGCAAAGGAAATGAAAGCACAAGGTATCGATGTAATCGGTTTGGGAGCGGGAGAACCGGACTTTAATACTCCGCAGCATATTATCCAGGCAGCATATGATTCACTGATTGAAGGGCACACAAAATATACCCCTTCGGGCGGTACTGCCCAGCTGAAAGACGCTGTCATCAATAAATTCAAGCAAGATCAGAACCTTACTTATAAACCTTCTGAAATCATCGTCACAAGTGGAGCGAAGCATGCTCTTTACACCTTATTTCAAGTGTTATTGAACGACGGGGATGAAGTGATCATTCCGACACCATATTGGGTCAGCTACCCTGAACAGGTAAAGCTCGCCGGCGGAAACCCAGTAATTGTGGAAGGCAAGCAGGAGAACTCATATAAAATAACACCTGAGCAATTGTCAGAATCCATTACAGAAAAAACAAAAGCTGTCATCATCAATTCTCCAAGCAATCCAACCGGCATGATCTATTCTTCCGATGAATTGAAGGCAATCGGCCAAGTGTGTTTGGAAAAGAATATCCTGATTGTATCCGATGAAATATACGAAAAGCTTGTCTATGATGGAAACGGACATACTTCCATTGCAGAAATTTCCGATGAGCTGAAGGAACAGACAATCATCATCAATGGTGTCTCAAAATCCCATTCGATGACTGGCTGGAGAATCGGGTATGCTGCAGGTAATGAAACGATCATCAAAGCCATGACGAACCTGGCAAGCCATTCAACATCAAACCCTACCACCACATCCCAATACGGTGCAGTAGCAGCGTACATGGGGGATCAGCAGCCCGTAGAAGAAATGAGAAAATCATTCGAGGAACGTTTGAATATTGTCTTCAGTAAATTAAACAATATACCAGGTTTTGATTGCATCAAGCCTCAAGGTGCTTTTTACCTGTTCCCGAATGTGAAAGAAGCTGCCCGGTTGACAGGTTATGAAAGTGTTGACATCTTCGTTCAAGCCCTTTTAGAGGAAGCAAAAGTTGCCGTAATCCCTGGATCGGGATTCGGTTCAGAAGATAATATCCGCCTATCCTATGCAACCAGCCTTGAATCCATGGAGCAGGCAATTGAAAGAATGCATGAATTCGTTGTAAAGAAAAGTCAATAACACATCTGGGGCAGATCGTATTTCACGTTCTGCCCTTATATTATTTAGGATTGTCCAGCTCCGGCGGCTAGAGGCTCGAGACATAAGCCATGCCATCCAAAAAGGCAAAAAACGCCTTTATGGCTGCCCTGTCTTTTGCTTGTCGCCTCTGGGCAAGCCGCCTCCGCTTTTCTATCTATTGCGACAAAGCGGCTCGAACTGTATAATATAGTACGATACATATAGCGTGTTAGTTTTTTTGGAGGGAAAAAAATCGTGAAAACAACAATTTCTCAAGTAAGTAAGTTTGTTGGTGAAGAGGTTACGATCGGTGCCTGGCTTGCCAACAAACGTTCAAGTGGTAAAATTGCATTCCTTCAGCTCCGTGATGGAACTGGATTCATTCAGGGAGTTGTAGTCAAGAGCGAAGTCGAAGAAGAAATTTTTCAAAAAGCAAAATCGCTGACTCAAGAAACGTCTTTATATGTGACAGGTGTTGTCTCTGAAGATTCCCGTTCACCTTTTGGTTATGAACTGCAAGTGAAATCAGTGGAGGTCATCCATGAAGCGGTGGATTATCCAATCACACCAAAAGAGCATGGTACTGAATTCCTTATGGACCACCGTCATTTATGGCTTCGTTCCCGCAAGCAGCATGCAGTGATGAAAATCCGTAATGAAATCATCAGGGCTACGTATGAATTCTTCAATCAAGAAGGGTTTGTCAAAGTAGATCCGCCGATCCTTACAGGCAGTGCGCCTGAAGGAACGACAGAATTGTTTGCTACAAAGTACTTTGACGAAGATGCCTATCTTTCTCAAAGTGGACAACTATATATGGAAGCAGCTGCGATGGCACTTGGAAAAGTATTTTCATTCGGTCCTACGTTCAGGGCTGAAAAATCCAAAACGCGCCGTCACTTGATCGAGTTCTGGATGATTGAACCTGAAATGGCTTTTTATGATTTCAAGGACAATTTGGAAGTTCAGGAACAATACGTTTCCTTCATCGTCCAATCGGTTCTTGAAAACTGTAAGCTTGAATTAGATCGTCTGGGAAGGGATTCTTCAAAGCTGGAACAAATCAAAGCGCCATTCCCAAGAATCACTTATGATGATGCGGTCAAGTTATTACACGAAAAAGGATTCGATGATATCGAATGGGGAGATGACTTCGGGGCACCACATGAGACAGCGATAGCTGAAACATATGATAAACCTGTATTCATTACTCATTACCCGACATCCTTGAAGCCATTCTATATGCAGCCTGATCCCGATCGCGATGACGTAGTGCTTTGTGCCGATCTTATCGCGCCTGAAGGCTACGGGGAAATCATCGGAGGTTCTGAGCGTATCCACGACGCAGAACTCATGAAAAAACGTATCGAAGAACATGAATTGGCATCGGATGCGTATAAGTGGTATCTGGAACTAAGGGAATATGGATCTGTCCCTCATTCAGGATTTGGTCTCGGACTTGAAAGAACAGTAGCATGGATCAGCGGAGTCGAACACGTAAGAGAAACAATCCCATTCCCGCGTCTGTTAAACCGTCTATACCCATAATGTAGTTAATATTAGGCTGACTTTATTGCAGAAATGCAGCACAAAGTCAGCTTTTTATTATCTGTTTTTATCTTTTTAGGATATTTTCAACACTGTTCTTTCATTTAAGTGAATCTAGCAGTTGATTGGAGTGGAAGACGAAGACTCCTGCGGGAAAAGCGAGACAGGTGAGACCCCGCAGGCAAAGCCGAGGAGGCTCACCGGCCGCCCGCGGAAAGCGAAGTCTTCCACGGAAATCAACTGCGGTATTCAATGTGCCAGATTTATAAGTGTTAAATAATTCTTCTGAACACATCCATATCGACATAGATAATAAGCATGATATACTTAAAGGTGAGGTGTGCCGTATATGGATTATAAACAATTGATGGTGTCCTGGATCGAAGAAGGGACCCTGAACATTCCACAAATATTATTGACAAATTATCATACGCTTGGATTAAATGAATCTGAGTTTGTCCTGCTGCTGCATATTTACGGGCAGATTGAAAAAGGTAACTGTTTTCCAACTCCGGAAGAACTTTCAGAACATATGAGTATATCGTCCGAATACTGCTCGTCCATTTTAAGAAAGCTGATGCAGCACCAATTCCTGACGATCGAAGAAGGCTCATCCGCAGATGGGATATTATTCGAGAAATACTCGCTGGCTCCATTATGGGAAAAGCTTGCTGACTTTGTCATTCAAGATTCAAAGATGAAACAAATGCAAAAATCCATGGAAGAAGAAGCCGACATCTATTCAATCTTCGAGCAGGAATTCGGCCGTCCTCTTTCACCGCTGGAGTGTGAGACGCTCAGCATGTGGCTGGATCAGGATGAACATAATTCCACGATTATCAAAGCTGCCCTCAGAGAGGCTGTCATTTCTGGAAAGCTGAATTTCAGGTATATCGACCGAATCTTATTTGAATGGAAGAAGAACGGTGTTAAAACGATAGAGGATGCCCGCAATCAAAGTCAAAAGTTCAGAACGCATCAAAAACCGCCGGCTCAGAATGATGCTTCCGTTCCTAAGAGAAAGTCGGTTCCTTTCTATAATTGGCTGGAACAGTAATGAAAGTGTAAAGGGACTGCACCCAATAGTAGGGACAGTCCCTTTATTAGTGTATACTACATACGAAAAGGTAATCAGAGTGAGGGGAAGATGAGAGTGCTTAATAATAAACAAATACAAATCTGTTTGGATGAAATGAGAAAAATGTTTCCTGATGCACATTGTGAATTGCGCCATGAAAATCCATTTGAGTTAGTGATTGCTGTATTGCTCTCAGCTCAGTGTACGGATGCGTTAGTGAATAAAGTAACGAAGGGCCTATTCGAAAAATATAAAACCCCGCAGGATTATTTGAATGTCACTTTGGAAGAGCTTCAGCAGGACATCCGGTCAATTGGACTTTACCGAAATAAAGCTAAGAATATCCAGAAGCTGAGTGAGATTCTTTTGACGGAACACGGGGGAGAGGTGCCTAAGGAGCATTCCGAACTGGTCAAACTCCCGGGTGTTGGAAGGAAGACGGCAAATGTTGTGGTATCTGTAGCCTTTGAAGAACCTGCACTGGCGGTGGACACGCATGTGGAGAGGGTAAGTAAGCGCCTGGGTATCTGCAGATGGAAAGATAGTGTGCTTGAAGTTGAGAAAACCTTAATGAAAAAAATTCCGAGGGAGGAATGGTCTGAAACCCACCATCGATTGATCTTCTTCGGAAGGTACCACTGTAAAGCCCAGTCCCCACAATGTGATATTTGTCCGCTTCTAGATTTGTGCCGGGAAGGCCAGAAAAGAATGAAGAAGAAGGAAAAGATATGAATGCGGTTCTCTTGAAAGTTCCACAGCAATTGTCAGACCCGTATTTTTATACTGAAGATGAAGTGCTCGTCAGTACAGGACATTATTTGGAAGAAAGGCATTTCTTTGCGTATGAAATGTTATATTTCAGGGGGAAAGAGATCGTGGATCCGCCTTGGGACGATCGTTATAGTGCAGTAAAAGACGTAATAGCCGCCTGGAATGAAGTACAAGAGGTCCTTGATGAACGATTTAAATCCCGAGATAAATCTGTTCAGCTACACATGAAAAAAGGGGTTGCTCTATTTTATATGCTCCTGTTTTGGAGTAATTCGGTCCCGGTAGTATTACGAGAATGGCAGCAGCAGCTCGAAATGCTCTCACTTAAACCGGTTAATGCAGAAGAGAGGATAGCATTCATCAGACAGAATCCAAAACTGTATCAATCCTTTGTACAGCTGAAGGAATTATTTCAGGAGCAGCATAAACAGACTGCGAAGGACATGGCCATAAGTAAGCTGAAAAAGAACAAAAAGTAAGGCAGCCCGGATTTCCGGGCTGCCTTTATTGTTATATTTATTGATTGAACAAATTAGGGAAGGAAGATTCACTGTCTGAACGCTCGCCGTTTCCAGTGCCGCCGTCACCGGTACCGCCGTCACCAGTGCCTTCTCCGGTACCATCACCAGTACCATCACCAGTACCATCGCCAGTACCATCACCAGTACCATCACCAGTACCATCACCAGTACCGGTTCCGTCATCTTCACCATCACCATCACCATCTGAAGGTGGATTCTCTCCATCTTCGCCGCCGGTGCTGCCATCATCCTCTCCTTGGTCATTACCAGTACCGTCGCCTTGCCCGTTGCCATTACCTTGATCTTCATCATTATCGTCATTGCCCTTTACATTGACATTCACAGTAGCTGGGTCACTTCGCTGATCATCTTTAATAGCGACAACTTCAAAGGTGAATGTGCCTGTGGAAGTGATGTTTTCCACATTTAAACCGGTTTTGTCGGTTGTAGTAAGGACTTGCTTATCTGCACCATTTATAAGGACAGAAACTTCAAATGTAACATCATCTTTTTTCTTCTTATCATAGTCCCATGCGAGGGTGATCGTTTGATCTTTCTTATTAAATTTACCTTTCAGACCTTTAGGTGCATCAAGCTTATCGAATTCTTTGGAAACCTTTGTAGGCTCTGTTCCTTTTACAAATAGTTCAGTGATGATCTTATCATCAGGTGTGTAGTCACTCGGCAGTTTTGCCGGGTTGCTTCCTTCTTCGACCTGAACTTCAACCACGCTTCCTGGTTTCTTGAAGTCTGCTGTGTCGACACCCTCATGAACATAGCTCATTAAGTCTTTGACGATAAATTGGGCTACGTGGCGGTCTGATGGGCTTAATGAGAATTGGTTTTGTTTATCGTATCCAGTCCATACAGCAGCTGTATAATTTGTTGTATATCCGACAAACCATGAATCTGGAGCATGTGATTTAGGGATATTGTTTGCTTCCCTTGTTTTTTCGTCATAGTTTGTTGTTCCTGATTTACCTGCCATCGGGAGACCTGGTACTTTCGCGCGGGCACCAGTTCCTCTTGGATGATCGATTACGCTTTTCAGCATGTCAGAAATCATATAGGCCGTGTATTCCTTCATTGCAGGTTCTGGCTTGTTTTCGTTTTTGATCTCTGTTTCGCCATCACGAAGGACAACTTTCTTAACCGTATGAGGTTTATTGTAAATCCCTTCATTACCAAAAGGAGCATATGCACCGGCCATTTGTACAGAGTTCATACCTGGCGAGACGGCTCCTATTGAAGCGGATTCGTAATAATGATCGAAATCAAGTCCGAGCCTGTTCACGAATTCTTCAGCTTTTTCCGGACCCACTTCCTGGAATGCTTTCAATGCCGTAACGTTGCGTGAATCCCATAAGGCCTCTCTCATCGTGATATCGCCTTTGTGTTCCATATCATAGTTGTTGATTTCAGGCCCGTCTGTGTATTTATAAGGCTCATCCTTCAAGATATGATACGTCGACCATTTCAGATATTCTACAGCAGGACCGTAGTCAAGCAGAGGCTTGATTGTAGATCCGGGCTGGCGTCTGGTATCAATGGCATAGTTGAAGCCGCGCTGGACCTCTTCCTCGGTATTTCTGCCGCCGCCGATAGCGCGGATCTCACCGGTTTGAGTATCCATCAGAGTGATACCGGCCTGCATGATGCCGCCTTCCTGGTCGGGATAAGTGAAGCTTGTCGCTTCACCTGCCAGGATTTGTTCGACACGCTTCTGCGCATTCGTATCAAGAGTGGTATAGACCTTCAAACCATCGGAAAACAGGTTATAGTCACCCATTTTTTCGACTTCATCAATAACTGCATCCACATATGCAGGGTATTTATTTCCATTTTCTTTTTCGCGCTGTTCTTTAGAAACAAGCCCTTCAGTGATCGGGATACTTTGAGCTTCTTTCTTTTCGGCTTCAGTTATTTTACCATGCTGAACCATTAGGGAGAGAACGATGTCACGGCGTTTTTTAGCCTTTTCAGGATAGTCAAGTGGATTATAGTTATTCGGACTTTGAGGCAAACCGGCAATCAATGCCGCCTCATGAAGCTTGATATCCTTTATTTCTTTACCATAATAGTAGTCAGCCGCAGTAGCCATTCCATGAATTCCATCCGACATGTATACTTTGTTGAAGTACATTTCGAAAATTTCTTCTTTTGTATATTCCTGCTCTAGCTTGAGTGCAAGCCAAGCTTCCTGGGCTTTTCTTTTTAAGGTTTTATCAGGACTGAGGAATGACCCCTTGATTACCTGCTGGGTAATGGTTGAGGCACCCTCCGAACCAAATCCGCCTGTAATGTTGGCAATGACAGCCCCGCCCAGACGAATCAGGTCGATTCCATTATGCTTATAAAAACGATTATCCTCTGTAGCTAAGACTGCGTCCTGCATTGATTGAGGAATTTCATCAAAGTTGGCATACTCTCTATTTTCCTTACCGACAGTAGTAATCAATTCGCCATTCATATCATAGATCTCTGACGCTACCGGGTCTTTCAGTAATTTTTCATCAAGCTTCGGGGCACTGGATGCGTAGTAAGCAAACAAACCTGCTCCAGCTAACATACCGATAATTCCTATAATAAATAAAGATATGATTACACGTTTCACCATTGAGCCTTTTTTGGTTTTCTTTGTGTTAGACTTCTGCTGGGCTAGACGCTTTTCTTCCCTTGACTTATATTGACCAGCCATATTGTTTCCTCGCTTTCAATCTTCTGTCTTTTTAGTATTGTCTAAGTTTTGATTTATACTACTTATAATGAGATAAACTATAGATTATCTCATTTGTGCTCATCTAAAAATATAACTGATGGACTATTTTTAAGTAATCGACACGGGGATGTAGTCCCAATGGAATTTTATAGCCCGCTTCCTCAATTTCTTCTTTCCTTATGGATTTCCTGCCCCCGCTTATCATCCGGTCCCAAAAAGCTTTCAAAGCCTGGAAAGGGAGCAGATATACTTCCTCAGTGAGGGAAAATCTCAGCAATACGAATGTGATGCCGTCCTGCAAATAAACACTTTCCATATGGTTGATTTGATGCTCGTGGAAATTTTGAAGGGGAAAGGAGGTTTTGTTTTTCGTTTCCTTCGCTTCAAAATCAATGTACCTGCTTTTATAGACCCCGTTATAGTCAGTGGTGGAAGGCTGTTTGAAGTAAGCCTCCTTGATTACCGCTGCACTCCGGGTCGGATAATGAACATCCACGATTTGGACTGGAGTGGGTTTTTTATGGATAACGGCTGTTTTGTGAACCAGATAATATTGATTGGTTTCATTGATATCCTCCTCTAACGTCATCCCACGGTTACTGTAGGAGACTTGTTTAACTTTCGTGTTTTTAGAAGATGATTTCGTTTCCGTATACCTTTTTCCATTAGGATAATGGAATTTCATGGGAATTCACCTCGCAGACTAAACTATATCATAACAGAAACCACTCCATTTTGTGTGAATAATTCATTACAAATTCCTTAAGATATGACTAAAGGAGAAGAGGATTAAATGGATGAATTCACTAATACCTATCGCTTTTTACCCTATATTACAGAATTTAAACGTAAACACGAGTGGATTGATTTCCTGCGCCGTATTGTAAGTCATCACAATCAGGATAATATTACAAGAACTGCCGCTTATCAACGTTTTTATCTTCTTCATCCTGAGATCAGGTGGTCGTTTCTTGCATCGATGGTTTCAAGAAACGCAGGCTGGAATATGACTGATTTAGAAGGTGAAACATTTAGGAGCCTGTTAACCCCCGAGACAAGAAAGAATCTGTTCATGACCTATGAAAGAGCAAATTGGGCAATATTTCAGGATGCTTTTCCTCAACTCCTTATCTATCATTATTCGACGTTAAATGAGGATAAAATGTTTCATCTTTTAAAGGATTTTCATGTTTCTGAATTTATGCAGGAAATATGGGAGCAATTCTGGGAGCACAGGGATGAGGGGAAATTGGTTCAATCGCAAATTATAAATGAGCAGAACCTGATTCAGAAGCCGGTGATCGAGCATCCGGTTTATAAGAATAAGGTGTTCCGGTCAGGTCTGTTCTTTATTGAAGATCATCTCCATTTTTGTTCAGTGGTGTTTCCAACCAGAAAGGGCGATCTCATCGGGGCAAGTGTGCACGATTTCCGTAATGTGGATGACCGTATCAAATTGGGAAACATTCTATATCGGATTTTGTTTCATAACGAATATTATCCATTATTTTATGATTTTGCTCTGAATATAAGGCCGACTGGATCTAGAAGGGATTATGAGAGTTTTTGTGCTCCTGGACTGGCAAGGACGAATACCCCCTCGCTCACGAGTGTGTATGACAAAGTTGAGCACCATTGGGAGATGTCAGAAGACTGGTCAAGAGCCGCCAGGGTGAAGAAGAAATGGTATAGTACACCCGGACTGCCTAAGGAACCCCTTATGACAAAATGGTTCTTCCGCAAACAAGGTCAAATGAAGAGGGTTGCGCATCTGAAGTCGCTGTTTGTGAATAAAGAAAGAACTGCCGGCCATTAGGACCGGCAGTTCTCTTCGTTTGAAAGGGCTCGAACCTTCTTACGTCGAAGGTCTGTTTTCCCCTTCAAGTTTAGGGTTGCCTTTAGAGGCTTTTGTTTGATGCTGATTGGATTCAGCAGGCTGTTTTTTGTTTTTGTTATTTTGAGTTTTCATAAGAACACCTCCGCTGTTATTATTTGAGCTTTGACTAGTTTTATTCAACTGTCGAAAAATAATAGGACGGTTGTCCTAAATGCACTTTCTTTGACGAATCGCTACTAGTTTTGTCAAGAGGGAAGGGAAAGGCTCATTAAAGCAGAATACCTATGTAAATCCAAAAAAGCCGGGAGGAAGAAGCATGCTTCCAAAACAAGATATAATGTTAAAACTAGCCGAAATTGAAGAAAGTTTAAATCAGCTTGAGCAGAGTGTGTATGATCGAATTTCAATGGAGGAAAAAGTTGAAGAATCGAAACTGGCTGAAAAAATTGAAGAACTTGAGGGGAAACTATCTACAGTGGAAAGCAGGGCAGAAACTTTCATAACTAGAAGGGAACATTCATTTGTTGCTCAAAAGCTTGAATTATCATATAAGACATCATAAACTTACTATTATAAGTAGCAGCTTTGCTACTTTTTATTTTTGTCTCACCCTGCCTGGAGGTTTAATATGGAACAGTTAATATATGTGACTGAAGAGTTGTCGGCGTTGCTCGATAACATGATGACCGAATATAAACAAAGACGGGAAACCGGTGAAAAAGGTGACTTCTATAGTGAAGTAAAACCGTTTGCAGATAAAGTCAAAGAAATGAATGACAAGTGGAGAGAGCTTTCTCTTGAATGGATCAAAACAGATCGTCCAAAACATCTTCACTTACCGCAAGTCATGAATACATACGATAATATTGAAATGCTTTCGGTTCACTGCTTCTTTCCTGAGTCCAGTTATAACCGCTTTATCAGTCATCATCAATCTGTTCGCTACGTGCTGAACAACATACTTGATGAGTTAACGGAGTAAATAAAGGGCTTCCCGCGGGAAGCCCTTCAGTATGATTTATTTGTTATAATGTGGGAACTGCACGGTCGCAGCTCAAATCGATTTGCCTTACAAGTTCTTTATAGTTTTGCAGAGAAATTTCATTTGAAATATATAGTTTCTTTGTCAGCGTAAGAAGCTCCAGCCCATCGGATGTCCGGTACTGCTTTTGATTTTCGTACTTCTTTAACAATTCACTAAAGTTCATACTCATTCCTCCCAGTAATTTAATGGTAAGGCAGGCAACCTTTATCATTATCCTAACATAGAAAGCCTTTTCTTTAAGTTATTAGAATAGTGTAACTTCCGACATTTTTTGAGATTTTGTCGAAAACAAATGTGGGGTGCTTTCACCTTATGGCCCAGTGTTTCATACTGTGTAGTAACCGCAATAATGTAAGGGGGCTTAGTATGAATTCACATCGATATCGTCAGCGCTATCAAAATTATTATCCTTATCCATTTCCGTACCCGGCCAATCATAATATGGGTCAGATGGGCAATTATCAAATGCAGGGGGGAGGTCAGTATTATTCTCCGCCTCCCCATTATTCAACCGAACCCGTGCGCCCTAACGTCCAAATGAACCAAGCAGGTTATACGAATCCATATTTTGAAAATCCTCTTCAGCATGAAGAGTATAACCCTTATCAAATGAAGGCAATGCAGCAGCAGGCATACGCGAATCCTTACCCGAAAGCATCTTTCATGGCAAAACCTTCAAACTCCGGAATGGGAACGATCATGAACTCATTCAAATCCCAGGATGGCTCATTTGATTTCAATAAAGTGATGAACACGGCAGGACAGATGATGGGTGCAGTCAATCAAGTCTCTTCACTCGTAAAAGGGCTCGGAGGAATGTTTAAGATATAGTGAACCCAGAATAAAAAGAGCAGCTGATTGCATCAGGCTGCTCTTTTTGATATGAGGATGAATATGATTCTTGATTTCATAGCATTACTCAATGCTGATTTTCCTGCCGGATTGTTTTTCGACTTTTATTTGTAATAAGCCATCTTTATAGGAAGCTTTTACATCTTTTTCATTTACCGTGGTTGGAAATGGAATAGTACGGCTGCTCCTGTTCATCGATTGTTTTTTTCTGATTATTTGTTTCTTTTCGTTTTCCTCTGAATAGAGTTCCATATTCGTGATGGTAATGGTGACAAAGTTAGGGAATACCTCCAAATTTATTTGTTCTTTTTTAACACCGGGAAGTTCGGAGGTTATCAGATAATAATCATCAAGTTCCTTAAAGTCGACGGGGAAAGAATTGAAAGGATTGGACGCAGATGTAAAAAAATCATCAATACTCTGAAGCATCCCCCGCATCGGCTTTTCATGAAAGAATTCATTCATTGACTGCATCAGGTCACCAAAACCTTTTTTCTTGGATGGGTCATTTGAAAAATGACTGTTCATAGTGGTATCTCCTTTCACGGCAGATCTTTTCATAATAATGTATGAACGCTTTCATGCAATTGTGCCTATCTCACTTTTGTTTAAAAACGTGTGGGGGAGGAAAAATATAAGGAAAATGCACAAAGGGGGAAAAGGTTATGGAAAAGCAGCATGTAGGAGGATTTGATTTAGCCTTTCAAGATCGCGGTGAAGGGGAAGAGACAGTCATACTTCTTCATGGATTTTGCGGGAGCTCTGCTTATTGGCAGGAAGTAGTTCCTCTACTGGATTCCTCCCGGGTCATCACGATCGACCTTAGGGGCCATGGCCAGTCGGGGATAATCGATTCTGCATTCAGTATTGAAGACTTGGCAAAAGACATTCATTATTTTATGGATCAAAAGCAGTTGGATAATGTCTATCTATTTGGTCATTCTTTAGGGGGATATGTGACGCTTGCCGCTGCGGAATTATATGGAGAGAAATTAAAGGGGTTTGGGCTCATTCATTCCACAACTCTTGCTGATAGTGATGAAGCAAAGGAAAATCGATTAAAATCGATTGAGGTAATCAAAGAAGACGGAATCAACACATTTGTAAATGACCTGGCGCCAAAATTGTTCAATCCTGACAAGATGGATGACCTGACTGATGAAATCCAGTTAACGAAAGATATTGGATATGAAACCAGCCCGATCGGAGCCATTGAAACCCTTAAGGCAATGAGAAACAGAACAGATCGTTCCGATATAGTAAAAAACAGCAGCATCCCCGTACTGCTTGTAGCGGGCGAACATGACCAGATCATCCCGAAAGAAAAAGTCTTTCAAGAAGAATCGTCCCATACACATACCAAAGTTCTCACACAATCAGGCCACATGGGATTATTTGAAGAACCTGAACAGATTGCTTATACCCTGAAGGAATTTATTAATTCCAAATAAAGATTATCTTTAATCCGTTCCAGCAGTTGATTGGAGTGCAAGACGAAGACTCCTGCGGGAGAAGTGGCCGAAGTGAGACCCCGCAGGCTTGCCGAGGAGGCTCACGGGTCACCCGCGGAAAGCGAAGTCTTGCACGGAAATCAACTGCGGTGTTTAAAATCGGATGAAAATGATTTTCCGGCGAAGCACTCGCCGGATTTTTTTATTTTTACATTCGAACATAGATTCGATAAAATGTTCATAGAGGTGAAGAAGATGTTCAGGAAGAATAACCTTCAGGAATTAATCGAGCAATTCAAGAAAGACGAACAATTCAATAAACAAATTATACATTGGCATACAATAGATGAAAAACCTGCAGCGTACACAGATATTCCGGAAGAGATCGACAAACGGATAAAAAAAGCTCTGAGAGGAAGAGGAATCGAAAAGCTGTACAGCCATCAGCACGATGCATTCCAGCATGCAGTGAAAGGAAAGAGCTTTACGGCTGTGACACCTACTGCTTCCGGTAAAACATTGTGCTATAACCTCCCAGTCCTCCAAACGATCATGAAGGATCCAAATGCCAGGGCTCTGTATATCTTTCCGACGAAAGCTCTTGCACAGGACCAGAAAAGTGAGCTGAATGAAATAATCTCTGAGGCTGGTGCTTCCATCAACAGTTATACATACGATGGAGATACATCCGCTAATATCAGGCAAAAGGTCAGAAAAGCTGGACACATCGTGATCACCAATCCGGATATGCTGCACTCCGCTATCCTCCCTCATCATACTAAATGGGTTTCATTATTTGAAAACCTGAAGTACGTGATCATCGATGAACTTCATATTTACAGAGGGGTATTTGGATCACATGTGAGCAATGTTATCAGGAGGCTAAAAAGAATATGCGAGTTTTATGGTGCGTCTCCTGTATTCATTTGTACATCGGCAACCATTGCCAACCCTAAAGAATTATCAGAACAACTTACAGGATCGAAGATGGAACTAATTGATAATAATGGTGCCCCGAGCGCCAAAAAGCACTTTGTTTTCTACAATCCGCCAATCGTAAATAAACCCTTGAACATAAGAAGAAGTGCAACACTGGAAGTGAGGAGGATTGCGGGTGAGCTGTTAAGGAATAGGATCCAAACCATCGTGTTCGCCCGCAGCCGGGTAAGAGTGGAGATCATCCTCACATATTTACAAGAGTTGGTAAAGGGTCAATTAGGTGCTAAATCAATCCGCGGTTACAGGGGCGGGTACCTTCCTACCCAGAGACGTGAAATTGAGAAAGGGCTGCGTTCAGGAGAGATTTACGGGGTCGTCAGCACCAATGCACTTGAACTGGGTGTGGATATCGGCCAGCTGCAGGTTTGTATCATGACGGGTTACCCGGGAACTATTGCAAGTGCATGGCAGCAGGCAGGGAGAGCCGGCAGGAGACATGGTGAATCACTTGTGATCATGGTGGCAAGTTCCAGTCCACTGGATCAATTCATCATCGATCACCCTGACTACTTCTTTGATCAAACACCCGAAACGGCAAGGATCAATCCTGATAATTTGATAATCCTGATTGATCATCTCAAATGCGCTGCTTATGAACTTCCTTTCAAAGACGGGGAACAATTCGGTTCTCATGAGGTGGAGGATATTCTTGAATTCTTGGCAGAAGAGAAGCTTCTTCATAAGAATGGAGATAAATGGTACTGGATGAATGATGTGTTTCCTGCTCATAATATCAGCCTTCGTTCCGCCTCACAGGAAAATGTGATCATCATCGATCAAACAGATATTGCGGCTGTAAAAGTCATCGGGGAAATGGATCGGTTTTCTGCCATGACCCTGCTGCACGATGAAGCCATCTATTTACATCAGGGAATTCAATATCAAGTGGAGATGTTGGACTGGGAAGAAAAGAAAGCTTTCGTCCGGGAAGTGGATGTTGATTACTTTACCGATGCCAATTTGGCTGTTCAGCTTCGTGTCCTGGAGACGGACAAGGAACGGAGTACAGGCTCTTGCGAAATCGCTTATGGTGATGTTACTGTCCAGGCAATGGCCACGATTTTTAAGAAAATCAAGTTTGATACGCACGAAAATATCGGCTCTGGCCCGATCCATCTCCCTGAGGAAGAGCTTCATACCAATTCCAGCTGGATATCTTTAAGTGACAGTTCTTCTTTCACACAAGAACGTCTGGAAGAAGGGTTGATCGGAGCTGCTCAAAGCTTAAAGTCCATCATTCCTCTTTATGTGATGTGCGACCCCAGCGATATTTTTGTCGTGCCTCAGGTGAAAGCGGCACATAATGATAAACCTACCATCTTTATTTATGACAGGTATCCTGGCGGAATAGGCTTAAGTGAAAAAGTATATGAGCAAATTGAACAAGTTCTTTCTGAAGCACGAAAGTTGATTGAAAGCTGTCCGTGTCAGACAGGTTGTCCTTCATGCATCGGAACGGAACATTCCATGAAAACGGCAAAAGCGGATACATTAAAACTGCTTGCTTTATTCCATGGTGGAAGGGAGGAGGGAGAAAGTGTCTCTTAAAAACAAACTAAACAGAATGAAAAAACACATTGTAAGGGAAGAACAAGATAAGGAAATGGATACGGTGAAATCGATTGATATTGCGAACACAGACCTCCCCTATAAAGAAACCTGGAAAGAACATGGTACCACGACTTACTTTGTCGATGATGATTATTGCTTGGTAAGGGAAAAAAGATACCCCCTTCACCATCAGCACGGCAAATATAAATTTAAAGATCTGTTAAAATCAGTTGAAGCGTGGCAGGAGTTTAACGGCACTCATCCATTGTCATCCAGGGGACTTTCGCCCGAGGACCTGTTTTTCTTTGATACAGAGACAACGGGACTCGGAGGGGGAGTCGGAAATACGATTTTTTTGCTGGGGCATGGCAGGATTGCGGGAGATGAAGTGGTCGTCACTCAGCATTTCCTTCCGCAACCTGGAAGCGAAATTCCGCTCTACCACAGTTTCTTGAAGACTGTTGATTATAATACGCTTGTAACATATAACGGTAAAGCATTTGACTGGCCGCAGGTCAAAACCAGACATACACTCATCAAAGAGCATGTACCGAAGCTCCCGTCCTTTGGACATTTTGATTTATTTCATGGATCCAGAAGACTTTTTAAACATAAAATGGAGTCAGTGAAATTGGTTAACGTTGAAAGAAAAGTCCTCGATGTTGAAAGGGTGGATGATGTACCCGGGTATCTTGCACCGATGATTTATTTCGATTTCATAGAGAGAAGGGATCCCGAAGGCATTTTAAGGGTGATGGAACATAATGAGCTGGATATCCTTTCATTGATCACTTTATACACCCATCTAACCTATCAACTGCTGGAAATGACGAATTCTTCCACAGAGCAGGAAAGGTTCGAAGCTGGCAGGTGGCTTGAATATACTGGGAATGGAAAAATGGCAAAAGAACGCTTTGAATATATTGTGAATGATAGAGGCATTCAGCATTATGAATCTGTACATCATCTTGCTTTCCGGTATAAAAAAGAGAAGGAATTCGATAAGGCAGCAGCCCTATGGGAAGGGATAGGCGATGATTGTCCCTTCAAGATTAAGTTGGTGGTTCTTGAAGAATTGGCGAAAATCTATGAACATAAACATAAAGACTATGATAAAGCAATGGACAAATGCCTCGAACTAGAAGAGCTTTTAAATAAAATAGAAATGAGTCAGTCTAAAAAGGACAAAGCGCTCGAACAGCTTTTTGCCCGGATCAATCGAGTGAGTACAAAGAGGTCAGGAAGAAATTAACATGATTTGAAGCACTTTCTTGAATCTAGTAAAATATCGTAATTTTATGGTTCATTCTTCTTATTTATATATTGAGAATTTTCACAAGTAGATGTAAAATGAATAATTGTGTGGAAATTATTTATATTTAGATAGGATGATGAAAATGAACCGTGCGATCTTAATATTATTCTTTGTCGTCATTGGTTTAACGGCGTTTATCTTTTCAAATTACTCTGAAACTTTATATAGCTTCATGTAATGAGAGTAAGGGATTGACCTTTCCAACAATCGATTCCATTCTCCAAATCAAAAATAGGTATTTTAATTAGTACATGTTCTCCCCCCCTTTCATAGGCTATTAATGTATCAATAACATGATGAAAGGAGAACATGACTATGTTTTGTAGACCAAGACCCAATAAAGTGCTTCCGGCAGTAATGCACCCTGCAAAAAATTGTGTGAACCAGACTTTCACGACCTATGAGGTGCCGCATATCCACCCTCAGCATACAACTACTGTAAACAACATCCAATACCAGCATAAACACTACTTCCCTCAAACTCAATCAGCAGTCGACAGTGTGACAAACCAGCAGTTTAACTGCGGCGGTGGTCCTGGCGGTGCTGGTGGACCAGGATTTGGCCCTGGTGGACCTGGAGGACCAGGATTTGGACCGCGTCCACGTCCGCCTTTCGGACTTTACTAATTAGAGTGGATATAGCTCAGGAATGAAATACCGGGTGACTTCAAGATTCTTCAAGAACGCTTTCTTCATCAATCATTGTGAAATAAAGCTTGATGAAGTGGAGGAAATCTATTGGAGTCACCTTCTTATTTGACTTTAAGCGTAAGTGGTATGCATCGAATGCCGTAACCGCGAATTTTATTCTCGAATAGAACCTGAACGCTGCAGTTCATATTATAGAAAAGAACGTTCGATGAAAATGTGCTACAATAGTTATGTAAAGAATAGGGCAGACTATAGATGCCCTTAGCAAAGGAGTTTTGCTTTTTGAGCAAGGTTGCATGCTTAACAGGTTATAAGTCCTTTGAGCTGGGAATATTCAAACAAGACGATAAAGCCATTCATTACATAAAACAGGCATTGAAAAAAGAACTGATTTCTCTTCTGGAAGAAGACCTGGAATGGGTAACGATCAGCGGACAGCTTGGTGTTGAATTATGGGGGGCTGAAGTGGTTTTTGAACTTCAGGAGGAATATCCTGAACTTAAGCTCGCAGTACTCACTCCGTTTCTCCACCAGGAGGAAAACTGGAACGAAAACAACAAAGAATACTACGAAATGATTCTTGCCCAGGCAGATTTTGTGGATTCCGTGTCGAAAGAACCTTATAAAAGTCCTCAGCAGTTTAAAAACCGAAATCTTTTATTTCTTAATAAGAGTCAATATCTTGTGATTTTATACGACGAAGAAAAGGAAGGTTCTCCAAAATACTTTTATCAGGAAGCAAGAAAGTACCGGGAGAATAATCCTCACTTTGAAATCAGGGCAATATCCTTTAATGATTTACAATGGGTAGTGGAAGAGGAACAATGGAGAAATGATTAGCGGATAGAATGATGAAAAAGCGTATTTACAATATAGAATTCATGCTTACATTAAAATCATTTGACAAAATGAAGGTAATTTGAAAAAATGAAAAAGATAAATATAGAGGTGAATGCGATGATCTCAGATAAAGTGAAATTAACAGCTAAAGATATTCTGGAAAAAGAATTCAAAAGCGGAATGAGAGGCTACAAGCCTGAAGATGTAGACAAATTCCTTGATTTGATTATCAAAGACTATGAAACCTTTCATCAGGAAATAGAAGAACTTCAACAAGAAAACCTGCGCTTGAAGAAACAGGTTGAAGGTGCCAGCAAGCGTCCTGCAGCCCAGCCTCAAGCATCCGGTACAACCAATTTCGATATTCTTAAACGATTATCGAATCTTGAAAAACATGTGTTTGGAAATAAGCTGTACGATTGATGATCGTGTCTTTAATGACACTTATTTCCAGTTGAAATGAATAAGATATTACTTTATAATTAGTAATTGCTGATCCTTAATAGCGTTTGGGTAATCGCTGCAGCTTACTGCTGTAGAGGAAAGTCCATGCTCGCACGGTGCTGAGATGCCCGTAGTGTTCGTGCCTAGCCAATTCATAAGCTAGGGCAGCTCAGGTTCCTGAGTTGACGGCAGGGAAAATACCTAAGTCCTCCGGGATATGGTATGACTACCTTGAAAGTGCCACAGTGACGGAGTCCTGTTAGAAATGGCAGGAGTGGAACGAGGTAAACCCCACGAGCGAGAAACCCAAATTTGGTAGGGGAACCCTTTTGGAGGAAACGAACGAAGAAAGGGACAAAGGTATTTCCTTTGTAGATAGATGATTACCACCTGAGTACGAGATGAAAAGTCGCTTGTAGTACAAAGGTACAAAACATGGCTTACAGAGCGCTATTTCTGGAGAAGACAATTATTTTTTGCCTACAAACCCAAGTGACTGATACATTCAGGTAATACATTACCTTTGGTATCAGTCCTTTTTATTTTTGATATTACTTAAAGGGTCTTTAGTAAAAAAGACGGAAACAATACTATTTGAGAAAACGGCCTATTAATAACATAAATTTGATTATAATAATAAGGTAGAGAATAGAGACGGACGAGGTGTTTTAGATGGGTACATATACATTGATTGCCACTGCAGCCATGGGACTTGAGGCAATCGTGGCAAGAGAAGTGAAGGACTTGGGATATGAATGCCAAGTGGAAAATGGAAAGGTCATATTCAAGGGTGACGAAACCGCTATTGCACGAGCGAATTTGTGGCTTCGTACTGCTGACCGTATCAAGATCCTGGTAGGGGAATTCAAGGCTTATTCCTTTGATGAATTGTTTGAAAACACCAAAAAACTTCCCTGGGAAAATTACTTGACGGTAGATGCTGAATTTCCTGTACAAGGGAAGTCTGTAAAATCAAAACTTTACAGCGTCCCTGATTGTCAAGCGATCGTAAAGAAAGCGATAGTAGAAAGAGTTAGGAAAGCGTATAATCGTACCTCTTGGCTGGATGAGACTGGCCCACTGTATAAAATTGAAGTGGCCCTCCATAAAGACACAGCCAGTATCACATTGGATACAAGCGGGCAGGGCCTTCACAAAAGGGGCTACAGAATCGGACAAGGCGAGGCTCCACTTAAGGAAACCCTTGCAGCAGCCCTTATCAAATTGACGACCTGGAATCCCGACCGCCCTTTCCTCGATCCTTTCTGCGGTTCTGGTACCATCCCCATAGAAGCAGCCTTGATCGGACAAAATATTGCTCCTGGTTTCAATAGGGAATTTTTATCAGAAAACTGGTCCTTCATTTCGGATGATATCTGGGATAAAGCACGTATGGAAGCCGAAGATCTTGCGAATTATGACCAGCCGCTTGAAATATTCGGGACTGATATAGACCACAGGATGGTGAACGTTTCTAAGGAAAATGCACTCGAGGCCGGACTGGGGGACCTGGTGAAGTTCAAGCAGATGCAAGTGAAGGATTTCGTTACGGACCTTGAGTTCGGAGTGGTCGTAGGTAATCCTCCATATGGGGAAAGACTGGGTGACCGCCCAGAGGTTGAAAAGATGTATAAAGAAATGGGACAGGCATTCGAAAAGCTGGATACATGGTCTGTGTATATGCTGACATCCCATGAAGATTTCGAACAGTTTTACGGTAAACCTGCTACAAAGAAGCGTAAGCTATTTAATGGGTTTATCCGCACTGATTATTATCAGTATTGGGGACCCCGTCCTCCCAGAAAAGATAAGAATGAATCATAACAGCAACAATTTAGACGATAAATAGAATAAATTCATCTCTTCCTGCGTATAATAGTGCTATCATTTTCAGGGGAGTGAAAAGGGGATGGAACATTCTCTTACGGATTATCAAAAAATTTATCAGGCATTGGAAGGTTCCTTATCATCCATTTCCATTGATGATGCTGGTACTGAATCCATACATGAAAGCCTGATGAATGCGAAGGTCAATTTGAACAAAGCATTTCAATATGAACTGCTCAGACAAAATAGAATATTCGATTAAAAATCAGGGACACTCCATACAAATGGCAATATCCCCTTTGTATAGAGTGTTTCTTTTTTTTGTTCGGAAATATTGGTTCAGGAAGAGAGATTTTCTTGTGAATTAATAGATTAACAGTATAGCGGGATGCAGGAGGTCAAAATGAAAAGGAAATTACCCTTCAATTTATCAAAAGATCAATCTTTTTACGAAGCTCTTTCAGATTGGGTAGGGGATGTATTTTACGATATCTTACCCGAAAAGGGGTTCGATCTTCGGGATGAGCAAGTATTTATGGCATTTCAATTAAATCAGGCGTACAAACAAAAACAAGTGATGTTCGCCGAAGCCGGCGTCGGAACAGGTAAGACGCTGGTTTATCTATTGTATGCATTGTCCTATGCCCGATATACAGGAAAGCCTGCCATCATCGCATGTGCAGATGAAACACTGATTGAGCAGCTTGTCAAAAAAGACGGTGATATTCAAAAGCTTGAGCAGGCACTTGAATTGGAAATAGATGTAAGGTTAGCCAAGTCAAGAGAACAATATCTTTGTATTAAAAAGCTGGAGGAAAAGCTGCCGATGAACGAAAGCTTCCATGAAATCTGGAAAGGGCTCCCTGCTTTCGTTCATGAAACCAATTCAATGAACAGATTCACCCATTACGGTGATCGTAAGGAGTATGCTTATTTGCCGGATGATGAGTGGACTGAAATCGGCTGGGACTCGCTGCAGGATTGCATGTCCTGCGTTTACCGTCACCGCTGCGGTCAGACTCTCCACCGGGAACATTATCGGAACTCTGCTGACCTGATCGTATGCTCCCATGACTTTTACATGGAACATATTTGGACGAAGGACTCCCGTAAAAGGGAAGGACAGCTGCCGCTTTTACCGGAAGCGAGTTCGGTCGTCTTTGATGAAGGGCATTTATTGGAGTTTGCCTCCCAGAAGGCGATGACTTACCGCATGAGAATGGAAACATTGGAAGGACTTCTCGAAAGATTATCGGCCTCTGACATGAGGGAAACGACACTTTATCAGATAGAAGATATTATGCTCGCGAATGAAAAGTGGTTTGAGTTATTAGAGAAAGAAGCGAGGTCTGAAAGCGGGACGATTCGTCAGTACATCAATCGTTCTTCCGCGGTATTGGAACAGGGAAGGTTACTGACAGACAGCATTGAAAACCTTTTGAATGAACTTGTGTTCGAATCAGAAATGTATGTAATGGATGACTATTTATTGAAGGTAGTGGAGGAATACTTAGAGCAGATTCAGTATTCGTTAAAACTATTCCTCGAAGATAAAAAAGGGATATACTGGCTCGAGGCATCCAAGGACGAGCATACTTTCGTCGTCATGCCGAGACTGGTGGAAGAAATCCTTCGAACAAAAGTATTTTCCCAAAATATTCCGTTCATCTTTTCATCTGCTACGTTATCCTATAACCGGGATTTTTCATACGTAGCACAATCACTTGGAATTGAGAAGTTCGAGAAATTCTCAGTGGAGTCCCCATACGATTACGACGAAATGATGAAAGTGTTTGTACCTGAGAACTTTTCAGGGTATGAGGCGAAATTCCAATATGCTTGGGAACAATTGAAGCAAAATAAAGGGAAGTCTCTATTATTATTTTCTTCAAAAGAAGAAATGAATGAGTTCAGGAAATTCAAACAGAACAATTCCGATCAAGAATGGAAAGTCATTTTTGAAGGGGATAAAGAAATCAGTCATACAGTTGAGGAATTTCAGAATGATCATTCGTCAGTATTATGCTCTTATCATTTATGGGAAGGGCTTGATATTCCTGGGGAATCCCTTACTCAGGTAGTGATCGTATCACTTCCTTTCCCTCCAAAGGACCCTGTATTTGATGCAAAACGAAAGCATGCGGAGGATTCAATCAAGGAAGTTGATATCCCTTATATGCTGCTTCGTATGAGACAGGGCATCGGACGGTTGATCCGAACAAATGAAGATCATGGCCAGGTACACATATTATTAAATGAACAAGAATCTGCATACAGTGAACATTTAAAATCAATTCTTCCTGTCCAAGTGGATACAATGAAGGTCTGAGCTGAAAGGAGTCGTCTGAAAAGGCGGCTCTTTTTTGTGATCCATTATTGAAGTATTTGTCAGAAAAATATGATAAAATAATAAAGATGTTTGATAAGGGGGCTTAAAGATGAGAGAAGAATTAGTAGAAATGAGAGACAGTTTTGTAGACTATGCTAAAAAAATGACTGCGTATAATGAAGCGCTTGGATTGATGTTTTGGGATTTAAGGACAGGTGCTCCGAAAAATGGAGTGGAACAGCGCTCAGAAGTTATCGGAATGCTTTCATCCGAGTTATTCGCCATGTCCACTTCCAATGAAATGGCAGCTTACCTTGCCAAACTTTCACCTGAGAAAGATGAGCTTGATGAACGGACACAAAAATTGCTTGAAGAATGTCAAAAGGAATATGACCGTAACAAAAAGATACCGGCTTCTGAATACAGGGAATACGTTGTGCTGCAATCAAAAGCAGAAAGTGTCTGGGAAGAAGCAAAGTCCAAAAGTGATTTTGAAATGTTTCAGCCTTATTTGGAAAAACTCGTCTCCTATACGAAGCGATTCATTGATTATTGGGGATATGATAACAATAAATATGATACGCTTCTTGATATGTATGAACCGGGTGTCACGGTTGAAGTTCTGGACAGGGTATTCGGCGAATTGAGAGACAAAATCGTACCGTTAGTACATAAGATTTCAGAATCTGAAAATAAACCTCATACTGATTTTCTTTTCGAACATTTCCCTAAGGATAAACAAAAGGAATTCAGTATGAAGATACTGGGGCAGATGGGATATGATTTCAACTCGGGAAGGCTGGATGAAACCGTTCATCCATTTGCGATCGGATTAAACCCGGGGGATGTAAGGGTAACAACCAAGTACGATGAAAGTGATTGGAGAACGGCTGTGTTCGGGACGATTCATGAAGGGGGACACGCCCTATATGAACAGAACATCTCGCAAGACTTGACCGGCACTCCTTTATGCTCAGGAACGTCAATGGGGATACACGAATCCCAGTCATTATTTTATGAAAACTTTGTAGGAAGAAATTATTCTTTTTGGAAACAAAATTATGATCTGCTTAAACAATACGCTGACGGGCAGTTCGATTCAGTGGATATTGATGAATTCTATAAAGCCATCAATGAGTCAAAACCGTCATTGATCAGGATCGAAGCAGATGAATTAACCTATGCTTTGCATATCATCATTCGCTATGAGATTGAAAAAGGTTTATTCAACAATGAAATAGAGGTGAAAGATCTCCCTCGAATCTGGAATCAAAAATATGAAGAATATCTTGGGACCAAACCATCCCATGACGGTGAAGGCGTCCTTCAAGATGTTCATTGGGCAGGCGGAAGCTTTGGGTACTTCCCTTCTTATGCACTCGGATATATGTATGCTGCCCAGTTTAGAAAAGCAATGCAAAAAGACATTCCGGATTTTGAAGATTTACTGGAAAAAGGCGATCTTACCCTTATTAAAGAATGGTTGACTGACCATGTGCATAAATGGGGCAAGATGAAGAAGCCGCTTGAGATCTTGAAAGAGGTGACCGGGGAAGGGTTGAACGCTTCCCATCTGGCAGATTATTTAATCGACAAATATTCGAAAGTATATTCACTTTAATAATAGAAAGACCGCTTCTCCATTAGATGAAGAAGCGGTCTTATTTATTTTTCTACCATACCCTGAACCCTTTTGAAGGCGGAGGGCCATTCTGGAACATATCCATGAATGGTACTGTATAAGCTACAAGGATGAGAGCGGCGAGGACTGTGAGCCAAATTTTCCAATTCTCAAGAACCATCGGTGTTTTTTCCGCGCCCTCTGCTACTTCACCAATCGGGAATTCCTCTTCTCCTTTCGGTGCAAAGAATGCCAGGTTAATGAAGATGTATAAGACGAGAATGATCCCGATAAAGAGTATCGTACCACCGATTGCCTGTGCAACCTGATAAGGAATCCAATCAAGCGCCTGTGGTGCATCTCCATAAGTAGAGAAGGAAGAACGTCTTGGAGCGCCTAATAAACCGACTGCATGCATAGCACCGGACATGATACCCATTCCCACTGACCATACGATGGCCTGCACGATGGCCATTTTATTCATTGCTTTTGTCAAGACGCGGCCTGTCAAGTGAGGGACAAGCCAATAAGAAATTCCAAAGAATGTCAACACCACTGAAGTTGCCAGTGTTAAGTGGAAATGGCCGGTAACCCAAATGGTATTGTGGACGACCTGGTTCATTTGATTGGAAGCATTGATCAGACCACCAGCCCCTGCAGGAATAAAAGCCACCATTCCTATAAAAGGCACTGTAAATCTGGCGTCGCCCCAAGGAAGCTTCTTGAACCATCCAAATAGTCCGGAACCACCTTTTGAACGACCATACATCTCAAAGGTTGCAAACAAAGAGAAAGCAGTCATCAAGGAAGGTATAACAACCATAAATGTAAGAACTACTTGTAAAAACTTCCAAAAAGCATCGATACCCGGTTCTACCAGCTGGTGGTGAAAGCCGACAGGGATCGAGAATAATAGGAACAATACAAATGATAATCTTGCAAGTGAATCAGAGAAAATCTTTCCTCCGATGATCTTAGGGATGATGACATACCATGCCATATAGGCCGGCAATAACCAGAAGTAAACAAGCGGGTGGCCGAAATACCAGAATAAAGTCCTGCTGATAAGGACGTCAACTCTTTCAACCAGACCGAGTGACCATGGGAGAAGCTGGAATAAAACCGTGCCTGCGACTCCTAAAGTAGCAACGATCCACAATACCATATTGATTATGGCCATGAATGTAAGGAGCGGACTGGACTCACCGGGATGCTGCTTTCGCCATTGTACATATTTCATGATCATACCTGCTCCGCCTAACCAGCTGCCGACCACTACGAAGGTCAATCCGAGATAGAAGATCCAATGCGCCTTAAGCGGTGCATAAAATGTATAGAGTACAGTCGCTTCGTTCAGCAGTATCATGACTGCTGCCATCACAGTCCCAAGCAGCATTACCCAGAAGCCGAGCCAGCCGAATAACCTTGAAGTAGGTGAATAAGTCCCTGATGTTCTGGAAATGGCTGCATGTTGAAAGCCTAAAATAAAGAATGTAGTCAATACAAGTCCAAGTAATACCCCATGAACGGTAAGTACTTGATAATAGCCGATTCCTGCAGGTAAAGTAAAACTTCCTGAACGAACCATTACTTGAAGTAATCCTGCCAGTCCTCCAAGCGCCAAGGCGATGAACCCTACATAAATATGAGCCATTGCCAACTTTCCATCTTTTCGGTCGATTTTGATAAAACGTTCAGACATTTCAGTCCACCACCTTAATCATGGATTTCATCGTATGATGACCGACACCGCAGTATTCATTGCATACCACTAAAAATTCGCCGGTCTTATCCAATGTTGTTGTATATTCACTGATGTAGCCTGGTTCCAGCATCATATTTATATTCGTGCCTGCTACTTCAAATCCATGAATTACGTCTTTGGTTGTAGCGATAATTTTCAACGTGGATCCTTTAGGCACTTCGACTTCGCCTGGATTATATAAGAAGGTGGAAGCCACAAGCACGAGTTCGTAATCCCATTCCTTGCCTTCCACTTTTTTGAGTCCGGGCTGATCGAAAGGTGCAATCTTATCTACCTGTTCGGGGTTAATGTAAGCCTTCGCACTCGGAGGCTGATGACCTTGATGAAAAGCACTGATCCCTAAAATAATTAAAAAGATAATAAGAGAGCCGGTTCCGAGAGTCAACCACCATTTTTCATAACGATGCATGTGCATGTTCAATCACTCCTTCTTCCTTAAAAACGATTAATGAATAGTAAAAATACCCCAACCCACGAAATGACCAGGAACCCTCCAAGCAGTAATACGGAAGTGAAAGTCCCTTTCAGGGAAGACGAATCTTCCACCTTGGTTTGAGTTTTTTTGTTCAATTCAGGATTTGCCATAATGCTCACTCCTTTCACCTTTTCAGGTGATATTCTGGATTAACCTAATCATAATTCCTAGAGCAGAGGTCCATCTGTGATAAATGTCACACTTAATGCGGGTAATTGTGAAATAAATGTGAAGTTCGTCACAGTATAGAAAAGCGGGAGAGCTTTGCTCAGAAAAAGAGGAGAAATCTCCCGTTCCCACAAATAAAGTGCTGCATAAACTGTAGTTAAAAGGTTGTCAGGAGGCAGAAAATGTGGAGAAATATTACTGTGTAAAGTGCTGTCAAATATACAATGAGAAAAGAAGATGTTCTTTCTGCGGTCAACTGGCTGAATCAAAGATTCATATTCAAGTTCAAACTCAACCGGGCAAAAAGGAATAGTTTCTAAGGATATTTGAAGGTTATTTGAAGGAATTATGATAAAATATAGAAGATTTTTAAAATGACAGGAGTGTGTGGAATGTATTTACCTTCTTTTTCTCTAAAAGATAAAACGGCTGTCATCACCGGGGCGGGCCGCGGTATAGGACGGGCTTTAAGTATTGGACTGGCAGAAGCAGGGGCGGACGTCGTCTTATTATCCCGTACGAGAGCGGACTTGGAAGAAACGGCCGCCAGCATACATGAATTGGGGAGGCGTGCTTATATCCTGCCCACCGATGTAACATCCAGAGAGGAAATTCAACGGGCTGTACAATACATAATCGAACAAGGTTTGACAATCGATATATTAATAAATAACGCAGGAATGAACATTAGATCGAATGCATTTGAAGTGACAGATGAAGAATGGAAGAAAATCATGGACACCAATTTGAAATCAGCGTTCATGATGAGTCAGGAAATCGGAAATCACATGAAAGAGCACGGGAATGGGAAAATCATCAATATCGCTTCTGTTGCCGGCCATGTGGCGTTAAGGACAGGGGTTGTTTATGCAGCGACAAAAGCCGCGATGATCCAGATGACAAAGGTTTTAGCTTTTGAATGGGGAAAGTACAATATAAATGTCAACAGCATAGGGCCCTGGTATTTTAAAACCCCTCTGACTACAGAGCTCCTGGGGAATCAGGAGTATGTAGACGACATATTATCAGTCACTCCATTAAAAAGAATAGGGGAACTGGAGGAGTTGGTAGGTCCGGCAGTGTTCTTATCATCGGAAGCGGGCAGCTATGTAACCGGCCAGACGTTGTTTGTCGATGGGGGCATGACGATTCAAGGCTTTTGATCAGAAATATGTGTAAAAAAGCGGGCAATGAAATTGTCCGCTTTTTATTATGAGAAGCTTCGGCGGCTGGAGGATCGAGATATAAGCCATGCCACGATCACAGTGGGTGTAGTAAAATCATACATGTTCTTTCACATTTTGGTAAAGCTATCCTTACATGGAAAATTGATAAGGAGAATGATTGGAATGCCTAAAATACTAGCTGTGGAAACAGAAATTCCGCCGTATAAAATCACACAATCTGATGCAGCAGAATTTGCACGGAATCTGTTTTCGGAAAGTTTTAAGGATATAGATCGTCTGCTTCCCATATTTGAAAATGGAGAAATAGAGAGCAGATATTTTGTGAATGATCTTGAGTGGTTTTCTACTTCACATTCTTTTCAGGAAAAAAACGATCTGTTCATCCATCATGCTGTAGAAATGGGAAGCAGGGCGATCGAACAATGTTTGAAGAACAATCATGTTAAGTTTGAAGAGATTGAAGCGATATTTACTATTTGCACTACAGGCCTCTCGACACCGAGCATTGAAGCGAGGATCATGAATGTCCTGCCGTTCCCTTCCCATGTCAAGCGGATCCCAATATGGGGTCTGGGATGTGCCGGAGGGGCTGCAGGGTTATCCCGTGCGTATGAATACTGCCTGGCGTTTCCACAATCAAATGTATTAATCCTCTCAATCGAGTTATGTTCATTGACATTTCAGCACGGTGACCGTTCCAAGAGTAATTTAGTCGGGACTTCATTATTTGCTGACGGGGTGGCATGTACCCTTGTATGTGGGGATGACAGCCAAACGATCAAAGATATAAGCAGCCCGATTCCCTCGATATTTGCTACACAATCCACGACTTTAAGGGACTCTCTGGATGTGATGGGCTGGAATATTAAAAATGAAGGTCTTTATGTTGTTTTCTCCAAAGACATCCCCACCCTTGTGAAAAATTGGCTTAGGCCCAATGTGGAAGAATTTATCCATTCAAAGGGAATAAGAATGGAAGATATTAACCATTTCGTGGCACATCCAGGTGGTAAGAAAGTGATTGAGGCGTATCAGGAGGCCTTGGGATTCGACGACAACATGACAGAACACTCAATGAAGGTGCTGAGGGAATTCGGCAATATGTCCTCGGTGACTATTTTTTACGTGCTTAAGAAATTCCTGAATGAGCAGTGCCAAAAAGGTGATATTGGCCTTGGAACGGCTTTAGGACCGGGGTTCAGCTCTGAATTAGTATTGATGAGGTGGGAATGATGACATTCTTTCTTCTTTTCTTTACCATACTGGTCATTCAGCGCGCAGTCGAATTGGTGATTGCACGGAAAAATGAAAGGTGGATGAAAAGCAGGGGAGCCAAGGAGTTTGGTCAAGGTCATTATCGTACGATGGTAATGATTCACTTTGCTTTTTTTGTTTCGTTATTAATAGAAGGAGGGGTTTTTCATTCGGGCCTTCATCCTCTGTGGAAGTACCTGCTTGCTGGATTTATTCTCACTCAAGCCGGGAGGATATGGGTCATATCCTCCCTCGGCAAGTACTGGAATACTAAGATTATCGTCCTGCCAAATACCGAAGTAGTGTCGACAGGGCCCTATAAACTCTTCAGGCACCCTAATTATCTCATCGTTACTTTGGAGTTAGCCGTTATCCCACTACTATTTAATGCCTATTGGACGCTGATCATTTTTGCGCTGCTCAACCAATTGATTCTATTCACCAGAATACCGGTGGAAGAACAGGCACTGAGGAGTGAAACGGATTATGAACGTGAGACGCCGGGCTGGATCGGAACACTAAAGAAAGAAAAATGAAATTATTTATTGAAAATGATTATCGTTTTTGATACGATGTAATTGAACATGAAAATTATTCTCAATTGCACGTCCAAATATAGTGAATTAAAGGTGGGGAATGAAATGGTTTGGTTTCTGATTTTGCTGACTGTGGTTACATATGGCTTTATAATGAAGTACGTCTTGTCGAATGTTATGAAGGACCGACAGCCGGTTCAGAAAATTGCTTCTACTAAAACCAGTGCCCAATCTTTTGTATCATCCAATCTTATACCAACAGAATCAACAAGATAGTCTCCTTTCATCGAAGGAGGCTTTTTTTTTGCCCGTTTCATTATCGTGTCAAAAGCGATCTGGGTAGGACCCCGCAGGCATTTAAGTCGAGGAAGCTAACAGCCGCCCGCGGAAAGCGCAGTCTTGCACGGAAATCAAAAGCGGTATTTAACCTACTCTCCAATTCCAAGAAAATGAATATGATAAAGTGATGATTTTCAAAGATAATATCAAACCATAGAGAATTCCCATTAAATAAGATAAAATAAAAGCGTTATCATTTTTTGGAACAGAAAGGATCTTAGACATGAGCCGCACTGAACAACAAAGCACCTATTTACATACAATCCTTCACCAGCTGGCAGGATACGATGACATTTTTCGAGACAAGGGGGATGAAGAACGTTCCCGAAAAGTAGAAAGACTGGCAGAAAAAATATACAGGAAAGAGTTTATATTGGCTTTTTGCGGGCATTTTTCTGCAGGGAAATCGACTATGATCAATTACTTGATGGGAGAAGAAATTCTTCCCTCAAGCCCTATACCTACCAGTGCGAACCTGGTAAAAGTGCATCAGTCCAGGGAGGATTATGCCAAAATTCATTATCATACAGGAAAGCCGGTTTACTTCAAGGCACCATTTGAATATACGGTGATTAAAGAATTCTGCAGGAACGGGGAAGATGTTTACTCAGTAGAAATAGGCAGAAGTAAAACGGCGTTGCCTGAAGGGGTTTCCGTACTGGATACACCAGGGGTCGATAGTACGGACGACGCTCATAGGATTTCAACGGAATCAGCTATCCATTTGGCGGATGCGGTTTTCTATGTAATGGATTATAATCACGTTCAATCGCAAGTGAACTTTCAATTCACCAAAGAATTGAAGCGTCATGGAGTGAAGTTGTATCTTGTGGTGAATCAAATTGATAAGCACCATGATGAGGAATTATCATTTGAGAACTTCAAAGAAGGTGTGAGGGAATCCTTCGCTTCCTGGGGAGTAGTACCGGACGGGGTTTTCTATACAAGCCTCAAAGATTTGGAGGATGAGAATAATCAAGCTGAAGACCTTCGTGAACTCATAAAGAAGCAGGTGACAGAAAAGGAGGCATTGATCGAAGCGTCCGCCCGGTCAGCTATGTCTCAGCTCATACATGAGCATAAAAGCTGGTATGAACAACAGCAGCAGCATGTCATGGAAGAAGGCCGAGAACATCTATCAGAAGAAGAGTGGAGAAATAAAGACAGTCTGCTTTTCGAAGAAGAAAAAATTCTTGACGAACTAAATGAAAACGACAGCAGCGAGTTACGGCAGGATTTTGAGGATGAAAGGAGTAACATCCTAAAGAATGCTTATTTAATGCCATTTGAGACAAGAGACCTTGCAAAGGAGTTTCTAGAAAGCCAGCAGGCTGACTTTAAAGTCGGATTCCTGTTTTCAAAGCAAAAGACAGAAGAAGAAAAGATGCGAAGAGCAAAAATCTTCAAACAAGAAGTGAACAGCAGAATCGAAACTCAGCTCGATTGGCATCTGAAGTCGCTGGGAAAAGCATTATTAAAGAAAAACAACGCAGCTTCTCCGGCTCTCCTGGAAGGCTGGGAAAATTTATCCCTGCAAGTGGATGAGGATTATTTAACTGGATTGATAAAGCCTGGAGCCAGGGTAACGGGTGATTACGTACTGCAGTATTGTGATAATCTTTCAGAAGATTTAAAGAAAAATGCCAGAAGGCAGTCGAATGAATTACTAGAAAGCAATTTAAAACATCTTAAAAATTCTTCCGAAAGCAAACAGACACAACTTCTGGATAGTCTGCAGGCTGTTCGTCAGAAAACAGTATATGTGCATAAATGGAAGCTCCTGGAGGAAGAAAAGCTTCAGCAAATGGAGAAACTCGGTCAATCAGCAGAGTCAAATACGAAAGAAGACAAGATTCAAAAATGGGTAAAGCAGTGGAATGAGAAGGATCAACAGTACATTGAAGCATCCGAAATGCAGGCTGCCGACACAGTTTCCGACTTTGTAACCTTGGTTGAAAAAGAGATATTACCACCCGGGGGAAGAGAGAATAATGATTCACAGGTTTCCGTTGAAAGTGCCATAGACAGACTCGAGAGAATGACACACGTGTTTAAAAACCTGCATGGATTCACTAAAATAGCCCAGATATTGGATGGTAAAAGGGAAAGGCTCGCCCATCAAACATTCACGATTGCGTTATTCGGGGCTTTCAGTGCAGGAAAGTCTTCATTCGCCAATGCTCTTCTTGGAAAAAAGGTATTGCCTGTCAGCCCAAATCCTACAACCGCATCAATTAACCGGATAAAGCCTGTAACAGAACTGCATCATCATGAAACAGCAGATGTCCAAATTAAATCTGAAGAACAGTTATTTCAGGACATTTCCCATTCCTTGTCCTATTTTGAAAGAAGTATTTCCAATGTAGAAGAAGCGTTGGAGATCATTCCGAAGCTTCTCGACGAGGCGGAAGGGGATGCGAAAGAGAAAATACATCTTACTTTTTTAGCGGCATTCTATAAAGGGTTTGATGAATTCAAACTTTGCTTAGGTGAAAAACTCACCGTCAGCTTAGATGATTATCGGGGATATGTTGCCGATGAAACCAAATCCTGCTTTGTTGAATCGATCGATTTGTACTATGACTGTGATGTTACGAGAAAAGGAATTACATTGGTTGATACGCCAGGAGCCGATTCGATCAATGCCCGGCATACAGGGGTAGCCTTCGAGTATATTAAAAATGCTGATGCCATTCTTTTTGTAACTTATTATAATCATGCTTTTGCAAAGGCAGATCGTGAGTTCCTCATTCAGTTAGGAAGGGTAAAAGATACATTTGAACTCGATAAAATGTTTTTTATCGTTAATGCCATCGATCTCGCCAAAAATGATGAAGAAAAGAATGAAGTCATAGAATATGTTCAAAGTCAGTTGATTCACTATGGGATTCGCTTCCCGAGGATTTTCGGGGTTTCGTCCTTACTGGCCCTGGAAAAACAGGAGGAACCATCAACTGGCATGGAAAACTTCAAACAAGAATTCGATTCCTTCATACGGCATGAACTCGTCAGCATGAGTGTGGATTCTGCCATAAATGAATGGGAGAAAGGCATCAAACGGTTCAAGAATTATATTGAAGCCGCTTCAAGTGACCATTGGAGTAAACAACACCGCATCCATGAGCTGAAGCAAGCGAAATCCGCAGTGAAGGAATTACTGGATGCAAGAACATCAGACAACATGGAAGCTGAAGTGCAACAGGAACTGGATGAGTTGATCTATTACTTGAAACAACGAGTTTTCTTCAGGCTCTCTGATTTTTATAAAGAGGCTTTCCATTCAGGACTATTTATGAATGAGCCGAACGCTGTCAAGGCGCTGCAAAGCGGATTGAAAGAATATATTACAAGTGTCGGATTTGATTTATCCCAGGAACTGAGAGCGACTTCTTTGAGGATACAGCAATTTATCGGAAAGCAGCTGCAGATCTTGTGGGATGAATTGGAAGCAGCCATACAAGAAAAGGAGGAAGAGATTATGCTTTCTTCGCCTGATTATAAATTTGAAGAAGCAATCGAGTTTGAACAGGCATTTAAGGATATCAATCTCGATCGATTTAAAGACGCTTTTTCCACTTTCAAGAATCCTAAACAATTTCTTGAAAAGGGTGGAAAAAAAGAAATTCAGGAGGAGCTGGAAAAGAAACTCCATGACCCTGCTGATGAATATTTAATACATGAAAAACAAAGGTTGGAAGACTGGAATGGAGAAAATCTTAAACTGAAATTCATGAAATTAAAAGAAGAAGCAATAGCACAAGCTTTTGAACAAATCGATTCGAACATCGAAGCGCTGAGTAACGTGCAGGATATTGATAAACTTCGCAGCGAACTTAAATGGCTTGAAGAGGAAACAATCTAATACCTTAGGAGAGGGTGAACGTGATGACGGACAATCCATTTCACTGCTGTGCCACCTGCATCCACATCCGGGCCGATAAATCCAGTCACAATTCAAAGACCACTTATTTTTGTTCCCGCCTGGGTTATGAAACTAAAACTTCGTATCAATTTTCGTGCTGGGATCCAAAGGAAACGGTAAAGGATTTGATGAAAAAGAGGGGGATATCTTAATGCGTTTTATTAAAAGTGTGGACTGGTTAAAGAAGCATCTGAACGATCGAAATGTGAGAGTGATCGACTGCAGTTTTTCTTTGGGTGATCCTTCAGCCGGTAAGACATCTTACTTGAAGGAGCATATTCCAGGCGCGGTATATTTTGACCTTGAAAAGGATTTATCCGGGCATGTAAAAGAACACGGAGGCCGCCATCCCCTTCCCAATATGAAAAACCTCCTCAGAAAAGTTGAAAATGCAGGCATCGACAATCAATCCGCTATCATCGCCTACGATCAGGGTGAAGGTGCTTTTGCCAGCAGATGCTGGTGGCTGTTTCGATATTTGGGACATGAGAATGTGTTTGTCTTGAACGGTGGATTTAAAGCCTGGAAGGAAAGGGGATTCGAAACTCAAGCATCTATTCCTGAATATGGTGAAAAGAGTTATACCCCATCATTCAATGAAGACATGCTCGCATCTTTAGGGGAAGTGGAACGCATATCAGAAGGAGAGAGCCAGGCGGTTTTACTCGATTCCCGCAGTGAAGAACGCTTTCTGGGTCTGGAGGAGCCGATCGATCGGATTCCAGGACATATCCCAAAAGCAATCAATGCTCCTTGGACGCAGTGTATACACAAAGGATTCTTCCGGGATACAGATGTACAGAATCAGCGATTTGCAAACCTTGACAGAAATAGTCCCATCATTGTGTATTGCGGCTCAGGCGTGACTGCGACACCTAACATCATCGCACTCTTGGAAGCGGGATTCCATGATGTGAAATTGTACGCCGGAAGCTACAGCGACTGGGTATCATATGAACATCATAAAGTGGACAAGCAGCAATGACGGAACAAGCCTGTGAACTTACAGGCTTGTTTTCTTTTCCAATTGGGAGAGAAAGAAAATATGTTATACTTTTAAAGGATTGCTTTTTACTGAAGTAAGTATAAGTCGGACTAATTTGTAACAGGCAGGAGTGGATGAAATGAGAAAAGAAGAACACATATTACTGATAGATGGGATGGCACTATTATTCCGTTCATTTTTTGCTACAGCTGTAACAGGTCAATTTATGATGAATTCCAAAGGGCTGCCGACCAACGGTGTACAAGGTTTCATGAAGCACCTCCTGATGGCGGTCGATCATGTCAATCCGTCCCATATACTGGTTTGCTGGGATATGGGAAGTCAGACGTTCCGGAATGAGGTTTATACCGATTATAAATCCAATCGTAATGCTCCTCCGGTTGAGCTTATTCCCCAATTTGATCTCGCTAAAGAAGTGGCGGAAGGATTTAATTTGGTGAATGTGGGTGTGCCGGGTTTTGAAGCTGATGACTGTATCGGTACTCTGGCAAAGGCACATCACAGGGAACGTAAGGTAACGGTCCTCAGCGGTGATCAGGATTTGCTTCAACTCCTTGATGAAAACATTGAGATCATGTTATTGAAAAAAGGGTTTGGAAATTATCAGATATACACTAAAGACCTGTTCATAGAAGAACGCGGAATTACGCCAACCCAGTTTATTGATGTGAAAGCATTGATGGGTGATTCCAGCGACGGTTATCCAGGAGTGAAGGGAATAGGAGAGAAAACAGCTGTTAAGCTGATACAGGAATACAATGATATTAAGGGAATCTTAGAAAACCTTGATAAATTAACATCTTCTCAGCGAAAGAAAATCGAAACAGATCTGGATATGCTGAATGTCTCAAGAAAATTAGCCGAGATCCATTGTGAGGTCCCGCTTTCTCTTTCGATCGAAAACGCCGCGTGGAGTCATGTATCGCATACTTCTATATCGTATATCGAAGAACTGGAATTAAAGGTGTTAAGAAGGTTCCTCTTAAGCGCAGAGACTTTAACAGCATCCAGTTAAATAAACAAAGAGTCAGGTTGCGGCCTGGCTCTTTGTTTAAATGGAAAAGGGACAGTGGACTATTTTGTATTCAGCTTTTTGGCTGCATTCTCCAACTTGCTCTTAGGTTCCTGCGCAAATTCTGTATCCGCGGCATGACCCTGTGGATTGACACTGCCTGCTATTTTACCTTTATTTTTATTATTATTTTTGCTCATTTAATCGCCTCCTGTAAAAAGATACATACATCATTTATTTTGCGTGTTGTTCCATAAAATATCCCATGTAAAAAGGAATTTTAGGACAGACTATTGATAAGGGAGGTGTATAGGTGTGAATAAAGGTATACTGACAGCGTTATTGAGTATCTTTTTGGCTCAGGGCTTCAAGATTCCGCTTCATTATATAAAAAAGAAGGAATGGAAACCTGAACTGTTTTTCCAGACAGGGGGAATGCCCAGCTCACACAGTGCCGGAGTTGCTTCTTTAACCACTTTTATTGCATTGAAAAAAGGAGTCAAAACAATTGATTTTGCTCTTTCCTTTGTCTTCGGCTTAATCGTCATGTATGATGCGCAGGGGATAAGGAGGCAGACTGGTGAATTGACTCTTAAAGTGAATAGTCTGGATGAGCTTGTCAGAAAAGCACATGAGAAAGAATCGGTCGAATTTGAAGAAAAGAAACCTAAACGCCTTAAAGAAATGCTGGGACATCAGCCTCAAGAGGTGGTAGGGGGAGCACTTCTTGGATTGATAATGGGGACTTTAGGTTTTTTGATATCAAAAAAAGATAGGCAAAGAAAAAGATTTTTTGTAAGAGAAAGAAGACAACGCTGTATGTAGGGTGAGGAGAAAAGTGAAAAAAACAACTGAAGATTTTCTCATTGATTTGGAAAACAGGGGATTTAAGTTTCAGGAAGATGCAATTGGATTTATTTATTTCGGAAAAAAATATACAGATGCATCTGATGAATTGGTCAATAGCGCAATCGAGATTACATTAAAAGCTCAAAAGCAGTTTGACTCAAGCTTTTATATGTCTATATTAGAGCGTCTTCATTCCCAGAAAATCAGCTCAAGGAAAGAAGCGTTACGCTGGATGGTCCATCAAGGACTTGCCTGACAAAAGGCTGCTTTATAACTTTATTTTATTTTGCAGTCTTGCACGGAATGGGCAGCCGTTGTTAAACAGAATCAAAAAAAAGGAGTGCCGATCAGGCCTCCTTTTTACATGAAATGCATGATACTCTAAAAAAACATTTAATTTAAATGAATAGCTTTCCTGGCAAGCTCATCGGCCATTTTGTTTTCTTTACTCGGCACCCATTTAATGAAAAACAGGGGGAGTTTCTCCGAAAGATCCAATATTTCCTTTAAAACAGATTTATAAGCGGAACTCTTTACAAACTCTTTTTCGACGGCTTGCACAAGAGCTTGTGAGTCACTGCGTATCCAAACCGTTTCTGCGTTATGTTCGATGCAGATTTCCAACGCCTTCTTACATGCAGTGAATTCAGCTAGATGATTGTCCATTTCACCCAGCGGTATAGAAAAATGTTTCAGCACCCCGTGTTGTTTGAGAACGATTCCAGCCCCGCTTGGGCCGGGATTGCCTGCACTGGCCCCATCTATATTTACTTCAAGCATCAATGCCACCTCTCCTTATGAATGTTTTAATTTATATCTTTAGGGAATCGTTTAGCTAGATATCCAAAGGGTGTATCCAATAAAGAAATCAGCCATTTTAATAAATATGTTGTGATGAATATTTCCAGCCAGATATCAAAAGGATACGTACCCAGGAAAGCAATGCTGGTGAATACAAGGGTATCCAGAAGCTGACTGATCATGGTGCTTCCATTGTTGCGTATCCAGAACTGCGCGTCTGTCGGGAACTTTTTCTTTAAATATGAAAAAATATATACATCTGCAAATTGACTTACCAAATAAGCAGCCAGACTCCCCAGCGCTATCCTCGGAATCAAACCGAAAATGGTCGATAATGCTTCCTGGGCAAAATCTTCTGGATGTGGTTGAAAAACCAGGACCAGCTGCATAATAATAGTCATAATGATCAAAGTGAAGAAGCCCAACCAAACCGCTTTTTGTGCTTCTTTTTTTCCGTAACGCTCATTTAATATATCTGTGACCAGGAAAGTCGATCCGTACATGGCGTTGCCTAATGTAGCGGTTAAACCAAATATCTCAATGGTTTTTACTACTTGAAGGTTGGCCAGGATAGTTGAGATGCCTATCCATACGAATAGTCCCGTCCGTCCGAACATTCTATACATAATGAGTAACAGTGTAAATGTGACGAGGACAAACAAGAGACCAAACCAAATATTAAACATGAGAAACCCCCTCGTAAGAACAATAATCTCCATTATACAAATAAAAGAAACGTTGAACAATAACGACTCCGGATGAAAGAGAGAGTGATCACGTTGAAAATGAAGCTTAAGTTCAAGTATGCAAGTAAAACCAGCAGCGATATTTGGTTTGAATCTACATGGTTTTCAAGGAAGGAAACGTCGATTCACGTTGATGATTTAATGAAAACGGGAAGGGTCATCGACCTTGAGATCATCGATGAAATGGAAAATTCCTGGACCAGGAAAGAATTTATCAAGTTGAATCAGGAATTAGATAAAGAACCTGAAAATATCGTCGTCTACTTCGATGGCGGATTTGATAAAGCTAATGCAATCTCCGGTATCGGGATGGTCGTTTATTATGACAAAGGGGATGAGCGTTTCAGGATCCGTAAAAATGAAAAACTTGAAGAGCTGGAGAATAATAACGAAGCGGAGTATGCCGCTTTGCATAATGCCCTTCTACTACTTGAAGAGATTGGTGTGAAACATGCCCCTTGTACCATCAAAGGAGATTCGCAAGTGGTATTGAAGCAGCTTGAAGGGGAATGGCCGTGCTTTGATGAAGGTTTAAATAGGTGGCTTGACCGAATAGAAGCTCTCATCGATAAGCTGAAGTTGAATATAACAACAGATATTTTAGGCCGGAATGATAACAAGGAAGCGGATAAGCTCGCTAACCAGGCTCTATTGGGTACAGAAGTGCACAGTCACAAAAGGCTAGAATAATTTAACCCTTTATAATATATTCTATAAATACAAACAAAACGAAAGATGGAAGAAGTTTAGGAGTGATGAAATGGAACGCAGACAAGTAGTTGATAAAGTGGATGAGCTAATCGACACCTATTGCAGCGACTGCTTGCTTAAAGCATATTTTCGAAAAGAATTCGGCAAAGCCCGTGCCCATCGTTTTTGTATCGAACAATGTACAGTGGGGGAACAAATTAAGTTTTACGGCGATAAATTAAAGTGATGAATCATTAACATCAGGGAAGAAAAGAAAAAGCGGACGATTAACATCGTCCGCTTTTTTATTCATATATGGGTTTGATTATAATTTAACTACGTTAGCAGCTTGAGGTCCGCGGTTACCTTCAACAATTTCGAAAGAAACTTCTTGACCTTCTTCTAAAGATTTGAAACCTTCACCTTGAATTGCTGAGAAATGTACGAATACATCGTCTCCGCCTTCTACTTCAATAAAGCCGAATCCTTTTTCGTTGTTGAACCATTTTACTTTACCATTTTGCATATTCTTCTAATCCTCCTAAATCGATCAAGCACTGTTGTGCTTCTGGAAAATATTTATCATGAAATGTTGACTCCCACTGCCTAAGCACTAAAAATCAAACCACTTCAGTGATGTCTTTACTATACAATATGAGGATTTTAGAGTCAACATCCCCAAAATTTATTTTGCGTAAATTTTTAAAAAATTATTTTGTGTCAAAGAAAATAAGCATTCCAACGTTTAAGAATAGTGAATAATTCAAAAAATTTTCTTCATATCGGTTGACAGAAATTGAATAAGGAAATAAAATTTGCACTAAGGAAACTTTTATTGCACTAGCGAAAATTTATAACTTAATTAAAAATAAGTTGCTTATGTAAAAAAAGGTGAACATATATAAACTTCCTGAATAGGTTAGAGGTAGCGAAATAAATAATCGAGATGAACAATGAGAGAGGAGATTGAACATGAACAAAAGATTGATGGTGCTTATCGGAATGATCCTTATTCTAATGGGAGGACTGATCCTTGCTGGATGCGGAACGACAGCTGGTAAACAATCGAACGATAAAATTGTGGTTACTACAACAATCGGCCAAATCGGGGACGCTGTAAAGAATATTGGAGGAGACCACGTAGAAGTTCACAGTTTAATGGGACCTGGTGTCGACCCTCACTTATATAAAGCGAAGCAATCTGATATCGGGAAGCTTCAAGAGGCAGATATCATTTTTTACAGCGGTCTTCATTTAGAAGGGAAGATGCTTGAAATATTTGAAAAAATGAATAAGGAAAAACCCACATACGCGATAGCAGACAGCATCCCTAAGGATAAGCTGAGAAAAGATGCAGCAAACAATACAGCGATGGACCCGCATGTCTGGTTTGATATTGATTTATGGAAGATAGCATTGGAGCAAGTACGTGACGGATTGATCGAGAAAGATCCTGAAAACAAAGAGGACTATATTAAAAATACTGAAAGGTACTTTGCGGAATTAGATGAGCTCAGAGCATATGCTGAAAAAGAAATGTCCACCATTCCAGAAGAGCAAAGAGTTCTGGTTACAGCTCACGATGCATTCAACTATTTTGGTGCAAAGTATGATTTGCAAGTCATGGGATTGCAAGGTTTAAGTACAGATGCAGAATATGGTCTGGCAGATGTACAATCGCTTGTAAATACACTTGTGGATAGAAATATCAAAGCAGTATTTGTGGAATCAAGCATCTCGGAAAAATCGATCAATGCGGTAATAGCAGGTGCAAACGATAAAGGACATGAAGTGAGTATCGGCGGGGAATTATTCTCGGATGCCATGGGGAAAGAAGGGACAGAGGAAGGTACGTATATCGGAATGTACCGGCATAATGTTGATACGATTGTGGACGCATTAAAGTAATGTAAGGAGGATCAAAGATGAATTCAGTTGAAATAAAAGGATTGACCGTTGCGTATCATAGAAAACCAGTGCTGGTGGATGTGGAATTTTCAGTACCAAAAGGGAAGCTGATCGGAATCGTCGGTCCGAACGGGGCAGGAAAATCCACCTTGATCAAAGCTATTTTAGGATTGATCCCCCGTTCATCCGGAGACATCAAAATATTTGATAAATCGTATTCACCGAAGAGTAAAATGGTTGGGTATGTCCCGCAGAGGGGATCAGTAGACTGGGATTTTCCTACAAATGCACTTGATGTTGTATTGATGGGCAGATATGGGCATGTAGGCTGGTTTAGAAGACCTTCAAAAAAAGATGTTGCCTATGCCATGGAATGCTTGGATAAAGTAGGGATGACTCAATTTGCATCAAGGCAGATCAGCCAGCTTTCAGGCGGCCAGCAGCAAAGAGTATTTCTGGCACGCGCGCTGGCTCAGGAAGCAGAGGTTTATTTTATGGATGAACCTTTTGTAGGGGTGGATGCTGCAACAGAGAAAGCCATCATTTCTTTACTGAATGAGTTGAAGGAGCAGGGGAAGACTGTGCTGGTTGTTCACCATGACCTTCAGACCGTTACGGAGTACTTTGACTGGACCCTCCTTCTCAACAGAAAGACAATCGCATACGGACCAACTGTGAATGTGTTCAATGTCGATAATTTACAACTGACCTACGGCGGGAAACTATCCTTCCTGGAAAAGGATAAAATGCTGATTCAACCATAAAAAGAGGTGACTAATGTGAATCATTTATGGCAATCCCTTTTACATGATGGAAACACACAATGGGTATTACTGAGTACATTATTGCTGGGGATCGCAAGCGGGGTATTAGGAAGTTTTGCGCTATTAAGAAAGCAGAGTTTGATAGGGGATGCCGTAGCCCATGCTGCACTGCCCGGTATATGTTTCGCTTTTATGTTCATTGGTGAAAAGAACTTCTTCGTATTACTGATTGGTGCAGCCTCAACCGGATTGCTGGCAGCTTATACCATACAATTGATTACCAATACGACCAGAATCAAGGAAGACACCGCGATCTGTCTGGTGTTGTCTGTATTTTTCGGATTGGGTATCGTCATGCTGACGAAGGTAGCCCAAATGCCTACCGGGAACCAAAGCGGCTTGGATGATTTCATCTTTGGCCAGGCTGCTTCCCTCGTAGGCAGGGATGTTCAACTGATGGGTCTGACAGCAGCAGTATTAATTGTCATCACAACTCTGTTATTTAAAGAGTTCAAAGTAAGTACATTTGACCCTCAATTTGCAAGGGGAATCGGACTTCCTGTAGGATTCCTGAATTTCTTATTCGTCTCCCTTTTAGTGATTACCGTGGTAATCGGCATTCAGGCTGTAGGTGTCATATTAATGGCTGCCATGCTGATTACACCGGCTATTTCAGCCAGATACTGGACTGATTCACTTCGTACGATGGTCTTCATTTCTGGCATAGTCGGCGGATTATCAGGAGCAGCGGGAACATTGATCAGTACTATGGGCAAAGGGTTATCGACAGGACCATTCATCGTATTGACCGCAACTGTCATTTTCATCTTTTCCTTGCTGTTTTCACCTAAGAGAGGGTTGATTTCCATTATCCTGAGGAGAGCCAGGAATGATGAACGCTTAGCAATTCGCTTCGTATTGAAGAAAGTCTATGCAATGAGAAAAGAAAGGATTTACGAAAAATCCCTTTACGAAGAAACGAATATTTCAATGTTCAGATATACTCGTGTCATGAAGCACCTTGTGAAAAACGGTTATATCGTAAAGACCGATGGTGCAGTTTCCATTACGGACTGGGGTGCTATGAAAGCGGAACAATTCAGGTTTGTAGATGAGATTGTTGAACTGAAAGAAATGTACCCCAGTGAACTGGGATCACTTGACATTAACTGGATTGAAGAGCAGGAAGAAGAAGTTTTATCAAAGGACCAATTAAAGAAGCTCCAATCGAAAATGTCAGAGATCTACAGTCAAAATCCTTTCTTAAACATAAAAGTGAATGCTGACAGAGGAGGGCAGGGTTATGAGCTATGAACTATGGATTCTTCTAACAGGCAGCCTGGTAGGCTTATCATGCGGTGTAATCGGCTGTTTCTTAATACTGAGGAAGATGTCGATGCTTGCTGATGCTATCAGCCATACAGTACTTCTTGGACTGGTCATGGCTTTCATCGTAAGTCAAAGCATGAATGGTTTCAATATGCTGATCGGGGCAGCTGCGGCTGGACTATTGACGACTTTTATCGTTCAGCTATTGAATTCGAGCGGTATTCAGGAAGATGCTGCCATAGGAGTTGTATTTACTTCTCTGTTTGCCCTGGGGGTCATCCTCATTTCCTTGTTTGCTAAAAATGTACACCTGGATGTGGAGCATGCATTGATGGGGGAGATTGCTTTTGTCCCTTGGAACACCATATCCTTGCCTTTCCTTGGGGCAATACCAAAATCTGTTGTGATGCTGGGATCGATTCTAATTATTGATACTGCAGTTATTTTGCTATTATTCAAGGAATTTAAGTTAACATCTTTCGACCCCAATATGGCTGCCGCCATTGGTATTCCGGTGTTAGCCATACATTATATCCTGATGGGGCTGGTCTCGGTTACGACCGTTTCTGCTTTTGACAGTGTGGGAGCGATTCTGGTGGTTGCCATGTTGATTGCACCAGGGGCTACAGCATATTTATTAACAGACAGATATAAGGTAATGCTTCTCTTGAGCGGTGTTATTGGAATCTTTGACAGTGTAGCGGGATATTATGGAGCAAAGCTATTAGACGTTTCCATTTCAGGTTCAATGGCAGTAGCTGCCGGCATTGTATTCCTGATCGTATGGATGCTTTCACCAAAGTATGGATTAGTATCTAAATTCCTCAATCATAGAAGGTTGTCTGAAGAGTGAAATAAGTGCTTCGGGTTGTATTCATTCTGTTCTTATAGTAAACTTTTATTGATATTTATGGGAATTTGGAGGGTGCAGAATGCCTACACCAAGCATGGAAGACTATTTAGAACAGATTTATTTGTTAATTGAAAATAAAGGGTATGCAAGAGTATCTGATATAGCTGAAGCTTTGACCGTTCATCCCTCTTCAGTGACGAAAATGGTGCAGAAATTAGATAAAGATGACTACCTGGTATATGAAAAATATCGTGGGCTCGTACTGACTCCAAAAGGAAATAAAATAGGAAAACGCTTAGTTTACAGACATGATCTCCTTGAGCAGTTCCTTCGAGTGATCGGTGTAAAGGAAGAACATATATATGAAGACGTTGAAGGAATTGAACATCACCTGAGCTGGGATTCCATCGACAGGATCGGTGACCTGGTACAGTTTTTTGAAGAAGAAGAAAAGAGGCTGGAAGAGTTAAGGGATGTTCAAGGACGTAGTGAATGAAAAAAAGGCTGCCCAAATGGTGCAGCCTTTTTTGATTCAATTAAAAATTACTTATAACAATCTGCAATGCATCAAAAAATGGTCGGGTAATCATCGAATCCTTGTTTGGATGCATCAGATGAGTAGATTTCATATTCTCCCCATTCGTTTTCCCGAAGATCAACACCATCCAATAGTCCCTCTGAAGCTTCCAGCACAGCTTTTCGATAAGATATGATCCTTCCGGCTGATGTTTGAAAACTGATGATATCCCCATGATAATTACGTTGAACTTTCGTGATTTCCTCCATTTTCTGCCCCCCTCTTCAATGGCTTTCGGTAATAGTATGGACAAATATGCCAAATTTCATAAGAAAAAGGGATTCCTTTTTTAAAATATAATATAGGTAAAAAAGAAGGGTTTTTCCTTTATAATAAGAAATAAAGTAAGAGAATAAATATACAGGGGTGTAATGATGAGTAAATCAGAATGGCATGAAAATGCCAAATCACGATGGGATATAAATGCAGATAATTGGCATTCAAGAAGCGCCGAAATGTGGTCAACCGGCAGCAGAAAAGCAATCATCCCATTTTTTCTGAAAAATGTTAATGAAGGCAAAAAAGTGGGCGACCTTGGATGCGGCGATGGTTATGGCTCATATCTGCTTCATCAGAACGGATTTAAAGTGACCGGTATGGATTTTTCTGAAAAAATGGTCGAAATAGCAAATCAGCTTGAAAAGGAACATTTACAATTTGTTCAGGGGGATCTTGTCCGTCCCCCCTTTAAAGATAATGCGTTTGATGCAGTGATGGCCATCAATTCAATTGAATGGACAGAATCTCCGTTACAGGCATTGAATGAACTTGAAAGAGTCACTGCCAAAAATGGATTCATCTGTATTGGCCTGCTTGGTCCGACGGCGCATCCTAGAGAGAATGCCTTTCCTCGTCTGCATGGTGAAAATGCAATCTGTAACACAATGATGCCATGGGAATTAGAAAGATTGTCCGAAGAAAAAGGCTGGAAAAAGATTGATGAAGAATGGATATATAAAAAAGGTGTAAATGGAAGTTTGGCAGCATCACTTTCAAATGAACTAAAACAAGCGTTGACTTTCATGACTCTATTTATGTTCAGACTTTCTTGAGAAATACTTGAATCATTGAAGAGTGGATGATTTCTTTTCGTATAAAATAAGTATAAGTGACTGTAATGACTTAAATAAAAAGGTGGATACGATGACATTGACAACCGGGAAATTGAAAACAGATATGGAAATCGCACAGGAGTCAACTCTCCTGCTCATCTCTGAAATTGCTCATAGAATCGGACTTTCTGAAGAGGATATTGAGCTGTATGGAAAATATAAAGGGAAAATATCATATGAAGCGATACATAACCTGAATAAACTGGATGATGGAAAGTTAATATTGGTAACCTCCATTAACCCAACTCCTGCTGGCGAAGGGAAATCAACTGTGACGGTAGGACTTGCCGATGCACTGAATCAGTTGAATAAACATGCGATGATTGCCATGAGGGAACCTTCTTTGGGACCAGTCATGGGAATGAAAGGCGGAGCCACGGGAGGAGGATTCTCACAAGTCCTTCCAATGGATGAAATTAACCTTCACTTCACGGGGGACATCCATAGCATTACGACGGCTAATAATGCACTTGCGGCAATGATTGATAACCATATCCATCAAGGGAATGAATTACATATCGATCCGAGAAGGATCGTTTGGAAACGGGCCCTGGATATGAATGACAGGGCGTTAAGGAACATCGTGATCGGCCTTGGAGGACCCGTCCAGGGTGTACCGAGAGAAGATGGCTTTGATATCACCGTTGCATCTGAAATCATGGCCGTTTTATGTTTATCCAATGATCTTGGCGAATTAAAAAGCAGGCTGGGTCAGATTGTAGTGGCTTATGACTTTAATAGACAGCCGGTCACCGTGAAGGACCTTAAGGTGGAAGGAGCATTGACATTATTACTTAAGGATGCCCTGAAACCCAATCTGGTGCAAACAATCGAACATACACCTGCACTGATCCATGGGGGTCCATTTGCAAATATTGCTCACGGATGCAACAGCATCATCGCGACTAAAACAGCCTTGAAACTTGCTGATTATGTAGTGACCGAATCAGGATTCGGAGCAGATCTTGGAGCGGAAAAATTCCTGAATATCAAGTCGCGAGCTGCGAGTATTGCTCCTGATGCAGTCGTTCTGGTGGCAACGATCCGTGCATTGAAAATGCACGGAGGACAAAGAAAGGAAGATCTGCAGATTGAAAATGAGGAAGCTCTGAAACAGGGACTTGCGAATTTAAAAAAGCATATGGAAACCCTCGATGCATTTAACGTATCGTATGTGGTGGCGATCAACCGATTTGTATCAGATACCGAAAGGGAGATAAACTTGCTGATTTCCTGGTGTGAAGAGGAAGGGGTCCCGGTCTCATTAGCTGACGTATGGGCAAAAGGCGGCAGAGGCGGACTGGATTTAGCTCAAAAGGTACTGTCGGTCATGGAAAATAGTGATAAGAAATTCACCCCTCTATATGATTTGTCTGATTCACTTCAAAAGAAGATTGAATGCATTGCCGAAAAGGTATACGGGGCAAGTGGAGTGGATTTTACAGTAAAAGCCAAAAAGCAGCTGGATGAATATGAAAAAAATGGATGGGGAAGTCTTCCCATTTGCATGGCGAAAACTCAATACTCTTTGTCAGATGATCCGGTCAGGCTGGGAAGACCAAAGGATTTCACCATTACGATCAGGGAATTGAAACCAAAGATAGGGGCAGGGTTCATTGTGGCATTGACAGGGGAAGTGATGACGATGCCGGGGCTGCCAAAACATCCGGCTGCACTCAATATGGATGTCGATGCAAATGGACACGCCACTGGTTTATTCTGATAGACCATACCTGAATGAAGGAAGGAGGAGCTAAAGATGTTTGACCCTACAGCCTTTGACAACTTAAAAGTAGTTGTAGAGGGAGCTGTGTATGACTTGGATCTATCGGGGGATATTTCCATACTCGATCGGAAGGATTTATTTGACTTTGCCCATTATGAACGAACATACATCATCGGCTATTCCCTGCCTCACCGGTCAAGTTCAATTTCACTTGAATTAAGAGCCGACATGGGTCATTTTTTAGCGGAAAGAAACGGGCTGGCCGCAAAGAATCAGGCAGGGGCAGTCATTGAATTGAAATACAAGGGATCTGAAAGGATGAATGAGAACCGGGAAGGGCTTGAGACTGCATGGGGGCCGGATAAGAGCTGGGAGTGGATTGAGGTGCACTCCTCCCTTCAACCCCCAAAGGTACAGGGAGTCCTACGATTTAATAGGGTCATTACAGAAGAGATGGTAGATGATATTCTTCAAATGGTTTCTTTTTCCGTGGAAACATTGAATGTATTGGACTAAACAAATTCTTCACAGTAATAGAAATATAAATAAGGGGGCGGTATCGATGAGAATCGCATGGGTAACTGATAGTACTGCATATATCGAGGATCTATCAGCATGTAAGGAAAAAAATGTGTTTGTAGTGCCTATGAATATATTATTTGGGGAAAAGGAGTATAAGGATGGAATAGATTTATCTCCGCAAGACCTCTTTGAAAAGTTGAAGGAAGAAAAAGTGGAAGTGAAAACGTCACAGCCTTCCATCGGAACGTTCAAGGAATTGTATGAAGAGCTTGCAGGCAGATATGATCATATTTTTTCAATCCACGTCTCTTCTCACTTCAGCGGCACCATGTCTTCGGCATATCAGGCGGCAGAATTGCTAAGTGATACATTTCCTTCTATTACCTGCATTGATTCCAAGACGCTGACGTATCCTTTGACAGAACTAATTGAATATGGTCAAACCCTTCATGAAAAAGGGAAGTCGATTGAAGAAATGACAAAATCCATAGAGGAAAAGATCAAAACCAGGGAAGTATATGTCATGGTAGGAAGTCTCGAACAGCTGCACAAGAGCGGAAGAATGAACGGTCTTTCTTTCTTTCTTGGAAGTGTATTAAATATCAAACCAATCCTATCTATAGTTGATGGAAAACTAGAAGTGTATGACAAAGTTAGAAGTATAAATAAAGGCTTGAGTAAGATGAGTAAACAGCTGAGTGAATCATTAAAGACAAAGAAAATAAAGAAAGTTTCAATCTTACATGGATTGAATCACGAGGAGGCTGCCGAATGGATGGAAGAATTAAAAAAGAGCTACCCGGATATTGAATTCGGAGCATATCCGCTTGGAGCCGTCATCGATGTACACGCAGGGGCAAACACTATTGGAATCAGCTGGTCAGAGGATATCGGGCAAGCATAAGTGTGAAGAGATGATGTATAAGAGTCAATCTTATATATCATCTCTTTAATGTTTTTACAGTGGGTATTGTAGTTTAGCTGGTTCCAGCTGTTTCATATAGTCTGGCAGACCTGCATAACAGATCCAATCATTCAGCTCCATTTTTTGATACAATGGGTAGGGAAGGTGATGATGAAGTGGACCGGGTCGAAATAGAAGAACTGATCAATGCGTTGAAGAAAGAATTTAAAGAAGAGGCAACAGGACATGACTGGTTTCACCTTGAGCGAGTAAGAAATAATGCCCTGTTGATTGCAGAGAAAGAAAATGTGACAGATACATATATCATTGAGTTAGCTGCTTTATTGCATGATGTTCCAGATGAAAAGCTTAATTCGTCCAAGGAAGAAGGGAAAAGAAAGCTCGAACGATTCGTATCCTTGCTTTCACTTCATGAAGATGAAAAGAAAGAATTATATGATATCATCTTCTCCATTTCTTATAAAGGCGGAAACGAGGAGACGTTATCCTCTATTAAAGCAATGATTGTCAGGGACGCTGACAGGCTGGATGCAATGGGGGCAATCGGAATTGCGAGAACGTTCGCATATGGCGGTAAAAAGGGGCAATCATTGTATGACCCTGATATTGCGGTACGGTCTGACATGACCCTGAGTGAATACAGAACCGGAAAAAGTTCAAGCATCCATCATTTTCATGAGAAATTATTGAAATTGAAAGACTTGATGTGCACGGAAACAGGGAAGATCCTTGCAGAAGAACGGCATGTATATATGCTTGGATTCCTGAAGCAATTCAACAGAGAATGGAATGGTCAAGAATGAGAATGTTAACAGCAGAGAATCTGTCAAAATCATACGGAGAGAAAACGTTATTCGACAGTATCTCATTTTCTATAAATGAAAAGGAGAGAGTCGGTCTGATCGGTGTAAACGGCACGGGGAAGTCAAGCCTATTAAAGTTGATCGCTGGGATTGAAGACTATGATTCAGGTGAGATCATTACTCCTGGAGATTATCATATTGCCTATCTGCAGCAGGAGCCGGTAATTGATGGTGATTTGAGTGTTATTGGGCAGGTTTTTCGCGGAGAGGCAAAAATGATCAGAGCCATGCGTGAATATGAAACGGCCCTGCTTGAAATGGAACAGGACCCTGAAAGCGTTACGGTGCAGGAGAAATTATTTGAGGCGCAGAAACAGATGGATATTGACAATGCTTGGGAAGCCAATGCAAATGCTAAAGCAATTCTTACAAAATTGGGTATATATGATTTCTCCAAAAAAATGAATGAGTTATCGGGAGGGCAAAAGAAGAGGGTGGCACTTGCCGGTGTGCTCATTGAAACTCCAGACCTTCTCATACTCGATGAACCTACAAACCATCTGGATTATCAATCGATAAAATGGCTGGAAGATTTCTTGGCTAAGTATAATGGTGCAGTATTATTGGTGACACATGACCGGTATTTCCTGGATCGCGTTACAAATCGTACATTTGAGTTGGACGGTGGCAGGCTTTTCTCTTATAGAGGGAACTATGCTTCGTTTATTGAAGCGAAAGCGGCAAGGGAGGAAAACGAACGTCAGATTTCCGAGAAACAGAAAAACCTCTATCGTCGTGAACTTGAGTGGATGAGGAGAGGAGCAAAAGCACGGACCACCAAGCAGAAAGCAAGGATTCAGCGATTTGAAAACCTGGAGGGGAATATGACGTCAGGCCCGGGTAACGCTCAAGTGGATATTGCAATAGGTGGCAATCGACTGGGGAAGCAGGTATTTGAATTAAAAGATGCTTCGAAATGTTACGATGGCCAGGTGATCCTGCAAGACTTCAATTACTTAATCAAGCCGGGTGACCGTATTGGGATAGTCGGGAAAAATGGCAGTGGAAAGTCGACATTCCTTAACATTCTCTCGGGGATCGAAGAACTGAATTCAGGGGAACTGATCACCGGTCAAACCGTCAAAATCGCATACTACACCCAAGGTCATGAGGAATTGGATGAAAGTATGCGGATGATCGAATATATCCGGGAGGCCGGTGAATTCATCACGACAGAAAAGGGGGAACGTATATCCGTCACTTCAATGCTGGAGCGGTTTCTTTTTCCGATGAGTACCCATGGCACGCTGATACGCAAGCTCTCTGGCGGAGAGAAGAGAAGGCTGTTTCTTCTGAAGTTATTAATGGGAAAACCGAATGTGCTTCTGCTTGATGAACCCACCAACGACCTGGATACTGAAACCCTCACGGTCCTTGAAGATTATATTAATGATTTTTCAGGAGTCGTAGTGACTGTTTCCCATGACCGGTATTTCCTGGACAAAACCGCTAATCAATTGCTCATTTTTAACGGTGAAGGCGATTTTGGATTCTATTTCGGAGAGTATACTGAGTACTTGGAGGATGCTGAATTAGAAACGCGTAAGCAGGCAGAAGAGAAGAAACAGGATACAGTATCAAAACAGCCTGCATCACAGCCTGAAAAAGAGAAAAAAAGGTTATCCTATATGGAGAAGCGTGAATGGGATGAGATTGAAGGCAAAATCTCTGACCTCGAAGAAAAACTGGAAAATGTCCAGGAAGAACTCCAAACGGTCGGAAGCAATTTTGAACGGGCGCAAGAACTAATGAATGAAAGTCAGCAATTAAACGAACAGCTCGAACTTCTGATCGAAAGATGGAGCTATCTCTCAGAATTTGCAGATTAAGCCGCTTTGTTTTTTTACTGAATGCCAACTGTGTTAAGATGAAAAAAACAAGTGTTGGCAGAAAGGGGATTAACTGTGAGAATTGTATCGATTGAACCTACCCCCAGCCCGAATACGATGAAGGTTCTCTTAGATAGGGAGCTTGAAGCGGGGAAAAGTAATAATTATAAAAAAGATCAGACTGATGGTGCACCATCGATCATCAAAGATATTCTTCTTATTGAAGGAATTAAAGGGGTTTATCATGTTGCAGACTTCCTTGCTGTTGAACGGAATGCGAAGTTTGATTGGCAGGAGCTTCTTCCCCAGGTCAGAAAAGCATTTGGAGAAGAAACGGAGCAAGAAGGGAATGAATCCCGGATGGAAGAGCATTTCGGTGAAGTGAATGTCTCTGTACAGATGTTTAAAGGGATTCCGATGCAGGTGAAAGTGACAGATGGCGAAGAAGAGAAGCGTTTTTCATTACCAGATCCATTTATGAAAGCATTAGCATCTGCCCAGCAGGATGGAGACAATGTTGTACTTCTCCGTAAGTGGAAAGACTATGGAGTGAGATACGGTGACCTGGATGATATCGGGAAGGATGTTGTGGAAGAATTAACCGCCGCCTATCCGGATTCAAGGCTCGAAAGCTTGGCTCAACAAGCAACTGAAAACCGTACTCAAGCGCAGCCTGTCCGTCGGGAAAAACAAAAAATCACGTTGGAGGATTTACGTGCACCAGACTGGCAAACCAGATATCAGAAGCTTGAAGCAATGGATGACCCGACTTTGGATGACCTGCCGCTTCTTGAATTAGCGCTCCAGGATGAAAAAGTGTCGATCCGCCGTCTGGCTGTGGTATATCTGGGCATGATCGAAGACGAGCGGGTATTGCCCCTGTTATATAGAGGACTTGATGATAAATCGGCATCTGTACGCCGTACAGCTGGTGATTGTTTATCCGATCTCGGATTCAAGAAGGCCATACCTCAAATGGTGAAAGCGCTGGAAGATAAGAGTAAATTGGTGAGATGGCGCGCTGCCATGTTCCTATACGAGGAAGGCGATGAATCGGCCCTTCCAGGCTTGAAAACTGCAGAAAACGATCCGGAATTCGAGGTTAAATTACAAGTGAAAATGGCCATCGAGCGCATAGAAGGCGGAGAAGAAGCAAAAGGCTCCGTCTGGAAACAAATGACAGAAGCGCGTTTAAAGGATTAACAGGACACGAAAAAATTTCTATAGGGGGAATGTAAGATGTCAATGGCTTATGAAGAGTATATGAGACAATTGGTGAAACCTATGAGACAAGAGCTTGCCCAAGCAGGTTTTAAGGAACTGACCACCGGGGAAGAAGTGGATCAGTATATGGAAAGTGCTGAAGGAACTACTTTAGTCGTCGTTAATTCTGTCTGCGGCTGTGCAGCGGGACTTGCCAGACCGGCTGCTACTCAATCCATTCTGAATAATGATAAGACTCCCGACCACCTTGTGACTGTATTTGCAGGCCAGGATAAGGATGCCACTATGAAAATGAGAGAATATTTTGAAGGGTATGAGCCTTCATCACCTTCAATGGCATTATTAAAAGGAAATAAAGTGGTACATTTCATTCCAAGAGAAGAAATAGAGGATCACGACATTTCAGATATCATTTCAAACTTGACTTCTGCTTTCAACGATCATTGTTAAAACAACAATAAATCATCACAGGGAACTCTCGATGGGGTTCCCTGTTTCTATGGTATTATGGTTAAAATAATGCAGAATCAATAAAGGAGACAACCATGATGTTTGTAACGACATGCGGGAGAGCAAACAAGAATGTCATCGATGAGGCCTTGCAAATCGCTATTGAACTGGACATTCCCTATATCGAACGAGGAAAGAAATCACTCATTTATCATATGGAAAAACAAGGGCAGGATTGTGTCATGGTCGGCAAAGAGCGCCGAGAGCTTCATAAGCAGAAAGGCGAAGAACCTTTTTTCTTTCATCCTAATTCAGCCTCATTCCGCATAAAAAGATTAATGCGCGGGGAAACGGATCCCATGGTGGAAGCAGCTGGGCTGAAAGAGGGGATGAGTTTCCTGGATTGTACACTTGGACTTGCTTCAGACAGCATTATCGCCAGTCATATAGTCGGCCCTGAAGGTAGAGTGAAAGGAATAGAAGCAAATAAGTATATTGCTTCTATCATTTCAGCAGGCTTGAAGAATTGGACGTCACCCCTTGCAGAGTTAAACGAAGCGATGAAAAGAGTGGAAGTATGGCAGGGAAGTTATGAAGACAGGTTAAAGGAATGTAGTGATAAGTCAGTGGATATAGTCTATTTCGATCCGATGTTTGAAGAAGGACTGACAGATTCAACAGGCATAAATCCAATCAGAAACTGGGCTTCCTATACCCCGCTTACAAAAGAATCCATCGAAGAAGCCAAACGAGTAGCCAGAAAAAAAATCGTCATGAAAAATCACTATCAATCACCACTTTTTAACGAACACGGATTTGAAGTGATAAAAAGACCTTCTGCCAAATTTCATTTTGGAGTCATTGATTTGTGAATGAGTTTTTCACTTGTTAAGCTAAAAGGTTTTATAAGATGAATATTATAAAAAACTTATTACGGATAACGGGTTCTTTTTTAAGGTTCAGACTATAAAAAAACATTGGATAAAGGGAAGCAAATCGTCATGACTTTGCAACCCTTTTTTTATTGCATATAACAAACGTTTTAAGGAATTCGGGTTCTAATTTGCATATTAACTTGTTACCGGAACTGCACTAAAATTGAAGCGTTACAGAACTTTCTGTAACGCTTCAATTACAATGTTTTTTATAATCTGGCTAATGTGTTAGTTTAGTCTCCAAAGTTGAAAGATGTGAAAATTAGATAAATCCCTATTAAACTAAAGAACGGGTTGGGGATTTTTGGATGCATAGGACACCTTAGCCTTTATAGAGTAACTAAAGATATATAAATAGGGGGAAATTTTCCCGTTAATCTGCTGAAGCTCGCTTGGATAGGTTAAATAAGGGGAAATTTTCCCTCTAATCTTGCACAGATCCCTAATTTTAATATTTTTCAAGTAAATAGAAGTAAATTTTTCCTTTATTTTAACTGTTTTCAGTTCCATTTCTTCATTAAGGGAAATTTCTCCCCTTATTTAATGATCCAGTGTTACTGATTCTTTCATCTGGCTCGAGGGGTCCCACTTCTGTTCACTTTGTCGGGTAAGATTAGCTGTAAATGCATCTGCAATTTCTACCACATTTTGCGGTGTAGATTGCAATTTTGTACTCCAAAACACAACCCGTTATATTACGGATAGTTTTTTCCGTTTGTACTAAAGAGTGGATTGGGGCGGAAGGCATTTGACTGGGAGGGGTATAGAGGAAAAGGAGACTTGTCCAGCTCCGGCGGCTTGAGGCACGAGACATAAGCCATGCCATCCAGAAAGGCAAAGAACGCCTTTATGGCTGCCCCGTCTTATGCTTGTCGCCTCTGAACGAGCCGCCTCCGCTTTTCTTTTGTCCAGCTCCGGCGGTTAGCCCCTCGAGGTCATAAGCTAAATGGTCCAAGAAGGCAAAGAGCGTCTTCCCGGCCCATCCATCTTATGCTTGTCGGGGCTGTACGAACGGCCTCCGCTTTCTATCCCGCAGGCGGAATGCCGAGGAGGCTCGACTTCCTCCCCGGGGAATCTTATGCCTGCAGCGGAATGGAACAATCAGTGTTAATAAGTTGAAATATGCTTTTATGGAACAACAAAAAAGACAGGCCATCAACAATGCCTGTCTGCCTTTTTTACATTAGTCAGTAAATCCTAGTACTACAAAATAACCTAATAGAAGTAAGTAACCGATATTAATCATAATTCCAGTATCCATTTTAGTTATCCTCCTTACGAAATATCCTCATTAATATACTACCACATAAATATTTTTATATCCTACAAAAAAATGAAACCTTTTTCACTTTTTGTTCGTAATAAATAGTATAATAATAGAAGCAATACATAGGAAAGGACGTTATCTATGGCAATTTGGCTCAAAAAGTCTTTTTTTGTTCTTATATCGATCCTTACATTCGGACTGGTTTCTCCCTCACAAGCGTTCTTAAATGAGGAAGGACATGCACTCGCCAAAAGCAACGGTAAACCTTCTTCCGTTGAAAGCGCAGAAGAGGAAATACATCAGGAAGAAACGGTCTTATCAAGAGAAGAATTTTTGGAACAAATGAAGGAGCAGGCAGAGAAAAATTCATATGTGAAATTTGGTACCAAGATTAAACCGGCGATTGAAGATGAATTCAGAAGCGTTATTCTGCCGAAGATGGAACATGCAATCGAACAGACCGCTTTACAATATGAAGAAGATTTATCCTCCCTTGTTATATCAGAAGTTCCACAATATGCAAAAACGGAGAAGATCTTTCATATCTACGATAAAAGGTCTGGGAAAGATGTAATCCGATTTCACGTCAGAAAAGATCATCCGCCTAAAGATGGGTATTACTTCAATTTTCATTATCATACAATCCACGATGATTTCCAGACTCATCATGACCTTGGAAGCATTTACTGGGATAAAAACACTCCTCCTCAGTGGATGAGCGTGTCATAAACCATACATAGAACAAGCACATATTTTCTTTGTGCTTGTTTTTTTATTTCGGAACGAGTCTGTCTTCATATTCAATGTGAATTGGAAGGAATCTATCCTAAAAAGGAAAATAATATTATGGTAGAATAGTAGTTATACAGGCACTTTTCGTTACGGAGGTTCTTTGACATGAAACGTGCAGCCATATTCCTCTTCCTTATCATTGCTTCTTTCATCATCTGGAAGCAAACACAGGCAAGCTACAGCGGAATTCTATTAAAACATTCTTCTATTAAATCCAGTATGCAATTAAATTCAGATGAACAGTTGGAGAATATTGTCCTGCTCCCGGAGAGTGACTTTGACCAAAGCGAAGCAAGAGGCATCATCCGAAGGCTTGATCATATTCCATCACATTTACTTAGTGCGGTCGAAAATCAAGAAATAAAAATCCGTTTATTTGATAAAAAACTAACTGATTTTTCTTCTACCAGTCACTTGAAAGGTGTGAAGCCCAGAGGGTACACTAATAAAAGTACAACATGGGATGATGTACCTGGAATCGGGGGATCCAAGCTGGTCTTAGTGAAAATCGGCCATAGTGAGAGGGGGATGGGGCATGATTCCGTTAACTTGGAATTACATGAACTTGCCCACAGCATCGACAGGTATATAATCAATGATCCCTACTCGGAAATGGCATTCATGCAGGCTTGGAAAAAAGAAGCTGCCCTTTTATTCCCAGGGCAATCATACTTCATTGATTATCAAGAGGAATACTTCGCAGAAACATTTGCCATGTACTACTTCAAATCAGACTCTAGGAATCTATTGAAACGGAAAGCACCTTCTACTTATCAATACTTTAAGTCATTGAACTGAGTGTCTATGCCCAATGTATATACAATCTAAAGAGTCTGTGGCAAAAGTGTTTTGATATAAGTGAAAATCCGAATTAATTTGCATTCCAGTAGGCTAATTAGTTCGGATTTTTTGTTCAAATGTATAATTAGATTTAGCTTTTTCCAGCGGTTGATTGGAGTGCAAGACGAAGACTCCTGCGGGAAGAGTAGCTTATGTGAGACCCCGCAGGCTTGCCGAGGAGGCTTACGGGCTACCCGCGGAAAGCGAAGTCTTGCACGGAAATCATTAGCGGTATACGAACTGACACATAAATTGTTCGTTTTATATGGTTGTTTTAAGTTTTTTCCAAAAGTCCTTACTTTTTTTAATTGGCTATTGAAGATTGATTGTCTTAAAATAGAGGAGATACATAACAGCAGCGAAGGAGCGATATAGATGAAACACGGAGAATATGCATATCTGAATATGTGCCGCCATGTACTGGATAACGGCTTCAAGAAAGAGGATCGGACCGGGACAGGCACCCTTTCGGTATTCGGCTATCAAATGAGATTTGACTTAACCAAAGGGTTTCCTCTGCTGACAACGAAACGGGTACCTTTCAGGCTTGTGGCAAGTGAATTATTGTGGTTCATAAAAGGTGATACCAATATTCGTTATTTACTTCAGCACAATAATAATATATGGAATGAATGGGCGTTTAAAAACTGGGTGGAAAGCGAAGAGTACTCAGGACCTGACATGAAAGACTTCGGACTAAGAAGCCAGCAGGATGATGAATTCAACAAGCAGTATCAAGAAGAAATGGAGTATTTTAAAGAGCGTATCCTCAATGATGATAGCTTTGCCGAAAAATATGGGGAATTGGGTCCTGTTTACGGCAAACAATGGAGAGAATGGGAAACGACTGCGGGGGGGACGATCGATCAGTTAAAAGAACTGATTGAACAGATAAAAGGGAACCCTGATTCCAGACGATTGATTTTATCGAGCTGGTCTCCTGAATTTGTTCCTATGATGGGATTGCCGCCTTGTCACACTTTATTTCAATTTTATGTTGCGGATGGAAAGTTGAGCTGTCAGTTATACCAGCGCAGCGGTGATATTTTCCTTGGAATTCCTTTCAATATAGCAAGTTATGCCCTCTTGACGCATTTAATTGCGCACGAATGCGGGCTTGAAACGGGCGATTTCATCCACACTATAGGCGATGCACATATTTATACCAATCATATTGAACAAGTTACAACCCAGCTGGACCGTGAACCAAAAACTTTCCCTAAACTGAAGTTGAACAGCGAAGTGGAATCGGTTTTTGATTTTGAAATGAAAGATATAGAATTGGAAGGCTACGACCCTCACCCGTCCATCAAAGCACCGGTTGCGGTATAATGACGAAAACGGCATTCCGTTAATGGCCCGGAATCGATTCAGGATTATGAATGAAAGGGGACGAGCAGTGTATGATCTCTTTTATCGTGGCAATGGATTCAAAATCAGCGATTGGAAAAAACAATGAACTACCTTGGCATCTGCCTGCTGACTTAGCATTCTTTAAACGAGTCACCATGGGTAATCCGATTGTAATGGGAAGAAAAACATTCGAATCAATTGGGAGAGCCCTGCCAGGAAGGGAAAATGTTATAGTCACAAGAGACAGGCAATACAGAGCAAAAGATTGTACGATCATCCACTCAGTGGAAAAGATTTCTGAAATTCAAAGCAGTACAACTGAGGAAATGTTTGTGATTGGGGGAGCGGAGATTTTCAAGGAAGTGTTCCCGATTGCAGACAGACTTTATATAACACTGATCGAGGAAGAATTCGGGGGAGATACATTTTTCCCTTCATTTAACCAAGATGAATGGGAATTGATAAGCAAGGAAAAGGGTCCTACGGATGATAAAAATCCTTACGATTATTATTTCTTAACGTATGATCGTAAATAAATGAAAGTTGCAATCAAAAAGGTACCGTCCATCTACGGTACCTTTTTTTGAGGTTATACGTATAACAATATGCAGAAATACATACATCCGCTCCCAGCCAGAACAAATAAATGCCAAATCGCATGATTGTAGGGAAGTTTGTTCCACACATAAAAGATGGCTCCGATCGAATACATGATACCGCCGGCTAATAAAAGCGAGAACCCTGCGCCTGTCAGACTGAAATAAAGCGGTTTGATCGCGATGATGACGAGCCAGCCCATGATTAAGTAGAAAAGAGTTGAGACCACCTGGAACCGCTGTACAAAATAGCACTTAAATACAATGCCGACAACAGCCAGCCCCCATACAATTCCAAAAAGGGTCCAGCCTAGAGCCCCCCTTACACTTACAAGCATAAAAGGGGTATAGGTCCCTGCAATCAAAATATAGATCGCTGAGTGATCAAGGATGGCGAACAGGTTCTTGACCTTAGACGGTTTAAAGCTGTGCAGCAAAGTTGAAAATAAATAGAGAAGGATCATCGATGCCCCAAATATGGAAAAGCTGACGATATGCCACGGTGATCCCCTGTCAATGGAGAAGATGATCAGCATGACCAGAGCGGGGATGCTTAATATAAAACCGATCCCATGAGTGATGGCATTGGCAATTTCTTCTTTCCAATTGGAATAATCAAAATCATATGTCAAGAATACGCACCCTTTCATTCGAACCGTAAATTTATTGGTGTTTTTATCGTAATCTTCTTTACCAGATTCTGCAACCATTTTGCAGGGCGTTTCTTGTTTTTGTCAGGGTTTTAGGTTACCCTCTTTTTAAGAATCACAAAATACAAGCGGAATGATTTTCATCAACAGCCCTCTCAACATAAAAACAATTCTAAGATAAAGTAAAATGATTTGGAGGTGTTCCTATGTGCGGAAGATTTTCGCTTACAACTCCCCTGGAGGAATTGATTAGTCAATTCTTAATTGATGAATACAATGAAGAAGCTTCTCCCAGATATAATATTGCTCCTTCCCAAAAAGTGTTTTCCCTCATATCGAACAATGGTAAAAGAAAAGCGGGGGAAACCTTGTGGGGCCTCGTGCCAGGCTGGGCAAATACGGAAAAATGGAAGCCGCTTATCAACGCAAGAAGTGAAACATTATTGGAAAAACCAAGTTTTCGCTCATTGGTTCATAAAAGAAGGATGGTCATTTTTTCAGATGGATTTTATGAATGGAAGCAAGAGGATGATGGAAAAGTCCCCGTTCGCTTTCAGCTCAAAAGTGAAGAACCATTTGTCTTTGCTGCTCTATGGGACAGAAGCAGGGATGGAGAGGTAACTTCCACGATCCTCACGACAGAGGCCAATGACCTTGTAACCCCAGTCCATAACCGAATGCCTGTCATACTGAAGGATGATGACGCAATAGAAAAATGGCTCAACACCGACAGCTATTCTTTCGAGGAAGCGTCAAAGATCCTTATCCCATTTCCTGAGGAAGAAATGAAGAGCTACCAGGTTTCCAAACTGGTGAATTCACCCAATAATGATGTGCAAGAATGTATCAACCCAGCTTAAATTCAGAAAATGAAGCTTATTTGACTGTACATCAAAATCTTCTACAACCTTAGTGAAAAAATAAAATATTTTTTGCAAGATTAGACATTTTACGCGTCTCAAATGAGGTATAATAGGGATATAAACGGGTATAAATGAGGATTGATACTTTGCTGACAAAAACCATTGAGTTCAAATCAAAGTATGGAAGGAAAGTCAAAATCTTAGAAGTCCCTGTGCTAAAGGAAGACAGCCCGCTCTATTTTAGAGTAAACCTGAAGCTGCATGCTTTCATTACAAGGATCCTGGAACAACCATCCAGGAAATCAGTATACAGTTTCAGAGAGTACCTAAAGAAAACAATGAAATGGTCGGACTATGAACAAATTTATCACTCTGAAGAATTAAAAAATAATGCTTGAAGTTGCAAGGACATTCTAGAGCAGGCACGTTCTTTAGAAAGTCCTTTTTTTCTTTGTGGAAATCGGGTATACATATACTGAATGATTAACGGCTTCAATTGATAAAATCTATTTTAATCCTGACTCTTTAACGTTATAATACAAGGGATATGGTAGAAGGATGTGGCAAAGTTGACCAAAATTAAAATAGTGACAGATTCGACAGTAGATCTAACAGAGAAGGAAATAAGCGACCTGGACATACATGTTGTTCCTCTGTCCGTTACAATTGATGGAGAAACATATTTAGATAGAATTGATCTAACCCCTTCAAGTTTTTTGGAGAAAATGAAAACATCTGAGGAATTACCAAAAAGTTCGCAGCCTCCAGTAGGAACTTTTCTTGAATTGTATGATGAGCTAGGAAAAGATGGGTCGATTATTCTTTCGATCCACATGACCGGTAACATGAGCGGAACAGTGCGCTCGGCACAATCAGCAGCAGAAATGTCTTCATCACAGGTAACCGTCGTAGACTCAAGGTTCATTTCAAGAGCACTCGCTTTTCAGGTGATCGAAGCCGCCAAGCTTGCTAAGAAGGAAAAATCCCTTGAGGAAATTTTACATTCCATTGAGGATATCCGTAAAAATACGAACTTGTTCGTAGTTGTGGATACTCTTGAAAACCTGGTGAAAGGAGGAAGAATCGGCAAGGGGAGGGCAATGATCGGCTCCCTGCTCAACATCAAGCCGATTGCTTCTTTGGCAGGAGGGGAGTACACCCCTGTGGCAAAGGTGCGGAGCCATTCCCAGGTGGTCAAATATTTATCATCCCAATTCGTAGAGGACGTTAAAGGTAAGACGATTCGCGGTGTCGGGCTGGTTGAAATTGACGGTTTGAAGCTTGCTCAAAATCTCAAAAATAAGATAAAAGAAAAAACCGGATATGACGATTATGAAATATTACAGACTACCCCTATCATCAGTACCCATACTGGAATCGGGGCGATTGGATTTATGTACTATACAGACTAATATAAAACGGCGGGGGCTGGCCCTTCGCCGTTTTTAAACTTTTTATTTTACATTACTTGATTCTCCTTAATATGGATTCAAATATTCATTTATTTACATATACTAAAGTAAGAAATGGACAGCTGTCTGCCTAAAGATGTTGTGAAAGTGTTAAGATCTGCAGTTTACAATTAGTTTATGTATTATTAACAAAGGTTTTACGAATATGCTGTCGTGATATAATAAAATTATAGTTTTAGCGAGGTGAAGCTGATGAAAAGAATAGGATACTTCATGCTTGCTTTTGTTCTTCTCTTATCTGGCTGTTCAATGGAAGAAGCTGCAGAACATGTAACGAGGGAAGTTTCCTTATGGGATAAAGATAATCCGACAGAAAACTTCATACCGAAAAATCTAAAAATCGTTTCAATCGGAGACTCCCTTACTCAAGGTGTAGGGGATAGTACAAAAACCGGTGGTTATGTACCTTACCTGGAGAATCATCTTGAGTCCTTGGATGGAATAAATAACGCTCAATTCCATAATTATGGGGTCAGAGGTAATCGAACGGATCAACTTCTGAAACGATTAAAAGATGCCAAAGTGAAAAAATCGATTGAAGAATCTGATATGGTTATGATCACAATCGGTGGAAACGATGTTATGAAGATCTTCAGGGAAAACCTCTCGCACTTGAGTTTAGATGTCTTTCAGGAAGAAAAACGCTTATATCAACAGAGACTTGATGACATCTTGAGTACGATCAAAAGCTATAATCCAGATGCAGGGATCGTGCTTGTCGGACTATACAATCCATTCAATACATGGTTCTCAGAAATCGACGAAGTCAATCAGATCATCCTTAATTGGAACAGCGCCAGTGAGCAAGTATTAAGCAGTTATGATAAAACGCTGTTTATTAAAATTGATGATTTATTCATCGACAGTGGAGATACCCTGTTGTACGAAGATTATTTCCACCCAAATGATGAAGGGTATAAGCTAATCGCAGACCGGATGTTTATGAGTCTTTCACAAGGGGAAACAATTGCAAGACTGACCAATTAACCATATTTAGTTAGAAGAGGAGAAGCCGTCATGAAGAATAAGTGGAAGGTAGCTTTTTTTGCCTTATTAGGAGCCTTGCTTGCAGGATTTATCATTATTCTATTAATGGTTTTTGCTCCTGCTAAGGACGATGAACTGCCTGAAAATAAAGCAAACAATAATAAGGAAGTTGGATTTGACGTACGCTCAAATAAAGATGACCTGAACCTTATCATCGAGCATTATATCGAGGAAGAAGGACTTAAAGGTCCGGTTGAATATGATGTTAAGTTAAGGGATGATGTCGAATTACACGGATCTGTACCAGTATTCACTTCAGACATTGATTTCGAACTGAAGTTTGAACCGAAAGCTTTAGAAAACGGGGATATCCTTCTAAAGCAAAAATCGATATCAGTCGGTACTCTTAACCTGCCGGTATCATATGTATTGAAAGTCATCAGGGATTCGTATAATTTCCCTGAATGGGTCAAGATACAGCCGAATGATGAATTGATTTATGTTTCACTTCAGGATATGAAATTGAAAAGTGATATTAAGGTGAGAGCGAAGGAATTTGATTTAGAGGAAGATAATATTATGTTCCGTTTATTAGTACCTGTCGATCAGGCTCAATAAGAAAAGCGTAGGCGGCTCGTTCAGCCACGACAAGCATAAGATGAATGGGTCGAGAAGGTGTATTTTGCCTTCTTGGCCCATTTAGCTTGTGACCTCGAGGGGCTAGCCGCCGGAGCTGGAAAATAAGAAAAGCGAGGACGGCTAAGGAGCTGGGATAATAAAAGGATGACCGATTCGGTCATCCTTTTATTTTTATCCTTTCAATAGCAGGGCTTCGAGTTCCGGTTCACCCTCAGTTAATCCCAGAGCAACGATGGTATAGACCTGATTTGCATCCAGTTTTACATTTCGTATATCGAGTACCTTTTCTTTTGTGCCTGCAATTCTGGCTTCAAGGTTAACCGTCATTGGCATCAGATTCAAATACTCGGAGGCCTGTTTGTATGAAATGTCAGCGAATACCGTGTCTCCTCCTTTAACACCTATATCGACTGCTGGAGCGTCAGGTGAAAGGTGGATGAATTTTATCTTTGTTTCCCCGCTTGGAACAGATGGTTCATCGAGGAATGGCAGCAACTGCAATTTATTTGAAGTGCCTGTTGCCGCAAATGTGTAAACTTTTCCTGGTTCGACCTTCACCTTTTTGCTGATCAGGGTGGTGACGCCGTTTCCTGCAGGATATATATCAATATGATACTTACCTGCCGGCAGTGTCAGGTAATCACTGATATCTTTGAAGGCGACATCTCTTAATACCCGATTTGCATTAATATAAATATCTACACTTGGGGCATCAGGTACAGCGTGCAGTACCCTTACATAGGAAGGCTGACTGGAAAGATTCATCTCTCTCTGCTGTTCCTTGAGGGCAAAGTTCATATACTTAAGGTGTTTTTTATAGTAATGGATATGCATGGAAGGGTTGCTGTATTTATAATATCCAGCCAATATGTCATATAAAGCCGCTTTATTTAAATAGTCCTGTTGTTTGCTCATGATACGTTCTCCCCTTTAATCTTTCTCACCACAATAGATTATGCAGATGAGGTGGATTGGTGAAAATACCTATTTTTAAAAATTCTTCTGAATAATAGAAAATTTTTCTTGAATTGTTGAATTCTATAAGAGATAATGTTATTAACTTATATGAAAGCGGGTGATGTGATATGAAAAGACTTATGAAAATAATTAACGAACAGGTGCATAAATCAAAAATAGTCTCTGCATGTCAGCATTCCGCTTTATTCGGGAAATAGTTTAGAGGTCTTCGCATACCCTAAAACCAAAATCCGTTGGCGTGCAGAGCGCAAATGGATTTTTTTATTTTAGGGAGGATTTGAATTGAATACAATCAGAACGCAACTATTTACTAACATGATGGAATCTTTAACTGAAGAAAACATGGAAGTTAAAAAGCTTGGAAGGGTCGTGACCGAGCAAAAGGGTGCCTACAGGGTCATGACTCAAACCGAAGAATTACTGTGTAAAATTTCCGGAAGGTTCCGGTTTGAGGCAGTAAGGCGGGAGGATCTCCCCGCTGTAGGAGACTGGGTACAGCTTAATGAAGATGGAAGCATCATTGAAAAGGTATTACCCAGAATCAGTAAGTTTTCAAGGAAGAAAGCAGGACAGGAAGCCGAGGAACAGATTATCGCAGCTAATATCGATACAATATTCATTCTTTCCTCTTTGAATGATGAGTTGAACATAGGACGGATCGAACGCTATTTACTGCTTTGCTGGGAAAGCGGAGCGAATCCTGTGGTGGTACTAACGAAAGCTGACACATGCATGAATGCTGATGAAAAAAAGAGCGAAGTGGAAAGCAAATTATATGGAGTAAAAGTACTCACCATCAGCTCTATTATGAAAGAAGGAATCGAACAATTACATCCATTTTTAGGGTTGGGAAAAACAGTGGCTCTGGTCGGTTCATCAGGTGTAGGAAAGTCAACACTAACGAATCTTCTCATTGATGCCGCTGTGCAGAAAACGAAAGAAATCAGGGAAACCGATGATAAGGGAAGACATACGACGACCCATAGAGAATTATTTCTCCTGGAAAATGGTGCTTCCATCATTGACACACCAGGAATGAGAGAAATCCAGATTTGGCAGGGGAATGAGGGATTGTCAACTCAATTCAATGATATTGAAGAACTGGCTGGGTCATGCAGGTTCAACGATTGCACACATGAGGGGGAGCCGGGCTGCAGAATCAAAGAAGCGATCCACAGCGGTGAACTGGACCAAAACCGATTAAGTCAATACCAGAAGCTCCAAAGGGAAATCGCATATACCGAAAGAAGAGGGAACAAAAGACTTGAATCCTTGGAACGAAAAAAATGGAAAAACATTGGAAAGCAGCGGAAGCTGAAATGATAGTAAAAAGATTGATCCTTGACCCTTCTGGATCAATCTTTTTATATTCGAACTGCAATCTTTTTATTTTTTATTATTATGAGTTAAAATCTCTTACAAAGGGAAAAGTCTAACTATCTCTAAGAAAGGTTGATGAGAATGTCGGATGAGCACAAGTATCAGAAAGCTACATTTGCGGGAGGGTGTTTTTGGTGTATGGTGAAACCCTTTGATGAACAACCCGGTATTGAGAGTGTCACTTCCGGATATACAGGGGGCAGCACACCAAACCCCACATACAGGGAAGTATGTTCCGAAACCACGGGGCATTACGAAGCGGTTCAGATCGTATTCGATCATGAAGTGTTTCCTTACGAAAAATTACTTGAAGTGTATTGGCAGCAGATTGATCCAACAGATCCAGGCGGCCAGTTTTTTGACAGGGGGCATTCTTATAAGACAGCCATCTTCTATCACAATGAAGATCAGCGGGTTCTGGCAGAGGAATCAAAAAAGAGGCTCGAAAAATCCGGTAAATTCCATAACCCGATTGTCACAGCCATCCTGCCTGCAAACGAATTTTATCCGGCTGAAGAATATCATCAGGATTATTATAAGAAGAATCCAGTACACTATGACCGCTATAGCCGCGGTTCAGGCAGGGCAGCTTTCATAGAAGAAAATTGGGGGGGAGAAGAATGAAGGATAAAGAAGGATTAAAGAAAAAACTATCACCTATCCAATACGAAGTGACTCAGAATAATGGGACAGAACCTCCATTTAGAAACGAATATTGGAATGAATTTAATGACGGCATATATGTTGATATCATTTCAGGCGAAGCTTTATTCAGCTCGAAGGACAAGTATGATGCAGGGTGCGGCTGGCCCAGCTTCACCAAGCCAATTGATGAAGTGGAAATTGAAGAAAAAGAGGACCGCAGTCATTTCATGGTCCGAACAGAAGTGAGGAGCAAGCAGGGTGATTCACACTTAGGGCATGTCTTCGATGATGGACCTGGCCCAACCAACCTCCGCTATTGTATCAACTCTGCTGCCCTTCGGTTCATCCCTTTTGAAAAGCTTGAAGAAGAAGGATACGGTAAATACAAAAAATTATTTTAATATATTGTTAGTGTTGTGAGGACTTTCACATATGTGCTAAAATAAATACCGCATGTTTATTCAGTTGTACATATGTGTATATATTTTTATATAGGAAGGTGAAGATTTTATGTTGAAAAAGCTATTTGGTAAAAAAGAAGAAGCTCCCAAAACGGTATTTGCAGCAGCACCATTGACAGGAACAGTCAAAACGTTGGAGGAAGTCCCCGACCCGGTATTTTCTCAAAAAATGATGGGCGACGGCATTGCAATCGATCCGACTGAAGGAAGAGTGGTTTCTCCTGTAGATGGGGAAATCATGCAGCTTTTCCCTACAAAGCATGCTGTGGGGATTAAAGCAAAGAACGGGGCAGAAATTTTAATTCATATCGGACTTGAAACAGTTTCCATGAATGGGGAAGGCTTCGAAGCACACGTTTCGGAAGGTTCAAAAGTAAGTAAAGGGGATGCCCTCATTACGTTTGATCTCGATTTGGTAAAAGAAAAAGCAAAAAGTACAATGACTCCCATCATTCTGACTAATGGAGACAATATGGGTGAGTTGGTAAAGAAAGATGCTGTATCGGTAACGGCAGGCCAAGAGGATGTATTAGAAATTTCAGCACAATAGTCATAAAAAGGTGAGTCTGCACCGCTTTCAAGCGGTCCGGACTCACCTTTTTACATATCTATTCTTTTTTTGATGCCATTCCTCCCGATAAGATGAATTTCATCGCTTCCTCTGATTTTATATCCAGGATCTCGATCTCTTCTTTAGGGATAAGGAAAGTTACTCCAGCTACCTGGAAGGTTTGAGGGACATATACGGCAACATGCCCGACAAGATCATTATGGAGGTCGCCAAGGTGCTCGGTTGTAATGAACCCAAGGCACTTCATATTGGTGCCAGGCATTGTAACCAGAGCGACCTTTGAAAAAGACTTCTTTTCTCCGATGAAAGAATGTATGGTATCTTTGATGACTGAATAAATGGTCTTAACAAATGGGATCTTATTAAGCAGCCTATCAACCAGGCTGATGATGGCGCCTGCAATGAACTTAGTTGATAACCAGCCCAGCAGGGTCAGAAGGATGATGGTAGCAAGCAGGCCTACACCAGGAATGTAATTTTCATTAAAAAAAGGCTTCAATACATTTCCAAGCAGTCCATCCAGAAAGACAAACAATTTATAAATAACATACATGACCAACGCAATCGGGACGATTGTCAATATGCCATTTAATAATGATTTAATAAGCCACTTCATCTCTTATTTCTCCTCTTCATGAACAATTTCAACACATATAATCTAAGTATAGTAAAAAGCATTTATTGTGAAAAGAATTCTTTTCTGGGCAAATTAGGCAAATGCACAAACAGTGGCCGGGCTCTTGACATACATTGAATTGTAAATAAAAAATGAGGAGAGATTTGTATGTATAAAGGTGCTGTAGAACCAACCCATACTCAATGTTATCCAGGGTATGGTTATCCTGTTGCTGGAGCCTATAATAGCTTTGCATTGATTGTTGTATTGTTTATCTTGTTAATCATCATCGGAGCTGTATGTTACTGTAAATAAATTTAAATGGTGAAAAAGGTGCCAAAGCTGAATGCTTTGGCACCTTTTATATTGTATAGTTTAGATCTTGAAGCTTGAAATAAGTTCCTTTAATTTCTCCGCCTGCTGTGATAATTCTGAAGCACTTGCCGTGACTTCCTGCATGGCAGCGGAACCTTGTTCAGATGCTGCTGCAGTGGATTCTGTATTGGCAGCAGTAGCAGCAGCGATTTCATTTACTTGCGCGAATGCATCGGCTACTTCCTGACTAAGCGTGAGTGTGGATTGAATATGGTCCACCATCTCATTGACAACGATCGTCGTTTTATTTGTCTGACTTAAAATATCTTCAAGGGAAGCGTTTGTTTCATTGGTGATTTCGACCCCTGAAATGACTTCCTTCACTCCCTCGGAGTTTTGTTTAATAATTTCATCGACTTCTTCCTGAATACTGTGGACGATTTCAGTTACACCTTTGGCAGCATGCTGTGATTGTTCGGCCAGTTTTCTGACTTCATCCGCAACAACTGCAAAGCCGCGGCCGTGTTCCCCGGCACGTGCGGCCTCGATAGCCGCATTCAGTGCAAGGAGATTTGTTTGTTCTGCAATATCAGTGATCGTGCCGATAATCGTGGTGATTTGTGATGAGCGTTTTCCAAGAGCTTCAACTGTTTGTGTTGTGTTTGCCATAGTCTCTTCTATATTCATCATCTTAGCAGAAGAGGCGTGAACCGACTTGCCGCCTTTTTCGGCTACATCCCTCATATCATTTGCCGTCTGCTTCACTAATTCAGCCTGATCGAACAGAAAACGGGCAGCTTCTTCCAAGCTGTTCATTCTTTCGAACGAAGTTGACATTTTCATTGTTGTCTGGTCAGTCCCAGCTGCAATTTCACTTGATGTCTCTGCTATGGAAGTGATGGTCCTTGAAGTTTCTTCGGCAGAAGCCAGAAGCTGCTGAGAGCTCGCAGAAACATTTTCCGCCATTTCTGAAACCTGTCTGACCAATACAGAAATTCCTTCGATGAGCTGGTTGGTATCTGAAGCGAGTCCAGCGAGTTCATCCTTCGATTTTACATTGATCCGTTTCGTCAGGTCTCCGCCGGCATTGGCGATTTCCAAGATTGAGCGGCTGATTTTCTTTACATTGGTTTTAATATTCTTTGAGAGCACAAACCCAAAGAATACAGCCAATAATACAGCGAATGCTGATAAACTGATGGTCGCAATCTTAGACAGTGTGACTTGTTGATTCAATGAATCTATCCTCTTGTTAAGATCTTTTTGCTGATCGACTACAATCATATCGACATAGGAACGGATTCCATCGAGATATTTCTTTCCGGTCCCGGATTCAACTAACGCAGCTGCTTTTTCGAGCCCGTCATTCTTCCTCGTCTCTATTACCCTGTCTACAAACTGGATCCAGTATTCATACTGCTTTTCAATTTTCTCCAGTTTATCAAGCTGCTCCCGGTCATCTTTCAACAGACTTTCTAAGTCTTTAAAGTGGTTTTCAACCTGATTCTTTCCATTACCGTACGGGGCTAAAAATCCTGTTGCACCGGTGATGACAAATCCCTGTTCACCGATTTCAATGTCATTCAATACTTTAGATAAGTCCTTTACCTTTGTATCCACCTGCATATCGTATTCTATCAATGTATTAATTTCACTTTCTAGCTTCATCATATTGTAGTAAGAAGTAGAGGCGAGAATTAATAGGACAATGGTCAGCAATCCGAATGAAAGAACTACTTTTCCACGGATGGTACGAAAATATGTAAGCATTCCACGATCATTCTTTTTCTTTTCCCTGCTGGATTTCTTATTCTTTCCTTTTGGCAAATTGATTGGTGATTTTAATTTTTTCTTTATCACTGCATCCCCCTCCTGGACGTGAAAAAAGTAGCATCAAAGGATGAACTTACCATTATTTTACCCATATTATCCTGATTAATCTAGTCTATTTAGAGACTTTATGTCGAATTTTTAAGAATTTTATCAAATTTAACTTTATTCGAACGAGTAAACAATATTATTTATTTTTGTTCGTATTTTTACGGTTTGATATAAACTCCCATGTGATTTTAACTTGATATGAAAGCATTTTTTTAGGTTAGCCTATTTAGTGAATACAAACTTATTTACCTAAAGGCAAACATTAATAAAATCATCCTCAATACAACCCAGGATGAATAATAGGTCTTTGGTAATAGTTGGTTGGCAAAAGCTAAACAGTCGAGCAGTTGCACAGTTTTTTTGAATTACAAAGAAAGATTCCTGTATCTAAACATATAAATGTAAGTAAGGATCCTTCATTTGTGAATCTATGGATGAATGAAAAAGGGAGCTTGACATTGAGTCTTCAGGAGGGAGAATATGCCTCATTCACATTTAATCAAACCTTTGATTGGTGACCATTACCCAATGATTGATTATGGGAAGGGTGTTTATTTGTATGATAAGTCAGGGCGGGAATATGTAGACGCGTGTTCCGGAGCTGTCACTGCAAATTTGGGACATGGCATGGAGGAAATTATTCAATCGATTGTGGACCAAGGAAGCAAAGTGGCGTTTGTCTACCGTTCACAATTCAGCAATCAGCCGGCTGAAGACCTTGCTGCGTTTCTTCATGAGCGAACAGGGTATCCCTGGAGTTTCTTTGTGAACAGCGGTTCTGAAGCAGTCGAAACAGCGATAAAGATCGCCCTGCAGCATTGGCAGGAAAAAGGCAGACCTTCCAAAAGAAGAATTCTGTCAAGGTGGCTAAGTTACCACGGAATCACGTTTGGGGCTTTATCGGCTTCCGGTCATCCCATCCGCAGAGAACGCTTCGATTCAATAATCGGGGATTGGCCGGTGATCGAACCCCCATATTGCTCGGAATGTCCGTTTGGCAAGACTTATCCTTCGTGCGGCCTGGCTTGTGCAGAACAGCTTGAGATCATGATAACCAGAATTGGTGCAGACAATATCGCCGCGTTCATTTCAGAACCGATTGTCGGAGCGGCAGGGGGGGCTATCACACCTCCTAAGGAATATTATTCACGAGTTAAAGAAATCTGCGAACAAAATGATATTCTATTTATTTCAGATGAAGTCATGACCGGCTGCGGAAGAACCGGCACGTTTTTAGCTCTTGAACAATGGGGGGTCGAAGCGGATATCGTGGCAGTTGGCAAAGGATTGAGTGCGGGGTATGCCCCCATAGCGGCGACACTGATATCCGACAATGTAATGGATCCAATCTTAAATGGGACAAGAATCATCATGAGCGGCCATACGTATAGCGGCAATCCTCTTTCTTCCGCTGCAGCACTGGCGGTCCTGAAACTCATCGAGTCAGAAAAAATCATTGATGGTGTGGATAGTAAAAGCACTTACTTAAAAAATTTATTGGATAAATTGAAAAATGAATTTCCATTTGTGGGAGAAATAAGGGGCAGGGGCCTATTACTAGGGATTGAATTCGCAGTCACTACCAGGAAACCGGGGGGATCATTTACTTCTGCTGTGGTGTCGGCTGGTGTTGAAAACGGAATCCTTCTCTACCCTGCGGCAGCAGGGATCGATGGCAGAAGCGGTTCAGCTATCATTATCGCTCCCCCATTAAACAGTTCGAAGAGGGAGCTTGAGGAAGTATATAAAAGGATGCGTTCCACCTTTCAAATAATCGAAAAGAGTTGGAAGGAGGATTAAAATGTGTGGACATCTAAATAAAATATGCAGCTATGAGACGATCGAGCATCTGTTCCAGGATAACATGACTTTAATGTTTGGCGGGTTTGGAGGAGTCGGTTCGCCGCCGACCATCATTAATAGCATCCTGGAGTGGAGGATAAAAGATTTGACGATCATCGGCAACGATACTGGTTTTCCCCATATAGGGATCGGTCAGCTGGTTGCGGATAACAGAGTGAAAAAAGTGATAGCCTCTCATATCGGTTCGAACCCGATTGCCGGAAGCTTAATGAGTGAAGGGAAGCTTGAAGTGGAGTTTTCTCCCCAGGGAATTCTTGCTGAACGGATCAGGGCTGGCGGTGTTGGGTTGAAAGGAATCATAACTGAGATAGGGATAGATGATCCTTACTTAAATAAAGGGAAGAAAATAATTGAGGTTGAAGGAAACCCGTATATGTTTGAATCCGCATTGACCTCTCAAGTAGGAATCGTGTTCGCCAAAAAAGCTGATCCTTTTGGAAATCTTGTATATGACAAAAGTGCAAGAAATACAAATCCCTTGGTGGCCATGGCTTCTGATATCACCATAGTGGAAGCTGAGGAAATCGTTGAGACTGGAGAGCTGGATCCAGAAGAGGTGGTGACCTCCGGAGTATTTGTTGATCATATTGTTCTTTCTAAAGGAGTCGACTGGAAATGGATATGGGAATAAAGAATAAATTGGCAAAGCGGGCTGCCCGGGAAGTCAAGGAAGGGATGATCGTCAATCTTGGGATAGGCATCCCTTCACTAGTGCCCAACCACCTCCCAACAGGGTATGGGGTCATTTTTCATTCTGAAAATGGAATTGTAGGTATAGGGCACGCACCTTCTAAGGGTATGGAGGATGAAAATCTGTGCAATGCCGGAGGGTTCCCTGTTTCCCTAAACGCCGGGGGAAGTTATACAGACAGCGCAGCGGCTTTCGCGATGATCCGAAGGGGGAAAATCGATTTGACGATTCTTGGTTCCTTACAAGTAAGTGAAAAGGGGGACCTGGCAAATTGGATCATCCCTGGTAAAAAAATTCCAGGTATGGGAGGAGCAACAGAGTTAGCTTCCAAAGCGAAGAAAGTAATCGTGTTGATGACCCACCTGGATAAACATCATCGCAGTAAATTAGTCAAAGAGTGCACATTGCCATTGACGGCAAAGCAATGTGTTTCCATGATCATCACAGAACGCGGAGTGTTCTCGATTGATCATGGCAGATTAACCTTGATTGAAATTTTCCATCCGTACACATTGGAAGAAATAAGAGATTCCACAGAAGCTGATTTTATGACAAGCCCCCAAATGATTTATTCGGAATAAGGGGTGGAGAGGAGAGGGTCTGAGTTGAATGATGTCCATCGTCTCATCAAAAGGAAGTTAGATGAAAAAAGAAAAAGCGCGGTGGAACTGCTGCAAAAAATGGTTCAGGAAGATAGCACGAGAGGGAATGAATTCAAGGCTCAGGCGGTTATCATCGAGAAATGCAGGGAGATGGGGTTAGAGCTTGATATATGGGAAGTTCAAGAACAAGAAATGAAAGAGCATCCATTCTATCGCTGTGACCGCTCGGACTTTAAAGGGAATCCAAACCTGGCAGCCATATTGAAGGGGACCGGCGGGGGGAAGAGCCTGATTTTAAATGGACATATCGACGTCGTTCCTGAAGGGAACAGAAATGACTGGAAGTACGATCCTTACAGCGGTACTGTGACCGAAGGGAAATTGTATGGCAGGGGCTCAACGGATATGAAAGGAGGAACAGCAGCACTTATTTTGGCGATGGAAGTGATACAAGACTTGGAGATCCCTTTGAAAGGGGACATCGTCTTTCAGAGTGTAATAGAAGAAGAGAGTGGTGGCACCGGTACTCTGTCAGCATTGCTCAGAGGTTATAAAGCGGATGGGGCCATAATACCCGAGCCCACAAATATGAAGATTTTCCCAAAGCAGCAAGGATCTATGTGGTTCAGGCTTACGGTTAAAGGAAAAGCGGCACATGGGGGTACCAGATATGAGGGCATTAATGCGATTGACAAAGGCTACTGTGTGATTGCAGCCCTGAAAGATCTGGAGCAAGAGAGAAACAAGAGGGTAGATGATCCCCTATATGATAAAGTGCCAATTCCTTTACCCATCAATATAGGAAAAATCGAAAGCGGAAAATGGCCGTCTTCTGTACCGGATTTAGCGGTCATCGAGGGGAGAGTGGGGGTTGCTCCATGGGAGGCGATGGAGCGGGTTGAAAAGGAATTTGTACAATGTCTTTCCAGACTGGGTGAAGATGATCCCTGGTTTAAGGATCATCCAGTGGAAATCGAGTGGTTTGGAGGCAGGTGGCAGCCGAGTGACTTATCACCCCAACATCCCATTATGAATCATTTGGAGAAATCGTTCAAAAAGGTGATGACTACTGCACCAGTCATTGAGGCTTCTCCCTGGGGAACAGACGGCGGAATTCTTTCTCAAGGGGGAGGCATCCCTGTGATTGTGTTTGGTCCGGGAACCACGGAGGTTGCTCATGACGCCAATGAATATATTGAATTGGAAAGAGTTTTTCAGACTGCGGAAATTCTTATTTTATTTATCATCGATTGGTGCAACAGCGAAGGATAACCCGAGACTTTATTACCAAATATTAGAAAAAATAAATCAGGAAAGCTGGAACAGCCATGTTCAAAGATTGGTTGTTCTTTTTTTAGGGATGTTTGTTTCATAACCTCCTATTCCAATTCATATGTTGATAAAAAAGGGTGCTTGCTATGCAGAAGTATGAAGCGATTAAACAACCTAAACTTGCTGCTTCCATTTTCATGGATGGAGTAAACAAAAGGGTTCGAGTGGATGATATTCGCGGAAATCTATCATCCCTATTAACCCGGTTGAAAAATGAGGTTGAATCTGCTCAGTGTGAAAAACTTATCATCAAAGCAAGGGAATACCAATTCAAAACTCTATTAGAATTGGGATTTGTCCACGAAGGTGTGGTCAATCGTTATTTTAATGGGGACAGTGTCCATTTCATGTCAAAATTTATAAAGGATGAGCGCCGTACAAGCAAATATTGGAGTGAAGAAGATGACATTCTTGCTGCAGTACAAGAGCTGAGAAAGCATCCACATAAAAAGGACATAGAACAATCCATCCTGTTAGCGGAGACAAGTGATGCAGAAAAATTAGCCCATTTATACAAAGAGGTGTTTCAACTTTATCCCGTACCTTTGCACGACCCCCGATATATAAGGGAAGCAATGAATAAAGGGACAATCTTTGTTTGCATCAAAGAAAACGGCCAGGTGATCAGTGCTGCATCTGCAGAAATAGATTTTCAGTATAAAAATGCTGAAATCACTGACTGCGCTACCCTTCCCCAATATAGGAAAGGGGGTTTTATGAAGAACCTGATTTCCAAGCTGGAGGATGAATTATTGTCACAAGGGATATTTTGTTCCTACACCATCGCACGGGCCCTGTCTTATGGGATGAACGCTGTATTTCATCAACTGGGATATCAGTATAGAGGAAGGCTAGCTAACAATTGTTACATCTACGATAAATTGGAAGATATGAATATATGGGAAAAGGATCTGGGCCAGTAAACCGGAATAATGCAAAAAACCTAGGCTGTTGGAAACGGCCGGTCATCATACAGATCTTAGGGTGAAACTTTAAGAAAGATGGTGGAAGAATTGAAAATGAATCTATATAAACCAAAGAGACACTGGAAAGACATTGAGCTGTGGAAAGATGTCACCGATGAACAATGGAATAACTGGCTATGGCAGCTGACCAATACGATAAGGACACTTGATGACTTGAAAAAAGTGGTGAATCTTACCCCTGAAGAGGAAGAAGGGGTAAGGATTTCAACAAAGACAATCCCTTTGAATATTACACCTTATTATGCATGGCTAATGAATGAAGATGATCCAAGGTGTCCCATCAGAATGCAATCGGTGCCGATCGGGAAAGAAATCCACAAAACCAAATATGACTTGGAAGATCCATTACATGAGGATGAAGATTCCCCTGTACCTGGTTTGACCCACAGATATCCTGATCGAGTACTGTTTCTAGTCACCAATCAATGTTCCATGTACTGCCGTTACTGTACAAGAAGACGTTTCTCCGGTCAAATCGGCATGGGCGTTCCCAAAAAACAGTTGGATGCAGCGATTCAGTATGTTCGTGAGACGCCGGCTGTCAGGGATGTATTATTATCAGGCGGCGATGGATTATTGATCAACGATCAGATACTGGAGTATATTTTAAAGAATCTGAGAGACATCCCCCATGTGGAGATCATCAGGATCGGTACAAGAGCACCTGTAGTGTTTCCGCAGCGAATCACAGAAAACCTTTGCAGCATCCTTAAGAAATATCATCCTGTTTGGTTGAATACACATTTCAATACGTCGATCGAAATAACAGAAGAGTCCAAAAAAGCCTGTGAAATGCTGGCAGATGCAGGAGTGCCGGTAGGTAACCAGGCAGTCATCCTGGCCGGGATCAACGACAGCACCCCGATCATGAAGAAATTGATGCATGACCTTGTCAAGATACGAGTGCGTCCTTACTATATTTATCAATGTGATTTATCAGAAGGGATCGGACATTTCAGGGCACCCGTGTCCAAGGGTCTCGAGATCATGGAAGGCTTAAGAGGTCATACTTCAGGCTATGCAGTGCCGACATTCGTGCTGGATGCTCCCGGCGGAGGAGGGAAAATCTCTCTTCAACCGAATTACCTTATCTCACAAAGTGCCTCCAAAGTGGTGGTCCGCAACTTTGAAGGAGTGATATCGACATACCCTGAACCCCAAGAATATGTACCTGGGAGAGCGGATGACTATTTTAAAGAGGTTTATCATGACGAAGACATTAAAGATACAACGATCGGGATTGCCGGGCTGATGAATGATACTCACGCTTCTTTGACTCCGAGTGGATTAAAGAGATTGGAACGGAGAAAGAAATATGAAGAAGATCCTGCACATAATTCATTGAAGGACTTCAGGGACAAACGGGACCAGCTTAAAGAGAAGAAACATAAAGCGATGCTTGCTAAGATGAACAATGGTAAAAAGGAAGAATCAATCGATGGAAAATAACCTGAAATGCGAATGGTGCGGTGAAGCAGATGTAACAGAAGGGAAAGGAAATGTGTATTGGGAGCTGCCGGACGGTACGAGGGCCATTACAATATCAGATGTTCCCGATATCAAATGCAGTGCATGTGGAATGGAATATCAGGAGGAACACGTGATCAATGAAATTGAAGATCAATTGATGTTAATCGAAACCAAAAAGCTTTCAAATGTGATCACCTATGAAGAACTCCTCAAGATTCCGAGGTTCCTGAAGAAGAATTATTTTCGCTTTTGAATTTTGTAACCTTTACGGATTCACCTTCATCCGCTATCCTTTATAAAAGACAGTTCGTAAAGGATAGGTGATTGGATGAGAAAATCATTTTATCATTATTTAATGAAATACAGGCAGCCGATAGCCAAAGATGATATAACCCAGTTTGCTAACGCAGCTTACGATGACCACAGCTTCCCAAAACAATCCGAAAAGTACGATGAGATCAGTTCATACCTTGAAATGAACGGTTCTTACTTAGACAGCATGTCTATCTTCGATCGGGCGTGGGATCAGTATCTAATAGAAGAAAAAGAGTAAGCATAAAAGACTGACTGAAGTAAAGCATTCAACTGAAGTCAGTCTTTTTTAATTTTTGACTCTGTTAAAGCTTACTATAGTGTTAACCTGTTCCAGCTGTTGATTGGAGTGCAAGACGAAGACTCCTGCGGGAGAAGTGGCCAATTAGAAAAGCGGAAGGGCTTTGCTCAGAGGTGGGTGGCATAAGACGAATCGACCTGGAAGGCGCTCTTTGCCTTCTTGGTCGGTTTGGCTTATCTAAGCCCTGCAGCTGGCCAAGTGAGACCCCACAGCAGCGTAGCGACGAGGAGGCTCACGGGTCACCCGCGGAAAGCGAAGTCTTGCACGGAAATCATCAGCGGTGTTACAGAGCCATTTTTTTAAATAATTCAGTTCTGACAGATTTAGGTAAGAGTGTAGATTTCAAAGCAGAGCGGAGAAACCGAATTCTTGTATCCCGTTATAGCGTTTTTTGCATATTATATAAAAAAGGCGATTAAGGGTGAGGGGAGAATGAAGAATCGAAAAGAGCCTAGATTCAGGGTAGGGGAAACAGTGGTCGTAACCATCTACGGGACAGTTGGGAAAATTACAAATATAAAAAAGCTGGATGGGGAATTCCTTTATGAAGTAAACGAAAGTGAAGGATTATTTAAAGAAAAGGCACTTGAACTGCTCGAATCGTATGACGGATATATTTTTGAACAAGAACAAATCGATATCGAATATAAATTTCTATTTGGTGATCTGGTCATTGTCAAAGGGTATGAAGAAGATTTATTTAAAGTGGTCGGATTCAGAACAGAAATCTGGCGTTATAAAGACGACGCATGGGAAGATGTAATATACGAATTAATGAGGATCACTGACGGGGAATGGCTGGAGGCAGATGAAGATGAAATCACTCTAGTAGCCGATGAAGAGCAGGCAGAGGCGTTTATAAAAAAATACGGCTTTGTGTTTCCACAAAAAAAAGATGCAAAGACAAAACTCCTTACGTCACCCTCACATAAAATAAGCTGGGTAGACCAGCTGCTCGATTACTATAATGACTATAAAGCTCTTTATCTTTTCTTTCATGATAACACATACAAAAAGAAGATGGAGCATGTTCTCGAACAATTAAAAAATCATGCAAATTCACACTCTGCCGTTAAAGAGAAGGAATAATCCACATAATATATAAAAACAGCGGAACACTTATCAATAAGAAGGAAATCAATATTGTACGAAGTACCCATTGCATGCAGGCTGCAATTTTCCCTTCTCCGTTTTCTAATTCTCTCAAAGTGGATTGGCCTTTTTTAATAAACGTCAACATACAATCGCTCCTCTAAATCTTAATGGTAAAGTGTATGCTTGTCCTAAATCTCTTATGAAAACTTTTTTTCTGCTGGCATAACTAAGCTGCCGGCATCATAAATTGAGAATCAAAGGGGGCGATCAAATGCGGGAGATAGAAGTCTTTATCGACACTGAAGAAATTGCCGAATTCTTCATGAAAGAACTTGTGCAAAGAGGCTATGTACCATCTGAAGATGAACTGGAAGAACTGGCAGATATAACCTTCGAGTATCTGATTGCCAAGTGCATCATCGACGAGGAATGGGAAGAGGACGTATAAATAAAATCTAAGGTCCGTCCCTCAGCACTTTCAAAAATGCTGAGGGACGGACCTTTTTGTTTCAATCACATTTTTGAAACCAAGGGAGCCCTCTAACCGTATATAGAGGTAGTGCTGATATAGAAAGTTAAGTATGGAGGTAGCAGGTATGCTAAAGAAAATATTGAAAAGTCTGTTAGGTTCTCATTCAAAACCCCGGTACTACAGCTCAAGTCATTCATGGGGTAAGCACAAAAAACATAAACATTACGGTCATCACCATTACAAGAAAAAATACAAGAGTAAAAGTTTATTTTCAAGTTTTTTCAGCAGCTAGGCTTCTGGTATGATACGAACCTTGTTTAGAAGGATGATTGACAGCTTTGAAATAGAATGGAAGAAGGGCAGGGAAATCCAGAAGCATCAAATCATTGAGTGTATAGGGAAAGGAAGCTACGGATCCGCCTATAAGGTTAGGTATAAGAAAACAGGAAAAGAAGCGGTGCTCAAAAGAATCCGTCCTTATAAAAAGCTGTTTTCAGACCACATACGGTACATGGATAACGAAACCATGATCTTAAGAAAACTGCAGCATCCCCAATTCCCGGAAGTATATGCCAGCGGCTGCCATAAAAGGACTCCATATTTCATAATGGAGAAGATGCGCGGCAAAACGTTTGAAGATTTAATTTTTGCAGAAGGAAAAAGCTATTCAGAAGAAGAATCTTTAGAAATAGGCATCAAATTAGTGAATTTGATCATCGATATCCATCGAAAAGGATATGTACACAGGGATTTGCGGATTCCGAATATATTGTGGGATAACGGGGTAATAAATATTATCGATTTTGGACTTGCCTGCAAGATAGAGGCGGAGTCTGAAAAAGAGCCCCTGTATCATAAAGATTATATGAGGGAGAAGACAGCAAGAAGTGATTTATATGCCCTGGGACATTTTCTGTTATTCCTGCTTTATTCTTCTTATGAACCAACTGAACGAAAGGAAAAAAGCTGGGAGGAAGAATTGGACATCAGGCCCGAAACCTCAGTGCTGATTCAAAAGCTGCTCAGGATACAGCAGCCTTATGAAAATGCTGAAGAAGCACGTGAGGAATTGATGGAAATAAGGTATGAAAAAAATAGTTGAAACCGGAGGAATGGACATGTCATTTTTTAATAAAGTGTTTGCATCGTTTGGAATTGGTGCAGCAACTGTCGATACGAAATTGGAGAAATCAAGCTATCAAGCTGGTGAAACTGCAAAGGGTGTAGTGGAAATCACAGGGGGAAGTACATCCCAGACGATTGATTCTATCTATCTGACTCTTTACACTACTTATATTCGTGAGTCGGATGATAAGAAGTATACAGATTATGCCCCTATTCAAAAGGTTCAAATTTCAGAACCATTCACAATCGGTGAGAATGAAAAGAAAGAGTTCCCATTTTCATTCACCTTGCCTTTTGAAACGCCGATTACGTATGGCAATACACGTGTTTGGGTCGCAACAGGACTGGATATTAAAAACGCAGTAGATCCAAAAGATAAAGATTATATTGAAATTCTTCCGAACAACTTGATTAATGCAATTCTTCAATCTGTCCAGGACTTGGGGTTCAGGATACGTAAAGTAGAGTGCGAACAGGCTCCGCGCCGTTACAGGGGACGCTACCCTTTCATCCAGGAGTTTGAATTCGTTCCTGTGAATGGACAATATCAACGTTCATTGGATGAAATCGAATTGATGTTCATTAATCAATCGGAGGAACAGGCCGACGTTTTGGTTGAAGTGGATCGAAGAGCAAGAGGGCTGGGCGGTTTCCTTGCTGAAGCACTGGAAATGGATGAATCCATGGTGAAAATGACCATACGCTCATCGGATCTGCCTCACCTGCCTTCTAAGTTGAAGGAGACTATCGACAGATTCGTTTAATCGGTTTCGACAAAGGTTCCTATTTTTTGATGAAGGATTCGACAGAGCCTTTGTATAATACTTTGAGTACAACTTATTCGGAGGGGTGCTCATGCTTTTACTTGAAAAAATCAAACGTCCCAAGATGCTGAGGTCCAAATATGATATTACCGTCTTTCAAACTCCAAAATACGGTCAAGAGAAGGGCTACCAGAAGGTGTATCGAATCTCAATAGAAGCGAATAATCATGAAGAGGCACTTTACGAAACATTCAGGATTTTCAATGTTCCCGATCTCATGCCCGATGACTATCAAGGCAGGTATATCGCCACCCGCGATATCATCTTTATCGACGAAGGCAGAAAGGGTCACTTTTACTACCGGTTGCAGCCGAATGGATGGAAAAGGGTGAATCGCATCCTCCTTCACTAAAATCTAAAAAAGGAAAGACTCCTAAAGCAGGGAATCTTTCCTTTTTATTTGATCAGATGTTGTGACCGGGCCCGTTCTTCCTATTTACTGTCGAGTCTTCTTTAGCATGGGCATTGTGTTCTGCCTCTAATGCTTCTTTAGGAATATGATTGTTTTTCTTTGGTGAATTGATTCTGTTTCTATGCTTTTTGCCCAAAAAGGATCCCTCCTCGTCGATTAAGATTTTAGCCTTTCGGTTCTTGAAGAGTTAGGTTGAGTTCTGGAGCGTGTAGAAGGGTTTGTTTCATTTGCATGCTGAACAGCCTGCTGAAGTTTTTTACTCATTTTTTCCTTCGTCATGACCATACCTCCTTCTATCTATAGTCTTACCAGTTCATGACTTCCTATCCGTGGACTTGCGTTTCGTTGCATATGCTTATAAAAAGGATTACAATAGTACTTCAACGTCTTTATTAGGAGGAATAGCAAGATGAGTGTACATATTAATGCAAAAGAAAATGAAATTGCAGAAACGGTGTTACTTCCTGGAGATCCGTTACGAGCAAAATATATAGCAGAAACATTTTTGGAGAACCCTGTATGTTATAACGAAGTTCGTAATATGTTTGGATACACGGGAACATATAAAGGCAAAAGAATCAGTGTGCAGGGGACTGGCATGGGTGTTCCATCCATTTCCATTTACATTAACGAATTGATGCAGAGCTACAATGTTCAGAACTTGATCCGCGTTGGTACGTGTGGAGCAATCCAGAAGGATGTGAAAGTACGCGACGTCATCCTGGCAATGACTTCCTCGACTGATTCGCAGATGAACCGTTTGACTTTTAATGGAATCGATTATGCGCCTACAGCAAACTTTGATCTTTTGAAACGTGCTTATGACAGCGGGGTGGAAAAAGGCCTTAGCTTGAAAGTAGGAAATGTATTTACAGCGGATATGTTCTATAACGACAATGCTGAACATGAAAAATGGGCTCAATACGGGATCCTTGCAATTGAAATGGAAACCTCGGCCCTTTACACATTGGCTTCTAAATATGGACGCAATGCACTTTCTGTATTGACAGTCAGCGACCATATTCTTACCGGTGAAGAGACTTCTGCAGAAGAGCGTCAAACGACTTTCAATGAGATGATAGAAGTGGCTCTCGAAGCAGCCATAAAAGAATAGCTTATTAAGATAACGCTTACAATAACTGCTTACTGAAAAGTAAGCAGTTTTATTATGTGTCAAACCTGATTACATCAGTATAATACTGATTACATGTTAAAGGATTCATGTTAATATGAAGGATGAAACAATATAGAGAAACTAGGTGAAAGTATGAAAAAGGTCATCCTGGTTATTGCCGGCTCCTTTGTTATTTTAGCAGGGTGTCAGCAAGCACAAGAATGGTCCGAGAACTTATTAGGTAAAAAACAAACGGAAGAAACAGAGAACACGGAAGAAAACAACAGTCAAGGTATCACGGAATCCCCGGCGGACACACCAGATGAAGGCGCCGATCAACAAGTTCCGACAGAAGAATCGGTTCCGCCTGAACTGCAATTGGAGTCGAAATTCTTCAATAATGTCAAGGTAGTGGACGGCAAGCGGGTGATTCAGAATCCTGCCAATACTCTGGCGCTGGTGAACAAAGAATTTGCGCTTGGAGAGTATAAACCGGAAGATTTAGTACGTCCGAAGGTTCCTTTTGTATTCGGAAATCAGGAACTGGAAAAAGCCTATATCCGTGAAGAAGCTGCAAGGGCATTGGAGCAGATGTTTGCAGCAGCAGAGTCTCAGCAAATCTTTCTCACTGCTATTTCAGGTTATCGTTCATACGAATATCAAGAAATGCTGTTGAACCGTGAAATCGAGCAGTTTGGTAAAGAAAAAGCCGTCATGGCCGTAGCGCCTCCTGGACAAAGCGAGCATCAGTCAGGGCTGGCAATGGACATTTCCAGTAAGAGTAATGACTTTCAAGTGAATATTGAATTCGGACAAACGAAAGAAGGAAAATGGCTGGCGGAAAATGCTTATAAATATGGTTTTATCCTCAGATATCCCAAGGATAAAGTGGATATAACCAAGTATCAATATGAGCCTTGGCATTTCAGATACGTTGGACTTGAAGCTGCCAAGGTCATTCACGAGAATGACTGGACCTTGGAAGAATATTTTCAAAATGTGAAAAAAATCTAATGAGATAGACGGCAGGAAGCAAATCATAAGCTTCCTGCCCTTTTCATTAAGATGCCCATTTGAGAGCTTTCGGGAAGCGGTTTATTTGCAGCTTTACAAAACAGGAAGATAATAAGACCCGATATAGAGAAGCATTCACTAAATATAGTTACGTATAATTTGATTATGTAAACTTACTGATTGCTGAGGAATTAAAAATAATTACTTTTTTATCACCTTCCCTCATAAACCTAATAAGAGAGGCTGTCCAAATGTTTTTATTGGGGGAATAATAATGTTCAAAGGATTCTTTATTCTGGTTATAGGAAGTATCCTGATAGGTATTGGAATCAATCTGTTTTTTGTGCCCTATCATTTTCTTGACGGAGGCATGATCGGGATCGGGTTGATTTTTCATTATTGGTTCGGGTTCAAGCCTGGTCTTACAATCATCCTGTTGAGCATCCCGCTGTATGTGATTGTCTTTTTCAAAGATCGGCCCCTTTTTTATAACAGTATACATGGGTTGTGGCTTTCTTCATTTATGATTGATTTTTTTTATCAGTGGTATGATTTTTACATTCTTCCTCCTTTATTCAGCGCGCTTGTGGGCGGTGCATTTGTCGGTGTGGGGATCGGTCTGATGCTAAGGGCTGATTCAGCGACAGGCGGTACAGATTTATTGGCCCAGCTGATCAGTAAGAGCTTCGGTTTTAATGCAGGCAAATTGATTTTCGTGATCGACAGCCTGGTCTTGCTGATAGGCTGGTCGGTTATAGGACTCGAATCATTTTTATATTCGTTGTTCGCCATAAGTACTGTAGGGTTTTTTACGACGATTTTGACACATCATAAGGATAGTGATGGATAATTCTTTCGCTAAGCAGTAAAAGCTGATAGAATAAAGAAGTTATCTGATTGTCCAGAATGGATATTCATGATATCCTTAACGAAATTCTTTAGATACATAGCAATGAAAGTGGTGGAAGCCTTGGAACAGGATAAATCAACAGAACAGTCAGCAACCCAAGAAGAAAATCAAACAAGCTATCTAAAAATAAAAAAATTCAAATTTGTGATGCTCCTCTTTTTTCTTGTATTCGCTACCGCTGGGATTACAACCTTTGCATTGGCATTTGGGGATGAGAAAGCAGTCAATGTCGGCGTCACCGAACGATCTGAGTTCAATAAGCTGTATGAGGCTTACGATAAATTAAATGAAAAATATTATAAGGACCTGGAGCAGGAAAAATTGGTCAATGGAGCAATCAACGGCATGCTCGAAAGCGTCGGGGATCCTTACTCCGATTATATGAATGAGGATGAAGCCAAAAAATTTCAGGAAAGTATTTCTTCATCATTTGAAGGAATCGGTGCAGAAATTCAAGAAAAAGATGGATATATCTCGATAGTTTCCCCTATCAAAGGGTCACCTGCTGAAAAAGCAGGCTTACAGCCTAACGATACAATCCTGAAAGTGGACGGGGAAAGTATTCAGGGTATGTCGGTAACGGATGCAGTCCTTTTAATCCGGGGTGAAAAAGGGACGAAGGTGACCCTGACGATTCAGCGCCCGGGCCAAGAGAAGTCAATGGATGTCACCATCACAAGAGATGAGATTCCGATTGAAACGGTTTATGCTGAAATGAAGGACAATGGGGTCGCTGAAATACAGATTACAAGCTTCTCCGAAAACACGTATAAAGAATTGGTCAAGGCTTTAAATGAAATGCAGGATAAGGGCATGAAAAAGCTCCTACTGGATCTGAGACAAAACCCGGGAGGCCTGCTGGAACAAGCGATCCAGATCTCCAACCTATTTGTACCTGAAGGCGAAGTACTCTTCCAGGTTGAAGATCATAATGGGGAAGTTGAGAAGTATGTGTCTGAAGGCGGACAAAAAGTAAATGTACCAACTGCTATTCTGGTGGATGAAGGCAGTGCCAGTGCTTCAGAAATCTTAGCTGCTGCCGTAAGTGAATCCAACGATATCCCATTGGTCGGAACGAAAACCTTTGGTAAAGGAACCGTTCAAACTGCAGAAGATTTTGAGGACGGCTCCAATATGAAATTCACTACTGCCAAATGGCTTACTCCAAAGGGCAATTGGATTCATGAAAAGGGAATCACCCCTGACTATGAAGTGAAGATGCCTGACTACGCTCAGCTCCCTTTCATCAATCCGGATAAAGAACTAAAAGAAAGTGATATGTCTGATTCGGTAAAAGCGGCTGAACAGATGTTGAATGCCTTGGAACTGAACCCAGGAAATGTTGACGGCTATTTCGATGAAAAAACGAAAAAGGCTGTAGAGGAATTTCAGGATAAGAATAAACTCGAAGCGACAGGTGTACTAAAAGGCGAGACAACGGTAAAATTAATGGATCAGCTTCGTCAGAAATTAAAAGAAAACGATCCTCAATTTAAAAAAGCAGTTGAGGTACTAAAATAATACTTGAAATTATCAAAAGATCTCAGGGATATTCCCCTGAGATCTTTTTGATTTCCCTCTTACTTACTTGTATAGAAGAATCCCATATGACCAACAATGATAATAAAGTTTGAGGTGATAATGGTGTTTAGAAAATGGACGGCAATACCGCTGATATTGGTGTTAACATTCACCGTATATGTAGTGATGAATGAACCCTCTCCACCTTCAGAAATAACTGAAATGCAAGAAAAGACTAGTGTGTAGAGTTCAGAGGGAAATCAAGAAAGACCAGACTCGATCTTTCCTTTCAGTAATAAAGGGAATGAAAAACCCATCAATGTGCTCGTGGTTGGTTCGGATCAACGAAAGAAGGAAGCCGAAAGAGCGGATGTGTTGATGATTGCTCAATATATCCCCAATCATACAACAATCAAACTCATTTCCATCATGAGGGACACATATGTAGAAATACCCGGATATGGAAAAAGTAAAATAAATCATGCCTATTCATGGGGCGGTAATGAATTGGTAAAGAAAACGCTGCAGCAAAATTTCGATCTTGAGATAAATCACACCGTAAACCTTAATTTTCAAGATTTTATCAATATGATGGGAATCATTTTCCCGGAAGGTGTCCGGGTTACGATTTCTGAAGGAATGATCAATCATTGGAAGTGGGCTAAAGAACCCGGCAAACAATTGCTTAAGGGAGAAGAAATCTTGCAATACGTCCGCTTCAGGGGAGACATATCAAGTGATTTCGGACGGGTGGACAGGCAGCAGGAAATCATGGATCTTGCTCAAAAAAATATCATGGCTCAAATAAAATCTGGAAAAGGCATCTCAACAGCAGTCGAATTACTACGTGAAAGCTTTAAGAACGTTGAAACAACCTTCTCGATTGATCAGGTAATGAAACACGGACTATCATTCATGTTTCATCCAATAGAGACTGTTGAAACCATCCGTATCCCTGTTGAAGGAAGTTACAAAAACGTATCAAAACCTTGGGCAGGAGAAGTGTTGGAAATGGATGAACATGCAAATCTTCATGCATTAAATGAGTTTATTCACTAATGTAATTCAGCCCTTCATATCTTCACGAAGGAAAAAAATCCGAGGAGTCGAGTTCAAGGTAGTTTTCAATGCGTTTCATTTTTCTTACGATCAACTGATGTAAATATTTCTTATATTTATCATCTTGGGTATGATCATACTCATATTGAAGGATTTTCAGGTGTTCCAGGTGTTCCTGGAGAGTACGTTCGTCACTGTCTGATCCACCGGATTGTACTTTCCTCAGAATGACATCCACCAGTTTATCATTCGTTGCTTCGATGGTTTTGGTCCCTTGGCGGACATAGATGGCGCCGTATCGAAGCTCTCCTCTTGTCACGATAGAAGTATAGGGAACATACCTGGGATCATAGTCTATAATCAGCACCTGAAATCGTTTCATGCTTAAAAGGGGATGAATGTTCTCAGTAAAGAGAAAATCCTCTGTCCTATATCGTAAATATTTAGGAAGCAGATGCTGAAGTTTATTATCTACATCAGCTTTATCCAAAAATTCTTCTTCAGATAATCCTTTCAATTCAATGGCCCCATCATCATATTGCATAACCCCGATTATAATACAGCCTCCGCCTGAATTGGAAATGGCCAATACGTGCTTGGCAAGCTTGGAAACTTCGATCCAATCTGATTTGAAATCGACGTAGTCAGTTTCACCTGTATTATGAAGTAGCAGATCTTTTAACGTGTCATGGGAAGGATTCTTTAAAAAATCACGCAGCTTTAACGGTACAATTTTTTCATAAAACAAAGAAAATCCCCGCCCTTCTAAAAGAAGTAGTGTATTCCAAGCTGGTTCTCTTGTTTTCTCCGGCGCTGTTTTTCCATCCATTCCGTTATATTCAGGGTGTTGGAACATTTATATCAGTTTTCGTTCATTCTTGAGTTCGAGATGGGGATGTTGAAAAGCAACAAACTACAGCTTTCTTCTATTATATAACTTTCAGGTACACCCTTAGAACAATCAATCAAGGTTTGATAGGTCATTGTATTTGCTTACGGTTTTATATAGAATGTAGAGATGTAGATTGCAGTATAGAGAGGATAGGAATTCAGATGAAAAAAGAAGTCTTTATATTATCCGGCTTTCTTGGAAGTGGAAAAACGACATTATTGAAACAATTCCTTCAAGCATTAAAGGAGGAATATAAAAAGCCAGCTGTTTTAATGAATGAACTTGGCAGTGTATCGATCGACAGTGATGCAGTGGATGAAGACACAGCAATGAGGGAGCTGCTGGACGGCTGTATCTGCTGTACAATCTCAGATAAGCTGGAGGCGCAATTACAAGGGTTATTAGTCAACGAACAATTTGATGTTCTCATCATTGAAACCACAGGCGCGGCACATCCTGTAGAGGTAGTAGATTCGATCCTTTCTCCCTTGTTTGCGGATAAATTTGATTTCAAAGGAATCCTTACAGTCGTGGACGGCAAGCAGTGGAAGAACCGGTCCCAATTCAGTCCGTCTGTATTGCACCTGATGAGAGAGCAGATTCGGCATGCTCAATTTATCATCGCAAATAAAATAGATCTGCTGACCGAAATGGAGCAGGGGAAGTTCATCTATGAATTACAGCAGTTGAACCCTAATGCCAAAGTCTTTCTGACGAATTACGCCAAAGTATCGATGGCTGATATTCTTGCATTGACAACAATAAAAGAAATAGGGGAATTTGACAAAGCCTCAATAGGGCAGCACCTTTCACTACAGGCAGTCGTATATACATTTAAAGGCGAGGTTGATGGTGAAGAATTCGAAGAATGGGTTAAACGTCAGCCGGACACGATTTACAGAATGAAAGGGTACATCCCGCTCAAAGGGAAAAAATATCCTATGATGTTTCAATATTCTTATGGAATGCCTTTATTCATGCAGGCAGATATGAAATATAAGACTAACTTTGTCATAATTGGTGAAGGATTACATAAAACAAATATTATACGATCACTTGAAGAAATCGATCATTCATAAAGACGCGGGGTGGGAGTATGGTATTTCTGCTGTTTAGTTTGGAACTGGTTTTGTTTTTGGCCGGAATATCCGGTTTATTTTTCTATGAGACTACATTTCAATTATATATCTTTTTATCGCTGCTTATCATCAGCATATTATTATTTGCTTTAACGGTATACTATTATCAAAGAAAAAAAGGAAAGAAATCAAAATCAACGAATGACTGTTGGGATTGGCCATTCTACATGCCTGATTGTCTTCCTTCTTCCGGGGCAGGAAAGAAATCCCTGGATTGTGATTCGTTTGATTGTGGTCCTGATTGTACTCCTTAGGAGGATTTTATGAAATCGCTCATTACCCTTTCTTTCATGCCTTGTCACCGGATCCCCGAGCGCTCTTTGGTCGTTCGCAATCATCAATTTCCTGTGTGTTTCCGCTGTATGGGCATCGTGACAGGGATTTTTATCGGCATCATTGTAAACTGGTTTTATTTATTTTCTGTTTTGACCTTAGCAGTCGGGGGACTTTTGATGATTCCGATGCTGATTGATGGATACACACAAATGAAGAGGTGGCGTGTGAGTAATAATCCTTTGCGCCTGACAACAGGCATGATGTTTGGATGGGGTCTGGCGATTGGAATTGTCTATCTGTCACGGAGCTTAATTTATTTGATTTTAGCCTTATGATCTATCATCACCCTGTCAGAAAAAAAGGGCTAACCTTTATACGGTTAACCCTTTCACCTTAACTATTACTTTCCCCAAATTTCTTAAAGGTCATTTCATCTTCTACAAGTCCACATGCAGCACATTGCACCTTCAGTTCCGGACCATTATAGGCAAGGTGAAAAGGATCAAGATTCCCTTCCTCATACTGCTGGACGACTTGTCCTGACTGAGGGTCCAATTTCACACTTTGCGAAACTTGTTGAATGATATTGAATCTGGTTC